>CAVZYW010000004.1:0-169341 GCA_963779665.1 uncultured Solirubrobacteraceae bacterium | reverse complement strand
TCCTTCATCCCAGCGAACGCGGAAGTGGGGATGCTCAGAGCTGCCGAGCACCTCCCTGATCTGCCACGCCGCGAAGGGCGCTCGCCAACGCCCTTGACCTCAAGCCAGTCGCCGGCGCGAGCGCACGATATGTCTCGATCTTCGGACATTGGCCAAGCAGATCAGATCACGCACGCACAAGCCAAGCATCGGTCCTCGCTACCCAGCCGTGACGTGGGGAACTACCCGCCTACCAGTTCCCTTGCACCGGAGGGACGGCGACCACAGGCGTTCCCGCGATATAGGGGCAGCACTCCCTACAGCGGCCAGTAGTGGCCCACGTGAGCGGCGGCGCGCGATGTCAAGAGCGGCTCCGGTGCCGCCGACTGCGCTGGCTCATCGGAGGCGAGCGCGGCAAGCGTCTCCCGCACGCACTCCGCCAGCGCCACAGGCTGGTAGCCACCCTCGAGGACGGCTCCGAGTGGCACGCCGAGTGATGTAGCCAGCCCCCGCACGTGACGGGCCATCTCCGCGAACGAGCCCGCCTCCAGACGACAGCCAGCCAACGGGTCCTCGCGGTGCGCGTCAAAGCCGGCAGAGATCAGCACGAGCTCCGGCGCGAAGCTCTCGGCGACCGGGAGCACGATGTGCTCGATCGGCGATAGCCACAGCTCCTCCTCCGAGCCGGCCGGGACAGGCAGGTTGATCGTGTAGCCCTCGCCCGCACCCGAGCCCACGTCGCTCATCGAGCCCGTGCCCGGATAGATCCCCGCCTGATGGATGCTTACGAACAGAACATCCGATCGGCGCCGGAACGCCTCAGCGGTCCCGTTGCCGTGGTGCACATCCCAATCCAGGATCAGCACCCGCCGAGCGCCCAGCTCTCGGATCGCCAGCTCCGCGGCGATCGCAACGTTGTTGAACAGGCAGAAGCCCATCGCGCGATCCGGTTCGGCATGATGGCCAGAAGGACGCACGCCGCAGAAACCGAGCGTCGCCTCGCCTGCCATCAGCGCCCTTGTCATCTCGCACGCGCCGCCGGCGGCGTGCAGCGCTGCACGATAGGAGGGCTCGCCGACGAAAGTGTCCGAGTCGATCGCGCCGCCACCGGCCAGCGACAGCTCCATGATCCTCTGCACATGCCTGGCACTGTGGATCAATTCCAGCTGCGCTACCTCGGCCGGCGGCGCGGCACGCCGCTCCCAGCCCAACCAGTTGTGCTCGGCCAGCATCCGCTCGATCGCCTCAAGCCGCTCAGGCGTGTCCGGGTGCTCAGGCATGTGCACACGCGGATCGTGTTCGAGGCACGCCGGGTCGCTGAAGTAGAGGCCCGCCGGCCGCGAGTTCGCGGAGTCTTGTTCACTCACGGGCGCGCTGTGCCCGCGGCGGATGGCATTGAGCGCGGTTCACTGAGCATCGAACCTTGACTGTATGTCCTCGCCAGGACCCCTGTCGAACGGTCGTCAGACCTTGGCCTGCTCGGCAAGCCAGTCGTCAGCATCGGGCACGTGAAACGAATGTCCCACCGACACGTCACTCTCGACATCTGGCGCCATACGCGAGCCAGCCAGTTGGCTGCCGGCAGCCTGCTGAGGGCTGGGCTACCCTCGAACACGAATGCCGCTGCCCCTACCGCCCCTAGACCACGTAGACCTGCTGCCACTCGATGACCCGCAGTGGGAGTGGGACGCCTTCGAGCGGTTCTGCCTCGCCTACGTCAACGGCCAGCCCGACGTCGCCAGCGCGCACAAGTACGGCACCCGCGGCCAGGGTCAGCTCGGCATCGACATCGCCGCCGAGCTCACCGACGGGCGCACACGTACCTACCAGTGCCGAAAGTGGCGGAAGTACACCAAAACACACGCGAAAAGCACCGTTGCGGAGACCGAGTACGACGCCGACGAGCACGTCATCCTCGTCGCCTGCGAGGTGGGCACCACCGTGCGCGACTACGTTGCCGCACTCGACGGCTGGAGGCTGCTCGACAAGGAGGATCTCTCCCAAGGCGTCCGTGCGATCGAGCCGCGCGAGCGTGCCCGGCGGCTGATCGAGGACACCTTCACCGTCCACTGGCGCCGTGCGTTCCTCGGGCCACGCGGGCCGTTGTGCTTTCACGAGACCGACGAGTATTTCCGGCCTCTGCTGGACGAGGATCATCTGTTCCGTCACACCTGGGCGCTCGTCGGCCGTGACGAGCTGCTCGCCACCATCGACCAGCAGCTAGCCAACCAGGAGATTCGCGTGCTTGTGCTCGTCGGCCGCGGCGGCATCGGCAAGACCCGCATTCTGCGCGCGCTCGCCGAAGCCCACAAGGCGAGCCGAACCGTGCTGTTCGTCGACGACCAGCTAGCGCTCACGGCCGAGTCGGTTGAGGAGCTTCCGTGGACCGCGCCGCTCGTGATCGTCGATGACGCGCACCGGCGCGAGGATCTCGCCGCGCTGATCGGCGCCGCCACCCGGCAGCCCAGCGCTCCGACGCTCGTGCTCGCCACCAGGCCACACCGTGCCGAGGAGCTTCGCTCGCGCCTATCGCTCGCCGGCCTCTCACCCGAGAAGGTCTGGATCTCAAAGCCGCTTGGCGATCTGCCAGTCAAAGACGTGCGCGCACTCGCCGCGCAGGCTCTCGGCGCCGAGCACGAGCACCTCGCGGAGCATCTCGCCGACGCCACTGCCGACTGTCCGCTCGTGACCGTCATCGGCGGTCAGCTGCTCGCGCGGCAGGCAGTCGCGCCGGAGTTGCTTGAGCGCCACGCCGAGTTCCGCATGACCGTGTTGGACCGCTTCCGCGACGAGATGCTCGGCAAGCTCGGCGACGAAGTGGACGCGCAGGCCGCACGCGACGCGCTGATCCTGATCTCCGCGCTCGGCCCGCTGTTCATCGAGAACACCGTCCTGATCGAGCGGCTAGCCGCCGACCTGCAGATCGAGGATCACCAGCTTCGCTCACTGGTCTCCCAGCTCGAGCAGGCCGGGGTCCTGACCGCCCGCGGGCGGCTGCGCCGCATCGTCCCTGACGTGCTCGCAGACCACATCCTGCACCGCGCCTGCGTAGACCATCAAGGCCGACCCACCGGACGCGCGCAGGCGCTTCTCAACCGCTACGCCGACGTTGCGATCATCGGGCTCCTGCGCAACCTCGCCGAGCTCGACTGGCGCATCGGCCAGGAGGAGCAGACCGACAGCGCACTACTCGACAAGTTCTGGCGCGACCTACATACCTTGTTTCTGCGTGGGCACGCCGAAGAACGGCTGCGGATCATCCAGCTGATCAAGCCCGTCGCCCGGCTCGCACCGGCGGCCGTGTTCGAGATCGTCACCTGCGCGCTCGCCAACCCCGCCGCGTCAGCCACCGACGACCTGTTCGCCAGCCAGCTCACCGACGCTGACGTGCGTCGCCGCCTGCCCGAGCTGCTCGCCTCGATCGCCTTGACGCCGAGCTTCCTGCCCGAGGCGCTCGACCTCCTCTGGCAGCTCGCCTGCGATGACCCGAGGCCCCTGAACTCGAACACCGACCATCCGGTACGCCAAATCCAGAGCCTCGCAGGCTATGAGCTACCGCTGCTGTTCGCACGCGGCGTGCTGCAACTGGTCGAACGCGCCCTCCAAGACGACGCCAGCGCATCCGCATACTCACCGCTCGAGCTGCTCGCGCCGCTGCTCGCCCGCGAAGGCGAGACCACACACGCAGCCGAAACGGGCTTCCAGATCAGGGTCTTCCCGGTCTCCGCGAAAGCGACCGCTGACATACGCGCCACGATCAGGACAATCCTCACCGCCCAAGCCACCAACGGCGCTGCCCGCGAGCGGGCGCTAGCCGCCCGGCTCCTCGGCGACGCGCTACGCCCGCCAATCGGCGCGTTCGGCCGCGAGATCACCGACACCGAGATTGAGCAGTGGCACGACGACCAGCTGGCAATCCTCGACGCGATCGAGACCGTGATGAGCGACACCCAGGACCCGCACGTGCGGCTGAAGCTGCGCACCGCCCTCGGATGGCACTCGCAGCGCAGCGCCTGGAACGACGTCCGTGACCGCGCCCGCCAGATCGGTGAGCAACCCGAGATCGAAGACGAGAGCCTCGCCAGCGCGCTGCGCAACCCGATCGACGTGCTCGACCAGGACGGGGTCGAAAGCCAAGCTCCACGCCGTCGCAGACGCCCTCGCCGCCAGCAGCGCAGGCACCTTCGATGCGCTCGCTGAACGTCTGGACGCACACGTATCAGCGATCAACGATCTGCCGGAAGACACAGCTGCGAACGCGAGTCCGCTGCTGATCGCGCTCAGCGAAGCGCACCCCGAGCTCGGCGAGGCGCTGGCCCGCTGGTGCGCCGCCAACCCCGACCGGCCGCTCGCACAGTTCGGAGGGACGCTGCTCGCCGTCCTCAGCTCACACAGCCCCCAGGCGACCTACGGGCTGCTCGAAGGGCTGCGTGCCGGCCCGACCTCAGCGCGGCGGCAGCTCGCCGACTACCTGTTCAACGGCAACTGGTTCGCCGATCCCGACGCGCCAGAGGCCGCGACGCTGCGCGAGCTCGTCGCCGACAACCATCTCAACATCGTCAACGTCGCCCTGCACGCCACCCGCCGCCTCGCACACATCAACGCTCCCCTGGCCCTCGACATCGCGCTCGCCAGCGACATCCACGAAAACAGCCACCTCGCCGACTCGCTGTGCGCCCTGATCGCGCTGGTGATCGACCACGTTGAACACAGCCAGATCCCCGTCCTGCTGGACAAGCTCCGACCGGCGCCGAGGCTCGAATACTTTGCCAACGAGGTTCTCGCCAAGCTCGCGCCCGAACACCGCGACGAAATCCTCGGCTTCCTCCTCGCCCGCGCCGCCGCCGGCGGGGAGATCCGGGCGCTCTCCTACGACGACTTCAACGCCGACCTCCTCGGCGGTGCCACGGGCGAGGAGCTACTCGCGCTACTGCGGCGCATCCGCGATGCCATGCTCGACCCAAGCCCACGCCTACGCTACGAAGCCCCCGGTCTCTACTGGCGGCTCGCCACCAACCAAGATGCTGCGCTCACCGTACTCCTTGAGTGGCTCACAACGAGCGAGGAATCGAGAATCGACGCCGCCGTGGAACTGATGGGAGCAATGCCGTGGCAGGTCGCGCTTACCCACCCGCAGTTCGTGCAGGAGACTCTCGAGGCTGCGCACGCGCGAGGCGCAGAAAGCCTGGCCAAGGTCGCCCGTGCGCTGCTGTCGGTCACTGTCATCACCGGCAACCAGAGCCGCACGATGGGCCAGCCGCCACAGCGCCACATCCAACTGCGCGACGAGAGCCGAAAGCACGCAGAAGCATTCGCGCCCGGTACACCCACCCGCGAGTTCTACGAGGCCGTCGTCGCCAGAGCCGAAGCCCACCTGCGCGAAGCCGAGCTGGAGGACGAGGAGTTCCCCGAGCTGCCGATCTAGCCCCACCCGAGCCACGATCGCGGAGGGATACTGCGCCTCGATGACTGCCCGCGCTGAGGGAGGTCGCTCGCAGACAAACTCGTTGGCCGGTTGAGCGCCCTGGGGGTCAGTAACCCACATGAACGGCGATGGAACGTCTGGGATCGACCTGCTCAAGCCATCCGAAGTAGCGACGCGCCTGCGAGTCTCGCGGACCTGGCTCTACGACGCCGCCAAGCAAGGCCGCATCCCGTCGATCAGGATCGGTGGGGAGGAGGGGCCGCTGCGCTTCCACCCCGACGACATAGAGCGCTGGGTCAACGACGCCAGGGCCGCATGGAGCCCAGGCCGCTCCGCGCAACCTACCGCTACGGTGCGGCCCGCTCAGCGAGTGCCCGCGCGGGCTTGACGGGCGTAGGCGCTGCGCCGGCGGCCGTTGTGCTCCCGCACCGCGCGGGCGATCGCCGCCTCGGTCGCCTTCGCGCCCTCCTTCTTCACGTGGCGCTCCAGGTGCCCGTAGTAGCGCTCGGTCGTGCGAATGTCACCGTGCCCGAGCTGGTCCTGCACGTACTTCAAGGAGTTGCCGCCCGCCAACCACGCCGCCGCCGCGGTATGCCGCAGAGCGTGCAGCGGCATATCGCGCAGGTCCGCGTCCTGCAGCGCCGCCTTGTGCCAGTCGCGCGAGACAGTCGTGCGATCGAACGGCTTGCCATCGCCGTCGCCCTCCCAGCGCCCCTGGTCGGTCTTGCGGACGCGCACGGGCATCGTGTAGAGCAGCGCGTCCAGCTTGTCGCCGCCGGCCATCGCCGCGCGCTTTTCGACCTGCTCGCGCACCACAGCCGAGAGGCCAGGCCCGATCTCCACCGCGCGGAAGCGATCTGACTTCGTTGAGCCGACCTTCCCCTTCTTGCGCGAGCGGTAGACCACGATCACGCCGCCCGAGTCTTCGAGTTCCAAGTCGCCGAGCTGCAAAGCTATTGCCTCGGAGATACGCAGGCCGCTGCCGATCAGCAGCTCCGCGAGCGGGCGATAGACCAGCGAGCACGAGTCGAGATACAGCGGGATCTCATGCAGCCGCAGGTACTCGCGCTCCACATGCGCGTCCGGCAGCTTCGGAATCTCAAGCGCCGGGTTCGTGACCATCAGCTTGTCTTTCTTTGCTTCGTTCAAGCAGACGACGAGCGTGGTGAGCGTGTTGTTGACCGTCTTCGGCGCGATCTCCCCGGCTTCCATCCCTTCGGTCATCACGTCCATCAGGTCACGGACGTGCTCGACTTCCATCACCCCGAGCGGCACTGACTCCAGCGCCGGAAGAAGCCGGATGCGACCGTCGCGCTCATAGCAACTCCAGCTGCCCTCCTCGAGATAGGGCTTGCGCCGAGTCAGCCAGCGCGGGAAGAACTCGCCGAAGGTCTCCTTCGTGTGGACGACCTCGCGCCGCTCGACCCGCTCAAGCTGACGACGCCGCCAGTTCGCCGCCGCGCTCGGGCTTGTGAACCCACGCTTCTGAGACCACTTCCCATCCGAGCGCTTGACCCTGCACCGCCACCGCGTGCCCTGCGCGGTCTCATAGGGGTAGACGCCGCCGCTCTCCCCGTAGCCCGCTGGCTTGCGTTCCTTGCCCTTCTGGTCGTGGATCGCTTCATCGAACGCCTGTGCGGCCCGCTCGTCATCACCGAAGCGACGCGAGCGCTGTCGCCCATCGCCACCACGCCAGCGTACCTCCCACACACCCCTGGTCAGGCTGTAGCTCATCTCGCGCCTCCGGGCTGCTCGCTTGAAGGGCGGACACCACGCCGGTGAGCGCGCTGCCCGTGGCACATCTGGCACATCTTGTTCGGCTCCAGGTGGTCGGAAGGACCTCTCATCTGCGTAGGTCTTTGACCCTGAAGCCGAACAACCGGCACACGAAATGTTCGGCAAATTGTTCGGCCGTGCCATTGGCACAAAACCGAACAATCGCCCCGCGCCCCCCTCGAGACCGCCTTAACTACGAAAAGCCCCGATTTGCAGGGCTTTTCGTATGCGCCCGAGTGGACTCGAACCACCACGGAGAACAATCTCCACAAGGCCCTCAACCTTGCGCGTCTACCAATTCCGCCACGGGCGCAGGGGGGCGAGTATAGCCCCGGGGCGTGGACGCCACAGGCGGTCGGAGCGCTTCGAGTTTGCATCCGTCCACGGCCGCCGCTACAGTGCGAACACATGTTCGTTGCAGGTCGCAATCCACCCCGACAGGGAGGCAAGCAGACATGGATCTGACCAAGCGCCAGCAGGAGATCTTCGACTTCATCCGCAAGTACTCCGCCAAGTACGGCTATCCGCCGACGGTGCGCGACATCGGCAAGGCGGTCGGCCTGGCGTCGTCATCGACCGTGCACGCGCATCTGGCCAACCTCGAGAAGATCGGGCTGCTGCGTCGCGACCCCTCCAAGCCGCGGGCGATCGAGCTGCTCGACCGTGCGGTGGGCAGCGCGGTCGACAGCGTGCGCGGGATCGTGCGCGCCGAAGGGCTGCCGCTGCTGGGCTCGGTCGCGGCCGGACAGCCGATGCTCGCGGAGGAGAACGTCGAGGACTACGTGTCGGTGCCCGAAATCGCGGGCGGCGATGACGGCGAGTACCTCCTGCGGATTCGCGGCGACTCGATGAAGGACGCCGGCATCCTCGAAGGCGACTATGTCGTCGTGCATCCCCAGGACACGGCCAGCGACGGCGAGGTCGTCGTGGCGCTGCTGGGCGAGGAGGCGACGGTCAAGCGCTTCTTCCGCGAGGCCGACCACATTCGCCTGCAGCCCGAGAACGACACGATGGAGCCGATCCGCAGCAAGGAGGTCAAGGTGCTCGGTCGCGTCGTGGGGCTGCTCAGGAGGGTCTGAGCGGCAGCGCCGACGCGGTGACGTCGGCCGGGCAGCCTGGCCCAAGCCTTCACAGAGCCGTCCTCACGCGCTAGGTTGGCAGAGCAGATCAGGCAGCCGCGGAGGCGATGTGCCTTCGAGGAAAGTCCGGACATCAAAGGGCAGGGTGGTCGAGATATCGACCCGGGGAAACCCGCGGGAAAGTGCCACAGAAACAAACCGCCTACGTCCGCCGTCCCACGTGAACGGCGGGCCGGCAAGGGTGAAATGGTGCGGTAAGAGCGCACCAGCGTCGCGGTGACGCGGCGGCTGGGCAAACCCCACCCGATGCAAGGCCAAACAGGACCGTTTGCAGGTACCCGCCGAGGTCCAGGTAGGCCGCTCAGATGGATGGCTGCTCAACGACAGAATCCGGCTTATCGACCTGCTAAGGAAAAGCCCCGCTCACGCGGGGCTTTTCTATTTCGCGAGTCCCAAGCACGCGCCTGAAGACCGAGAGCGCCGTCGGGGCCACGATCCGGAGTCAAGCGGCGGCTCCAGTCGCGCCACACCGCGCCAGGCACTTGCCGGGTCCTATACTTGCGCGGCCTCGCCTGGTCCGGGGCCCTACTGTCAATACCCACGAAGGGGGTTCCGATGAGCAAGCTGGTCGCTCGACTCGGCGTACCCGCGCTCACCGTCCTCGTGCTGGCCGCATGCGGCAGCAGCAGCAGCACGAGCTCGACAACCACGACGACGACGTCAGGTTCGAGTAGCGCAAACGCGACGATCGCCGCGGAGGTACCTGCCGCTATCAAATCCAAGGGCACGCTCACCGTCGCAGCCGATGCGACGTATGCCCCCAACGAGTTCATTGCCTCCGACGGGCACACCGTGGTCGGGATGGACGCCGACCTGATGAAAGCGCTCGGGTCGGTGATGGGCTTGAAGGTCGAAATGGTTAACGCAACGTTTGACACGATCATCCCGGGTCTGGCAGCCGGCAAGTACGACATCGGTGCGTCGTCGTTCACCGACACCAGGGAACGCGAGAAGACAGTCGACTTCGTCGACTACTTCACCGCCGGAACATCGTTCTATGCAAAGTCCTCATCGAATCCGGGCGTAAAGACGCTCGAAGACCTGTGCGGGAAGACGGTCTCGGTGGAGAAGGGAACCACCGAGGAAGAAGAATCGACCGAACAGAGCGGGAAGTGCACGAAAGCCGGCAAGAAGTCGGTGACCGTGCTCGTGTATCCCACACAGAACGGCGCCAACCTGGCGATCTCCAGCGGTCGCGCGGAACTCGGCATGGCCGACTCGCCGGTGGCCGCTTACCAGGTGAAGCAATCCAACGGCACGTTCAAGCTGGTCGGTGAAACCTACGGCGCGGCCCCTTACGGGCTTGCGATCCCGAAGGGCAGTGGCATGACCACACCCGTGCTGGCGGCGCTGAAGGTGCTGATCGCAAACGGCACCTATATGAAGATCCTCGAAAAGTGGGGTGTGCAGGCGGGAGCGCTCAGCACCCCGGGAATCAACGGGGCGAAGAGCTGAGCGAGTAGTTCGGTGTCCTCACCAGAGGTCACCAGCCCGACGGGGCGGCCCGACGACATAGTGGCCGTCCCCGTCCGGCGCCCCGGGCGCTGGGTCGCGGCTGCGGTCATTCTCGTGATCGCCGTCGCCCTGGTGCGCTCGGTTGTCACCAACCCGCGCTTTGAATGGAGCGTGGTCGGCGAATACCTGTTCGACCACCGCATCCTCGAAGGCCTGGTCGTGACAATCGAGCTGACAGTCATCTCAATGGCGATCGGCGTCGTGCTCGGTGTGCTGCTCGCCGTGATGCGAGTCTCGACGAACCCGCTCGTCTCGCGCGCCAGCTGGCTGTACATCTGGTTCTTCCGCGGCACGCCCGTCCTCGTGCAGTTGCTGTTCTGGTACAACATCGCCGCGCTGTATCCCAAGCTTGCGCTCGGCGTGCCGTTCGGGCCGGCGCTTGTGCACCCGGACGTGAACACGCTGATCACTGCGTTCCGGGCGGCAGTGCTTGGACTCGGGTTGAACGAGGGCGCCTACATGGCGGAGATCGTCAGGGCCGGGATGATCTCGGTCGACGAGGGCCAAACCGACGCGGCGCAGTCGCTCGGCATGACGCGCGTGCAGACACTGCGTCGGATCGTGCTGCCGCAGGCGATGCGCGTGATCATCCCGCCGACAGGTAACGAGACGATCTCGATGCTGAAGACCACGTCGCTGGCGAGCGTGATCACGGTGACCGAGCTTCTGTACTCATCCGAACAGATCTTCGCCGTCAACTACAAGACGATCCAGCTGTTGATCGTCGCCAGCTTCTGGTACATCGTGTGCACCAGCGTGCTGTACGTGGGACAGCACTATCTCGAGCGCTACTACGGACGCGGCTCCTCGCGTGAAGCCAACGCGAGACAGGCGCTCGTGCTCGACGCGCTGTCCTCGCCGCACGACGGAGCCAGTCGGTGAGCGCGCCGATGGTCAGCGCCGAGGGCGTGCACAAGCGCTTCGGTCGCCAGGAGGTGCTGAAGGGCATCACGCTGGCGGTGGCGCCCGGTGAGGTGATGTGCCTGCTCGGCCCATCGGGGTCGGGAAAGTCCACTTTCCTGCGCTGTATCAATCACCTCGAGAAGATCAACGCCGGGCGCCTGTTCGTCGACGGCGAGCTCGTCGGCTACCGCCAGGTGGGGGAGAAGCTTCACGAGCTGCGCGAATCCGAGGTGGCGCGCAAGCGCGCCGGCATCGGCATGGTCTTTCAGCACTTCAACCTGTTCCCTCACATGACAGCGCTCGAGAACGTGACGTGCGCGCCGATCCGAGTCAAGAAGGTCGCGCGTGAGCCGGCGCGCTCGCGCGCTCGCGAGCTGCTCGGCCGCGTCGGGCTGGCAGACAAGCTGGCTGCCTACCCGGCGCAGCTCTCCGGAGGCCAGCAGCAACGCGTGGCAATCGCCCGGGCGCTCGCGATGGAGCCGAAGCTGATGCTGTTCGACGAGCCCACCTCCGCGCTCGACCCCGAGCTCGTGGGCGAGGTCCTCCAGGTGATGAAGCAGCTGGCCGGCGAAGGCATGACGATGATCGTGGTCACACATGAGATGGGCTTCGCCCGCGAGGTCGCCGACGAGGTGGTGTTCATGGACGGCGGCATCGTGGTCGAGTCCGGCAAGCCTTCCGAGGTGCTGGCCAACCCGCGTCACGAGCGCACGCGCGCATTCCTGTCAAAGGTGCTCTAGCCCGCTCGCTGTGATCGCGACACGGCAGTCGCCTGAGGGCCGCCACTGCCCGCTCACCCGGGCACTTACCTCATAGCTGCAGGTGCGGATACTCCTCGGCAATCAGGTCTTTGTAGAGGTGATAGATCGGTTTGGTGATCGGGATCAACTCCAGTGCCGCTCGCATATCGCCACCGGTCTTGATGCGCCGCCTTGCGATCGAGTAGACGATGTTCTCGCGGCCCTGGAAATAGCGGTTGGCTGTCTCCGAGGACATCGTCATTCGCACCTTCGGGGTCCAGTCGATCTCGTCGGTCCATTCCCACGCGAGGTTGTGTTGCTCGTCGGGTCGCCCGGCACGCACGTTGAGCACGAGATCGACGTCCTCGAACTCGAACCGCTGTGGCACGTCCGCCGCCCGTAGCCCCGGGCCCATCGCCGGATCCTCGCTCATCATCTGTAGGACCCGATCCAGCACGCTGCGAAACTCCTGTGGCGAGGCGAATGGGCTTGCCATCTCGGTTCCTCTACCCCTGCTCCGGCTGCCTACACAAGGCTGGGCTCCGCGCTAGACGTGCAGCTGCCCGCGCGCGCTGTCGACGAGCGTGCCGCTCTGCTTGAGCTCGCCCAGCGCGGCGAGCATCGCGTCGAGCTCGCACTCGATCTTGTCCGGCCAAGGCTTCGGCGGGTGGTCGTCGAGCGTCTTCAGCCCGTTGCCGGTGATGATCGCCACGACCGTGTCGTCCGGCGCGAACCGTCCCGCCGCGGCAAGTTTCTCGAGCACCGCGATCGTCGTGCCGCCGGCCGGCTCGGTCAGCAGCCCCTCGGTGGCGGCGAGCAGGTCGATGCCGGCGAAGATCTCCGGGTCGCTCGCGAAGCCGCCGGTGCCGCCGCGTTTGAGCACCGCGTCGATCACCAGGTAGCCGTCGCCAGGGTTGCCGATCGCCAGCGAGTGCGCCGCCGTCTCCGGCGTCACCGCATGGATCTCCGCCTCCTCGGCGACGATCGCCGTGGCGATCGGGTTGCAACCGCTCGGCTGGGCGATGTGGATGCGCGTGGCGTCCGTCTCTGACAGCTCCAGCAGCTGCAGCTCGACCAGGCCCTTGTGCAGGCGCGAGGACAGCGTGCCGCCGGCGGCCGCCGTGACGATGTGGTCCGGTGCCTGCCACTCGAGCTGCTCGACGATCTCAAACGCCGCGGTCTTGGCGCCCTCCGCGTAGAACGGGCGCAGCGTGATGTTGGCGAAGTCCATGCCCGTGCTTTCCGCCAGCTCGCGGCAGCGACGGTTGGCTTCGTCGTAGTTGCCCTCGACCTGGCAGACCTTCGCGCCGAGCGCCATGCACGCGCGCGCCTTCGTGTCCTCCAGGCGGTTGGGGTAGAACACGTACGCGTCCACTCCCGCCTTGGCCGCCAGTGAGGCGACCGCGGTGCCGACGTTGCCCGTCGACACGCAGCCGATCTCCGTGCCGCCGCGCTCCAGCAGCCGGGCGACCGACATCGAGACGACCCGGTCCTTGTAGGACAGGCTCGGCCGGTTGCTGGAGTCGTCCTTCAGGTACAGGTTGCTGAGCCCCAGCTCGGCGCCGAGCCGGTCGGCGCGGATCAGCGGCGTGTAGCCGGAGTGCTGCCCGACGCGGGCCTGCGCTGAGGCGTCGACGATCGGCAGCAGCTCCTCGAAGTGCCAGATGTTCTGCGGACGCTCGGAGCTGGGAACGTCCCTGAAGTGGCGCGCAGCGAGCTCGTAGTCGTAGACCACGTCCAGCCCCTTGCCGCAGTCCGGGCACGCGAAGATCGCCTGCTCGAGCGCGTAGTCGTTGTCACAGCGGTGGCAGGCAAGGCCGGTCGCGCAAGAGCGCGTCCGCTGCCGTGAGCCGTGTGAAAGGCCCTGTGCGGTCTGTGTGCTCATGCGGGTACCTTCAACGATACGCCCGGCCACGGCGTCTGTGCGCTGTGCTCCTCGTGGCCGAAGGCGATCCACAGCTCCTCGGCCAGGTGCGGGGCCAGTGGCCCGAGCATCTGCGCCAGCACCGTCAGCGCCTCCAGCAGCGCATCGACGTTGGCGCTGCCGAGCTCCGGTTGGCGTGCGAGCACGCGTTTCTCGAAGTCCTTGATGCGGTCGAACAGACGCATCACGTTGCGCACGGCGCTGTGCATCTCCAGGCCCTCCATGTCCTCGGTGACCTTCTCCACCGCGGCAGCCGCACCACTGCGAAAGTTTCAGGCGCAGGTGCTCCGTCGTGTCTCTGATCGGCTCCTCCTGCTCGGCGAGGACCCCGCCCCCAGTCGCGTCGCGGTCGTCCTGCGCCTGCGCGCGAGCTTCGCGCGGGAGTACTCCCACACCTGCGTCAGGAACCTGTGGCAGCGCAGCACCGCCGAGTCGTTCCAGTTCAGCGACTTCTGCGGGCGGGCGGCGTACAGCACCGCCAACCTGACCGTGTCGGCGCCGTAGCGCTCGACCAGCTCGTCGGGGTCGACGACATTGCCGAGATGCTTGCTCATCTTGCGCCCGTCGGCGGTGACCATCTCGTGAAACAGGCAGCCGGCGAACGGCTCGCCGTCGCCGAGGAACGCCAGCGGGCCGATGTCGCGCAGCGCCTTCGTGACGATCCGCTGGTCGAACACGAAGTTGCCGCTGTCAGAGCCCGCCACCAGGCGCTCGGACGGCAGCCAGTGGCGCAGGTCGGCCAGCGCGAAGATCTCCTCCAGCGACTCCTCGCGCGCCTCCGGCGGAACGCACGCCGGCACCCACAGCCACAGCGCGTCGAAGTGGCAGTCGAGCGTGTCCGTCTCGCGCCGCGCCGGTCCGCCGCAGCCGGGGCAGGTGGTCTGCACGAACTCCTCCAGCTCCGCCAGCGGGTTGCCGGTGCCCGTCGGGCGCAGGTCCAGCGGCAGCACCACCGGCAGCTGCTCGCGTGGCACCGGCACCGTGCCGCACTGCTCGCAGTACACGATCGGGATCGGCGTGCCCCACGAGCGCTGGCGGGAGATCACGAAGTCGGAGGCGCGGTAGCGCACCGCGCGCACGCGCATCCGGGGCTCCGGCGCGTGCGCTCGCGTCGATGATCGGTCGGAGCCTGCTCGTCGGCGGCGCTCTCCTCGGCGGAGGAGCCCTCGTCGGGAACCTCGAGCCCGAGCCGGCGCGCGATCACCTCGTCGGTGCGGTCGCGGACGGCACGCCGAGCACGACCGTCGGCCCGAAGCGCGAGTCCACCAGCGGCGAGACGAGCACCGGCAGCGGCGCTCCGTCCGTGCCGAGCACCACGCGCCCGGTGTCGATCACCGGGATCGTCTCCGCCTCGCGCGAGCTGCGCTCCCAGCCGCCGGAGCGCAGCTGCTCGAGCTGCTCGTGCACGGCCGTCGCTCGGCTGCCCACGTCGTCCGCGTCGGGGTGGCGCGGCGACATCAGCACGAAGCGCGCCTGCCGCGAGCGCGTCGCGCGTGGGGGGTGAACACGCGTCAGCTGCGCGCCGTCGGGCCCTGCCAGCTCCAGCTCGACGCCGTCGACGCGCCCGAGCACGATCTCCTGGGAGGCAGCGCGACCTCGTCCCAGATGCCGCTCGCCGCAGCTCCGCCAGGCGGCGGTCGTTCTCGTCCACGTAGGCGCTGATCCGCAGGTACCACTGCGGCAGCTCGATCAGCCGCACGGGACCGTGACAGCGCCAGCAGGTGCCGCCGGCCTCGACCTGGATCGAGGCGAGCGTCGTCTGGCAGTGCTCGCACCAGTCGACGTTGCCGGTGCCGCGGTAGATCAGCCCGGCCTCGAGCAGCGCCAGGAACAGCCACTGCGACCAGCGGTACATGATCGCGTCGGAGCTGAGGAACGAGCGCTCCCAGTCGAAGGAGAAGCCGAGCCGCTCGAGCTGTCCGGTCATGTGCTCGGCGCAGCGGTGCACCCAGTCGCTCGGCGGCTCGCCGCCGGCGATCGCGCCGAGCTCGGCGGGCAAGCCGAAGGCGTCGAAGCCGAACGCGAACAGCACCGCGTCGCCGCGGGCGCGGCGGAAGCGCGCGTAGGCGTCGCCGATCGAGTAGCTGCGCACGTGGCCGATGTGGACGTTGCCCGAGGTGAACGGCGCCGACGGCTTGATGTAGAGGTGCGGCTGCTCGTCCGTCAGCGGCGGCGTCCTGAAGGCGTCGCGCTCGCGCCAGGCCGCCTGGCGACGGGCCTCGATCGGCGTGGGCCTCATAGCGTGTGTCGGCTGTTCGTCGCTCATGCGATCGAGCATATCCAAGGGCATTAGCGCCGGTGTGACGATTGCTATGCTCAGCGTCACTTGGCTGCCGTGGCCGACAAGGCATTTCCGGCGCACTGCCGCCCCCTCTTTGGCCCCGCCGCGTGCGGGGTCTTCTCGTCCGCGACGACTGCGAGGATGCAGCGATGGAGATAGAGATCGGACGCGGCAAGAAGGGCCGTCGGGCCTACGGCTTCGACGACATCGCGATCGTGCCTTCACAGGCGCACGCGCGACCCCGACGACATCGACATCTCCTGGAAGCTCGGGCCGTACCAGTTCGAGCTGCCGATGCTGGCCTCGGCGATGGACGGCGTCGTCTCGCCCGAGACGGCCGGCATCATCGGCCGCCTCGGCGGACTGGCGGTGCTCAACCTCGAGGGCATCTTCACCCGCTACGAGGACGCAGAGTACGAGCTGGAGCGGATCGCGCTGCTGCCGAAGGACTCTCGCCACGCGCGAGATGCAGGAGATCTACCGCGAGCCGGTCAAGCCGGAGCTGATCGCGCAGCGGATCCGCGAGATCAAGGAGCAGAAAGTCGTCGTCGCCGCGTCGCTGACCCCGCAGCGCGTGCTCGACTACCACGAGATCGCGATGGAGGCCGGCCTCGACGTGCTCGTGATCCAGGGCACGGTCGTCTCCGGCGAACACGTCTCGACCGTCTCCGAGCCGCTGAACCTGAAGGAGTTCATCCCGAGCCTCGACGTGCCGGTCGTGGTGGGCGGCTGCGCCTCCTACCACACGGGACTGCACCTGATGCGCACCGGCGCAGCCGGCGTGCTCGTCGGCGTCGGGCCGGGTGCCGCGTGCACGACGCGCGGCGTGCTCGGCATCGGCGTGCCGCAGGCGACGGCGATCGCGGACGTCGCGCACGCGCGCTCCACGCACATGCTCGAGACCGGCGAGTACTGCCAGGTGATCGCCGACGGCGGCATGCGCAACGGCGGCGACGTCTCCAAGGCGATCGCGCTGGGCGCCGACGCCGTGATGATCGGCTCGCCGCTGGCGCGCGCATACGAGGCGCCGGGACGCGGCTTTCACTGGGGCATGGCGACCTTCCACCCGACGCTCCCTCGCGGCGCGCGCGTGGCAACCGCGCAGAACGGGACGCTCGAGGAGATCCTCGTCGGCCCGGCCCGCGAGAACGACGGCACGTTCAACCTGTTCGGCGGGCTGCGCACGTCGATGGCGACCTGCGGCCACAAGGACCTGGCGGAGTTCAACCGCGCGGAGGTCGTCGTGGCGCCGTCGCTGCAGACGGAGGGCAAGGCGCTGCAGCGCGACCAGCAGGTCGGCATGGGCGCGACCAACGGGAAGGTAGCCGCCCTCGTAAATGACTGACGGCGCGGCGACGTCGCTTCAGCCTGAGTCGGCTTCCGCATCGGCGAACCTGTATAGCGATGGCAATACAGCGCACGAGACGCAGGTAGCAAAGACGCTCGCCCCACGTCCGGCCTCGGAGGAGATCGTGGTGCTCGACTACGGCGGGCAGTACTCGCAGCTGATCGCGCGACGGGTGCGCGACTGCGGCGTGTTCAGCGAGCTGCTGCCGCATCACGTGCCGCTGGAGGAGATCGCGGCGCGCAAACCGCGCGGGATCATCCTCTCGGGTGGGCCGGCTTCGGTGTACGCGCCGGGTGCGCCGCCGCTGGATCTGGGGCTGCTCGAGCTGGGTGTGCCGGTGATGGGCATCTGCTACGGGATGCAGCTGCTCGTGCACACGCTCGGCGGACGGGTCGAGCAGGCGGAGGTCGGCGAGTTCGGACGCTCCGACCTGCAGGTCTCCGACCCGGGCGTGCTGCTGAAAGGCATGCCGCGCGAGCAGACGTGCTGGATGTCCCACCGCGACACCGTGTTCGAGCCGCCCCCGGGCTTCACCGCGCTGGCGTCCTCGAGCGGCTCGCCGGTGGCGGCGGTCGAGGACCCGCAGCGGGGCATCTACGGGATCCAGTTTCACCCGGAGGTCGTGCACACCCCCTACGGCGAGGAGATCCTGACGCGCTTCCTGACCGAGGTGTGCGGCTGCGAGCCGACATGGTCGGCGGCATCGATCGTCGAGGAACAGATACGGCGGATCCGCGAGCAGGTGGGCGACGGCAGCGTGATCTGCGGGCTGTCCGGCGGCGTTGACTCCTCGGTGGCGGCGCTGCTCGTGCACCGCGCGGTCGGCGAGCAGCTGACGTGCGTGTTCGTGGACCACGGGCTGATGCGCAAGGAAGAGGGCGAGCAGGTCGTCAAGACCTTCCGCGACACGTTCAAGGTGCCGCTGGTGGCCGTCGACGCGGAGACGCGCTTCCTGGACAAGCTCGCCGGCGTGAGCGAGCCGGAGGCCAAGCGCAAGGCGATCGGCGCGGAGTTCATCAGGGTGTTCGAGGAGGAGGCGGAGAAGCTCGCGGACACGGCCGGGGATCGAGGTCCCGCCCAGCCCGCTCGCTTCCTCGTGCAGGGCACGCTGTACTCGGACGTGATCGAGTCCGGCGGCGGCACCGGCGCGGCGACGATCAAGTCCCACCACAACGTCGGCGGCCTGCCCGACGACCTGCAGTTCGAGCTGGTCGAGCCGCTGCGGGCGCTGTTCAAGGACGAGGTGCGGGCGGTCGGCGCCGAGCTGGGCCTGCCCGAGCGGCTCGTCTGGCGCCAGCCGTTCCCGGGCCCGGGGCTCGCGATCCGGATAGTCGGCGGCGAAGCCACCAAAGAGCGTCTGGACGTGCTGCGCGAGGCCGACCACATCCTGCAGGACGAGATCCGCAAAGCCGGCCTGTACCGCGAGCTGTGGCAGTCCTTCTGCGTGCTCCCCGACGTGCGCACCGTCGGCGTGCAGGGCGACGAGCGCACCTACGGCTACGTCGTCGTCGTACGCGCGGTCACCAGCGACGACGCGATGACCGCCGACTGGGCACGGCTGCCCTACGACCTGCTCGAGACGATCGCCTCACGCATGATCAACGAGCTGCGCGAGGTCAACCGGGTGGTGCTCGACATCACCAGCAAGCCGCCGGGTACCATCGAGTGGGAGTAACCCGGGGGCCTCTGGGCGGCGTGCCTTTCGGGAGACTCTGCCTTTCTCGGCGACTTCGCCTATGATGTCCGTCCCGCCGCGCGACCGATCGCAAGATCGTCCAGCGTGGCCTTTTTCACGCTATGGCTCCCTCGACAAAAACCTACGTAGCAAAGCCGACCGACCGCGAGCGCAACTGGCTGATCGTCGACGCCAACGGCAAGACGCTCGGCCGTCTGGCGACGCAGATCGCGGACGTGCTGCGCGGCAAGCGCAAGCCCGAGTACACGCCCCACATCGACACCGGCGACTTCGTGGTGGTCGTCAACGCCGAGAAGATCCACGTCAGCGGCAACAAGCGCCAGGACAAGCGCTACTACCGCCACTCCGGCTACCCCGGCGGGCTGCGCTCGCGCACGTTCGAGGAGATGCTCGCCAAGCGTCCCGAGGACATCATCAGGCTCGCCGTCAAGGGCATGATGCCGCGCAACCGCCTCGCGCGCAAGCAGATCACGAAGCTCAAGATCTACGCCGGGCCCGAGCACCCGCACATCGCCCAGAAACCGCAACCGCTGGAGATCGAGGCCTGATGGCAGACGAGGAGCACCCCGCATCGCCCCCCGAGGGGGAGAGCACCGAGGAGGGCCAGCCGGACCGCCACGCGGCCGAGGACAGCCCGCGCCGAGACTGAGCAGGCACGCTGCGACGCCGGTCGCCGAGACGCCGCCGCCGAGGCAAACGAGCCGGTAGCCGCCGAGGAGCCGTCCCGGCAGCGCCAGCCGAGCCGGTCGCCGCCGAGGAGCCCGCCCCCGCAGAGCAGCCCGTCGCGGCCCAGGAGCCTGTCGCCGCGCCGCAGGCCGAGGAGGCGGAGGACGAGGAGGAAGAGGAGCCGGCGCCGCGCGAGAAGCCGGCCGTTCCCGGCGCGCACCTCGAGGTCGACATCGTGCCCGAGGGCGTCGACCCGCTGGGTCGCAGCGAGGGCTACGAGGACGCCTACGCGGTCGACCCATACGCGACCGAGGACGACTCCGACGCCAGGCAGTGACGGCGAGGAGGACCAGCGAGGAGGTGCTCAGCGAGCCGATCTCGACGGCCGCGATCGACCTCGCCTCCGGCGCGCGCTACCGCGCCACCGGCAAGCGCAAGTCGGCGATCGCGCGCGTGACGCTGCGTCCCGGCAGCGGCAGCTACCTCGTCAACGGGCGCACGCTGGAGCAGCACTTCCCGCGGCTGACGCTGCAGCGCAACATCCGCCAGCCGCTCGAGACCGTCGGCTACCAGGACCGCATGGACGTCGTCGCGCGACTGCACGGCGGCGGCATCTCCGCACAGGCCGGGGCGCTGCGCCACGGCGTCTCGCGCGCGCTGCTGGAGGCCGACCCGAACCTGCGCGGCGAGCTCAAGCGCAGAGGCTTCCTGACGCGTGACTCGCGCGCCAAGGAGCGCAAGAAGGCAGGCCTGAAGAAGGCGCGCAAGCGGCCGCAGTTCTCCAAGCGCTAGCGCGCTGCACCAGGTCCACCCACCGGCATGACCCGCAAGCTGTTCGGGACCGACGGCGTTCGCGGCGTCGCCGGCGAGTTCCTGACCGCCGAGCTGGCGCTCGCGCTCGGGACGCGCGGCGACCCGCGAGACGGGGGCCGAGCGCCCGCAGGTGCTGATCGTGCGCGACACCCGCGAGTCCGGTGAGATGCTGCAGGCGGCGCTGGCGGCGGGCGTGAGCGCCGCCGGCGGCGACGCGCTGCTCGGCGGCGTGCTGCCGACGCCGGCGGCGCCGCTGCTGATCGGTCGCTACGGCTTCGACCTGGCGGTCGTGCTGTCGGCCTCGCACAATCCCTACCAGGACAACGGCATCAAGTTCTTCGCCGGCGACGGCTACAAGCTCTCCGACGAGTCCGAGCTGGCGATCGAGCGCGAGCTCGAGCGCGCCGCTGGTGCGTCCGCAGCCGCCACGGCGGGCGTCGGCGCCGGCGCCGGTAGCGCGTCCGAAGTGGCGCCCGCTGCGATCGGGCGCATCCGCGAGCTGCGTGGCGCGCCCGAGGACTACCTGCGCGAGCTGCACGTGCGTTTCGCTGAGCTCGACCTGCGCGGCCTGGACGTGCTGCTGGACTGCGCCAACGGTGCCACCTACCAGGTCGCGCCCGAGATCTTCAGACGCCTGGGCGCGACCGTGACGGTGATCGCGGACGCGCCGGACGGGCGCAACATCAACGCCGGCTGCGGCTCCACCCACGTCGACGCGCTGGCGCAGCGAGTCGCTGACGGGCGCGCACGCGGTGGGGTTCGCCTTCGACGGCGACGGCGACCGCGTGCTGGCGGTCGATCGTCGCGGCGAGGTGGTCGACGGCGACGAGCTGATGGCGCTGGCGACGCTTCACCTGCGCGACAGCGGCCGTCTCACCGGCGACGGCGTCGCCGTCACGGTGATGACCAACTACGGCTTTCACTCGGCGATGGAGCGCGCGGGCGTTGAGGTCTGCACCACCCAGGTCGGCGACCGCTACGTGCTCGAGGAGTTGCGCGCGCGGGGATGGACGCTCGGCGGCGAGCAATCCGGGCACATCATCGACATGGGCTTCAACCGCACCGGCGACGGCATCGCCAGCGCGCTGCTGACGCTGGAGGCGCTGGGCGGGGGGGATCTCAGCGAGCGCGACGCGATGAGCAAGCTGCCGCAGCGTCTCGTCAACGTCCGCGTGCGCGACCGCGGCGCGCTCGCGCAGGCGGAGGAGCTCGAGCAGGCGGTGCGCGCAGCCGAGCAGGAGCTGCGCGGACGCGGGCGCGTGCTCGTGCGCCCGAGCGGCACCGAGCCGCTGGTGCGGGTGATGGTCGAGGCGCCCACCGACGACGAGGCCGACGAGGTGTGCGGACGCCTCGTCGCGCTGGTCGAGCGCGAGCTCGGCTAGGCCGCGACCGGCGGCGCCGCGTCGGGCAGACGCCGCTGCCGCGCTGGTATCTTCGATCCCGTGTGCGGCATCGTTGGCTACGTCGGCAGGCGGCCCGTCCAGGGTCTGCTGCTCGCGGGCCTGAGCAAGCTCGAGTACCGCGGCTATGACTCGGCGGGAATCTCCGTGATCGCCGAGGGTCGGATCGAGGCGGTGCGCGCGGTCGGCAACCTCAGCGCGCTTCGAGCCAAGCTCGACGGTCAGCGCCGCCGGCGCCACGGCGGTGGCCCTCGCCGAGCGCGCCGCCACGACCGGGATCGGCCACACGCGCTGGGCGACGCACGGGCGCGTGAGCGAGGAGAACGCCCACCCCCACTACGACAGCGGCGACCGCATCCACGTGGTCGTCAACGGGATCGTCGAGAACTACATGGCGCTCAAGGAGCGACTGCTCGAGCAAGGGCAGCGTCTTCACCTCCGAGACCGACGCCGAGGTGATCGCGCACCTGATCGCCGAGTGCTACGCCGGCGACCTGGCCGACGCGGTTCGCGGCGCCTACGCCCAGCTCGAGGGCCACTACGCGTTCGTGGCGATGAGCCTCGACGAGCCCGAGACTGCTCGTCGGCGCGCGCAAGGAGTGCCCGCTGATCATCGGTCGCGGCGAGGGCGAGCAGTTCGTGGCCTCGGCCGTACCGGCGTTCCTGGCGGAGACCCGCCGCGTCCAGTACCTGGAGAACGGCGAGATCGTCGTGCTGCGGCCCGATGGCGTGTCGATCACGAACGGCCGCCGGCGAGCAGGTCGAGCGGGACGATCGACACGGTCGACTGGGACGAGGAGACCGCCGAGAAGGGCGGCTTCGAGACGTTCATGCTGAAGGAGATCCACGAACAGGCCGACGCTGTCGCGGAGACGATCGCCGACCGCACCGCGCGCGGCGACGGCGTCGACCTCGACGAGCAGGGGGCGTTGGACGAGGCGATCCTCGCGGGCGTGCAGCGGATCGTGGTCGTCGCCTGCGGCACCGCCTACCACGCGGGCCTGATCGGCCGCTACGCGATCGAGGAGTGGGCGCGGCTGCCGGTCGAGCTCGACATCGCCTCCGAGTACCGCTACCGCAACCCGGTCGTCGGGCCCGGCGATCTCGTGATCGGGATCTCGCAGTCGGGCGAGACCGCCGACACGCTGGCGGCGATGCGCCTCGCCCGCGAGCGCGGCGCGACGGTGCTGGCGATCACCAACACGATGGGCTCGCAGGCCACGCGCGAGGCCGACGGCGTGCTGTACACGCGCGCCGGCCTGGAGATCGGCGTCGCCGCGACCAAGACGTTCGTCTGCCAGGTCGCGGTCATGTATCTGCTCGGCCTGCGCCTGGCGGAGCTGCGCGGCACGCTCGCGCCGGCGCAGCGCATCGCCGAGCTCGTCGGCGAGCTCAAGCGGCTGCCGCACTGCATCGACGAGCTGATCGAGGACTGCGAGGCGCGTACGGACGCGATCGCCGAGACCTGCTGGGACGCCGAGTTCTTCCTCTACATCGGCCGCCACATCGGCCTGCCGGTCGCGCTCGAGGGTGCGCTGAAGCTGAAGGAGATCTCCTACATCTCCACCGACGCCTACGCCGCCGGCGAGATGAAGCACGGGCCGATCGCGCTGCTCGACGAGGCCACGCCGGTCGTGTGCGTCGCCACGCGCTCGCCGGTGCTCGAGAAGCTCGTCTCGAACATCCAGGAGGCGCGCGCTCGCGGTGCGCACGTGATCGCGGTCACGACCGCCGGCGAAGACGTGGTCGAGCCGCATGTCGATGCGACGATCGCGGTGCCGGCCACCGACTGGATGCTGCAGCCGATCCTCGCCGTGATCCCGCTGCAGCTGCTCGCCTACCGATCGCGCGCCGGCGCGGCCTGAACGTCGACCAGCCGCGCAACCTCGCCAAGACCGTCACCGTCGAGTAGCGCTGCCGCGTGAGCCCGCTGCCGCCGTGGCTGCTCGCCGCTTCCCGACGCCGAGACGATGCGCGCCATCGATCGCTGGGCGATCGAGGAGCGCGGCGTGGCGGGCCTCGATCTGATGGAGCGCGCCGGCGCCGGCGTCGCACGCGCGCTCGAGCGCCTCGCGCCGGATGGGCCCGTGACGGTCGTATGCGGCAAGGGCAACAACGGCGGCGATGGGCTCGTCGTCGCGCGCCTGCTGCGCGAGGCCGGGCGAGCGGTGACCGTCGTGTGCGTGGCGTCGCCGGCAGAGCTCTCCGGGGACGCGCGCGCGAACCTCGAGCGCCTGCCGGGCCCGCCGCCGGTGCGCCTGGACGGGGAGCCCTGGCCGGAGCCGGGAGAGCAGTCGCGCGAGGCTCATCGCCACGGCTGCGGGGGTGTTCGCGCGAGATGTGCTCATCGTCGACGCGCTGCTCGGCACCGGCTTCCAGGGCGAGCCCCGCGGCGCCGTCGCCGAGGCGATCGACGCGATCAACGCGCCGGCGCGCTCGGTCGTCAGCGTGGATGTGCCGAGTGGGGTGGACGCCTCGACTGGGGTCGTCGCGGCGCGGCGGTGCGCGCGTCGGTCACCGTCAGCTTCCACGCCGCCAAGCCGGGCCTGTGGATCCACCCCGGCAAGGCCCACGCCGGCGAGGTGCAGACGCTCGACATCGGCATCCCGCGGGGCGCGCCGCAGGGAGCCTCGATCGGGCTGATCACGCCGAGCGTGCTCGAGGCAGCTGCCGCGCAGGGGAGCCTCTTCCACGAAGTTCATCTCCGGCCACGTGCTCGTCGCGGGCGGCTCACGCGGGCTCACCGGCGCGCCGAGGATGGCCGCGGAGGCGAGCATGCGGACGGGCGCCGGCTACGTGACGGTCTGCGTACCAGCCTCGCTGCAGGGAATCCTCGCCACTGGGGGAACCCCGGAGATGATGAGCAGGGGGCTGCCCGACGAGGAGGGCGCGCACACGCTCGACGGGGTCGCCGGCGTGCTCGAGGCGAGCGCTCGCGGCGGCGCGCTGGCGCTGGGACCCGGCCTCGGGCGCAGCGACGGGGCGTTTGCGTTCGCGCGCGCGCTCGCCGGCGAGGCGGACGTCGCGCTGGTGCTGGACGCGGACGGCCTGAACGCGCACGCAGGTCGCCTCGGCGATCTGGCCGCCAGGGACGCGCCGACGGTGCTGACGCCGCACGCCGGCGAGCTCGGGCGCCTGCTCGAGCTGGACAGCTCCGAGATCGAACGCGAACGCCTGCGCCACGTTCGCGCGGCCGCGGAGCAGGCGGCGGCCGTGGTCGTGCTCAAGGGCGACGACACGCTGATCGCCGAGCCCGGCGGTCGGGTGGCGGTGAGCCCCGGTGGCAGCCCGGCGCTTGCGACCGCCGGGACGGGCGACGTGCTCACGGGCGTGATCTGCGCGCTGCTGGCCCAGGGTCTTGAGCCGTTCGTGGCAGCAGCCGCCGGCGTGTGGCTGCACGCGCAGGCCGGCAGGGAGGCCGCACGCCGCCTGGGCGGCCCCGAGGGCGTGATCGCATCGGACGTGATCGCGGCGCTGCCGGCGGCGCGATCACAGGCCGCAATCGCCGAGCATCAAGGGGAAGGGGCAACACGATGAGCGATGGCAGCGGATCCGGGCTGGTTGAGGATCAGAGGATGAGCACGCGTAGAGCCCAGGCGAGCGTGAACGTCGCAGCGATCGGACGCAACTGCGCGCGCCTGCGCACACAGCTGCGCCGCGGCGCAGCGCTATGCGCGGTGGTGAAGGCCGACGGATACGGCCACGGGGCTGTGCAGAGCGCGCGTGCCGCGCTCGCCGGTGGGGCGAGCTGGCTGGCGGTTGCCGACGCGCGCGAGGCATGTGAGCTGCGCGACGCAGGGCTGCGAGACGTCCGCGTATTGGTGATGGGTGCGCTCAGCCGTGTGGAGTTGGGAGAGGCGCTCGCCGCCGATGCGGACGTGGTCGTCTGGAACGAGGACTACCTGGAGGCGGTTGCCGCCGCCGGCGGCGGGCGCGTTCACGTCAAGTTCGACTCTGGCATGGGGCGGCTGGGAACCCGCGACCCGGCTGAGGCCTCGCGCGTGGCGGCAGTTGCACGCCAGACGCCCGGCGTGCGGCTGGCCGGAGCGATGACGCACTTCGCGACCGCCGATGACCTCAAGGACGACGGGTTCTTCGCCGGTCAGCTGACGACCTTCACGCGCTGGGCGCGCACAGTCAAGGCCGAGGAACCGGAGCTGATCATCCATGCAGCCAACAGCGCTGCCACGATGCGTGAGCCAGAGGCGCAGTTCGACATGGTGCGCTGTGGGATCGCGATCTACGGGATGGACCCGTTCGGCAAGGATCCGGCAGCCAGGGCGCTCGAGCCGGCGCTCGAGCTGAGCTCCTGGCTTGCCGAGGTGAAGCTGTGCCAGGCGGGGGAGAGCGCAGGCTACGGACGCCAGTTCGTCGCCGACGGCGACACCTACATCGGTGTGCTGCCGATCGGCTACGGCGACGGTTGGCGGCGCGGCCTGTCAAACAACGCCGACGTTCTCATCGCCGGACATCGCCATCCGCTGGTGGGCACCGTGAGCATGGACAGCATCACCGTCGATCTCGGCTTCGACCAGGGTGCCGAGCAGCTGCGCGGCGAGCGCGCGATCTTGATCGGCTTCCAGCTCAGCGAGCGCATCACCGCCGAGGAGGTCGCCCGCCGTCTGGACACGATCAACTACGAGATCACCTGTGCGCTGACACCGCGAGTGACGCGCGTGTATCACCGCGACGGGGTCCCGATCGACGCCGCCGGTGTGCCTGTGCAGACGCGGACGGCGGACGCTCCTCGGACATGAGCACCGGCCTGGATGTGGCCCGCGGCGCGCTGACAGGCACGCGGGCCTGGCTGGTGGGAGGCGTGATGCGCGACCGTCTGCTCGGCAGGCAGACCGTCGACGTCGACATCGTCGTCGACGGCGATCCGGCCGAGGCGGCGCGCGCGGTTGCGCGCACGGCGCGCCGTGCAGCGTGCTTTGCGCTATCCGAGGAGTTTGGCTCCTGGCGGGTGGTGGCACGAGACGGTGCCTGGCAAGTCGACGTGGAGCCGTTGCGCGCCGGCACGATCGAGGAGGATCTGGCGCTGCGCGACTTCACCGTCAACGCAATCGCCGAGCCGCTCGCCGGAGGGACGGCGATCGACCCACTCGGCGGCATCGAAGATCTGCACGCCAGACGCCTGCGGATGTCAGCAGCAGCGGCGTTTGCGCAGGATCCGTTGCGGGTGCTACGCCTGGTGCGCCTGGCCGTCGAGTTGGATCTCGAGCCGGACAGCGAGACGCTGCGCAGCGCCGGCGCTCACGTGAACGGGCTGGCCCATGTCTCAGCGGAGCGGGTATTCGTCGAGCTGCGGCGGATCATCGCCTCACCAAGCGCCCACCGCGGGCTGGAGATGATGAGCTCGCTGCGAGCGACCGCCGTGGTCCTGCCGGAGCTCGAGGCGCTGCACGGTGTCGAGCAGAATCGTTTTCACCACCGCGACGTTTACGGCCACACGCTGGAGGTCTTCGATCGGGCGGTGGAGCTGACGAGCGCTGTCCCAGCGCCACAGCTGCAGGAGACCCTGGGCGAGCACCGTGCTCAGCTGGAGCAGCTGCTGGCCGAGCCGCTCGCCGATGAGATGAGCCGCGGTGAAGCGCTGCGCTGGGGTGCCCTGCTGCACGACGCCGCCAAGCCGCTCACACGCGCGATCGGCGCAGATGGTCGCGTCACGTTCCTCGGCCATGACGTCCGCGGCGCAGAGTTGGCGCGCACGGTGCTGGAGCGCCTGCGAGCCAGCGAGCGCCTTCGCGCCCATGTGGCGGCGCTGGCCCGGAACCATCTACGCCTCGGCTTCCTGGTGCACGAGCCCCAGCCGCTGAGTCGGCGCACCGTGTTCGCGTATCTGCGCGCGTGCTCGCCGGTCGAGGTCGACGTGACGCTGCTGTCGATCGCCGATCGCCTGGCCACGCGCGGCGATCGTGCGCAAGAATCGATCGAGGCCCACCTGCGGCTCGCCCGCGACGTCCTCGCCGATGCGCTGCGATGGCGCGAGCAGGGGCCACCGAGGCCGCTGCTGCGGGGTGACGAGCTGGCAGGCGAGCTCGGTATCCAGACCGGCCCACTCGTGGGCGAGATGCTGGAGGAGCTCGCCGCTGCACAGTACGCCGGCGAGCTGGACACGCGCGAGCAGGCGATCGCCCACGCCCGCCTGCGCCTGCAGGCCTCCGGCCGCTTGACGTAGGATCTGCGGCGCATGGCCGACCCCGACTGCATCTTCTGCAAGATCATCGCCGGCGAGCTGCCGGCGCAGATCGTCGACGAAGACGAGCGCACGATCGCGTTCATGGACATCGCGCCGGCCACCCGCGGGCACGCGCTCGTGATCCCGCGAGCGCACAGCACTGACCTGCTGAGCGTCGAGCGAGAGGACCTGAGCGCAGTGACGCTCGCCTGTCAGCGGCTGGCGGCGCGTGCCAAGGAGCGACTGGGAGCCGACGGCGTGAACCTGCTGAACTCGTGCGGGCGTGCCGCCTGGCAGACCGTCTTCCATTTCCACGTGCACGTGATCCCGCGCTACCAGGACGATCCGCTGCGGCTGCCATGGGTACCCTCCGAGGGCGATCAGGCAGCGATCGCAGCTGTCGCGCAGGAACTGGCGGTGAGGTAGCGAAATGATCAAACCGCTACATACAGCAGACGGGCGTGTTCAATGGCACATATGAGACGAATATCCATGGCTGTGCTGGCGGGCGCCGCTGCGCTCGCGCTGATCCTGCCGGCCGTCGCGCCGGCGACACTCACAGAAGTAGGCGTAATCGGCGCTACCACCCCTGCGACCACGCCCAGCTGTCCCGGCAGCCCCTGCCTAGCCGTAAGCCGCACGACCGGCTTCCAGGTGAAGGTCGGCACCGAACGCAACCTGGAGAGCGCGCCGCGAGCCGGGACGATCGTCGCCTGGACGATCACGCTCGGTAACCCGACCGCCACCCAGATCAAGTTCTTCAACGCCAACGAGGGTGGCCCCTCGGAAGCCGGGATCGCGATCCTCGCGCCGCAGGCCAAGCCGAACCTCACGTACAAGCTCGTCGCGCAGAGCCCGCTCGTCAAACTTCAGCCCTACTTCGGCAAGACCGCGCAGTTCCCGCTCGAAACCACGCTGCCGATCAAGAAGGGCTACGTCGTTGCGCTGACGGTGCCCTCGTGGGCGCCCGCGCTCGCCCTCGGCTTTGAAAACAACACCTCCTGGCGTGCAAGCCGGCCGAAGAGCGGCTGCACCAGCACCAGCTCTCAGACCACGCAGACCTCGACTCGGCAGCGCCGTCCAGTACTACTGCCTGTACCAGACCGCGCGACTGACCTACAGCGCCACGCTCATCTCGACCCCCTAGGGGGCGCTGGCGCCGCCGGTTGGGCTGGCGCCTGCTGCTGCTTCGCCTCCGCCTTTGGCGGGCGCTTCGGTGGAGGCTGGCTTTTCTTCTGCCTGCGCGCCGCCGCTGGGGGTTGCTTCGCTCGGGGCTTCGGCGCTGGCGGGCGTTTCCGTGCTTTCGCCGGCGGCGGCTTCGCTGCTCGTCGAGGACGTTGTTTCGGGGGTTTTGCTCGTCGTCGTCTTGGTCGACGCGGTGGACGTCTTCTGCGCAGCTGCTGCTTCAGCGCTCGTGTCCGTCGGCGCAGCGATTTCCGGGGTGGCCTTGGGAACCGCGTCTGAGACGCTGGTTCCTCCACACGCGCTCAGTATCGGGCCACACAGCAGCGCCGCGCAGGCTGCGAGCGCGACGCGGGCTCTCACAACGGGCCCATGCGCCTGCCGCACGTGGGACAGTCGTTGAGGTCCTTCTGGGCGTGCTGGTCGCACCACGGGCAGAAGCGCAGGTGCTCCACCGCCCACGGCAGCCGCGAGGTGGACGGCGCAAGCGGAAGAACCTTGCCGACGACCTCGAGCCGCTCTCCGGACTCGCGGTCGAGGTAGATCTCGTCGGGCTCGGCGGGGATCACGACCTCCCGTCCGGTGGACGGGTTGCGTAGGCGGTAGCGCTGCTTGCTGCTCATGCCCGCAACTTTACCGGAGCGAGTGGGGGAGCGATTGCAACACGGGTAGGCTGCCCGTCCGTGCGCGTCTTGATCTTCCACGGCTACCTGCTCGACGGGACGGGATCGAACGTCTACAACGCACGGCTGGCGGCCGCGCTGGTGCGCCTCGGCCATGACGTGCACCTGCTCAGCCAGGACCGCCATGCCGAGCGCCAGCCGTTCGTGGACGCCGTCGGCGATTGGGACACAGGGAGCCTGCAGGTGCGAGAGCTGGACCGGGCGTCCGGCGGCGTCGTGCCGGCGGCGCGGCAGGGTCGCTGCACGGTGTACCGCCCCGACATCGGCGGCCTGCTGCCGGTGTACGTGGCCGATCGCTACGAGGGGATCGAAGCGCGCACGTTCGCGCAGTGCAGCGACCAGGAGATCGCGGGCTACATCGATGCGAACGTCACTGCGGTCGGCGAGCTGGTCGAGTTGACCCACCCGCAGCTGGCGCTCGCCAACCATCTGGTGATGGGGCCGGCGATCCTCGCTCGCGGGCTGCACGGTGAGGTGCCATATGCGGTGAAGGTCCACGGCAGCGCGCTGGAGTACACCGTCAAGCCGCAGCCCGAGCGCTTTCTGGGGTTTGCGCGGGAGGGGCTCGCGGGTGCTGCAACCGTGCTCGTCGGCTCCCATCACACGGCCGCCAGCCTGTGGCGGGCGTTGAGTGACCCGGCTCTCCTCCGACGCACACGGCTGGGACCCCCGGGCGTCGACGTGGAGCGGTTCGCTCCGCGTGAGCCGGGGCCGGCGGCGGCCGGTCTGCGTGGGCTGGCCAGGCGGCTGAGTGGCACCGTAGATCAACCAGAGGCAGGCGCACTGGAGTCGCAAGAGCGCCCGGGGGAAGCTTCCGCAGGAGACGTGGCGGACCAGCAGGCCGACGCTTTTGCGCGTGACAGTGGCGCCGCCGGCGGCGCCTTGTCGAGACTGGATCCAGATCGCGACGTGCTGGTCGCTTACGTCGGCAAGCTGATCGTCAGCAAGGGCGTGGACCTGGTGATCGCCTCGTGGCCGCTGGTCCTGGAGGCCGTGCCGCGCGCGCGGCTGGTGGTAGTCGGCTTCGGTGCCTACCGGGATGCGCTTGAGCGCCTGTGCGGGGCGTTGCGCGCGGGCGATCTGGAGCAGGCGCGGTCGATCGCGCTGGCGGGCAGGTCACTCGAGGGACAAGTGTCCGGATCGCAGCCGCTGAGGCACCTGCTGGCTTTCCTGGATGAGCTGCAGGGGGAGGAGCGCGAGCGCTTCCTGGTGGCTGCCCGCAGGCTCGACGAGCAGATCGTGTTCGTGGGGCGCCTCGACCACGAGGAGCTGGCGGAACTGCTTCCCGCATGCCGGGCGGCGGTCGTGCCGAGCACCTTCCCGGAGGCCTTCGGTATGGTCGCCGCCGAGGCGGCCGCATGCGGCGCGCTGCCGGTCAGCGCAGCCCACTCGGGGCTCGCTGAGGTGAGCGAGGCACTGGCGCGCGCGATCCCGGAGAACGCGGTCGACTGGCTGTCCTTCCCGGTGGACGATCACGCGGTGCGAGCGGTGGCGGCACGTCTGACCGGATGGCTGCAGGCCGAGCCCGCGCTCCAGGCGCAGACGCGCGCCGGCCTCGTCCGCACGGTGCGCCGGCACTGGTCTTGGGAGGGCGTCGCAGAGGGCGTGATCAGCGCTGCACGCGGCGATCTGGACACCCTGATGCAGCCGTGAAGTAAGCGTCGATCGGCGGTCGACCGGTGCCTCCCGTAAGACCTTGACGTGCGCGCCGGTAACCGCTAGATTGAGGCAATCGTTGCAAGTAGTCTTGAGACGATGCCATGAGGGCAGGCTGAGCGAGCAGGAGGCGGATATGCAGGTTCACGAAGGCATGAGTGAGATGGTCCTGACGGTGGGGCCCGGGCACAGCCTTCGCGCCGTGGCGCAGTCGATGTCGGAGCGACGGGTGGGTGCCGCCGTGGTGATGGACCCCGACGGCAACGGGCCGGGGATCATCACCGAGCGTGACATCCTCGTCTCGGTAGGGGCCGGGCTTGACCCGGACCGGGAGTCCGTCGCCGAGCACCTGACGCGCGACGTCGTGTTCGCTGCGCCTGACTGGTCCTTGGAGGAGGCTGCAGCCGCGATGGTCAGCGGCGGCTTCCGCCATCTGATTGTCCTTGACGGTGGAGAGATTGTCGGCATCCTGTCGGTCCGCGACATTGTGCGTTGCTGGACCGGCGATGGGGCTATATGCCCGGTGCCGGCGAGGGTGGCCGTGGCGTAAGGGGAGGTGGCACGGCCTGCCCTGGGGAGCAGGCCTGCCGCCGCCACGGTTTCGCAGGGTGCTGAGGCGGTTCCTTGCGGCGCGGCAGCTCAGCCCAGCTCAGCCGTCGGCGGTGCGGCGCGGCGGCTCAGCCGTCGGTGTGCGCGTCGAGCGGCAGTTCGTTGACTTCGCGGCGCGTATCTTTGATCCAGGCCCCCACGCTCCATACGGTCATGATCACGCCGACGACGGTGAACTCGATGAACGTCGTGATGCCGACGAGCGCCAACGTGATGCCCACGGCGGTGAGCAGCGGCAGGATGCTAGGTCCCGGGAGGTGGATCTCTTCGCCGACAGGCGGGACCTCTGGATCGAGTGGGCTCATGACACGAAGACGGCTGCCACCACGAACGTGATGCCGAACATGAACATGCAGATCGCGGACACGATCAGTCCTGTGCGGATGTTCTTGATTGCGAGGCGACGGGTCATCATGGGCGGCTCCTCATTCTATAGATGCCGATCGGCGACCATCGCGCAGAACAGCAGTGCGAGGTAGGCCAGCGAGTAGAGATACAGGCGCAGCGCCGCCTGGCGGTCGGCTCGTCGGTACAGGCGCACGGCGCCGGCGATGAAACCGAGTCCCAGCAGCAGCGAGATCACCGAGTAGATCGCGCCGAATCCCCCGGCGCAGAACGGCAGCTGCGTAACCGCGTACAGGAGCACCGAGTACAGGAGGATCTGCCGGCGGGTCTCCGCCTCGCCGCGCACCACCGGGAGCATCGGCACTCCGACTTTTTCATAGTCGCTCTTCATCAGCAGTGACAGCGCCCAGAAGTGCGGCGGAGTCCAGAAGAAGACGATGAAGAACAGGATCACAGCGGTGCCGCTGACCGAGCCGGTGACCGCCGCCCACCCGACCAGCGGGGGCACCGCACCGGCGGCACCGCCGATCACGATGTTCTGCGGTGTGCGGCGCTTCAGCCAGAACGTGTAGATGAACGTGTAGCCGAGGAAACCCGAGAACGACAGGCCGGCGGCCAGCGGGTTCACCGTCAGCGACAGCTCCAGCAGCGATAGTGCCGCGAGCGTGCAGCCGAACAGCAGCGCCGCTCGCGGGGACACGCGTCCGGCCGGAATCGGCCGCGTGGCGGTGCGCTCCATCTGCGCATCGATGTCCCGATCGAACCAGTGGTTGACCGCGCCGGCGCCGCCCGCCGACAGGTAGCCGCCCAGGCAGGTAAGCGCCACGAGCAACACCGACGGGTCGCCCGCCACGTACATCGTGGCGATCGTCGTCAGCAGCAGCAGCGACTGGACCTTCGGCTTGGTCAGCTCCAGGTAGTCGCTGAGCAGTTGAAGGCTACGCGACCGACGACCGGTAGCGATACCGAGGCCCGTGGCCCCGAGGGCGGGAGCTGCTGCGCCGGTGCGGGGCGCGACGCTCATCTAGACACCGGTCTGAGGGGCCCCAGTCGACCCGGCTGTCGCGACGGCCGCGCCCGCGCTCTGGCGCTCCACCTCGCGGCGAATGTCCTTCATCGGTTCGGCCGAGCGAACCAGCGGGACCACGTCGAAGTTGTTGACCGGCGGTGGCGACGCCGTGAACCACTCAAGCGTGTTCGCCTTCCACGGGTCAGGCCCGGCGATCGCGCCGACTTTGAGGCTGCGCCAGACATTGATGATCGTGGCAATCACGCCCGCCGCCAGGATGAAAGAGCCGACGGTCGAGATCTGGTTGTACAGCGCGAGATGGCCGACGTTGTCGTACTCGTAGACCCTGCGGGGCATCCCGTCCATGCCGATCACGTGCTGGATCAGGAACGTGACCAGGACACCGATGAACATCAGGTAGAAGCTCAGCTTGCCCAGGCCTTCGCTCAGCATTCGTCCCGAGATCTTCGGGAACCAGTAGTAGATGGCCGCGAAGATCGGGAACACCGCGCCGCCGACGAGCACGAAGTGGATGTGCGCGACCACGAAGTACGTTTCGTTGAGCTGCCAGTCGACCGGGAAGACCGCCAGGAACACGCCCGAGATGCCGCCGATCAAGAACAGCGAGAGGAAGCCCACGCAGAACAGCAGCGGCGTCTTGAATTCGATCGTGCCGCTCCACAGCGTTGCGATCCAGTTGAGCATCTTCACGCCCGTGGGGATCGCGATCAGGAACGAGCTGAGCATCACGAACACGAGGATCGCCTCAGGTATTGGCGTCGTGAACATGTGGTGCGCCCACGTCAGGAAGCCGAGGAAGGCGATCGCCACGGTGGAGGCCGCAATCGCCTTGTAGCCGAAGATCGGCTTTCGTGCGAACACGGGCAGGATCTCCGAGACGATGCCGAAGCCCGGTAGGACCATGATGTAGACCTCTGGATGGCCGAAGAACCAGAACAGGTTCTGCCACAGCAGCGGCGACCCGCCCTCCGTCTGGTCATAGAAGTGGGTGCCGAAGTGCCTGTCGGTCAGCAGCATCGTCACCGCCGCGGCGATCACGGGCATCGCGAAGATGATCAGCACCGAGTACGTGAGCATCGCCCAGATGAACAGCGGCAGCCGGCCCCAGCTCATGCCGCGGGCGCGCATGTTGGCGACCGTCGCATAGAAGTTGACCGCCCCGAGGATCGAGGAGATACCGGTGAGGTGGACCAGGTAGATCCAGGCGTCCTGACCGCCGGAGGGCGAGTACAGCGCACTCGACAGCGGCGGATAGCTCGTCCAGCCGGCTTCCGGCGGGCTCCAGAAGATCGAGGCGTAGAAGACGATGCCGCCGGCGAGCAGCAGCCAGAAGGACAGCGCGTTCAGACGCGGGTAGGCCATGTCGCGCGCGCCGATCATCAGCGGCAGGAAGTAGTTCGCCAGGCCGGCCATCATCGGCACCACGAACAGGAAGATCATCGTCGTGCCGTGCATCGTGAACAGCTGGTTGTAGATCTCCGGCGTGACCAGCGTGTTGTTCGGCGCCCCCAGCTGCAGACGGATCATCAGCGCCTCGGTGCCGCCGAGGCAGAAGAAGACGAACGTCGTGACCATGTACATGATCCCGATCTTCTTGTGGTCGGTCGTCGTTATCCAGCTGGTCCAGCCGGCCGCCTCATGCTCCGCGTGGTGGGCGTGGATCTGAGGTATGGGGGGCGCGTAGGTGGCCATGTCGTCTGCTGGTCTCCTCGATGTCCTAGGGGTTCTCGACCTGTGCGGGACCGGCCTGCGCGTTTAGTTTCATCCGCGCCTTCGCCGCTTCGACGTTCGCTTCTGCGATCTCCTGCTTCTGGTGTGTCAGCCACGCTTCGAACTGCGCCGGCGGCACGGCCTTGACCGTGGCGATCATGCGCGCGTGCCCACGCCCGCAGAGGAACGCGCACTGACCGCGGTAGATGCCGGGTTTGCTGATCTTGAACCAGGTGTAGTTGTGGTAGCCCGGCACCGCCTGGAACTTGCCGCCGAGTTCCGGGATCCACCAGGAGTGCACGACGTCCTCGGAGACGATGTTCAGCGTGACCGTCGTGTTCGTGGGTACGACCATTTCCTCGTAGGAGTACGGCGCGCCCAGGCCGTCCGGTTCGTTTGCGCCGGGATAGACGAACTGCCAGATGTACTGTTGGCCGATCACCTGGATGTTCAGCGCTTTGCCGTTGGGCGGAAGCTTGCGCTCGTTGCTCGCGTACAGCAGGTTGTTCTGTTCGCCGAGCACCGCGCCGCCGGGGCCCGAGTTGGGCGGGTCCTGGATCGAGGAGAGCTTCGCGAAGGTGAGCACCGCCAGTCCCACCAGGATCACGGCCGCCCCAGCCGTCCAGGCGACCTCGAGACGCGTGTTGCCGTGGATCTGCGCTGCCACGGCGCCCTTGCGCTTGCGGAACTTGATCAGCGCGTAGCCCAAGCCGCCCTCGACGGCGAAGAAGATGACCAGCGCGATCACAAGCGTGATCTTGTAGAGGCTGTCGATCTCGTTCGCGTTCGGCGAGCCGCCGGACTCCGGCGTGAAGAAAGCGAGTAGTGAGGGGATCGCGTGGCCCAAGGCGGCGGGGATTCTATTCAGGCCTGGGCGGGAAGTGCTTGATGACGATTGCCACGAGCATTTTAGAGGCCCCGGAAACGGGCTGGACGCTTCTCCACGAACGCCGTCGCGCCCTCCACGAAGTCCGCGCTCGCGGCCATCTCCTGCTGGATCTGAGCCTCGAGCTCGAGCTGCTCGCTCATCCGCCGTACAGCCAGTTGTTCAGCTGGCGCTTGGTCCCGGCGTATGAGCGTGTGGGCCCCGAGGCAAGACGTGCGGCCAGCGCCCTCGCCTCCGTGGGCAACTGCTCGTCGTCGGCGACGCGGTTGATCAGGCCCCACTCCAGCGCCTTGACGCCGGTAGGCGCTCGCCCAGCATCGCCAGCTCGCTCGCGCGCGCCATGCCCACGCGGCTTGGCACGAACAGCGAGGAGCCGCCGTCGGGCACGAGGCCGATGTTGACGAACGCCAGCAGGAAGTACGCGCTCTCGGCGGCGACGATCAGATCGCAGCACAGCGCCAGCGAGCAGCCGATGCCGACGGCGGGACCGTTGACCGCGGCGATCACCGGCTTGGGCATCGCTCGGATCGCGTGCATGATCGGGTGGTAGCGCTCGGTCAGCGTCTTGTAGACGTCCGGGTGCCCGTCCGGTGTGCTCTCGCCGCCGCTGACGTCCTTCAGATCCGCGCCCGAGGAGAACGCGCGGCCGGCACCCGTGATCAGCACGGCGCGCACCGCGTCGTCCTCGGCGCTCTGCTCCAGCGCCGCGAGCAGGTCTGCGCCGAGCTGCGCGTTCCACGCGTTCAGCGCCTGGGGTCGGTTCAGCTCGATCGTGGCGATCGCGTCGGCGACGCCCACGTTGACGGTCTCAAGCTGGATGCTCGGCTCGTTCATCGATCTCCCTTTGCTCGATTCGCCCCTGCTCGATGCCCGTCTGTGCAGCTGTGGCGCACCAGCCTTGCAAGATGACGCACGCTGGACGTGGTCCTGTTCGCTGTGATCCTATGGTGTGAGGGATGACACGTCCGGTGATCGGCATATGCACCGCGATCGAGCGGGCCAGATGGAGCGTCTGGGACCAGCCGGCGGCGCTGCTCCCGCTCGGCTATGTCGAGGCTGTGCAGCGGGCGGGCGGGCTCGTGGCGATGCTGCCGCCGGATCCGCTGCTGAGCGAGGATCCCGATCAGGCGCTGGCGCTGCTCGACGGCCTGATCCTCGCCGGCGGCGCGGACATCGACCCGGCCTCCTACGGCCGCGAGCCACACCCGGAGACGCTGGGCACCGTGCCCGAGCGCGACGCCTTCGAGATCGCGCTCACGCACGCAGCGATCGAGCGCGATCTACCGCTTCTCGGCATCTGTCGGGGGATGCAGCTGATCAACGTCGCCCTTGGCGGCACGCTTCTGCAGCACCTGCCCGAGCACTTCGGACATCAGGAGCACCGGCGTGTCGTCGGGTCTTTCGACGGCGCCGAGCACGATGTCCTGCTGAGCGAAGGCTCGCTTGTGGCAGGCGCCGCAGGGGAGCTCCTGCATGCGACCAGGTCCCATCACCACCAGGGCGTCGAGCGCTTGGGGGACGGCCTGATCGTCAGCGGCGTCTCGACGCTCGACGAGCTGCCTGAGGCGATCGAGTGGGCGGGCGGGCCATCCGATCGTCGCTTCGTGCTCGGCGTGCAGTGGCACCCTGAGGCCGATCTCGCGAGTTCCATCGTCGGTGCGCTTGTCGATGCCGCTGCCGCGGCGCGCATCTCCGAGTAGGAGCTGGGCAGCGACATATACTCCCCGCCCAGTGCGGCTGTCGAAGGCGATCAGAGCAACCGCCTGGGGGATGGTGGTGGCCGGAGTAGCCGCGCCGCTGGTGCGCAAGCGCGTCAGCGCGCCGCCGCTCGTCATGCAGGCTGTGGCATTCGGCGCGCCGGTCGGCCTGTGTGTGGCCGTGCGTCGGTCGCGCAGCCGTGACGTGGCCGTGTGCGCGCTGCAGATGTGGGCCTATCTGGCGGCGTACAAGACCCCGCACGACGACGCCGACGCTCAGCGCAGGCGGGTGCACCTCGATTACCCGATCCTCGCCGACCGTGTGCTCGGGCTCGGCGAGCTGCCGAGCGTGCGCCTTCAGCGCGCGCTGGCCGGTCGCCGCCGCGCCGGCTCCGACTGGAGCGCGCTCGATCGGGTGCTGGTCTGGGCTCACTGGAGCTGGTTCATCGTTCCGCACGGCTCGCTCCTGTACATCCTGTGGCGTCGCCCCGCCCGCTTCACCCGCGCGGCGGTGCTCACCTACGCCGTGTTCGACATCGGCGCCGGCTTCTATTGGCTGCTTCCCACCGCCCCGCCCTGGTTTGCCGCCGAGGCGGCCGGTGAATGCGGCGAGCCGGTGCCTGCGGTGCGGCGGATGATGGTCGAGTACGGCGAGCTGTTCTGGAAAGACCGCTGGGGCTCGCTCTACAGTGTGTTCGGAGGTAATCCACTGGCCGCGATGCCCTCTCTGCACTTCGCCACATCCGTGATGGCAGCGCTCCTCCTCGCCGAGGTGGGGCCGGTTGCCGGTGCCCTGGGCGTCGGCTACACGGCCACGCTCGGATTCGCCCTGGTCTACCTGGGCGAGCACTACGCCGTCGATCTACTCGGCGGAGCGGCGCTCACCGTCGCTGTCAGGCGCCTGGGGCCGCGCGCGGGACCGGCGATCGCACGTGTTGGACGTGTGGTTGCGAGGCTGGAGGAGCTGGCCCACGAGGCGGCCTGAAGGGGAGGAGGAGGGGGGTGAGCACGAGCAAGATGCAACGCAGCGGCCGGCGCCAGCGCGCCGAGGATCAGCTCGAGCACGCGACGCCCGCGTCGGGAGCGCGAGCGAACGCGCACGAGGAGGAGATGCCACGTGTGATCCTCACCCGCCGGCAGATCTTCGTGTTCGGGCTGTTCGTTCTCTCCGGCGTCGCTTTTCTGTACTTCGTGCTGCCGAAGCTCGCAGGGGTCGGCAAGACCCTCGATCGGATCGAGGCGGGCGACGTCTGGTGGCTCGCGCTCGGCGTGATTCTGGAGCTGCTGTCGTTCGCCGGCTACGTGGTGTTGTTTCGCTCGGTGCTCGTTCGGAGCAGTGATGAGCCTGGGCGGGTGGGCTGGCTGGAGAGCTATGAGATCACGATGGCCGGGCTGGTCGCCACGAGGCTGTTCGCCGCCGCCGGGGCGGGTGGCGTGGCGCTGACCGCCTGGGCTCTGCGCCGCTCGGGAATGGAGCCGCGACTGGTGGCGTGCCGCATGGTCGCCTTCATGGTGCTGCTGTACGTCGTTTACGCTGGCTCACTGCTGCTCGACGGCATCGGGCTGGGCATCGGCCTGTTCCCAGGAGGCGGATCGTTCGCGATCACGATCGTCCCGGCGATCGTTGCCGCCGTTCTGTTCTCCATGGTCGGGGCGATGGCGTTTCTCCCAGGTGACCTCGAGCGGCGACTCAACAGGTGGGCGTCAGGGTCGGGCAAGGCTGCCCATTGGGTCGCCCGCGCGGTCACTGTTCCGGCGCTCGCCGCCAGCGGTGTGCGCACCGCGATAGACCTGATTCGTAGCCGTGACCCCGGCCTGCTCGGTGCGCTTGCGTGGTGGGGCTTTGACATCTCGGTCCTGTGGGCGATGTTCCATGCATTCGGCGCTGCGCCGCCGTTCACGGTCATCTGGATGGCGTACTTCGTGGGAATGCTCGGCAACCTGTTGCCGCTACCGGGAGGGCTGGGCGGCGTGGAGGGCGGCATGATCGGCGCGCTCGCCGCGTTCGGCGTACAGCTCGATCTGGCGGTCGCCTCGGTGCTGTCCTATCGCGCCATCTCCTTCTGGCTGCCGACGCTCCCCGGCGTCGTCGCCTACTTCCAACTGCGCCGCACGGTGGCGCGCTGGCGCGACGAGCAGCCGGCCGTGTCCGCCGGCGCCAAACGTGGAGGCACGTCGGAGCCGGCCGGTGCGCTACAGGGCTCATGAGTGGCGCACAGCGCCAGCGGTATTGCTATACTTTACAAAGTAAAGTGACCTCTCTCAGGGGTCCAGACCAGGTCGGAAGCGGCCAGGAGAAGAGATGAGCGACGTCGAGAACGTGATCATCGTCGGCAGCGGACCAGCCGGTTACACGGCGGCGCTGTACACGGCGCGCGCCAACCTGCGCCCGCTGGTAATCGAGGGCTTCGCCTGGGGTGGCCTGCTCCAGCAGACCACCGACGTGGAGAACTACCCGGGCTTCCCCGACGGCGTGATGGGCCCGGAGATGATGCAGAAGTTTCGTGACCAGGCCGAGCGTTTCGGGGCGCGCCTGCTGACCGATCAGGCCGATCGCGTGGAGCTCTCCAGCGAGCCAGGCGGCGTGCACAGCGTGTGGGTCGGAGACACCGAGTACCGCGCGCGCACCGTGGTGCTGTCGATGGGCGCTGAGCACAAGAAGCTGGGTGTGCTCGGCGAGGAGGAGCTCTCAGGGCGCGGTGTCAGCTACTGCGCCACCTGCGACGCGGCGTTCTTCCGCGACGCCCAGACGATCATCGTCGGCGGCGGCGACTCGGCGATGGAGGAGGCGATCTTCCTGTCGAAGTTCGCCGCCAAGGTCACGGTGGTCCACCGTCGTGACGAGTTCCGCGCGTCGAAGATCATGCTCGAGCGTGCCCGCGCGCAATCGAACATCGAGTTCGTCACGCCCTACACCGTCAAGGAGTTCGTCGCCGGCGAGCACGGCGCGCTCGGCCACGCATCGCTGATCAACACCGAGACCGGCGAGGAGCGCGAGATCCCGGTGTCGGGCGTGTTCATCGCCGTCGGCCACGAGCCGCAGTCCGAGCTCGTGCGCGGACAGGTGGACGTCGACGAGAACGGCTATGTCGTCACCGAGGGCAGGTCCACTCGCACGAAGCTCCCCGGAGTCTTCGCCGCCGGCGATCTCGTCGATCACACCTACCGCCAGGCGATCACCGCCGCCGGCTCCGGCTGTCAGGCGGCCCTGGACGCCGAGTGGTACCTGCGCGACACCCCCGAGGTGCCGACGCCGGCGGGCATCCCCGAGGGCGATCTGGCGGAGGCGCAATGGGCGCCTACGGCCGGTATCCCGGAGACGAGCGTCGCGGCAGCCGAGAAGTAGCCGGCCGTCGCGCTTGCCAGCACGCGGCGCTCGGCAGAGCGGCGTGGCAGAGCTCAGTCCGTGTAGTCGAAGAAGCCCGCCCCTGCAGCCTGTCCCAGGCGCCCTGCGTGCACCAGGCGTCGCAGCGCCGGTGCGGGGCGGTAGCGCTCCTCGCGATACTCCTGGCACAGCGCCTCCAGGATCCTCAGCACGTGGTCCAGGCCGATCGCGTCGGCCCACTCCAGCGGACCGCGCGGATGGCTCAGCCCGAGCACCATCCCCGTGTCGATGTCGTGCGCGTCGCCCACACCCTCGCCGAGTGCAAACGCAGACTCGTTTATGACCTGGCAGACAATCCTGCCGAGAACCAGCCCCGGTGCATCGCCGACCCACTCCACGTGCTTGCCGAGGGCTCCGAAGAAGCGCTCCGCCCGAGCCGCCGCCACCGGCGAGGAGCTCTCGCTGCGAGTCAGCTCGACCAGGTTCGTATTTGCGAGCGGCGCCAGCACGTGAAAGCCCACGGCGCTGCCACCGGGCTCCAGTGCGCCCAGCGATCCCCTCGCGCACAGCAACAGCCGCGCGCCGCCCTGCGGCTGTGGCGATCCCCGCCGGTCGGGCTGACCGCCGCCCCGCCCTGCGCCGGGCTCGCCCGCAACGGGGCCGGCGTCACAGTCGATCGCCAGTGACGGCAGCACGCCACCTGTCGGCGTGTGCGGGGAGCGCACCTCATAGCCGGCGCCTGTGGCTGCCGCGCGCAGCTCTTCTGCGAGTACGCCCGATCCTGCGATTACCACCACCCCCTCGCCGTCATGACCCGGCGATCCGGACTCCGGGGGCGGCGGATCTGCCGCCCGATACTCACGTGTCCCACTCGCGTAGTCGTAGTAGCCGCGCCCGCTCTTGCGGCCGTGCAGGCCGGCCGCCACATAGCGTGCGGCGATCATCGACGGTTGCCAGCGCGGCTCGCCAAAGCTCTGTGCGTAGAAGCTCTGGGAGATCTCAAAGCCCGTGTCAACCCCAACCAGGTCCATCAACTCAAACGGGCCCATGCGAAACCCGCCCTGCATCCGGCAGATGCGGTCGATCGTCTCGACGTCCGCGATCTGCTCTGACAGCAGACGCAGGGCCTCCAGGCCAAACGGCCGGTTGCAGCGGTTGACGATGAACCCGGGACCGTCGCTTGCGCGGATTACCGTCTTGCCCATCGCCTCGCCCGTTGCCTGCGCCAGCGCGAGTGCCGCTTGCGAGGACTCCACGCCTGCGACCACCTCCAGCAGGCGCATCAGTGGTGCCGGGTTGAAGAAGTGCATTCCCACCACGCGCTGTGGGTTGCTCGCCGCCGTGGCGATCGCAGTGACAAGCAGCGAAGAGGTGTTCGTGGCCAGCACGCACTGCTCGCTGACGATCTCCGACAACTGCTGGTAGAGCTTGCGCTTGAGCTCCGGACGCTCCGGCGCCGCCTCGATCACCAGCTCGCACGGCGCCAGCGCGCTCATGTCGTGCACCGCCTCCAGGCGCTCGCCCGCCGCCTCAGCCTCCTGCTCGCTCAGCCGTCCCTTGGCTGCTTCTTTGCGCAGGCCCTCGCACGCGCCGTCGATGCCGCGCTCGAGCGCGGCATCGACCGGGTCGTGCAGCAGCGTTCTGGCGCCCGAGCGAGCCGCAAGCTGAGCGATGCCGGAGCCCATCGTCCCTGCGCCCAGCACGCCGATGACAGCAGCCGGTCGGCCCGCTGCGCCCGCCGAGCCGGCCTTCTCATCCTCATCCACCTGCGTGTGCTCGGACATTCGATCGCTCCCGGTAGGGCTCGCCTCAGGCGGGCACGAGCGCGTTGATGCCCGTCATCGCCCGTCCGATGATCAGCTTCTGGATCTGGGAGGTGCCCTCGTACAGCGTCGTCACGCGCACGTCGCGGAAGTAGCGCTCCACCGGGTGATCGTCCACGTAGCCGGCGCCGCCGTGGACCTGAATCGCCGTGTTCGCGCACTCCACGGCAGCCTCCGTCGCGTGCAGCTTGGCGATCGAGGTCTCCGTGGTGTTCGGCCGGCCCTTGTCCTTGAGGAAGCCGGCGCGCCAAACAAGCATCCGCGAGGCGTCGGTCTTGAGCACCATGTCCGCGATCATCGCCTGCACCAGCTGGAAGCTGGCGATCGGTTTCCCGAACTGCTCGCGCTCCTTCGCGTATTTCACCGACTCCTCCACGCAGCCCTGACAGATCCCGACACAGCCGGCTGCCACCGAGTAGCGACCGGAGTCAAGCGATGACATCGCCACTTTGAAGCCGTCCCCGATCGTCCCGAGCAGCGCGTCGTCTGCGACCTCGACGTCTTCCAGCGAGATCGAGCCGGTGTCCGAGGCGTGCAGGCCCATCTTGTGCTCGATCGGCTGCGGTTTGAACCCGGGCTGGTCGGTGTCCACGAGGAAGCAGCCAAGACCCTTGTAGCCGAGCTCCGGGTCGGTCTGCGCGAAGATCATCGCCACCTTCGCGTAGTTGGCCATCGAGATCCACATCTTCGCGCCGTTGATCACCCAGCCCGAGTCCGTCTTCTTGGCGCGGGTCTTCTGGTTGGCCGCGTCCGAGCCGGTGTCCGGCTCGGTCAGTCCGAAGCACCCAAGCCACTCACCCGAGCACAGCTTCGGCAGGTACTTGTGCTTCTGCTCCTCGGTGCCCCATCTGAGGATCCCCGAGCAGACGAGCGAGGTCTGCACCGAGACGACCGTGCGTACCGACGAGCAGCCGCGACCGATCTCCTCGACGACGAGGCCATAGCTGAGGTAGTCCAGTCCCGCACCGCCGTACTCCGGAGGCACGATCGCGCCCAGATAGCCCTGATTGGCGAGCTTTTTGACGATCTCCAGGTCAAAATGGTGGTTGCGCGCGTTTTCGCGCGACTGCACGACGATCTCCTTGTCGGTGAACTCGCGTGCTGTGTCCTTGATCAGGCGCTGCTCGTCGGTCAGGTCGAAGTCCATCCCTCTCCTATCGGGTCGTGCGTAATGTGAACGTGGGGTGAGCGAAGGTCTCGGTGTCTCTGCTCGTTTGGTGTATAGCCATGGCTATACACCACTTAGCTTCGGTGAGGTCCACGGCGCGTGGACGCGCCGTTCGATCTCCTCGGCGATGCCGTCGATCGGCAGCCGCTCCTGCGCGAGCGAGTCACGATCGCGCAGCGTCAGCGTGCGGTCTTCGATGCTCTGGTGGTCGATCGTGAGGCACAGCGGCGTGCCGATCTCGTCCTGGCGACGGTAGCGCTTGCCGATCGCGCCGCCTTCGTCGTACTCGGCCTGCACGCGGCCGCGCAGGGCGTGGTGTACCTCGTGTGCGAGCTCGGGCTGGCCGTCCTTGCCGACGAGCGGCAGCACCGCCGCCTTGACGGGCGCCAAGCGCGGGTGCAGCCGCAAGACGGTGCGCATCTCGCCCGCGCCCGCGCCCTCGCGCTCGACCAGTTCCTCGTCGTAGGCGTCCACCAGGAACGCGAGCGTCGCCCGGTCCGCGCCCGCCGCCGGCTCGATCACGTGCGGTACGTAGCGCTGACCGCTGGCCTGATCGAAGTACTCGAGCTTCTCGCCCGAGAAGCTCGCGTGCTGGGTCAGGTCGAAGTCGCCGCGGTTGGCGATCCCCTCCAGCTCCGACCAGCCGATGGGGAACAGGTATTCGACGTCGCTGGTGCCGGAGGAGTAGTGCGAGAGCTCGTCGGCGTCGTGTGCACGCAGGCGCAGGTGATCCGGGCGGATGCCAAGCTCGGTGTACCAGTGCTCGCGCTCGGTCAGCCAATGCTCGAACCACTGCTGCGCCTCGTCCGGCGGCACGAAGAACTCCATCTCCATCTGCTCGAACTCGCGCGTGCGGAAGATGAAGTTGCCGGGGGTGATCTCGTTGCGGAAGGACTTGCCCACCTGGGCGATCCCGAATGGCGGTTTCTTGCGCGAGAACTGCAGCACGTTCTTGAAGTTGATGAAGATGCCCTGCGCGGTCTCCGGGCGCAGATAGGCGGTCGCGCCGGACTCCTTGACGGGGCCGATGGTCGTTTCGAACATCAGGTTGAAGTCACGGGCGTCGGTCAGGTCGCACTCGTCGGTTTCACCTGGGTGCTTTGACGGTTTACGACCGCAAGGCAGGTCTGCGAGATGGTCGGCACGGAAGCGCTGGCCACAGGTCTTGCAGTCGACCAGCGGGTCTGTGAACCCCGCCAGGTGACCTGAGGCCTCCCACACCTTCGGGTGCTGCAGAATGGCCGAGTCGATCGCGACGATGTCGTCGCGCTCCTGCAGCATCGCCCGCCACCACTCGCTCTTGACGTTGCTCTTCAACAGCACGCCGTAGTGGCCGAAGTCATATGTCGAGCCGACGCCGCCGTAGATCTCCGAGGAGGGGAAAACGAAGCCGCGTCGCTTGCACAGCGCGACGATCTTCTCCATCGTGACCACGTCAGGCGCTGGCAGGTATGCGGTGTTGGGCTCGGTCATGGGGGCGAGCGCATGGTAGTCGAGCGCTGGTGGCCGCGTGGTCAATCACCGCCAGCCGTCGTGTCGTGGCGCGTAACATGGCGCCCGGTGGCAAGGATCCTGATCGTGGCGGGGGGCTGTAGGGGCAGGCAGCTGGCCGCCTCGATGGTGCAGGACGGCTACGCCGTGCGCATCACCACTCGCACCGAGGATGCACGCGAGGCGATTGAGGCCAGCGGCGCGGAATGCTGGATCGGTACCCCGGATCGCCTGGCGACGCTGCGCGGGGCGCTTGAGAACGTGACGATCCTCTGCTGGCTGCTCGGGTCGGCCGCCGGCTCCGAGCAGGAACTGCGCGCCCTACATACCTCGCGCCTGGAGTTCTTCCTCACCCAGGCCATCGACACGACCGTTCGCGGCCTGCTCTACGAGGCCCACGGGTCGGATGCTCAGGGGTCGACCGGCTCGGCGCAGCTGCTCCGCGACGGCGAAGCCATCGCGCGCCGGCTGGCGGAGCGCAACGCGATCCCGGCGGCGTTCCTGGCGGCCGATCTGGACGACGGCGAACGTTGGCTGGTCGATGCTCGCGTGGCCGTCGCGTCGCTGCTCGTAGGCGCATGATCGTCCACCGGGGGTCAAGTCCCCGGAGATCGTGACCGATGTTGCGAGCACAATGGCCGGCGATCGCTCCCGATATGGCCTGTCCATGTCCGCTCTCGGCGCGACGACGTTGGCTGTCGCGGCATTCCTACCGTGGTACCGGGTCAGTTCGATCGTGCACCCGAGCGTCGCCTCTCCGGCGGCGCGTTCGCTGACGGTGCTCCGCGCCGAGCAGGCGCTGCCGGATATGAAGATCTTCCTGCTGGTACTGGCCGGGCTGGCGATTCTCGACGCGTTGCTGCCGCTGCTACGGGCCGGCGCACCGGTGCCGGGTGGCGCCGGTGGCTCCGTCGCGCTGCTGGGTGGCGTAGCCGCGGCTTGCGCCCTCTACCGCATCGTCGATCCGCCTGGGCTCCCCGGCAACGCCGTGGCTTTGTCGCTGCTCGTGGGCCCGTGGCTGGCGTTGCTTGCTTCCCTGGCGATGGTGATCGGTGGCACTTGGCCTCGCCGCGTGGAGTCTGCCGCGTCTGAGCTTCGCGTGCACGGTGCCTGGCCGGGCATCCCCGGCTGAGAGGCGATGTTTGCGCTCAGGTGGGCGCCGGGGACGCGAAGCCCGCGCGGTGCCCCTGACAGTAGACCTCTTTGAAGGCTGTCCCGGCACGCTATCCTGGGTGGTAATCCCCGTAAAGTCGATCAGGATTCGTAGCGTGTCTCCTGTCCGACTCTCGCGAGAGCTGTCTCTTGAGAAAGGAACAACACCAATGGCGCTGCAACTAGGCGACGAAGCCCCCGACTTCGAGGCCGACACGACCGAGGGCCGCATCAAATTCCATGACTGGATCGGCGACTCGTGGGCGGTGTTGTTCTCGCACCCCAAGGACTTCACTCCCGTATGCACAACCGAGCTCGGCTATATGGCGAATGCCAAGCCGGACTTCGATGCCCGCAACACCAAGATCATCGGCCTGTCGGTGGACGCCTTGGACAACCACGAGGCATGGGCCAAGGACATCGAGGAGACGCAGGGCACCGCTCCCAACTATCCGATCATCAGTGACGATGACTTCAACGTGTCGAAGCTATACGGGATGCTGCCGGCGAGCACGTCCGGTGACCCGCTGACGCGAACCCCGGCCGACAACCAGACCGTTCGCAACGTGTTCGTGATCGGCCCAGACAAGAAGGTCAAGCTGATCCTCGTCTACCCGATGACGACCGGGCGCAACTTCGACGAGGTGCTGCGTGTGATCGACTCGCTGCAGCTCACCGCCAAGCACAAGGTCGCCACGCCCGTCAACTGGCGGCAGGGCGAGAAGGTGATCATCGCCGGCTCGGTCTCCAACGACCAGGCCAAAGAGATCTACCCGGACGGATGGGAGGAGCCCCGCCCTTACATCCGGCTCGTCCCACAGCCGAGCTGACCGAGCTCGCTCGGCGTGGGCGCCCCGTCAGGCCAGCGACAGCTGGCCGGCGGGGCCCGTGCGCAGCCGCTCGAAGAGGTGCTCGAGGATGCGTGCCGTGGCGCCCCAGATCAGGTGCTCCTCGACGACGTAGGCATCGACCTCGAAGCTGATCCCGCGGCGCTCTATCTGGGTCCGGGTCCGGCCATTGCGCACGGCGTCCAGCGGTAGCTCGAGCACCGCGTCGACCTCTCTCGCCGACAACTTCCACGCCTGGCCCGCGGGGATCACGGCAACGAACGGGTGGATCACGTAGTTGGTGACGAACGTCGAGGTCCGCGGCAGCGTTCCCAGCAGCTTCACCTGCGAGGGCGACAGCCCGATCTCCTCCTCGGCCTCGCGCAGCGCTGTGGCCGTCAGATCCCTGTCCTCGGCATCCCTGCGTCCGCCCGGAAACGAGATCTCTCCAGCGTGGCGGCGCAGATCCTCACGCCGTTTGGTGAGCACCACGTGGGGCTCGCATGCTTGACCTGCAAGAAACAGCGCCACCAGCACAGCCGCCTCGACCTGCCCGTCGGCCCCGAGCCGATCGGGTACGGCGGTCTCGGCGGAGTCAGGCGGCCAGGTGGACGCGCTCAATGCGCTCCTGGAACATGACCTCGCCGTCGAGCGCGCGGTGGACGGGGCACTTGGCGGCAATCACGCTCAGGCGCTCCACCTGCTCCTCGGGAAGGTTGTCGGGCAGGCGCATCACCAGCTGAAACTTGGTCGGACAGCCGCGCTCGGCGGGGCTGTACTCGACGTCGACCTCGACGTGGCCGATGTCCCAGCCCTTGCGGGCCGCGTACATCTCCATCGTGATGGCCGTACACGTGGCCAGGCTCACCGCAAGCAGCTCCTGGGGGTCTGGTCCGGCGTCGTCTCCACCGACATCCAACGGCTCATCCACCGTCATCTGGTGGTCGCGCACCTGCACCGTGTGCTTGAACGTTCCGCCATCTCTCTTGGCGGAGGCCTTCATCCGTGTGAGCCCTTGCGTATGAGACATTTCGATCCCCTCAAATCGCTGCGTCTTAATCCTTGATAAGCATCATACTGCTGCGCGTGCGGGTCTAGGCAAGCGGATTGAACAGCAGGCCGGTCAGCAGCTTGGGAAAGAAATACGTCGACTTCGGCGGCATGTTCTCGCCGGCTGCGGCCACGTCGCGAACCTGGCTGACAGGGGTGGGACGCATCACGAAGGCCGCGTCGTACTCGCCCGAGCGCACCATTGCAAGGGCCTCCGCCGTGTCGCGCGCGTAGAACAGGCCATTGAAGTGCGCGATGTCATCGTCGCTGTAGCCGAGCGCGTTCTTCAGCAGCAATGTCTCCAGCACACCCGTGTCCAGACGGCGGTACGCAGGCGAATGATCCGCGAGCGCCGCGTCCGCGATTGCCTGGTCCTTGAGCGTCAGGCGCAACGGCCGCCCATCGTGTCCGTCGATATAGCCGAGCTGCAGTGGCCCGTTGCCGTCCGGCGGCGCGATCTCCCCCACCGGGACATCGAGCACATCGAAGTCGCGCTGGAGCGCCTGCCGCAGAGCGCGCCTGCGCTCGTCGTTCAGCCCGCCGATCAAGCGGTGTGTGGGAAACACGGTCAGGCCAGGGTCCTCCAGCGCGACCAGGCACATCAGGACGTACCCGGCGTCGCCGTTCCCGCCGACCTCGCCGGCGTAGGCCTGCATCGTCTCGTAGCGGTGGTGGCCGTCCGCGATCAGCAGCTCAGCGTCGCGCGTGGCCACCTGGACAGCTGCGATCGCGCCCGCGTCGGAGATCCGCCACAGGCGGTGCACCGTGCCATCGGCGTCGGTGATGTCAGCCCACACAGGCTGCTCGGTCGCCGGTGACAGTGCCTGCCAGGCGGCCCCGGTGGGGTCGGAGTACAGCGAGAAGATGGGGGAGAGGTTGGCGCGCGTTGCTCTGGTCAGACGCAGCCGATCCTCCTTGGGGCCAGGGTGGGTGCGCTCGTGCGGGCGCACCTGCCCAGGGCCGTAGTCCTCGATGCGCACACGGCAGAAGAAGCCGCGTCGTGTGCGCCTGAGCCCGTCTGGGCCGGTGTAGTCCTGCGTGTGTGCCCACAGCGCCGGCTCATCGTCCCGGATGAGCGCACCCCGGTGCTGCCAACCGGCGAACAGCTCGCCCGCCGCCGCGTACGGGTCGGGCTCGCCCCGCGGCAGGTCGACGGCGACGACGTTGAACGGCGAGCGCGCGATCAGCTCTGCGCGCTGGACGGAGTCGATCACGTCGTATGGCGGTGCCACCACCCCCGTCAGGGGGCCCACAACCGCGGGGTCGTAGTGCAGAGCGCGCAGCGGTTGAACGTCGGCCATCGCCACGCCGAGGCTAGCGCAGCACCGTTCGCGACAACGATTGCCGCCGCGACCTCTACGCTGTGTGTACGGGGCGTGGCGCAGCTTGGTAGCGCACCTGCTTTGGGAGCAGGGGGTCGCCGGTTCAAATCCGGCCGCCCCGACTATTCCGTAGGTCCGCGAATAGCCCTGAATAGGAGCGAAAAGCCTCGACCGAGGCGGGGTGCACGAGGCAAGCCGCTGGAGCCGGTCTACTGGTCTTGCGGCCAGCCGTACTGCTCGCGCAGCCAGATCTCGACCTCCGAGATGTGGCAGCGGTTCATGCCGCCGGTGTGCAGATGCGGGCGGCCGATCTGCTGCTGGGACTCGATCCAGCGGCGGGTCACGCCCAAATGGTCGGCGAGCTGCTGCTTCAAATACGGCTTTCGTATTGGAAAGCTCTACCTTTCTATTTGGTAAGCTGGCACTCATGGAAGATCGGAGCTTGGTAGCACTCGGACAGCTGTTCCCAGCAGGCGGGCGCGTTGCACCGGAGCAAATGGTCGGCAGACAGGGCGATGTCGCCGATCTCGTAGAGCGTTTGCAGGAGTTCGTCCACCTCGTACTGAGCGGCCCACGTCGCGCGGGCAAGACGAGCGTATGTGGTGCCGCCTGCGCGACGCTACGAGACGCTCACGATTTTCTCGTTATCGAAGTCGAAGTGCCCGAGCAGAGCAGTGCCGAAGGTGTGTGTCAGCTGCTGATCGATCGTGCAGCTCGGCTTGACTTGAAGAGGATCTCGCAGGGTCTGCTCAAGGCGGCCGTTCCGGCGGTTCAGAGCCTCCTAGCTCAGCAGGGTATTCCGCTCGATCTATCTGAGCTCGGAGCAGCTATTCCGGACGCGACCCGTCGAAGGGTTCTGGAGCTTCCGCTTGCGGTCGCCCGTCAGCACGGGTGCAAGGTCGCGCTCTTCCTCGACGAGCTGCAACGGGCTGTGGATTACTCGGACGGCGTCGGGCTCATTCGTGACCTCGTGGATATCTATGCCGGCAATCCTGACGTGGTGTTGCTTGTGGACGGTAGTAACGAGCGAACGATCGAGCAGCTAATGGGTGCGCCATACAGTCTGGCTCGCCTAGGCCAGCGTCTTGCGCTCGCCGCGACGATCCCTTTTGATCAATGGCGGGCACCGCTCCAGGACCGCTTCGAGCGTGCCGCTCTATCGATTTCTGGGGATCGACTCGAGCGCATCCTCGAGTTTGGCGAGGAACGCCCCTACGACACGATGGTCGGCTGTCTCCTTGTCGGTCAGAACGCGCGTCGCGTGCAGAGCGACACGATCGACGACTTCGTGCTCAGCAAGGGATTGGAGGAGGCGCGTGCCCGCCTCGAGGAAGACGACTAACTCACTGTCACAGCCACCTGCACGATGGCTAATTGGCCTGATGAGCGAGCATCAAGAGCTCACTATCAGCCTCGCGGAGAATCCAGATCTCCTCGTCATTGAGAGCGACCCCTTGAGCGGTACGAGTGCTCTCCTGGCGATCGCACTCGGTGACCTCGATCGACCCGTTCTCGCGGTCGACGCCCGCACAGCCGGTGACGGCCTGGATCTCGCCAGAGCGATCGCAGCCGCTGCAGTGACTCAATTCGTACCACGTGCGGCTAGCTGGTGGAACGGCACGAGCGTCGTGGACCCGGAGGGGCTACGACTGTCACGTCGCCTCTCGGTACGAGGGATCGACCTTGAGCAACTACGCAGCGGTACTGGGGTGGTGCACGAGCAGCTCCGTCACGCACTCGAACTCGCTGGCGATCTCTCCGAGCAGCACGGACTGCTGGCAATCGACCACCTAGACGATCTGCTCGAGCGCCTCAGCCGGCCGGCTGCACGCGCGGTGCTCGGAACGCTTCGCGCCGAGCACCAGCGCCCTGGCTCGGTGCAGCAGCTCTTGGTCGGGCGAGTCGACGGTCGGCTCGCGTCCGCGCTCCATGATCATGAGCACCCGCTGTATCGCGCAGGCAGCATCTTCCAAATTCGGCGCCCCAAGCCTCATAGGTTCGTGGACGACCTAGCTATCGGACGCCCATGGGTCAAAGCTCCCGTTGGCGTAATCGGGGTCGCAGCCGACCTTGCTGCTGGCGCCCCAGCCTACGTTTGGCGGATAGTCGATTCAGCTGGTGCGCACCCAGGCGAGCCTCGCGATCGCGCGCTCGCTGCATGGCATGCGCTGCGGGACGTCACCGAGCCTTCCTCCGCTCAGCAATTCCGACTTCTCGGCAGTGTGCATCGCGCAGCGCCCACCGTCGTGTGTGCGATCGCTCGAGGAGTAGGTCCTTATGAGCTTCACCTTAATCCCAAGAGCATCAACGATGCACTTACCCGCATGCGCGCGCGCGGTCAAGTCTTCTCGCCAGAGAAACAGCGGTGGGCCATAACCGACCCTCTACTGGCCGCGTGGGCACGCGATCACGCACCGGTTGCTATCCGCCGACTGTCGCAACGTTGATGCCCGCGAAGCGTGGGCGCCGTCGTCAACAAAGCTGCCGCTAACGCTGGTCCCGGCGATCCGAGCCGGGAGGCGAGGGGTCGTCGACCCCGTAGAGCCTCGTTGCTTTGACGGCTTGGTCAGCGCCGTCTCTCGCGAGTCGCACTGGACGGTCGTCGAGCCAGCGGCATGCGTGCTGAGCAACCAGACGCTCGGCAACTCGGTCGAGCCACCTCGAGATGGGGGAGACCACGATCAAACCGATCCCAAGAACGATCGCCGCCGCGACGATCACTACTACCGAGGCTGGGAGCCCTCCGGAGAGATAGACGGCGAACGTGCCGGCTGCGCCAGCGGGAAGCAGCCACTTGAGGATTGCGCGGCCTATAGATCCGGGCTCGGGCCAGGCGTCGCGCTCACGGCGATCTCGGAGCTCGGCTCTGCCAAACGCGGTGAGACGACAGCACTCATAGCCGTGATCTTCGAGCCATCCGCGTCGATACGCGTACTGCCACCACTCTTCGATCGTCTGCGGGCTTGCACACCTGCGAAGCGGCTCGGCCGAAAGCTCGACGAGTTCAGCGCAGGAGAGCGCTCCGGCGTCCTCGAACTCGCGCCCCAGAGGAGAGTCGAGTTCCCTCAGCCACCGACGCCGTCGACGAGGAGCCGAACGCGGGCTGTCGCAGCGCGTGGGCTCCGTAGAGCTCGCGTCGGGGTCATTTTTTCGACTTGTTCCTGCCGTAGGGATCATTGATGCTTGGGGATCCTAGCCGGCACGCGTGGCTGGCTGCTGCCGCCTGCTCGTGACGGCGCGGCGTTTGAGGCGAAAGGAGTGGCGAAAATGAAGGGCCAGACCGTGCTGGTGAACGCAGGCGCCGGCGGCGTCGGGATGGCCGCGATCCAACTCCCCAGCGCACCGGCGCGACCGCGATCGGGGGATCGAGCTCGAACATACGTTGAGTGGCTCGCATTTTTCGGGCAACTGGATTCGCATCCGGTTATGGTGGGCCCACGGATCTTCTTCGGGTCGCTGGGGCTCTACTCGGCGGCCCACGAGCTTAGGAGGCAGCATGGCAGCACTCAAACTGGGTCTCAACGGGCTTTACAAGCTTGCTGCGACGAATGCAGAAAAAGCCAACATAAAACTGGCGCGCGAAAACATCGGTGCGGGGCCGGGCAGCGCTCGAACGTTGAGCTTCGGTCGAGAAGGCATTTCGGTCGTGGAAACATTCGTCAAAAAAGGACAGGCGTACACGGCGCTTCCCATCTACGTACCCCGCGTTGAAGTCTCCGGCGAAGAAAAGCAGTTCTTCAAACTGCTCACACACGCTCAGATCGAAGAAGATATCCGCGCGATCTGCAAATGGATCAAAGAACTGAACGAAAAAGTCAAATATGAAGCTATTACCGAACTGGAGTTTCTCAACGAGGCGTATGACGAATGGTATCAGCTCTATTCACCAAAAGAATACGCCGAAGGCTACGCCGTCGCACACAAAATTTGTAAAGAATACGGGATCACGCTCCTCGCGAATGCGTGGGGAGACGTCCAGAAGAATGAACTTCGTCTAAACACCACGCTCAAAAAAGAAGCGGTGAAAGGTGCGACGACGGTGGAACTGGTGAGCACCACAGGGATGGCTGCGAGCGGACGCATCAGCTTTGAAAAGGAAGTCATCGAATACTCGAAAGTCGTGGGGAACGTCGTCACGCTGGATACGGCGACTGCGGTGGCCCATGCGGCTGGTGCTGTGGTGGCGGCAACCACGACAGCGTCAAACTCCTTTAGCCAGGCGGAATTCGGCGGCGGCTGGTGCTATCTAGTGTGCGAGCATCTCGCCGAAATCACGGAAGCGCCGAAGGTCCCAGATGCCTGGAGCTTTCATCCCTACGGTCGCATGACCGGGCATACGACCGACGGCTCAACCGGCGAACTCCCTAACGAACAGGGGTGGCTGAGCACGTTCACGTTGATGGAAATTCTCCGTGAACAGGGGCTGTCGGCTCCGATGCACATCACGGAGATGGGCAACGCGGTAACCGGCGAAGGCGGTGTAGCTGGCCCGGAACTATCCAAACAGGGCGTCAAAGAAGCGCTACTTAACTACCTTTATGATTCGCGGGCCAAAGGCATAGTCTCCTTCTACGGCTTCTATACATATAAACAAATAGAAGAAACAGAATTTCAGGAAACCTGGGCGCGTTCGTCGCAGGCGAGCAATGTGGAAGAGGTTTTTGGGGAGATGTACATCACGGAGTCGCTCGAAACCTCTGCGGAAGGGGTTGTGGAAGTGCCCGTGAGCCAGCGCACGATACCGAGGGCGTACGGCGCTGAAATACAGGGTGCGCAGCGGGCGAAATACATCCTCACGGCCGAACCGGCCGGTCGCCCCAGCGAACAGTACAACACGCTACTTCTGAAGCTTTACAACCTCAAAGGCGAAGCAGTCAAAGAAGTTGTGAAACTCACCGCAGTCGGTTGGTGGGTCAGGAGATAGTCATGCAGCCTGGCCGGTCGAGCGGCGCCAGCAACGTGTCCGTATACCCATTACGATAAAGACACGGCCGCACGACCTGGCCTGAGGAGACACCACAAGTGGCCACGGTCTTGATCGCACTACCGGAGCTGGACTTCGATCCCACCGAGGTGGCCGTGAGCTGGAAGGTGCTCACCGAGCTTGGGCACGATGTCCGGTTCGCAACGCCCGACGCCCGCTCCGCTCGGGGCGATGAGCTGATGCTCACGGGCCAAGGTCTCGATCTGTGGGGCCTCCTCCCCGGCCTGTCGCGTCTGGTGCTGGTCGGGCGTGTGTTGCGGGCCGACGCCCGCGGACGAGCCGCATACGCGGAGCTGCTGAGCGCTCCCAGCTTCCTACAGCCGACGGCTTGGGGCGAGGTCGATCTCGACAGCGTCGACGGCCTGTTGCTCCCTGGTGGCCATCGCGCCCGCGGCATGCGCCGGTATCTGGAGAGCTCTGTGCTGCAGTCGCTCGTGGCTGAGGGGTTTGCGCGGAAGATGCCGGTCGCAGCAATCTGTCACGGCGTGCTGCTGGCCGCTAGGAGCATCGATCACAGCACCGGACGCTCGGTGCTGTTCGGACACCGCACCACGGCCCTCACGTGGGCGTTGGAGGGCCGCGCGTGGCAGCTGGCTCGGGTCACGCGCTTCTGGGATGCGGGCTATTACCGCACCTACCGTGAGCAGCCGGGCGAGCCTGCGGGGTACATGTCGGTGCAGCAAGAGGTGACACGCGCATTGGCCAGTCCCGAGGACTTTCGCGACGTCGACCCCGGAGAAGCGGACGCCAGGCTGAAGTCCGGCGGCCGGGCGCGGGACAGCATCAGCGACGAGCGTCCCGCCTTCGTCGTCCGTAGCGAGAGCTACCTCTCCGCTCGGTGGCCCGGCGATGCGCACACCTTCGCCAGGCGCTTTGCTGCGATGCTCGACGGTGCGGCCGTCTGAGCGCGCGGGGGAGACCGCTTTCAGGGGCGAGACGGCACCTGCACAGCGTCCTGCGCTCCCTCGTGACGCCGTCGCATCACCGCCTGCTCGAAGATCCACACCAGCACCCCCGCGCCGGCTAGCCCGCCACCCAGCGCGGCGACGGCGCTCCAGCCGCCGGCCTCATAGATCGCCGAGGCCAGCGCCGAGGAGATCGCCGCAGAAGCGAACACGGCGGTCATGTATGCGGTCGTCAGGCGGCTGCGCGCGGAGGGCGCCAGCCGGTAGATGACGCTCTGGTTGGTGATCTGGGCCCCTTGGATACCGAGGTCCAGCAGGGCGATCCCCACGATCAGCGCGCCCAGCGAGGTGCTCCCTGCGGCGATCAGGGCCCAGGAGACGAGCATCAGCAGGAAGAACGAGCCGGTGGAGCGATGGTGGTGTCCGCGGTCGGCAAGGCGCCCGGCTGCCTGTGCCGCGAGCGCACCGGCCAGCCCGACGAGGCCGAACAGGCCGATGGTGGCGGTCCCGTAGTGGTACGGCGAGCCTGAGAGCAGGAACGCGATGGTGGTCCACAGAACGCTGAACTGGCCCATCCCGAGTGCGCCGTAGAGCATGCGCACCCGCAGCGTGGGCTGCTCGGCCACCAGTCGAGTCACCGATCGCAGCAAGCTTGGATAGGAGAGGGTCGTCGTCGGACGCACTTCCGGCAGGGCCACCCGCAGCACGGCACACAGCACCAGCATCAGCACCGCGGAGATCCCGAACACGAGCCGCCAGCCGCCGAGCTCGGCGATCACGCCGCTGGCAGTGCGCGCCACGAGGATCCCGACCAGCAGGCCGCTCATGACGTTGCCCACCACCCGTCCGCGCTCGTGCTCGGGCGCGAGCATGCTCGCCAGCGGCACGACGATCTGTGCCACCACCGACGTCAGCCCCACCAGCACCAGCGCAGCGGCCAGCAGTGTGAAGCTGGGACTGGCTGCGGTGGCCGCCAGCGCGAGCACCGTGACCAGCATGATCCGCGTGATCAGGCGGCGGCGCTCGAGCAGGTCGCCCAGCGGCACCAGCAGCACCAGGCCGGCCGCATAGCCGACCTGCGAGGCCGTCACCACCAGCCCGGCAGTGCCGTCGGAGATCGAGAAATGATGCGCGATCGTGCTCAGCAGCGGCTGCGCGTAGTAGATGTTCGCGACCGCTGCACCACACGTGAACGCCATCAGCAGCACCAGCGCTCGCGACATTGGGCGCTGGGCTGTTTTCTCGCTGCTCACCACCAGCAGGTTAGAAGCGTTCTACGGAGGTCCCGTGAGCCTCGATGTTCTCTCAGCGTGCTCAGCCGAGGGCGAACAACGGCCAGCGTCCAGGCACGCCCTTGAGCTCGTGAAAGCCGCGGTCCTCGAATGTGAAGGGCCCACCGACGACGGTTCCGAACACCGTGCCCGACACGAGCACCTCGCCGGGGCCGGCAAGGCCGTTGACACGCGAGGCGATATGCACGGCCATGCCGCCGACGTCCTCGCCGATCAGCTCGCACTCGCCGGTGTGCACGCCGATTCGCACCTCCACCCCCAACTTGCGGGCGGCCGCGGTGATGGCCAGCGCGGCGCGCAGCGCGCTCGATGGGGGGCCGTCGAACGTCGCCAGGAAGCCATCTCCCACCGTCTTGACCTCACGGCCGCCGAAGCGTGCGAGCTCCTCGCGCACGTCGCTGTCGTGGTGCGCGAGCAGGTCACGCCAGCGCCCGTCTCCGACGCGTGCTGCGTGCGCTGTCGCGTCGACGATGTCCGTGAACATCACCGTCATCAGAGCGCGGGTACGCTCGCCGCCGCTGCGCACACCGGTCAGGAACTCCTCGATCTCCTGGACGATGGCTTCGCTGTCGCCGAGGAACGGGAACGAGTCGATTCCTGCCAGCTCGACATAGCGCGCGCCGGGGATGTGCTCGGCCAGATAGCGCGAATGACGTACGTCCCACACCTGCTCGTTGGGTCGATGCATGATCAGCGTCGGCACGTGGATGCGCGGCAGCACATGGCGCACGTCGATGTCCACCATCGCCCTGTAGATGATCCGTGCCTCGCTCGGGCTCGCGGCCAGGCGCTGCATCCGCGCGAACCATGTCACCAGCGCCGGGTCGCGCGCCATCGATGGCGCCCACGCCGACATGGCATCGCTGTTGTCCTCGCCCCACGTGGCGATCGTCCGCTCGCCCAACGCCTCGCGCTCCCCGTTCGTCATCGCCCAGTCGTAGTCGGGGGCCCATGAGGTGCGTGCGGTGGATGCGTACATGATCAGCGCGCCGACGCGCTCGGGACAGTCGGCAGCGAGCTGCGCGCCGACGAGGCCACCCTGCGCGTAGGTGAACACCGCCGCGCGTTCGCTGCCGGCGGCGTTGAGCACGGCGATCACATCCAGTACCTCCTGCTCGACCGTGTAGGTCTCGAGCACCCGCTCCGACAGTCCCGTCCCACGACTGTCGAACAGGATCAGCCGGCCGAACTCGGCGAGCCGTTCGAGGAAGCGGCGATTGGACGGTGCCTCCCACAGCTGCTCCAGCTGGGTCAGCCAGCCCGTCAGGAAGACCATGTCGAGCGGTCCGTCGCCGGCGACCTGGTAGGCGATGCTCGCGTCACCGCTACGCGCGTAGCGCGTGCTGGGGAGAATCATGAGTCTTCGATCAGCGCTCGAAACGGCGCCGAGGGCTCGACGGTCGCACCGGCGGCATGCACGCGGTCGGTCAGCCACAGATCGGAGGTGACCACGCGGATCGCTCCCGGGGTGGCGTCTGCGAGGACGAGGCGGACGATCTCGTCGTCGGCCGAGTCACGCCGCGGGCGCGGCGCATGCGCTACGTAGATGACCGTCGAGCGGATCGGAGGGGAGGGAGGCTGCTCGAATACGACCGTGATGTCGGCGCCGCTGGAGGCAGCCCAGCGCTCGAGCATGTCGACGAGGTTGACCATGGCGCGATGGCGGTCCTTCCACCATGCATCGGGCCGCGTGCCGATCACGTTCATCCCGTCTACGAGCCAGCGCACCAAGTGCAGCCTATGTCCTGAGCATGCCGGGCGCCGTGTGGGCCGGGCGCTTGTGAGCCGAGCGTGCACAGGACGGGCTGGCATCGCGGCGTCGTTCCTGCTGGAGTTGCCATGAATGCGGCTCGAAGGCATCCAGGCGGGGGACATCGTCGAGGTCGACCACAAAGGCCGACGCTTCCACGCGATTGTCACCGGGACGGCGCCTGGCGGGCTGGCGATCCAGCCGACAGATCGGCGGGTCAACCACTACACGTGTCGCAGCAGGGAGGTCCTCGGACACTGGGTCAAGCGTGGACGGCCGCGGCAGACGAGTGAGCCGCTGCGCCCATCTCCCCGGCAGCTGCAAATCGATCTCTCGCCACCTGAGCAGTCACGCTCGGCTTGACTCTCTGCGCTGCTATGGATCCCGTCCGTGCCTCGTGCCTGGTGCCTCAGCGGTTGGGCACCTGCGTCAGCAACAGCGCGCGGGCGGGGCGGCGCACCGCCTCGTAGATCTGAGCGACGTCGGCCGGGAACGACGCGTAGTCGCCGCTTGCCAGCTCGGTGTAGCGCTCAGCTGGGCCGGCTATCAGGCTGCCGGCCAGCACATACAGGTGCGCGCGAGCACCGACCGGCTTTGCGTCGAGCGCATAGAGCTGACGCGCTCCGAGCGCCAGTTCCAGCACGTCGAAGCCGCCGGCCGAAGAGGACTCCTCGAGCGCTCGCACCGCGTCGTCGTGTTGTGTCTGCGTGCGCGTGGAGCGCACCACGCGGATCTCTCCGAGAGTTGGTTCTTCCAGCAGTTCGGTGAACGAGACGTGTAGCGCACGGGCCAGGGCGGCAAGCGTCTCGATCGTGGGATTGGCGCGGCCGCTCTCGATCACAGACAGGGTCGCCTTGCTCATGTCTGTCGCACGGGCGAGCTCGGAGAGCGACAGATGGCGCGCGACCCGAGTCCTCCGCAGGTTGGACCCGAGCACCTTTCGCACGGCACTCTCTCTGGCATCATCGTCTAGCATAAGGAACGTATCGTTCATTTTAGCGAACGCATTCTGGAGACAGCCCGATGCCGCAGGTGACGTTCTACTTCGACCTTGGATCGCCGTACGCCTACCTTGCCGCCGAGCGCCTGCCACTCGTTCTGCAGGAGCCGATCGTCTGGCAGCCCGTGTCGCTGGGCGCGCTGTTCAAGCTGACCGGAAGAAGCTCTTGGGCGCTCGCCGACCATAACCTCAGACAAGCCGGAATGGCTGAGATCGAACATCGTGCCCGTGGCTACCGGCTACCTTCGATCCGCTGGCCGGACCCGTGGCCCGGCAACTACCTGATGGCGATGCGTGCCGCCACGTTTGCGTTCGCTGGGCAGCGCGGGCGCGAGTTCACGTTGCAGGCCTTCCGCGACGCGTTTCTACTTGGACGTGACCTGAGCATTCCAGCCAACGTGCTCGACGTGGCGCAGGCCGTGGGCCTTGATCGCCGAGATGTCGAGATCGCGACACAGGATCCGCAGATCAAGCAGGCTCTGCGAGCGGCCACCGACGCAGCTCACGAGTTGGGCGTGATCGGCGTGCCGACGATCACGATCGACGGTGAGCCCTTCTGGGGCGACGATCGTCTCGAGGATGCCGCCGCTCGGCTGAGGAGCCTGTCGGCGGGCTGACCAGGACCACGGGCGCTCGGATGGCGAACAACGCCCTGGCGATCGCCCTCGCTGCATAGGGCAGGAACGGGCTGGAGAGTACTTCCGCGATGCTGTCGATGAGGCTTGTCACCGACGGCCACGCGGACTCGATCGGGCAGCGCTGCGGAGCGCCGCTCGACGTCTCGCACACCAGCGGCGCCCGGACCAGACACAATGCTGTCATGACAGAGCAAATGCCAGCGGCCGGCAGTCGACGGCTCGAACGGTCGATCGTCCTGGCGCTGCTGAGCGCGGAGGATGGACGGCGCTCCCCGCGGGAGCAGCTTGCGGGCGAGCTGAACGCCGACGCGCAGGCATTCGCGGCGGCGCTGGAACGGCTGTCGGACGCGGGCTTGGTGTGTCTCGACGGCGCGGATGTATGGGCGTCCGACGCGGCACGACGCTTCGACGAGCTCGGGCTGATTGGAATCTGATGCGCGCCTGCTTTCGGCTCGGCGCGGCCGGCGTACGCGCGCGGAGCAGGCCTGACATCGTTGGGACAAGCTGTGCGGACGCAGGCATATAGGGTCTCTTGAATGAGCAACCGCGTGCTCATCCTCTCCTGGGAGTACCCGCCTGTGATCGAGGGCGGCCTGGCCCGGCACGTGCGCAAGCTCGCGGAGGCGCTGGTCCGGCAGGGCATGTGCGTGGACGTTCTCACCCGCGGCGTCGGCCCCCAGCCGGATATCGAGCGCAATGGTGTGCAGGAGGGTGGCGTGAACGTTCATCGCGTCCCGGAGCCGGGCTGGCCTCGGGACCTCGATCGGTTTGTGGCCTGGGTCGAGCAGATGAACGACGACATGCTCGCGGCGGGGATCGCGCTCGCACAGGAGCATTCCTACGACCTCGTGCATGGTCACGACTGGCTTGTCGGGCGGGCCTCCGCGGCGCTGGCGGACAGGCTCGGCGTGCCCTACGTCACGACCATCCATGCCACTGAGCACGGTCGCCACCAGGGCTGGGTGGCTGAGCCGCCGCAGTCGCATATTCACGCGGTCGAGCGGCGGATGGCTCGCCGCGCCGACGCGGTGATCGTCTGCTCCTACTACATGCGTGGTCACGTCGCTGACATCTTCGACCTGCAGGAGCGGCGGGTGGCGGTCATCCCCAACGGGGTGGATCCGAGCGAACTGCGACCGACGGGCGATCTGAGCAGGCTGCGAGCGGAGTTCGCCGCGCCGCACGAGCGACTGGTGCTGCTGGTCGGGCGGCTGGTCTACGAGAAGGGCTTTCAGCTTGCACTCGACGCGCTCCCGGAGGTGATCGAGCGGGTCGGCGACGTGCGCTTCCTGGTGGCCGGCAGCGGCACCTACGAGGCAGATCTGAAGGAGCAGGCGCAGCGGTTGGGACTCAGCGGCCACGGAACCTTCCTAGGCTGGATCGGCGATGACGTGTTGCACTCGCTCTATCGGATAGCCGATCTGTGCGTGGTCCCATCGATCTATGAGCCGTTTGGCTTGGTGGCGCTTGAGGCGATGGCGTCAGGGTGCCCGTGCATCGTGGCGGACACCGGCGGTCTGCGCGAGGTGGTGCCCGTGGGTGAGCGCGTGGGACTGCGCTTCAACGGCGGCGATGCCGAGCATCTCGGCGTGATGATCGAACGGCTGCTGATCGACGGCGAGCTGCGCGACCGTCTCGTGACACAGGCCTCCGAGCACGTGCTGCGCTTCGACTGGGATGACATCGCGCAGCGCACCCGCGGCATCTACGATGAGCTCCTGGAGCTTGCGCCGCAGGAGGAGATCAGGAGAGGATGAGCCAGATGCTGGAGAGCTTGATGCAGAACGATTTCCCGCTCACGCTAAACCACATTCGGCGGAGGTTGGGCACGTGCAACCAAGGCGCGGAGGTCGTTACCTTGCTGGACGACGGCTCGGTCCAGCGTGCGGCGCACGCGGAGCTGTCCGAGCGCATCGACCTGCTCGCACGGGCGCTCGCCGGCCTTGGCGTGCAGCCCGGCGACCGCGTGGCCACGTTCGCCTGGAACAACCAACGTCACTTCGAGCTGTACTTCGCCGTGCCGTGCATGGGGGCGGTTCTGCACACGCTCAACATCCGCCTGTTCGAGGAGCAGCTGACCTACATCGTCAACCACGCCGAAGACAAGGTGATCTTCGTCGACGGCTCGCTGGTGGCGGCCCTGGCGAAGCTCGTGCCCACGTTCGAGGGCGTCGCGCACTACGTGGTCATGGCCGACAGCGGCGCCGATGTACCCGACATTGAGAAGCTGCCTAGTGCATTGCGCTACGAGGAGCTGCTGGAGCAGGCCGGCTCCGGCTCCCCACAGGCGTTCGACTACCCGGAGCTGGACGAGCGTCAGGCTGCTGCGCTCTGCTACACCAGCGGCACGACCGGCAACCCCAAGGGCGTTCTGTACTCGCACCGCTCGATCAGCCTGCACTCGTCGGCGACGTTGATGACCGATGCAAACGGGCTGTCGCGCGCGGACCGGGTGCTGGCGGTGGTGCCGATGTTTCACGCCAACGCGTGGGGGCTGCCATATGGCGCGGCGCTCGCGGGAGCGGATCTGATCCTGCCGGACCGCTTCCTGGCGGCCGAGCATCTGACGAAGCTGATCGCGGCGGAGCGTCCCACGCAGATGGGCTGCGTGCCGACGATCTTCGCCGACGTGCTCCGCTACGCCGACGAGCACAGCGACGTGGACCTGTCCTCGCTCACGAACGCGGCCTGCGGGGGCTCGGCGGTGCCGCGATCGTTGATGAAGGATTTCGAAGAGCGTCATGGCGTGCGCATCTTCCAGGCCTGGGGCATGACCGAGACAAGCCCGGTGGCGACCTACGCACGTCCGCGGGAGGGTGTCGCACGATCGACGCCTACTGGGACGACCGGGCGCGGCAGGGCAGACCCTTGCCGTGGGTCGAGCTGCGCCTGGTGGACGACGACGGCGGTGAGGTCCCCTGGGACGGCGAGTCAACGGGCGAGATCGAGGTTCGCGGTCCGTGGATTGCCGCCGGCTACTTCCGCGACGACTCCGGCGATGAGAAGTTCGATGCCGGCTGGCTGCGCACCGGCGACATCGCCGCGGTGGACGAGCAGGCGTTCGTGCAGATCACCGATCGGGCCAAGGACGTGATCAAGTCCGGTGGCGAGTGGATCTCCTCGGTCGAGCTCGAGAACGAGCTGATGTCGCATCCGGATGTCATCGAGGCCGCTGTGATCGCCAAGCCCGATGAGCGCTGGGCGGAGCGGCCGCTCTGCTGCGTGGTGTTGCGCGAGCCCAACGCTGCAAGCCCGCAGGAGCTGGTGGAGCATCTCAGCGGCAGGGTCGCCAAGTGGTGGCTTCCCGACGAGTTCGCGTTCATCGAGGAGATCCCCAAGACGAGCGTCGGCAAGTTCGACAAGAAGGTGCTGCGGGGGAGGCTCGCGGAGGGCACGCTCGAGGGTCGTGTGCTGCTCGAATGACGGGTTTGGCCGTGTCACGAGGACGGAGAGTGGGTATGCGAGAGTATGCGGCGGCCGCGATAGCTGATAGACCTTGGAGAATGGGAGGCAGGCGACTGCCTACAAATGGCGAACCAGAGACGATGCCTTGCCACAGAGAACGGATAGAACAAGCACGGAAAGAGGCCCTAGAGCAGGGCTGCAACGCTCAACTCATCAACAATGGGAGGTCGGCATGACTCGGACCGATGTCATGGCCTCGAGCAGGCCACTGGATGTAAGCGCAGCACCATCAAGGATCTTGCGCGGGCTGCGCGCCCTACCGGTGGCGCTTGCGCTGGCGCTGGCGGTCATGGTGCCGAGCACAGCTCTGGCGGCCACTGAAGGCTACGCCCAGACACCGAACAAGCCGGCTACGACCACGACGCCGAAGACCGGCACGTTGCCGTCCAAAGAAGAAGAAAAGCCGGCGACGTCGACCCCGACCAACGAAACGGCGCCGACGAACACAGCTACCACTCCTACCACGACAGCCACAACGCTTCCGTTCACGGGTTTCGACCTGCGATGGGACATCGGCTTTGGCGTCGTACTGCTGGGTGCGGGCTTCTCGATCCTGGCGATGCAGCGACGTCAGCGTCGTAGCAACGAGCACTAAGCGAACTAGCCTTCGCCTTTGATAGCGGCTTTCGAGCGACCGCCGGCCACTGCGCCGGCGGTTGCTTACCGCTGTTCAGATGCTGACCCAGTCGTCCTTTCGGGCGCGATGTAGCGCTTCGATCGGCGCGGCGCTGGAATGGCCGTTGCGCCGTCGGGCAGTCATGCGCGCTCGGTGACGCCGATGTCGGCCCACTTGGTCGCGTCGCGGTAGATCTGCTCGATGTCGGGGTGGCGAGCGATCAGCTCGCTGCTGGCATCGAAGTCGCCGCGCTCGTATGCCATGACTTCGGCGAGCAGCTCACCGAGCTCACCGCTGCCGCGCAGGAGCGCCGCGGCGATGTCATCGCGGAACGGAAGTTGATCGATCACCTCTTGCATCGGCGCGTTGGCGAGTGCGTCGGCGACCGAGAACAGGCCGACCGTGAAATACGAGTCTTCGGCCTTGGCTTCGCCGGCGCCGGAGAGCAACTGGCACATGCGGGCACGCACGAGCGCTGTCACCAGCAGCACATCGGGTACGTCGCGAGCGCTGGCGAGCGCAGCCATCAGCGCGAAGCGGCGCACGGTGATCGCGCCGAGCCAGGCGAGTCCCTCCTGGACCGAGCCGACGCGTCGGGGCAGGGCCACATACGCCGAATTGGCATAGCGCAGCAGGCGCATGCTCAGGCCGACATCACGCGTGATGATGCGATGCAGCTCGTCGAAGTCTTCGGTTGCGGTTAGCTCGGCCATCGCACCAAGCGCAGTGAGGCCCTGTGACGGCAGACGGTGTTGCTGCACGAGCGACGGCTTCGCAAAGAAGTAACCCTGGAAGCTCTGGAACGCGAGCTCGCGGCAATGCTCGAATTCCTCCTGCGTCTCGACCTTCTCGGCGAGCAAAGTGAGGGATGGGCGCTGTGCGCGCAGGCGGGCTACCAGATCCTCCAGGTCAGGACCGGTGTGCTCGAGCACGTCGACCTTGACGATGCTGCGCGTACGGCAGTAGCTGCTCGGTGGCGGATGTGAAGCGAAAGTCGTCGAGCGCGATCGTGAAGCCCTTCTCGACCAGCTCCGCCAGAACCTCCAGGAGCGCCTCGTCCACGATCTGGTCCTCGAGCAGCTCGAGCACGACATTCGCTGCCGGTAGCGGCAACGGACGTACGCTGAGCAGGAAATCTCGCGAGACGTTCACGTACGCCAGGCCATCGCCGACGAGGTCGAGCAGTCCGACGTCGAGCAACCCGTCGACGATCACGGTGGCCGTCGCCGCTCGGTCGTCGAACGATCTCTGCTGTCTCGTCGCCGGCGGTTCGCGAAACAGCAGCTCGTAGCCGATCAGGCGCGCGTCGATGTCCAGGATCGGCTGTCGCGCCACGCGCACCACCGCGCGTTGGCGTCGGCGTTGGCGTTGCCCCCCAGAGCGCTGGCGCTGTCGGCCGGGTTGGCCGTCCGCTGGCTGGTAGCAGCCTCCACACTGGCTTTTCGGTTCGTCGGCAATGGCCTTGAGCTCGGAAAGTCCATCTGGGCGAACCGGCGAGGGTCTGAAAACCGCGAGCTTGCGGGCACTCCCGATGCGGATGAGAGGACTCGAACCTCCACCGGGTTGCCCCGACACGGACCTGAACCGTGCGCGTCTACCAATTCCGCCACATCCGCGTGCGGATGCGAAGATATCGCAGAGGGCCGCGGCAGGCGGGCACGCGGCCGCCCCGCGACGCGCCCGCATGAGGAGCACCGGGAGGACCGCGTTGCGGGCGCTTTGCTAGCCTCGGGGCCGTCGATTTCGCGCCGCTATCGTCCAGGGGACTAGGACGCCGCCCTCTCATGGCGGAAACCCGGGTTCGAATCCCGGTAGCGGTACTCGCCAGAACTCTCCTCAGTCGCCGCACGTCGTAGGACGCTTGCTCCAACAAGCAAGGCTCGCTCGGCATGCCGATGCCAGGTTCGGGCCGGTGATGCTGGGGCAGTCTCTGGCGTCAGCGTGCCACGGCTTCTCGTCGACTGCATGATGTCCTGTGACAGGATACTCTTTGCCCGAAGTTGGATACTTTCTGGATAATGGACTCCTGAGCGCTCCCTTCGGGAGAAGAGTCTGGGCTGGGTCGGCGGGGTCAACCCCGGTTGAATCTACGGAAGGGTATTCGAACCAGCGGGAAAAAAGTCAGAGACGCGCCTCGACTTAAGGGTCTAGACCCGGGAATCTCCTGTATAGCGCATGAGTGGGCGATGCGCCTGCTCGCATGCGGCGTACCACGGGATGCCGTGGCTTGAGCAGACTTGACTGTTCACTATTACTGGCGAAACAGACGACTAAGCGGGGTAGACATGACTGTTATGTACAAGACACGCGCGGCGACACCGCGGTTGCGCCCGGGTCCTGGGGGTTTGCCGCGCGGACAGGTGACGCAGATCCAGCGCAGCCGCATGCTCGCGGCGGCGGTCGAGGCGGTCGAGGACGTTGGCTACGCGCGGATGACCGTCGCGCAGGTGATCAGCCGGGCGCGGGTGTCGCGCAAGACCTTCTACGACGTGTTCACCGATCGCGAGGACTGCTTCCTGGCGGCATTTGAGCAGGCGCTGGGTCAGGCGCAGGCTGATCGCGCAGGAGGCCTACGAGCGCGAGCCCAGCTGGCGCGACGGCGTTCGCGCGGCGCTGGCGCGGCTGCTGCTGTTCATGGACGAAGAGCCGGGCCTCGCCAAGCTGTGCATCGTCGAGGCGCTCGGCGCCGGCGAGCGGGTGCTCGACCGGCGCGGGAAGGTGCTCGATGAACTGGCCGAGGTGATCGATCGCGGACGCGGAGTCACCAACGCGACCCGCGAACCACCCGAGGTCACGGCCGAAGGTGTGGTGGGCGCGATCTTTGCGGTGCTGCACACGCGCGTGCTCGAGCACGGGGAGGAGCCGCTCACAGATCTGCTCGGCTCGCTGATGAGCATGATCGTGCTCCCGTACCTGGGGGCGAGGGCCGCCGGCAAGGAACTCAGCAGGCCGCCGCTGGAGGTTCCGAGCGTGGTGGGGCGCTCGCGATCGCTGGCGCGCCACAAGGACCCGCTGGAAGGCCTGAACATGCGCCTGACCTACCGGACGGTGCGGGTGCTGATGGTCATCGCCGAGCATCCCGGCGCGAGCAACCGCGAGATCGCCGAAGGCTCGGGCATCGTCGACCAGGGCCAGATCTCCAAGCTGCTGAACCGGCTCGCGCGGTTGAAGCTCGTGGAGAACCTCGGCGAGGGGCAGGAGAAGGGAGCAGCGAACGCGTGGCATCTGACGGCGCGTGGCGCGCAGGTGGAGCGAGCCACTCGGCCGCGTTGAACGCATAGACGGAGCCGCACAGCGGCGTGCTCGGGCTGCGCGGGGCTGCTGGACGAGCGCCGATGACTCGGCGCTGTCGCCGGCGCGTCGTCCCGTTTCGCGCCGCCCGTCGGAGAAGCAGCCAGGTGCTTCGCTTCCTGCTGTGGCGGCTGCTGGGTCTGCTTGCGATCATCGCGGGCTTGTGCGGTCATCGCGTGGTTCCTCGGCGGCGGGCCCGGGCAGGGTGCTGCGCAGGCGAGCACGACGCCGGTGTCCTTGCACGTTGCCCCCGGTCGCGCACCGCCCGGCTCCAGCATCCGGCTGTAGCGGTCTGGAGCTTGGACGCCGGCGCCCGGAGTGGACGCCGTGAAGCTGTTGGCGCCGCTGCGCGTGGTGGCGATCTCGATCGTTGCGATCGCTGCGCGCGCACGCGCCCGCCGCCGGCGTCGCTATGTGCGTCTGCGGGTGGAGGCATATCGCGGCGATCACGCCGACCGGCGAGGCGGTCGTCGCGATGTTCGGGGCGCTGCACAAGCGTCTGCTGCGGCGTTGGTGGCGGCGACTGCTGTTGGGCCAGCCGTCGCTGTCGCTCGAGGTGCACCACACGGGCGGTGCTTCGCAGTCGGCGTGGCTGGCGATCAGCTGCCCGCAGGAGCAAAGCGGATGGTGGAGTCTGCTCTGCAGGCGGCCTATCCCAACTGCCGGCTGTCGCTTGGACGGTCGGCCGATCGGGGTGCCGCCGGTCGTGCTGCGGTTGAAGAAGCACGCGGAGTTCATCAAGCGCATCAGGACGCCGGAGCGCTCCGACGGGGAGCGAGAGCCGACGATCAACCGAGTGTTGACCGTGATGGCGGCATGCGGCGAGTCGGCGTTCGTGCAGATCGCGCTGACGCCCACGCCGGTCCTGTTCGAGGCATTTGCCAAGCACCTGTACAAGCGCCACGAGGCACGACTCTCGCGTGAGCGCAGAGAGCATCTGATTGTGCGCGACCGCTCGATGGTCGAGGACGCAGAGCTCCGCGGCGGCCTGGAGATCCAGCACAAGCCGCTGTTCTTCGTCGATCTGCGAGTGATCGCAGCAAGTCGCGCGGTGTGTGAGCGGATCGCGTCCGAGCTGCGGGCGGATGCTGCCGAGAACCGGCTGGTGGAGCGCGGAACGGTTGTCCGCCACGGTCTGCTCGGACTGTACGCTGGCCGTGTACAGCGCGGTGAGGGCAACCCACTGCCGTCTTTTCACAAGGGCGTGTTCGCGTCGAGCGAGCTGGCGACGATCTGGCAGCTGCCGTCAGTCGACTACCTGACGGTCCCGTTTGCGCGCAGCGGTCTACCGCTGGCGCCTGCGCCGCCTGGTGTGATGCGAGTTCCCGACGGTCAGGGCACGCTGCGCGACGCTCGCGGGGCGGTCTCGATCCACGTCGCATTGCGCAGGCAGAACACGGCGGTGCCGGGTACGGTCGAGCAGGGCAAGTCCAGCTTTCTCGTGGCCACCGTCGCCGAGGATCTCCGCCGCGAGCGTTGCGCGGTGATCGTGCTCGACCCCAAGGGCGACGCCGCGGATGCCGCCCTCAGCGCGGTGCCACCCGAGCGCACGTGCACGCTGCTCGACCTTGCACACCCCACCTGTGGCTTCAACCCGCTGGCCGTGGACGCCCCCGCCGACGTGATCGCCGACTACGTCGTCGCGGCGCTGAAGAACCTGTTCACGGATGCCGATATCCGTGCCTCCTCCGACCGCTATCTGCGCAACGCGATCATCGCGGTGCTCGCCTACGACCGTCGACTGCACCCTGTGGGACGCGGCTCGGCTGCTGTCGGTTGGCGAGGACGGGCTACGCGTACCGCAACAGCGTCGGTACGCGCGTGCAGGGCGCTGCCTGAGTTCAAGGAGATCTCCGAGTTCTTCACTGCAGAGCTGACCGCGCAGCTGGCGGACGCGCGCAGTACCACCACCGCCAAGCTCGACGCGCCGGTGAACAAGCTCGCGCGGCTGCTCAACTCGTCGTCGATCAAGCGAGTGCTGCTCAACGACTCGCTGAGGGTCGACTTCGACCGGGTGATCGCCGAGCGGCAGGTGCTGGTCGTCAAGGGCGCGCTCGGCGCGATGGGCGCGGGCAACACGTCCGTGCTGATGCAGCTGCTCGTCGGGATGCTCGACGCAGCGCTTGCGCGTCAGCAGGATCTCGTGCCGGCCGAGCAGCAGGGTGGCCGTCGCGCTCAAGGTCGACGAGGCGCCGCTCGTCATCAACCGTGGGTTTGCCGAGACGATGGCGCTGAAGCGCTCAGCGGGACTCGAGACGGTCGCCTGCTGGCAGGCCGACGCGCAGTGGACCGAGCGGGAGGTTCGCGACCAGCTCGACGCGCTGTTCGCCCACCGCGTGTACTTCGCGACCGCCTCAGCGCGCGACGCGCGCGACGCGGTCGCGCTGACGATGGCTGAGTTCTCAGACACCGTTCGCCCGGGCGTCGAGCGGCTGTCGAGCCTTGGTCATCCTGATGTCCGACTGCACCTGCCCAAGCATCACGCGATCGCAAGCTGGGTCACCCCGGAGGGGCGTCAGTCCCCGTTCGTCGCTGAGACGATCCCGCTGACGATCGACCGGCAGCGCCTGGCGCTGCACGCTGCCCGCCAGCGTGAGCGCGGGGCGCACGCCATCTCAGCGATCTGCGCCAGCCGCACTGGGATCGCGCCCAGCGTGACGCCGGGGCACCTCGCGTTGACGATCCTCGCGATGGTCGGCCAGTCGCAACGCCCCGCGGCAGCCGATCGCGGTGCCTCCACAGGCGCCTCCACAGCTACCGTGACCAGCTTGGCGCAAACGCCCGCCGAGAGCTACCGCGAGCTCGTGGAGCTGGATGGCGCCCACAGCGTCCGCCGGGCCAAGCCGATCGCATCGCCCCGCGCGCTCGAGCCAGACCGTATCGACGTGGAGATGCTCGCGGTGATCGTAACCATGCGGCACGTGCTCACCAGTCAGCTGCATCGCCGCTTCAACTCAGGACGCTCCGTTACGACCACACAGCGACGGCTTAAGCGCCTGTCTGACGCGGGCTTGGTGGACCGCTTCCAATTCCATCGTCGCGACGGCGGAGGCATACCCATGTGCTATGCGGTCACCGCTGCCGGCGTCGGGATGCTGGAGTCCCACGGCTATTCTGCGGCGGCGTTCGGCGACGGAACGAGCTCAGTGGTCGCGTCCGGTGCAGGCATCGCAGGCACCGGCGAGAACGCCTTGAGACAGGCTTGCCACGACGTCCACGTTGCAGGCTGGGTACTGGCGCTCACACCACTCCTAAACGGTTCCTGCGTGGGGATGCGCGGCCCGGCGGCATCGGTGCTCTCGCCGCCCACGCGCCGTGGCGGTGAAGGGCAAGTGGGGTTGGCGCCCGGAGATCTGCAGCTGCCAGGCGGACGCACCCCGCATGACTTCCTGCGATTCGATGCTGCAGGTCGGCCGGTGGCAGCGGAGCGCTTTGAGACGCTGCGTCCCGATGCCATCGTCGAGATCGCGTCAGCCGGCCAGCAGCGTCCGGCGATTGACCTGATCGTCGAGCTCGACGATCGGCCTGCCGCCGGCGCGGGTGCGCGCAAGCTCCAACGCTACGACCACTTCCTGTCGGGCTGGTCGGTGCACGTTCGGCGCTACGGACGCCGCGCGGAAGCCGTGCCGATGGTTGTGTTCGTGTGCCGCGATCGTGGTCGGGCGCGCGAGTGCGCAGCCGGCGCAGACGGGGTTCTGTGTGCCTGCCGTGCCTACGCCGGCGAGTATCCGCTCGACTGGGAGTACACCGGGCGGGAGCGCATCGTGTTTGTCGCAGAGCGCGATGTGCACGAGGGTCTGCTGCGTGGCTACGGGGTGCCACGGCTTCCGCCCGAGGTGCGCGTCAGCGCTGCGCAAGGTGATCCCCGTGCGCGCGAGGCGACCGTCGAGCCGCGGGATGTCCTGGCAGCGGATGTCTCCGCTTAGGTCCTTATCTCCGCTTAGGTCCTTAACCACAAAAAGGCCCGACCGGGCGACTGCGGGACGCCGCGTCAGGCATCCCGCAGTCGGTCTCTCGGCGGGCACGGTCCGCGGCGCCCGGGGAGTAGGTCTTAGAAGACGAGGTCGTCCTCGCCGACACCGACACTGACGAGCTCGCCGTCGTTCTCGACTGCCTCGCCATCACCGTCGCCGGCCTGCGGGCGCTCGCTGGGACTGTCGAGGAACTGCACCCGGTCGGCGACCACACTCACAGCCTGGCGGCGCTCCTGCTCGGCGGTCTCCCACTCACGCCACTCCAGTCGCCCGTCAATCGCCACGCGACTGCCGCGGCGCATGTATTGCCCCACGCTCTCTCCCGGGGCGCCGAACACGCTCACGTCGAAGAAGTTCGGCCGCTCGACGAACTCGCCGTCGGCGTCTCGCCTGCTGGCGTTGCACGCGACGCGCAGGCTGCAGACGCTGGCCCCCGAGGGGAGTGCTCGCAGCTCCGGGTCACGGGTGAGCCGGCCAACGAGAACAACGCGGTTGATGCTGAAGTAGGACATGATCGGTCTCCATTGCTAGATGGTTGACCCCCCACCGCCAAGCTACGCATCGCTTGGGACGGTACTCACCGTCGGCGTGCCCCCCGGGGCGTTGGGGTCGATCACCGCATCCAGTGCCACGACCACGATCCGCGGATCGGCCTGTGCACGCTCGATCGCCCGTGCCAGTGGCCGCTGAGCCTCGGGCGCGGCGAGGTACAGCGTGCCGGCGACGCAGCGACAGCGTGCCCATGCTCGACAGATCTCCACGAGCCGCTGGGGAGCCTTGACAGTCAGCTCTACCTCCACCGCAACCGGCAGGCCATCCTGCGGGTCCTCCGGCCACAGCACGAGGTCCGGCCGGTGCAGCAGCGGTGCGTCGTCGGGTGCGCCGCCGAGGCGTGCGCTTGCCAGCTCAATCCCCGATTCGCGCTCCTCCCGGCGCAGCTCGCGCTCGCCCATCAGGCGATGATCGGGGTAGGCGTTCTCCAGTGCCGCAGCCACCTCGGCGCAGGCGATCGCGTGCGGTGCGTTTGACACGCTCAGCCGGCACGGCTCCATGCCGCTGAGGCCGGAGGCGCGCAAGCCGTCGCGCGTCGCCGTGTAAAGCGTCGGGCGTCCGACGAGTATCCGTTTGCCTGTCAGCAGCCCGGCGCGCTCGGCGGCGCCCAGACGGGCGCGTGCCGAGGCGATTGTGCGGCCGTCACGCTGGCGGAGTGCCTCGGCGGTGACGGCTCCCAGGCGGACCGTCCAGCGCAGGAGCGACAGCTGATCGGGTGAGGGTGCTCTGCTTGCTCGGGTCATCGTGTGCTCCTTGCTGTCGTTGTCTGAAGGCTCGGCTACGCAGGCCGAGGTGGCGCTCGCCGACCCACGCGGCCGCGATCGCGGCGTTGGCGCCGGGTCAGTGGCGCCGTGCGGGGGAGAACATGTGTGCGAGTCGCACACTGCCGCCGTGCTCGAGTACGAGCACCGCTCCCCACCCGCGCTCGAGGCTCATCACCTGATCCGGATCGAGCAAAGGCTCACGGCTCCGGGTCCGCGTGCTTCTGCCATCGCTGTGTTGGGAGACCTTCCAGGCACCCCTCGTGCCGGCCACGCTGGAGATCAGCTCGGCGGAGCTGGGAACCACCTGGCGGTGGGCGATCAGCACCGAGAGGTTGCCGAGCACCCGCTCGAACAGCCGCTCGCTGCCGGGGGGCCTGAGATCCGAGAGCTCCTGGGTGCCCAGCAGCAGGCTGAACCCGGCCGAGCGCGCACGACCGAACAGCCTCACCACCTGCTCGGCGGCGATCGCAGAGAACTCGTCGATCACGACCAGCGTCGGGACCGGCCGTCTTTGCGATGCCGCCACAGCCGTCTGCAGATCCTGGACGATCGCCGCCCCCAGCATCTGAGCGAGCAGCGGCCGGCTGTCGGATTCGAGGCTGAAATAGACCACCGCTCGTTCCTGCACCGCAGCCAGCAGGTCGAACCGTGCGGCGCCGGCGGTGCGCGGATCCAGCCATCGCCCGACGTCGGACTCGGCCATGATCGCCAGTCGATCACGCACCCCCGCCAGATCGCTCTGCTGACGAGAGGACAGCGAGTCGAGGTAGGCAAACGTCTTGCGGGCCGTCTCCTCGGGCTGCGAGCGGGCAAGCACCTCCAGCCGCGAGGGCTCCAGATACTCGACGATCGCGTTGAGGCTCACCTCGGTGTCGGAGTCGCGCAACGCCCTCACCACGTGACCGAGATAGCGCTGCGCCTGGCGCAGGTAGTGAGGCTCGGTGAAGCGCTCGCCCGCCAGCGCCTTGTCGGCGATCTCGCTGGCGCTGCCCCTTGCATACGGGTTGTAGACGCGATCGCCGTCGGGTGTCCACTCCAGGAACGACCTTCCCGCAGCAAGCGCCGCGCCACGCACCTGCTCGCGCATGTCGCGGTCGCCCTTCGGGTCGAGAACCACCGCAGCCATCCCCCGCTCGATCGAGCGAGTCGTGATCCACGTCTGCGTGACCGTCTTGCCCGAGCCGGTCGCACCGAGGACGAGCGTGTGCTTGCCGCCGCCATCTGCGCCGAACGGGATCGACACGCTGCGGCGGCTCTCGTCGAAACCGATCAGCAGCTCCCCGTTGCCACGGACCCGCCGTGCTCCGTCGAAGGCTGCACCTAGTCGCATCGCCGGCGCTCGAGCGAGCGTCCGAGCGAACGGGCGCAGGAGGTCGAGTGGTGATCTTCGGGCGGCTGCGATCTCGGCGAGATCGGCACCGGCACCGAGGTCTTCACGATGCCAGCGTCGACTGCGCGTTGCGGCAACGAGTGCCCCCAACGCCAGGATGGACGCTGGGCTTTCGAGCCCGGCCTTGCCAGCACCACAAGCAAGAGCGCAAGCGCCGCCCAGCTCCAGTGGAGATGCCTGCTGCGCATCAGCCGCGCGGCGAGCATGCCGAACGCCACGCCCGCGGCACAGTGGATTGTCGCTATCAGCAGCCAGTGGACGAATTGACCAACGAGTGCCTGCGGATCGGGTTCGCCTTCGAGGAATACATTCTGCGATGAGGGCATTGCGCCACTCCCTTCTCGGCCCGCACCACGGCAGGTCCGTTCGGACCGGCGTCGGCCGGTCGTGGTTGGTTAACGAGCGATGGCGGACCCAAGGGCCCGCCATCGGTGCTGCATGTCGTGTCTGGTTGACCGCGTCCCGGCGGCTGCTCAGATCAGTCGGTAGCCGATTCCCCAGATGTTTATGACCCACTGCCGGGCGCCGTCGGGAGCAAGCTTGCGACGCAGCCGACTTGCGTGGCTGTCGAGTGTGCGGGTCGATCCACCCGAGCGGTATCCCCAGACTGTGCGCAGGAGCTCGTCCTTTGCGAACACCCGCTGTGGCTCACGGGCGAGGTGCACGAGCAACTCGAACTCCATCCGACGAAGATCCAGGGGCCGCCCATCCACGCTGGCCGTATGGGCGCTCGTGTCGATCCTCAGCGTTCCGACCTCGATCGATTGCGCATGCGCAAGTGCGCCTGTGGCGCGGCGCAGGACGGCCCGCACACGAGCCCGCAACTCAACGTAGGTGACTGGCTCGGAAATCACGTCGTCTGCGCCGGCATCGAATGCACGGAGCATGTCGAGCTCGCGTCTGCGGCAGCCGAGGACGATCGCCGGCAGCTCGCAATCCCAGGGTGTGTCCGCCTGGGCCGACCGGCGTATCTCCTCAAGCAGTGCCAGTGCGCCGCGGGGTGCATCCAGACGGCCAAGGAGCGCTAGCGTCGGGGCGCTCGCACGAGCCAGGATCCGTGCATGCTCAGCTGTGCGGGCCAGCTCCGCGCTGAAACCGTCAGCCACGAGCTGCTCGACGATCGCGTGGCCGAGTCGGCCGTCGGACTCGATCACGAGGATCGGTCCCGCGGGGAGGGCGCGCATCAGAGCTCGACCTCGCGCGGACTGATCCCGAGACCGCTGCGCGCGATCAGGGCGAGCACATCGCTGTGGATCCACGGTGTCGGCGTGCTCCGGCCGCCCTCAGGGAGCAGTCCCAGGCGCCGCGCCAGCCAGCTCGTCTCCCCGCTCTCGTTACCTTTGCGGTCGCGCTTGACGCGCCCACAGCGGATTGCGATCTCGCTGATACTGAGCTGCTCGCGGTCGGCCATTTCGAGTACGACCTCACGCAAACGCCGGTTGAGCACGATCGGGCTCCGCTGCACCCGTGCCAGCTCTGCCCGCAGCACGGTGGTGGATATCTCAGAGCCGGCGCCGTGGCGCGAGAGCGCGCGGCTCGTGAGCGGGCACACCGGCTCGTAGCTCTCGATCGCGGCAATGATCTCGCGCACGCTCACCGGTGTGCCGTCGCCGCAGGCCGGCTGGCGCCACCAACGCAGCTCGGGGATCGACATCCCCGTGTGCAGCAGCTCCAGGCGGTACCGGTAGCCGTGGCGGTCGACGAGCCGTCCAGGGTGGCCGGACGGCTCGCGATCGGGCCGGCTGTTCCGCTCGTCTGCAAACGGCGAGCTACGCAGATCATCGGCGGTCAGCGCTCGACAGCGGCGGTGGTTTGTGGCGATGTCCGCCAGGTAGTCGCGGCAAACCACCGCGGCGTTCTCGGCGGGCTCGTCGTGCGCCAGGTGTGCCACCAGACGTACGTCGCCGTGGGTGAGAAGGTCACGATCGATCACCAGCACGCTTCCTGCCGCTGCCGGGCGGGCGAGAACCTCGCGAGTACGATCCTGCCGGTCGGTGTATCGGCTGAGCTCGCGCAGAAGCCCGAGCTCGTGCTGAACGCGATCGGGGCCGCGACGGTGCAGCTCGCGGGCTTGCCGGCGACGGGTGCTTGCGCCGCTGCTGTGGCCGGCTGTGCGGTGGTGGGCGGGGGCGCTGGGCGAGAGCGTTTGTGTCATGGCTGTTCTCCTGCCGGTCTGGTCGGCTTCGCTTGGTAGCGATCCGAGGGTGTTTCGAGCGGCTTCTAGGAGCTGCGTGGACCTCCGTCAAGCGCCCCTGGTCGCCGTCACAAAGCTGTTGGCAGCGACCGAGAACCCCTAGGGGTTCTCGGATATCTCGGTATTGAGTGGGCGGCCGGCAGAAGCTGGCGCGAACGCGCTCATCGCAGCGGTGGATCAAATGATCGGCCCGCCGTCATGTGCGTCGGCGAGCTGGCCCGCGAAGGGAGATCCGGTCTACTCGTTCGCTCGTGACGGCGGGCTGGGGGAGGTGTCGGCGGGTGCCGAAATGGCTCGGGGGTGGCGATAAGGAAGACGGCCGAGGTTAGCTTGTGCCCTGGAGAACCATCGAGCCGTGTGCTCGTCGAGTGCTGCCTCGGTGCAGTCGCCTCCCGTGATGAACGCGCCGTTTGGCTCTGTGATGCTGAAATTCGTGGTTATCCCAGTGCAGTCGCCTAGTTGACGCGAGCGAAGGCGACTGCAGCCGTGTGAGCCAGCGGCGGGCCGTGACTGCAGCGACGGGTAGCCCAACGGCGCGCCCAGCGGCGTAACTGCATGAGCGCGGGCGCGCCAGATCGTGGACAAGTCGCAACAGCGCGTAAACTGGCCCGCCGCAGCGCAGTCCCAGACCAGCGGTGGCGCGCAAGCCCCGGCCCAGGAGGAGTCAGTTCAAATGCCTGTCAACACCAACGCGATCGGCAAGACCTACGAGCCGGTGCTGTATGCGGTCGGCCGGGAGAAGATCAGGGAGTACGCCCGTGCCGTGGGCGAGACCAACCCCGTGCACCTCGACGTGGAGGCTGCGCGCGCGGCCGGTTATGCCGATGTTGTCGCTCCGCCGATGTTCGCCGTCGTCTACAGCGGGCCGTCGGTGGGGCCGCCGATCTTCGACCCCGAGATCGAGCTGAACTTCGCGATGATGGTTCACGGTGGGCAGGAGTTCGTGTGGGGTTCGCCTGTGGTCGCCGGCGATGAGATCAGCACGACGGCAAGCGTCAAGGACATCTCAGAGCAGGATGGTCGCGGCTATTACGTATTCGAGTCGATCTCCACCAATCAGCGCGGTGAGCAGGTCTGCCGCGGAACGTGGACGAACATCGTCCGAGGAGTGTGAGTGCTATGGCAGAGCTGAACGCAGGCGAGCAAATCCCGGAGCTCAGGGTCACCCCTGACAAGTACCTGACCGTGCGTTACGCCGGTGCCTCCGGTGATTTCAACCCGATCCACATCGACGAGGAGTTCGCGCGTGCGGTAGGGCTGCCGGGGCGGATCCTGCACGGCCTGTGGACGATGGCGCAGGTGGCGCGCGCGCAGACCGAGGCGGCCGGTGGCCCGGAGCACCTCAAGCGCCTGTCGGTCCAGTTCCGCGGGATGGGCGTGCCCGAGCAGGAGGTGCTGGTGACCGGCACCGTGAGCGAGCGCTCCGACGGGCGCGCAGTGATCGACACGGTCGCCGAGCAGACCGGCAAGCAGATCATCCGCAACGCGCAGGCCGAGCTCGAGCTGTAGCGGCTACGCGCTCGCTTGCGGCGTCGGGACGGCGCCTACAATCAAGATCATGCTGAGCCCCCGTCAGGAGCACATCCTGTGCAAGGTAGTCGACGACTACCTGCGAACCGGACAGCCGGTCGCGTCGCGCTCGATCGCGGCAGCACCCGACCTCGACTGCGGCCCGTCGACCGTGCGCAACGAACTGGCGCATGCTGGAGGAGTATGGCCTGCTCGATCATCCCCATGTTTCGGCCGGCCGAGTGCCCACGGACGCCGGCCACCGTTACGTCGTCGATCGTCTGCTCAGCTCCCAGCACGGCCTGCAGGCCCCGCCGCAGCGTCTGGAGCTGTCGCTGATCCGCCGTGAGGTCGACGAGGCGATGCGTGCGACCACCGAGACGCTGTCGCAAATGACGAACCTGCTGGCGGTCGTCTCCGCACCGTCGATGAACACGGCGACGATCCGCCACATCGAGGTGTTGGCACTGCAGCCCGAGGTCGTGCTGGTAGTGATCATCACCTCCGCGGGAAACGTGTCCAAGATGTTCGCGACGTTCGAGCGCGCCGTCGACCCCGGTCTTGTGGCGTGGGCGGCGGAGTACCTCAACGAGCGCCTCGTCGGCCTGGAACTGGGCGCCCGCATGCTCCAGCAGCGCCTCGTCGACCCAAGCCTCTCTCCGACCGAGCTCGCCTTCCTGAAACGCTTCGCACCGGCGTTCGGCGATCTCGCCTCCGAAGGCGAGGACTCACTTTTCGTGGAGGGCACCGCGCGGCTGTTCGAGGCCGGTCAGACCGAAGGCACGACGCATGTGAACGAGCTGATCGACCTGCTCGAGCGGCGCGTGGCGCTGCTACAGGTACTGCGTGCGGCGCTGGCGCAGACGGGCGTGTACGTGCGCATCGGTCGCGAGAACGAGCTGCCGGCGATGCACTCTCTGGCGCTGGTGGCGACCGGCTATGGGATGGCCAGGCGCAAGCTCGGAACCGTGTCCTTGATCGGGCCGGTACGCATGGACTACGCGGGTGCGATTGCTACGGTGCGCGAGGCAGCGCATCAGCTGTCGCGCTTCGTCGAAGACACCTACGCTGAGAACTGAACAGACGAGCATGCCCCGCGACCCCTATGAGGTGCTGGGCGTCGGCCGGCGACGCCTCCGAGCAGCAAATCAAGAAGGCCTTCCGTCAGCTGGCGATGGAGCTGCACCCGGACGTCAACGCCCACGACCCTGACGCCGAGGAGAAGTTCAAGGAGGCTGCCGAGGCGAACGAGATCCTGTCTGACCCCGAGCGGCGCGCAACGTACGACCGCTACGGACACGACGGGCTGCGATCGGGGGGCTACGCGCCCAACTTCGACAGCTTCGGCTCGATCAGCGAGCTGTTCAATGCGTTCTTCGGCGGTGCGTCCGGCGGCCGTGGCGGCCCGGCGTACGCTGAAGGGCACAGGCAGGGTGGCGATGCGGCTGTGGCGATCGAGCTCGACCTGCTCGAAGCGGCCAACGGCGCCAACGTGGAGGTCGCTTTCGAGGCGATCGAGCGCTGCGAGCACTGTCACGGCAACGGCGCCGAGCCGGGGACGCCGATCGAGACCTGCGAGCGCTGTGGCGGCGCCGGACAGCTGCAGGCGGTGACGCGCACGCTGCTCGGGCAGATGGTGCGCACGATGGTCTGCGATGTCTGCCACGGCGACGGGCGCGTACCCAAGCAGCCGTGCCGGCAATGTCGCGGCCGGGGGCGCGTGAGCAGTCAGCGCACGCTCGAGGTGGATGTCCCCGCCGGCATCGCCGAGGGGCAGCGCATCAGGATCGGAGGTCGCGGCCACGCCGGCGAGGCAGGAGCCCCGGCCGGTGACCTGTATGTGCTGGTGCGCATACGCGAGGACGATCGCTTCGTGAGAGAGGGCGATGACCTGATCACAGCGCTGGACGTCGCCGCGCCGCTGGCCGCGCTCGGTGGCACGTTGGAGGTGGCCACGCTCGAAGGCCAGGCGTCGATCGATCTCCCCGCCGGCACGCAGCCGGGGGAGGTGCTGACGCTGCGCGAACAGGGAATGCCGGCGCTGCGACGCAGTCGCCGCGGTGACCTGCGGATCGTCGTCAACGTCGTCGTTCCGCGCCGACTGAGCCCTGAGCAGCGCGAGCTGATGGAACGCCTCAACGACAGCCTCAGCGAGGAGAACCTGCGCTCCCAGGAGTCGGTGTTCGCGAAGCTGCGCCGCGCACTCGGCAGCCAGGCGGCGTGATCAGGCTCGCGGTTCGCGTCTCCAGCGAGCAGGCCGAGGTCGTGCTGGCAGAGCTGCTTGAGCTCGCACCGGCAGGAGTAGAGGAGGTGCAGGTGGGGGCGGAGATGGTCGAGTACGCCGTGTATGGCGCGCCCGGTGAGCTGCCGGCACTCCCCGACCTGCGCGCCGTCGCCGGCGAGGCGCTGGTGGAGATCTCCACCACGGAGGTAGCCGACGACTGGCAGGAGCGCTGGAAGGGCTTCCATCGGCCGGTCCTGATCGCGGCGCCAGGCGCCCAGGACAGCCTTGGCGAGGATGTGGTGCCGGCCCTGCATGTGCGACCGCCGTGGGAGGCTGCAAGCTCCTACAGTGACGGTCCGGTGCGCGAGATCGTGATCGATCCGGGGCAGGCGTTTGGGACGGGGGCACACGCCAGCACGCGGCTGTGCCTGGAGCTGCTGCTGGAGCTAGTGCCCGTGAGCGCCGGCGTGGGGCGCTGCTCGACGTTGGCACCGGCTCAGGGGTACTGGCGATCGCAGCCGCGGGACTGGGCTTCGATCCGGTGCTCGGCCTCGACCACGAGCGTGAGAGCGTGGATGCCGCGAGTGAGAACGCGAGTCGTCAACGGCGTGGAGCTGGAGGTCCGGCGTTTCGAACTGCGCACGCAGTCGCTCCCGTGGATCGATGGCGACGAGGACGCTCCCACCGGTCCGCTCGTCGTCCTCGCCAACCTGCTGCGTCCGCTGCTGCTTGAACTCGCCAGCACGATGGCCTCGGCGCCCTCGCATCTGATCGCCGGTGGACTGCTTGCGCGAGGAGGTCGACGAGATCAGCGCCGCGTTCGCCGATCGTCTGGGGATGGCGAGAGCGCGAGCGGCGCTCCGCGGCGAGCGAGTGGTCTGACGCGCTGTGGCTGACCGCGCCGCTGATCAGCCGGCGTCGGGAATCTCGGTGGCGGCGCGCACGATCGAGCGGTACACGAGGTCGATCGCCGGCGCGCACGCCGTCCTCGTCGCCGAGCATCGAGGCCGCTGCGCTGAGCGCCCTGGCGATCGCCTCAAGCGCCTCGCCGACGTCGCCGGGCTCCGGGTCGCGGCACGCTGCGATCGCCATGTCGAGCATCGCCTTTGCCTGCTCGAGCGCGCCGGTGAACAGCGCGGGGCCGACGAGGCTGGCGTAGCCGTACACGCGCGCCAGGCGCCCGGAGAGCTCGATCGTGGGCCCGCGCCGCAGCGGCCTCACCGCCGGCAGCGCACGACCGTCCAGCAGCGCGGCCATCGTGCCGCCGAGCACCGCCCTGTGCTCGGCTCGTCCAGGCCCGCGTGAGCAGGCAACCCGCAGCGCCATGTACAGCGTGGTCGCGGGCAGGCCGTACGGGGGATCGGAGGCGAACACGATCCGCTCGGCCGGCGCGCGCGCGAACAGCTCGATCACATCGAGCGGGAAGAAGCACGAGATGTCGTACAGCACGCCCGGATGGTCGGCCAGACGCGAGGTCAGGATCCCCTGGTCGCAGATCGCGCCGTGCGCCAGGATCAGCACGGCTCCCGGATGGCGCAGGGCGACGTCGACGAGGCCGTCGGCGAGCGGCGGCAGTCCACGGCCGGCGTGGATCAGGATCGGCACGCCGGTCGCTTCCGCCAGCTTGAAGACGTCGCCCATCTCCGGGCCGTCGAAGTTGAAGTCCTGCGCGCGCGGGTGCAGCTTGATGCCACGCGCGCCGGCCGCCAGGCAGCGTTCGGCCTCCGCGAGCGGAGCTTCTGCCGGGTCAAGCCGGCAGAACGGCACGAGCCTGCCGTCGCTTTCCTGAGCCCACGCCAGCACCCGATCGTTGGGCAGGCTGTAGGACGGCTTGCGCTCCGGATCGTGCAGCGGGAACACGCACGCACGGCGGGCGCCGGCGGCGTCGAGCTGGGAGAGCAGCTGCTCAGGCGTGAGCGAGCGCCCATCCTCGTCCAGGCCGAGATGGGTATGCGCATCGATCACCTCGGCCTGAGCAGGGCGCAGACGCTCGGTTTCGGAGAGAAACGGAGCCAGCGCGCTGTCGTAAAGCGAGTCGTCCACGATGTCCACCTTATTCTGTAGGCATGGCCTGGCAGGTTGTGATCGCTGGTGGCGGGTTTGGCGGCTTCTACGCGGCCCGCGCGCTCGAGCGTCTGCTGCCGGCGCAGAGCGCGCGCGTGACACTCGTCAACGACGCCAACTTCATGCTCTACACGCCGCTGCTCCCGGGCGCAGCCGGCGCCACGCTGGACCCGCGCCACGTGGTCGTCTCGCTGCGCTCGCAGTTGCGCCGCACCGAGCTTGTGATCGGGCGTGTGAGCGGCGCCGACCCCGAGCGGGCGACGCTGAGCGTGCAGCGGATAGACGGCGAGCGTCTGGACCTCGGCTATGACCAGCTGATCGTGGCGCTCGGGTCGGTTTCGCGGACGTTGCCGATCCCCGGCCTTGCCGAGCATGCGATCGGGCTGAAGTCGCTGTCGGACGCGACCGCGCTGCGTAACCAGGTCTTGCGTTGCCTGGACATCGCCGAGTCGGTGGAGGACCCGGTCGTCCGGGCGGAGTATCTCGGGTTCGTGTTCGTCGGAGCCGGCTATGCAGGAGTGGAGGGGCTGGCGGACCTGCAGGACTTCGCTGCGCAGGCGATCGAGCTGTATCCCCGCTGCCGTGCGCAGGGGATGCGCTGGCTGCTCGTCGAGGCCAAGGGTCGCATCATGCAGGAGGTGCCCGAGAGCCTGTCCGAGTTCGCCGCGCGTGAGCTTCGCGGGCGCGGGATCGAGGTGCGCACCGACACCACGCTGCTGGAGCTCACCGACCGTGCCGCGACGCTCTCGAACGGAGAGCAGGTTCCAGCGCGGACATTGGTGTGGACCGCCGGCGTCAAGCCGAGCCCGGCGGTCTCGCAGCTTGGTCTGCCGTTGGATCGCGAGGGACGCGTGGTTGTCGATCGCACGATGCGAGTAGACGACCGCGCGCACGACCAGTCCGGCTCGCACCGCGACGGCGCGGTGGCGCGGCACGCCCAGGTATGGGCGATCGGTGACTGCGCGGCGGTTCCCGATGCCTCCAGGGCGGGACAGCCGTGTCCACCGACGGCGCAGCATGCGATTCGCCAGGGGCGTTTGGTGGCACGCAACGTCGCGGCCACGCTCGCCGGTGCTCGCACGCGACCGTTCCGCTACCGCACCAAAGGCGTCGTTGCCGAGCTGGGCGACAACGAGGCCGTCGCGCTCACGCTCGGCATCCGCTGGCGCGGTCTGCCCGCGTGGCTGATCGCCCGCACCTACCACCTGCTGCTGATGCCCGGCATGGGGCGCAAGCTGCGCCTGCTGGTCGACTGGAACGTCGCGCTCGTGTTCGGCCGCGACGTCTCCTCGCCGGGACGCTTGGGCAGTCCGACGCCACTGGAACGCGATTAGGACCTCATCGGATCCCCGCACAGCCCTCGTGGCGGCGTATCCTGATCTACAGATGGCAATAGCGGAGCAGATCAAGATCGACCTGCAGGGCGCGATGCGCGCGGGTGAAAAAGAACGGGTCGGCGCCCTGCGGCTGGTGCTGTCGGAGCTACAGAAGGCCGCCAAGGAGGGTGGCGACGACGAGCTGGCGGTGCTGCGACGCGAGCGCAAGCGCCGGCTGGAGGCCGCCAGAGCCTACCGCGAGGCGGGACGCGAGGACCTGGTCCGTGGCGAGGAGTCCGAGGCGCAGCTGATCGGCTGCCTATCTGCCGGCAGAGCTCTCTGAGCAGGAACTGGCGGCGATCGTCGAGCAGGCCGTGCGTGACAGTGGCGCCGAGTCGGCGAAGGACATGGGAATGGCGATGAAGCAAGCGATGGCGGCGGTCGACGGTCGCGCGGACGGCAAGCGCGTGTCCGAGCTCGTGCGAGCGGCGCTCCAAGGATGAGGACGCAGATCGAGCTATCGAACGTCGTCGCCGCCGAGCTGGCCGGCAGCCAGGACGTGGTGCTGCGCGCGCTGGAGGCGCACCTGGACTGCAAGGTGTTCCTGCGCGGCAACCTGCTGACCTTCGACGGGGATGAGGCGGAGACGCGTGTCGGTGAGCGTGTGGTACGCGAGTTGGCGGAGCTGATCGCCGGTGGACATCAGATCGGTCCGGGCACGATCGCGGCGGTGACCGGTGCGCTGGACGCCCACGAAGCGCCGGCACGGGTACTCGAGGACGTCGTGTGGCGTCATCGTGGGCTGCGGGTGGCGCCAAAGACCGTCAATCAGAAGCGCTACGTGGACTCGATCCGCGAGAACACCATCACCTTCGGCGTGGGGCCGGCGGGCACCGGCAAGACTTTCCTCGCGGTCGCAATGGCAGCTGCGGCGCTGTCGCGACACGAGGTCAACCGCATCATCCTGACGCGACCAGCGGTCGAGGCAGGCGAGCGTCTGGGCTTCCTGCCGGGCGATCTGATGGCGAAGGTCGACCCCTACCTACGCCCGCTGTTTGACGCGCTGCACGACATGCTCGACCCTGAGAAGGTCTCCCAGCACATCGAGCGCGGCGTGATCGAGATCGCGCCGCTGGCGTTCATGCGTGGACGTACGCTGAACGACTCGTTCGTGATCCTGGACGAGGCACAGAACACGACGCCTGAGCAGATGAAGATGTTCCTTACGCGCCTGGGCTTCGGCTCCAACATGGTGGTGACGGGCGACGTCACGCAGGTGGATCTCCCGCGCGAGCAGCAGTCGGGCCTGATCGCCGTCGGGGAGGTCCTGGACGAGGTCGAGGAGATCGAGTTCGTGCGCTTCGGCGGTGAGGACGTCGTACGTCACAAGCTCGTGCAGCGAATCGTCGAGGCCTACGACGTGCACTCTCAGCGCGACGTGCCCGCACGCACGGGGATCGCGGCGCGCTCGGCGGTCCGCAGCGCCTGAGCTCCGATGATCGACGTCGAGGTGTTCGGCGCGCGCCTCGCCCCCGGCGCGCCGCCGCAGGAGGAGATCCGGCGCCTGTGCACGCTGACGGCAGCGCGCATGGGGATCGAGCAGGCGCACGTGGCGGTCGAGTTCGTCGACGTGCAGCGGATCGCTCAGCTGAACGCCGATCACCGCGATCGCCAAGGTGCCACTGACGTGCTGTCCTTTCCGATCGACGGCGTCGAGCCGGTGCACGGCGCCGACGCCGACGCCGCGGACGCTGCGTCCGTTGGCGCAGGGCAGGCGCCCGACGCTGAGCCCGTTCCCCGTGAGCTCGGCGACATCGTCATCTGTGCGCAGCAGACCGCCGACCTACGCGAGGCGATCGTCCACGGAATGCTGCATCTGCTCGGGCATGGACCACGAGTCCGACGACGGCGAGATGCTGGCGCTACAGGACGAGCTGCTGGCAGGAGCGCAAGAATGACGCGCAGCGGCTTTGTCGCGCTTGCGGGGCGGCCGAACGTCGGCAAGTCGACGTTCGTCAACGCGGTCGTCGGCGAGAAGGTCGCGATCGTCTCCGATCGGCCGCAGACGACCAGGCGCGCGATCCGCGGCGTGCACCTCAGCGGCGACTGCCAGATCGTGCTCGTCGATCTGCCGGGCGTGCAGCGTCCGCGCGACGCGCTGACGGCGCGGATGGCCAAACGCGTGCAGTACGAGCTGGATGGCTCGGATGCGACGCTGCTGATGCTCAACGCGCGAGCAGGGGGTGGGGCCAGGGGACCGCTTCATCGCCAAGACGCTGACGAGCGTGCAACGACCGGTGACGATCGCCGTCAACAAGGTCGATCGTCTCTCGCGCGCTGAGCTGATGGCCGTGCTCGAGCAGGCGGCCGAGCTGGAGCCGCGCGCCGAGGTTTTCCCGATCTCCGCCCGCAGGGGATCCGGCATCGATGAGCTCGTCGCACATCTGGTGGCGCTGATGCCTGAGGGGCCGTTTATGTTCGCGGCGGACGCAACCAGCGATCAGCCGCAGCGAGCTGCTGCTGGCGGAGCTGATCCGCGAGGCGATCATCAGGCGCACCTTCCAGGAGCTGCCGCACGCCGTCGAGGTGGTCGTCGAGGAGATCGAGCATCCGCGCGAGGGACTGGTGAGCGTGCGGGCGCTGATCTGGGTGGAGACTGACTCCCAGAAGGGCATCCTGATCGGCGCGCACGGTCGCATGATCAAGGCGATCGGCACGGCCGCACGCCGCGAGCTGCAGCGCGTGCTCGGCTGCCAGGTGCATCTTGAGCTGATGGTGCGCGTGCGGCGCGACTGGCGTGGGGACGAGGACGCTGCTCGATCGCCTGGGCATCACCTAGACGTTCCGACAGCTGCACAGGATCTATTACGAGGGAATTCCCGCTCGTCTGATTCATTCAACCTGTGAGTGCGCGCGTCGGCGTTTTGGGATACGTTCTGCTTTGAGCCAGCCTCGTGGGGAGGGTATGCATGTCGGCGAAGTACGCGATATTGGGACTCGTGATCGAGCGTCCCGGCTACGGTTACCAGTTGGCACAGCGCCTGGAGGAGCGCTTTGGCTCCTCGGCGTTCGCGCCGTCCGGCGTGTACTCGGCGCTCGATCAGCTCAGCCGCGATGAATTTGTCCGCGCTGCCGGCGAGATCGGTCTCGGCCCGGCGCGACGGGCGGCCCCGCGAATGATCTACGAGGCCACCGAGGAGGGCATCGATCACTTCGAAGCGTGGATCCTCGGCTCCTCGCCGGCGCCGCCGCTGCGCGACGAGCTGCACATGAAGATCGCGCTCTGCCGCCCCAACAATCTGCCGCGGCTGATCGACTTGGTATACGGCCAGGAACTCGCCTGCATGGGCAGATTGCGTGATCTGGGGCACAGCGCAGACAGCGAAGCGGCCGGGGACGTTCGAGACTGGTCACGGATGATGCGCGGGCTGGCCAGGGACGCCGAGATTGCCTTATGGAAGGCCAGGATCGAGTGGCTGCAGCGCGCCCGCGAGCTGCTCGAGCGACTGCTGGAGGAGTCACGGCGCTCGCACCTGGGCGGCGCCATCGCTGTGGGTGGCAGGCACCGCGCGCCGGCGGCGCGGGTAGCTCGCTAGCTGACGGGGCGCTTGAGAACAGGCCCATTAGTCAGAACTGAATATTCAGGCCCGCCTGTGCGAGTGTCATGCCTGAGGGCATGATTGTGCACGCGCGATGACAGATGAGAACACGAGCGGAGCCTTGCCAGCAGGTCGCCGGCGCCGGCGCCGGGCCGGGAACCCCGAGCGCCCGGATCGCTCAGAGGAGCTGGTCGGATTCGAGCCGGTCACGATCCAGCTATCCAAGGCTCAGGTCGATCAGGTGGTTCGCGCCGCCGGCGAAGGGGGAACCATGTCGGTTCTGCTCTCAGCATTGAAAGATCCCAAGTGGACGCTGGCGAGTGACTCCGAGAATTGGTCCTATCCGGCGCAACTCGACGATCGACGCCTGTCGCGCTCGCTGCTGTCGGGGCTGCTCGTGCTCTCTTGCTTCCCTTCCGACGGGGGCTCTCTGGGAATAGCGGAACTCGCACGCAGGCTGGACATGAACACCAGCACCACTCACCGCTACGTCACCACGCTGCTTGCCGTCGGCTTGCTCGAGCGCGACTCGGCGACGCGCAGGTATCGACTCGCAACCGGCTGACGGCACAGAAACGAGCCCCTCGCGGAGCTAAAGCTTACGTTCGAGTCGCTTGGCGATGCCCGTCACCGCCGTCAGATCCAGCTCGGCACCCCACACGAACGGGATGCCGACGACGTCGAAGCTGCGGCGTCGCAGGCGTGCGAGCTGGTTGTGCTGGAAGCGTGCTCGATCGTGCACCGCCCGGGCCGCCCTCACGGCAGAGTCGGTCGCCGCCCGCTGTCGAGGCTGAGCCGCCTGCGGTCCGTCGACGCCCCGGTGACCACCGCCGCCCGACGTCACTCCTTCACTCAAAGACTCGATGCGTCGAAGCTCCTCGGGCGTGAAACGGCGCGGCAGCAGCGCGTTGACGACGACCGCCGCCAGGTCGCGTCCCAGCCGAAGCTGCAGGCCCTCCTGAATCTCCAGCACCTCTGTGACCGCCATCTCGGTGGCCAGCGCCACGGCCAGGTAGGCCGTATGCGCGGGTGTCTGCAGAAGCTCCTGCAGCTGCCGCGTCTGTCCGGCGATCGGGCCCACCCTGGCGATCGCGCCGAACGTCTGCGGTGAGCTGAGCATCCCCAACGCGTGGCCGGTCGCCGGGGCGTCGAGCACGACGAGGTCATAGCCTCCGGAGCCCCTGCCGCGGCTGCCGCCGCGGGTCAGCTGCCAGATCTTGACCATCGTGACTAGCTCCTTCGCGCCCGGAGCGGCGGCGGCGAAGTACTGGAAGGTGCCGCTGGAGGCGAGCACACGACCGGAGACGCGACCGCCCAGCGCTTGCAGCCACTCCAGCAGTGCGCGGTCGGGATCGATCGAGATGCTCCACAGTCGCTCCGCCAGTTTCGTCTCGACGCCCGGCTGTGGTGCTGCGATCCCGAACAGGCTCGGCAGCCGGCTCTCTTCGCCGACCTCCACCACGATCGTGCGTCGAGCGCTCTGCGCGGCCAGCAGCCCGACAGCGGCCGCCATCGTCGTCTTGCCGACACCACCCTTGCCGGTAATCACAAGCAACTTACGGTCGAGCACGGTTTGCATCGCCGTGGCAGTGTGTCTCAAACCGCATGGCCGGCGGCGGGACCTACAATCCTGGCGATGACGACCTCCGATGACCAACCCGTCGAGGCGCTCCTGGAGTACGACAGCGACGGCCTGGTGCCGTGTGTTGTCCAGGACTGGAGCAGCGGCGAGGTGCTGACGCTCGCATACATGAACGAGCTGGCGCTGCAGCGAACGCGTGAGACCGGGGAGCTGCACCTGTGGAGTCGCTCCCGCGGCGAGCAGTGGCACAAGGGTGCCACCAGCGGCAATACGCAGACGGTGCGTGCGCTGCGCGTGGACTGTGACGGCGACGCGCTGCTGGCGCTTGTTGAGCCGGCGGGGCCTGCGTGCCACACCGGCCAGCGCACCTGCTTCTATCGCGGTGAGCTGGAGCCGGGCGTGCCCTATGAGACTTTGCCGGCGCTTGAGCGCACCGTTGAAGAGCGCGCGCGCGAGCGTCCGCAGGGCTCCTACACGGTGGAGCTGCTCGACGATCCCGCCCGAATCGGTGAGAAGGTGATGGAGGAGGCCGAGGAGGTGGCGCGCGCCGCGCGCGAGGAGACCGACGAGCGCGTGGATGAAGAGGCCGCCGACGTGCTGTATCACCTGCTCGTGCTGGTGCACAGTCGCGGCCGCTCGCTGGCGGACGCTGAGCGGGTGCTCGATGGCCGTCGCTCCTAGCCTGCCCGGGGCAGCCGGCGTGAATGTGACGCCGAGCCTGGATCAGGTGCGAGTGCTGGCGCGCACGCACAACCTGATCTCGCTGCGCTACAGCTTTATCGAGGATTGCGAGACACCGGTCTCGGCGTTCCTGAAGCTGCGCGCGCTGGCCCCGGGGGAGCCGGCGTTCCTGCTGGAGTCTGCCGAGCAGGGTCAGCGCGTCGGGCGCTGGTCGTTCATCGGCGTTCGCCCGCGAGAGGTGCTGCGCTGGTCGCTGGCCGACGGGGGTGACCCCTACGCGCTGGCGGCCGCACGGGTGGCGCGCTTCACACAGGCACCCATGGATGATGCGCCGCCGTTTACCGGTGGCGCGGTCGGCTTCTTCGGCTATGACCTCGTGCGGACCGTTGAGCCGCTCGGGGAGCCCCCGGGCGGGGCTGACCCGGACCTTCCAGGCTCAGGGGCCTCGGGGCTGCCGGACATGGCGCTGATGTTCTCCGACGTGCTCGTCGTGTTCGACCATCTCAGGCACACGGTCACGATCCTCGCCAACGCCGATCTCCAGGCCGCATCGTCCCCGGAGGGGGAGCCGGACGTCGAGCACGCATACGAGCAGGCCGTGGGCACGATCGCCGAGGTGCGCCGCGCACTCGCCGGGCCTGTGCCGCGCGGCGAGTCGGCGGGTGGACTACAGGCTCCTGCGCGGGAGATGCCGACGTTCGAGTCGAACATGCCGCGCGAGCGCTTCGAAGCGATGGTCGCGCGCATCGTCGAGTACATCTACGCTGGGGACGCCTTCCAGGTGGTGCCCTCCCAGCGCTGGTCGGCGCCGGTCCCCGTTGAGGCGTTCTCGATCTACAGAGGCCTGCGTGCCGTCAACCCCAGCCCGTACATGTACTTCCTGGACTTCGGAGACTTCCAGGTCGCGGGCGCCAGCCCCGAGCCGCTGCTGACGGTCAGCGGGCGTCGTGTCAGCACCAAGCCGATCGCGGGCACCCGCCCGCGCGGCGCCACGCCCGATGACGACCGGCGGATCGAACGCGAGCTGCTGGCGGATGAGAAGGAGCGCGCCGAGCACGTGATGCTGGTCGATCTCGGACGCAACGACCTCGGTCGGGTGTGTGAGTACGGGACGGTCACAGTCGATGAGCTGATGGAGATCGAGTCCTACAGCCACGTCATGCACATCGTCTCCTCGGTGTCCGGGACGCTACGCGAGGACGTCGGAGCGATGGACGCGCTGCGCGCGGTGTTGCCGGCGGGCACGCTCTCCGGTGCGCCCAAGGTGCGAGCGATGCAGATCATCGACGAGTTGGAGCCCATCAAGCGGGGTGGCTACGGCGGTGCGATCGGGTATCTGAGCTACGCCGGCGATCTCGATACCGCGATTCACATTCGCACGGTGGTCGTCAAGGACGGTGTCGCACACGTGCAGGCCGGCGGTGGCACCGTGGCGGATGCCAAGCCTGAGTACGAGTACGAGGAGTCGGTCGCCAAGGCGAGGGCGGCCATGCAGGCGATCGAGCTCGCCTGCCGCCAGCCGGACTGGCCATGAGGGTTCTCGTCCTCGACAACTACGACTCGTTCACGTACAACCTTGTGCAGTACTTGGGCGAGCTCGGGGCGGAGGTGCACACTGTCCGCAACGATCACGCGACCGTCGATGAGCTGCTCGCCGGCTCCTACGAGCGTTGCGTCGTCTCGCCGGGCCCGTGCACTCCCGATCAGGCTGGGATCACGCTTGAGGCCGTGCGGAGGATGCCCGAGGCGGGGATCCCGACGCTCGGCGTCTGCCTCGGCCACCAGGCGCTCGCGCAGGCCTTCGGCGGGCGTTGGAAGTTGCACTCGCCCGTGCACGGCAAGGCCACGAGCATCGAGCACGACGGGGGCACGATCTTCACGGGCCTCTCATCGCCGCTCACCGTCGGTCGCTATCACTCGCTCGTGGTCGACGCCGACCTCCCTGACTGCCTGGAGGAAACCGCCCGCGGCGCTGGCGTGCTGATGGGCCTGCGCCACCGCGAGCTGCCCGCCGAGGGTGTCCAGTTCCACCCCGAGTCGGTGCTCACCGAGCAGGGTCGTGAGCTGCTCGCCAACTTCCTGGGCCACGGCGCCGCCCGCGAGCCGGTCGACTAAGCGGCGGTAGGTAGCCCCCGCCTACCAGCGGTCGGCAAATCGGGCGCGGCAAGTTGGCCGGCACACGTTCCTCTCACGAGAAATGCTGTATCGCCCCTGCGATACACCGCGTCCGACGCAACAACGTCAACCGCGGTCGGCGGTGAACTCCGTTTGCAACTGCTGTATAGCCCCTGCGATACACCGCGTCCAACGCAACAACCTCAACCGCGGTCAGCAGTGAACCTCGCTTGCAGCGCTGTATTGCCCCTGCGATACACGGCATCCGACGCAACAACCACAACCGCAGCCAACATCGAACCTGCGAGCGACGCTGTATAGCCATGGCTATACGCCAATCCGCAGGGAAGCTAAGATTTTTGAATGCCCAATGCGATTCTGACGCGCGCGCTCGACGCGGTGGCGTCGAGACGGGACCTGAGCGCGGACGAGACAGCGGAGGTGCTGTCGGAGATCATGCACGGCGACGTGTCCGAGACGCAGATAGCGGGCTTTTTGATAGCGCTGCGGACGAAGGGCGAGACGGTGCAGGAGCTGGCTGGGCTGGCGCGCACGATGCGGGCGCTGGCGGCGCATGTGCCGTGCGAGCGGGAAGACCTGCTGGACACGGCGGGGACGGGGGGCGGGCGCAGCTCGTTCAACGTGTCGACGACGGCGGCGTTGATCGCGGCGGGCGCCGGCTGCGCGGTGGCCAAGCATGGCAATCGCTCGGCGACCAGTAGGTCGGGTTCGGCGGATCTACTGGAGGCGCTTGGAGCGCGGATCGACCTCGACCCGGCGGGTGTGGCGGCGTGCATCGACGAGGCGGGCTTCGGCTTCATGTTCGCGCCGGCGCACCACCAGGCGACGCGCTTCGTGATACCGGTTCGCCACGAGCTGGCGGTGCGGACGATCTTCAACCTGCTGGGGCCACTGACGAACCCGGCGGGCGCCGGGCGCCAGCTGATCGGCGTCTCGGACGCGAGCTTCCTGGAGCGGATGGCGGGTGCGTTGGCGACGCTTGGCGTGGATCGCGCCCTGGTCGTGGCCGGCGAGGACGGCCTGGACGAGGTCTCGGCGAGCGCGCCGACGAAAGTGGTGGAGGTCAACGGCGAGCAGATCAGCCGCTACGTGATCGTGCCGCAGGAGGTGGGTATCGAGCTGGAGCCTGGCTCGGCGGCGGCGCAGGGCCCGCCCGGGGGAACGCCGCAGGAGAACGCGGCTGTCACGCGGGCGATCGTGGAGGCGGGGCGAGCAGGAGCAGGAGCCGGAGCTGGGGCTGGGCCGGGGCCGGGCGCGCCGGCGGGAGAGGCGCTGGCTGTGATCAACGCGGGCGCGGCGATCTACGCGGCGGGCGGCGCGGACTCGATCGCGGACGGTGTGCAGGCTGCCCGCGCGGCGCTGGCGGACGGGACCGCGGCGGCGGCGCTCGAACGCTACGTGCAGGCGAGTCAGCGCCATGCACCGACGCAGGGCCGGCCATGAGCTCGCATGCGGCAACGGTGCTCGATCGCATCCTGGCGGAAACACGCGAGGAGGTGGAGCGTCGCAAGCGCGAGCGGCCGCTGGCGCCAGCCACATCCGACAGCCTGACGCTTCCGCCCAACGGGCGCGGTCGCTTCGCCAGAGCGCTGAGCGGTGAGGGCGTAGGCGTGATTGCGGAGTTCAAGCGTCGCTCGCCCTCGGCGGGGGCGTTGCGCGAGAAGCCAAACCTGGCTGAGATCGTGAGTGCGTACGAGCGGGGAGGGGCGGTGGCGATTTCGGTGTTGACGGAGGGCCCCAACTTCGAAGGCGCGCTGGATGACCTGCGCGCGGCGCGGGCGGCGTGCGATCTGCCGCTGTTGCGCAAGGACTTCATCGTCGATGCCTACCAGCTGCAGGAGGCGAGCGTGGCGGGTGCAGACGCGGTGCTCCTGATCGTGGCGGCGCTGGAGCAGGCAGGGCTGGCTTTGCTGTATGAGCAGGCGCGCGCGCTTGGGCTGGACGTGCTGGTGGAGGTTCACGACCGCGATGAGCTGGAGCGCGCGCTTGCGATCGGGGCGGAGATCGTGGGGATCAACAATCGCGACCTGAGGGACTTCAGCGTGGATGTCGAGCGCACGGCGCGGCTGATGGACGACGTCCCGCCTGCGGTGAGCGTAGTCTCCGAGTCTGGGATCTTCGACGCTGAGCAGCTGCTGCGGCTGGGCGAGCGCGGTGTGCAGGCGGTGCTGGTGGGGGAGTCGCTGATGCGCTCGCCCGACCCGGCGGCCGCGTTGCAAACGCTGAGATCGCAGCACCATGAGAACATTTAGAAAAGGCGACGCAGAGCTTTAGATGGCCTTGATCGCCGCCGACCATCATCCTCCCTCGCAATGAGACGCTCATTCCTTATCCCGTTCATAGCTGCCCTGCTCGGCGGTGGCGTGGTCGTTGCTGTGATCGCGGCTGCGGGCGGACTAGGTGAAAACAAGACGACCGTGACGACGGTCCAGTCGCCGGCGGCTGCGGCGACTCCGTCGAACGCGTCGCAGCGCAGCGCCGGGCTGACGCCGCACGAAGCGTACGTCCGCGACGCGCCGGGAGTGGCATTCGTGACATCGACGGTTGTGCAGAAAACAGAATCGCCGTTTCTGTTCGGCCAGGAAAGCCAGGGTCAGGACGAGGACACCGGCTCGGGCATCGTGGTCAACGGCGACGGCACGATCCTGACGAACTACCACGTGGTGGAGAACGCGATCAAGGTCACGGTCAGCTTCGAAAAAGGCAAGTCGGTGGAAGCGAAGGTGCTCGGTACCGATCCGTCTAACGACCTGGCGGTGCTGCGCATCTCCACGGATGGCCTGACGCTGCACCCGCTCACGCTGGGCGACTCCAGCACCGTGCAGGTTGGCGACCCGGTATATGCGATCGGCAACCCGTTCGATCTCGAACGAACGCTGACCACGGGTGTGATCTCCGCGCTGCAGCGACAGATCACGGCGCCGAACGGCTTCACGATCGACAACGTGCTGCAGACGGACGCGCCGATCAACCCCGGTAACTCGGGTGGTCCGCTGCTGAACACCTCAGGGGAAGTGATCGGGATCAACTCCCAGATCGAGACGGGCGGCAGCGGTGACGGCAGCGTCGGCATCGGCTTCTCGATTCCGATCAACACGGCCAAGTCCGAGCTCCCAGAGCTGGAGAAGGGAGGCACCGTACGCGGCGCCTACCTCGGCCTGACCTCCCTGACGATCGACGGTTCGCTGTCGGCGCTCAACCTGCCGGTGAAGACGGGCGCTCTGGTTGAGAGCGTTGAGCCGGGCACGGCGGCGGCCAAGGCCGGGATCCGCGGAGGAACGGTCAGCACGACGACCGAAAGCGGCCAGGTTGCAGTCGGCGGTGACATCGTCGTCAAGATCGACGGCAAAGAAGTCGCCAGCTCCGAAGCGCTGGCCAACGACATCGAGGAAAAGAAGCCGGGCGACAAGATCAGCATCGAACTGCTGCGCGCGGCGGGCAACGGCAAATATGAAAAGAAGAACGTCACCGCGACGCTCGGCCAGCGCCCGAACTCCGTGCCGAACCCGGACACGCCCGAAGGCTGACCGGCGGGCCCCGCCGGGACCGGGTGCCCGCCGGGCTGGACGGACCGGGTGTCCGGCGGGGCTGGATGTGGATCTGGCTCCTCGACGGCGGTCCCGCTACCGTTGGGGCATGCCGGCTGTGCCGCCATCGCCTGAGAGCCGCGACGCCGTGAGTGAGCTCGCGGCGCACACCGAGGACTCGGCGTTCCCCCGCGTGAAGATCTGCGGCATCACGAACCTCGCCGACGCGGAGCTGGCGGTGGAGCTGGGGGCGTGGGCGCTTGGGATGATCTTCTACGAGGGCAGTCCCCGGCAGTGCTCGGCGGCTGAGGCGCAGGTGATCACGGCGACGTTGCGCCGGCGCGTGGAGCTGTGCGGCGTGTTCGTGAACGCATCGCTGCAGGAGATCGTTCGCAGCAGCGACGAGCTGGGCTTGAGCATGCTGCAGCTGCACGGAGATGAGGGCCCGGCGTTCTGCGCGGAGGTGCGCCGCCGCACGGGCGTACGGGTGATCAAGGCGGCCCAGGTGTCGGGGTCCGGTGACGTGCGCGACCTGGAGCGCTTCCACGTTGATTTTCATTTGCTTGACGCGCGCTCGAAGGCGACCGAGCGCCAGGGCATGCGCGGCGGCACGGGAGAGACGTTCGACTGGGGGCTGCTGGGGGCAAGGCGCTCGAAGATCCCACTGATCCTCAGCGGCGGGCTGACGGCGGCGAATGTAGGCGAGGCGGTGCGCGTCGTGAGCCCTTATGCCGTTGACAGCGCCAGTGGCACCGAGTCGGCGCCGGGACACAAGGATCGGCAGAAGCTGCAGGACTTCTTCGATGCCGTGGCGCAGACGCGGGCGGCAGCGGCGATCGGTCAGCCGGCGTGAGCGCAGTGTCCGGGGAGCGCTCGCAAGGGGGCCCGCCGGGGAGCGCTGGGGAGCGTCCTGCCCCGGAGCATCGCTTTGGGCCCTACGGCGGGCAGTTTGTGCCGGAGACGTTGATGCCGGCCCTGGCGGAGCTGGAGCAGGCGTGGATGGCGGCGCGCGATGACCCGGCGTATCTGGCGGAGCTGGACGGGCTGCTGCGTGACTTCGGCGGGCGCCCGACGCCGCTGTATCGCGCGCGCAGGCTCTCCGAGCGGGTTGGGCGGCCGGTGTACCTCAAGCGCGAGGATCTCAACCACACGGGCTCGCACAAGCTCAACAACGCTCTCGGGCAGGTCCTGTTGGCCAAGCGGATGGGCAAGCAGCGGATCATCGCTGAGACCGGCGCTGGGCAGCACGGTGTGGCGACGGCCACCGTGTGCGCGCTGCTGGGCATGGAGTGCGTGGTGTACATGGGCGTGGAGGACACCCGCAGGCAGCGGCCGAACGTGCAGCGCATGGAGCTCCTGGGGGCGCGGGTGCAGCCGGTGGACGCGGGCGCTAAGACGTTGAAGGAGGCGACCTCGGCGGCGATCCGCGACTGGGTGACCAACGTGCAGAGCACGCACTACGTGATCGGCTCGGTGGTGGGCCCGGCGCCGTATCCGGCGCTGGTGCGCGATCTGCAGCGCGTGATCGGCGACGAGGCACGGGCACAGCTGCTGGAGCGCGAGGGACGGCTTCCCGGGCGGGTGATCGCGTGCGTCGGCGGCGGCTCCAACGCGATGGGGATCTTTGCGGCGTTCATCGGCGACGAGCAGGTGGAGCTGATCGGCGTGGAGGCGGCCGGCGAGGGCATCGACACGAGCCGCCACGGGGCGCCGCTGACGGTCGGTGGACGGCCGGGCATCCTGCATGGCTCGCGCTCGGCGGTGATGCAGGACGAGGAGGGGCAGATCGTGCAGGCGCACTCGATCTCCGCGGGCCTTGACTATCCGGGGGCGGGACCGCAGCACGCGTATCTGCGCGACAGCGGACGCGCGCGCTACGTGGCTGTCACCGACGACCAGGCACTTGCGGCGTTCAGAGAGCTGGCGCGCCTGGAGGGGATCATCCCGGCGCTTGAGACGGCGCATGCGCTGGCGTGGGTGCTCGCGCAGGACGAGGGTGAGCTGGACCTGGTGTGCCTGTCCGGCCGGGGCGACAAGGACCTGGCGGAGGTTTTGGATTCGGGTCCGGCGGGGGAGGCATGAGCGCGATCGAGGCCACGGGCATCGCGCGCCTCGGCGAGGCGTTCGCGTCTACGGGCAAGCGCGCGGCGCTGATGCCGTACCTGATGGGCGGCTTCCCCACGCTGGAGGAGTCGCTGCGGATCGGCGAGGCTTGCGTGCAGGCGGGGGCGGATGTGATTGAGCTGGGCATGCCGTACTCCGATCCACTGGCTGACGGCCCGGTGATCCATGCTGCCGGTACGCAGGCGCTGGCGGCGGGCGCGAACGTGGCAGGCGTGCTGGAGGTGGCGCGGGCGCTCGCGCAGAGTGTCCCGGTGGCGCTGATGTGTTATGCCAACATGGTGTTCGCGCCCGGCGTGGACGCGTTCGTGGAGCGCCTGGCACGGACGGGCGCCAGTGGTCTGATCGTGCCGGACCTGCCTCATGGTGAGGCGCCGGAGGTTTCTGAGGCGTGCGAGCGGGCGGGCGTGGCGCTGATACCGCTTGTGGCGCCGACGACGACGCCTGAGCGCTCCGCTGCGATTGGGGCAAGCGCACGTGGCTTTCTGTACACGGTCTCGGTGGTGGGCATCACCGGCGAGCGGCGCGGACTCGGCGACGGGCTTGCGGATGTGATCGCGCGCGCGAAGGCGAGCACGAGCGTGCCGGTGGCGATCGGCTTCGGGATCGCTACTCCGGAGCAGGCGAGCCAGGCGGCGGACGCGGGCGCTGACGGCGTGATCGTGGGCACGCGCCTGGTGCGTGCAGCGGCCGAGGCGGAGGATCCGGCGGCCGCCGTGGGGGCGCTTGTGGGGGAACTGTCAGCGGCGTTGGCTCAGGCTCGCTAGGATTCCGCGCGGAATGGGATTCGTCCTAACTCTCACCGCCGGCCTGGTCGTCTGGATCGTCCTGTGGGCGCTCGGCGCCAAAGGCATCGATGCGTTTCTGCTGGCCACAGCGATCATTCTCGTGGGAGCGTCCGTGAGGATCCTCTCCGGCTACCTGCCCGGCCGCCGTAGCTAGCGCTTCCGTGCTCGCGCGCTGGCTGAGCCTTGTCGCTCTCGCCGCCGTCTTGCTGGGAGTGGTCGGTTGCGGGGGCGTGGCGGTCTCCGACGTGGCGGAAGCCACTGGCGGTCAGCTGACGATCTACTCCAGCGAGCCGCTGCAGGGGCCGGAGGCGCCCACCTCCCAGCAGATCATTGACGGCGAGAAGCTGGCGCTGTCGGACGCGCATGGCCGGGCGGGGCCGTTCAAGGTGGCGTATGTATCGCTGGATGACGCGAGCCCGTCGAGTGATGAATGGAATCCCGGCGTTACGGCCACGAACGCCAAGACGGCTGCCGAGGACACGAGCACGATCGCCTACCTGGGGGACTTCGACTCTGCCGCCACGGCGATCTCGTTGCCGCTGATTAACGCGGCGGGCATCCTGCAGGTCAGCCCGGCCAGCCCGTATGTGGGGTTGACGTCGTCCTTCGACGCTGGCCAGGACGAGCCTGAACGCTTCTACCCGAGTGGCCGGCGCACGTTTGTGCGTCTGGCTCCGGGTGATATCGGCGAGGCGCGGGCGCAGGTGCGACTGATGCAATCGCTGGGCGTGCACCGGCTGTATGTGCTCGACGATCAGGATCCCTTTGAGGTGCCGCTGGCGGAAATTGTCGCGGACTACGCTGAACGGGCGGGCATCACGGTGATCGCGCACGACAGCCTTTCGACGGTCACCGGAGCGGTGTTCACGGGTGAGGTGGAAAAGATCTCAGAACACCACGTGCAGGCGGTGTTCCTGGCGGGCGGGCCGGGCAAGGGCACGGCGCAACTGTGGCGGGACCTGTACAAGACCGATCCGCGTCTGCTGTTGCTGGGCTCCAGCTCGATGGCAGGCGTTCCCTTCACCTCGCAGATCGGCGCGGCGGCGGCGAACACGTATCTGACGACGCCGGTGCTGGCATCGTCGCTGTACCCGCCGGCGGCGCAAAGCGTGTTGAGCGCCTACCGCAAGACGTTCGGCGCGGAAGGCGGCCCGTATGCGCTGTACGGCTATGAGGCGATGACGCTGGTGCTGGATGCGATCCGCGACTCGGGCGCGCGTGGGAACGACCGCCAGACGGTGATCGATCGCGTGTTTGCGACCAAGAACCGCAACGCGGTGATCGGGCGTTATTCGATCGAAGCTGACGGTGAAACGACGCTGTCCAGCTACGGCGTGGATCGGGTCAGCGGCGGACGCGCGGTGTTCGACCACGCGATCCAGATCGGCCAGCGGCAGCCGTAGCTGTGTTGCGCGCCGAGTGCGACCGGGCGCGAGCCCGTAGATCGAGCGCGTCTACTGCAAGCCGAAGACGAGCCTGAAGCGGTCCACTTCGCCGCCGAGGCTGTGTCCACCCCCGTCGAGCGTGGTGGCCGAGCGCAGGTAGGGCACAAACCTGGAGATCGACGGCGATTCGGTGAGCCCAATGCCTTCGAGCAGGCTGATCAGCGTCGGGAAGTTGACGATCAGGCTGGGCTGTGTGCTTTCGCCCAGGGCGGCGGCTGCGGCGCTGCGCGAGGAGGCCTCAGACAGGGTATTGCTCGGGTCCAGCGCCGCATCGACGGAGGCTTCGCCGATGCCGAGCACGAACTTGGCCTGTCCGGCGGAGTCGCGGCCGTCGGCGATGTCGAGCACGACCGGCAGTCCGCTCACCCTTGCTGCCACTGCCGCTTCGGTGCCTGGAATGGACACGGAGCTGACGGATGAGCCGCTCTTTCGCAGCTGATCGGCAAGCTCGGCGACTGCTGCGCGCGAGTGCGCCGGGTTCGTGGATGTGATCACCACCGCTCCACGCAGTTCCAGCAGGCTCGCGCCGCTGGCGAAGATCCCGGCAGAGCCCATCCAGCTGGCGAAGTCGCGTCTGGCCTGCGCGTTGTTCGCACCGAGCTCGCCCAGCGGCATCGTCAGCCCGTCGAGCAGTCCGGTGAGGCTGAGCCCGGCGGAGCTTTCCGGGCCGCCCCCGCCGAGTGTGCTGCCGAGCGAGGTGAGCGTCTGCAGCCCTCCTACGTCCTGGGTCAGCGTCGCGCCGACGTGTCCCAGGCCGATCGCCAGCCATGATTCCCCGGGCAGTTCGGCGAGCGCCTGCGCAGCTTCCGGGTCGGGTGCCAGCAGACCCCCGCTCGAGCCGCTGGAGCCGTCCGTCGGTGCGAGCGTGTCGGTGTCGAGGGTCAGCGAGTTGGAGGAAGCCACCAATGAGATGTTGGCTTCGCGCGAGCCGGTGAGCAGCGCCAGCAGCCCGGATGCGCCGGCCTGAGCGGAGCTCGATGGGCTGGTGTAGATGTGGGCGAGCGCGTCTGCTGGGGCGTCGGCGAGCAGTTTGGCGTAGCCGCTTGCGTGGGCAAGCGAGCTTCCGCCGAGGGCGGTGTCGATGACGTCATGCAGGCCGGATTGGCTGCCGATCACCGCGAAGTGGTCGACGACGCCGAAGGCGACACCGCCGGTGGTGCTGTCGTAGGCGACCCCGCGATATGCACTCGCGTGAGCGCCCGCGTGTTGTGCCTGTGTGTCAAGGAACGAGCGCGCCTTATCGACGTTGCTGGTGTCCAGCAAGATCGCGCCCTGGATACCGCCGGCGCCGAATGGGAAGGCACTCGTGGCTGAGCCGCCGAGCAGTCCCTGCTTGATCAGCGATAGCAGCGCGCCTGAGGACGAGCTCAACGAGCTGAGGAAGATCCCGGCATGGGCTCCCAGCCAGGGCGCGACTTCGCGCTTGTAGTTGAGCTGTGGCGCGCCAGGCGTCTGCAGTACGGCCAGCAGGCGCAGATAGGGGTTGGCCTCGTGGGTGAGCGCCTTGCCGGCGGCCAGCGCAGCTTTCTGCTCCTGGCCGGAGGGGCGTACGGTTGCACCTGCGTACAGCGCCGCCGAGGCCGGCACGATGGCGGCGGGGTCGGCAGCTGTTCCGCCCGGGTTGCTGGAGCCGCATCCTGCGAGCGCGCCGCCGATACTTGCCACGAGCGCCACGCAGAGGATTGCCGGGCGAACGCGCTCAGCGGGACGGAGGCGGCGCGGGGTGGAGCGGGCTGCGGGCAACGGGTGGTTCCTTTCGCTGGCTGCCCGGTGCGCCGGAAGGGCGCAAGGGGGCGGTGGGGGAGACGGACTGGCGCGAGCGATCGTACAGCCGCGCGCGGAGGGGGTGCGTAGGCGATCGGTGGGACGTGGCTGTGCAACTGCCGCTTCAGTGCGCGGTTCTGCATGTGGTCTTGCGCTTCTCAGCGCTCGGCCGACGACGCTGACCCGACCGAGAAAAGCCCTTGTTTGCAGGGCTTTCGAGCACTCAACAGGCGTTGGAGCGGAAAAGTGGGAGAAGATGTGCAAATAGGGTTGCATTGTGGGAGAAAGTGGGATATGTTCGCGACAGCGAGCCGAGATGGAGGGGCTCCTCCCACTCCTCCATCTCGGCTCGGTAAACAAACTGGAGCCCTCCCACCCCGCTCACCAATGGTCCCTTTCCGCGGCACCTTCGACCATACGCTCGACGCCAAGAATCGCCTCACGGTGCCGGCTCGCTACCGGGCAGCCCTGGCAGAGGGCGTGGTGTTGGCGATGCCGATTGACTTGAAGCCGTGTGTGGGCGTGTGGCGGCCGGAGGAGTACGAGCGCTACACCCGCCGTGCGCTCGCGGAGCTGCCGCCGCTGTCACCGCGTCTGAGCGAGCTGGAGCGCTTCTTCTACGGCAGCTCGCATGACGCCGAGCTCGACGCGGCTGGGCGCATCATGGTCCCGGGCTTCCTCGGCGAGCACGCGGGGCTGGCCAAGGATGTGGTGGTGGTTGGTGTGGGCGATCGTCTGGAGCTGTGGGGCAAGGGCTCGTGGGATGAGCATCGATCGACGCTGCTGAGTGGCGTCGCGGAGGTCACTGCGCGTGTCGACGACGCTGCTTGAGGGCAGGGAGCTGCGGGACTGCGAGAGCCGCACGCCGGAGCTGGCGAGGCGCCGTCGCAGCGGCGGCGAGTCGCGCGGTCGGCGTCCGGGAGCGGCTGCACAGGCAACGCGCACGGGCACGGGCGCGGGCGGACAGGCTTCGCACACGCCGGTGCTGGCGAGTGAGCTGCTGGAGCTGCTTGATCCCCAGCCGGGGCAGCTGGCGATCGACTGCACGTTCGGTGACGGCGGCCATGCCAGGCTCGTGGCGAAGCGGCTGGGCCCGTCGGGAACGTTGGTGGCGATCGATCGCGATCCGCTGGCAGAGCAGCGCTTCGCGGCGCTGGCGGCTGAGGCGGCGTGCTCGGTGCGCTTCATCCGCTCCAGCTATGCCGAGGCGTTGGAGCTGCTGGGCCACGAGGGCGTGCGCGCCGACATGGTGTATTTCGATCTGGGTATGTCCTCGATGCAGGTGGATACGCGCGAGCGCGGGTTCTCCTACTCCTATGAGGCACCGCTGGACATGCGTATGGACCCGGCGCAGGAACTGAGCGCCCGTCAGATCGTGGCGGAGTGGGACGAGCGTCGCCTTGCGCACACGCTGCGTGACTTCGGCGAGGAGCGCCATGCCGGTGCGATCGCGCGGGCAATCGTCCGCCGTCGCGGACAGGCTCCGATCGAGACGACGCTGGAGCTTGTGGAGACGATCAACTCGGCGATCCCGGCGCCGGCGCGATTCGCGGGCGGGCATCCTGCCAAGCGTTCGTTCCAGGCGCTGCGCATCGCCGTCAACGACGAGCTGGGGCAGCTCGATCGCGCGCTTCCGCTCGCCTGGGGTCTGCTGCGCGAGGGCGGCGTGCTCGCTGGTATTGCCTTCCACTCGCTGGAGGACCGGCGCGTCAAGCGCTTCCTCGGGGAGCTCGCGCGGGGGTGCATCTGCCCGCCCGATCTGCCGGTTTGCGTGTGCGGCCGTGAGCCGCAGGCGGCGCTGCTGAGAGGCCGCTCGGTGGTTCCCACCGCCGAGGAGGTGGCCGAGAACCCGCGTGCGAGCTCGGCGCGCCTGCGTGTCGCCAGGAAGCTGAGCGAAGCAGTAGAGGTGTCCGCGTGACCCCGCCGGCCGCCGCCGCTGCCCCGGCGGTCCCGCGCGGGCGTACGGTCTCGCCGCCGCGTCCTACGATCGCGCCGCGTAAGCCCAGGCGTGTGTCAGGTCCTGCTCGTCAGCCGGTGCGCCCGCAGCAGCGGCCGGCTGAGTCCGAGCGCGGCATTGCGCTCGGTGTCGCGGATGCGCTTCGCGGTCTTTCCAGCAGTCGCTCGCTCGACCGCCTGATCCGTGGCCGCAGCTGGATCGTGCTGATCGCGTTTGCGTTGATCGGCATCGTCACGCTGCAGCTACTGGTGTTGAAGCTGAACGCGAACATCGGTCGTTCGCTGGTGCGTGAGGGGCAGTTGCAGCGCGAGAACGCGGCACTCAGCATCGAAAGCTCGGAACTGGCGGCCGGTGAACGCGTCGAGTCTCAGGCTGGGCACCTGGGCATGGAGCTGGTGCCCGAGGGCTCGCTGCGCTTCCTGTCAATCGACCCTCACGCCGACATCGCCCGTGCGGCTGCCGCGCTGAGCAAGCCCGTTGACAGCTCCAGCTCCTCGACCGAAGCGGCTGCCGGCTCGGAAGCGAGCACTACGCCTGCCACGGAAGCGAGCGCGGAATCCAGCGAAGCGAGCGCCGGCTCCTCCGGCGAAACCGCGCCCGCGGCTGCCGCCACCACCGGCGAAGCGCCTGCCGGCGAACAGGGTGCGACCCCGAGCGCAGCCGCGTCCGCGCCGGCGACGGTGAGCTCCGGCGCTGAAGCGAGCTCGACCGCTGACGGCGCCACTGCGCCTGCGGCAAGCGCGCCGGCTGGTGCTGAAGCCGGCAGCACCGGCGCCGCCGAAGCCGCGGCCGGTGGCACCCCGTCGGCAACGCAGTCAAACCGCGCGGGCTGAGCGGGTGGCTGTCGTCCAGCGCCGTATTGGCGTGATCTTTGGATGTTTCTTCGTGCTGCTGGTCCTGGCGGCTGGGCGCACGGTGTATCTGGGTGTGCTGCGTGGCAGCTCGCTGCGCAAGGCGGCCAGCAACGAGCAGCTGACCTACGAAACGGTGACTGCGCCGCGGGGCACGATCACCGACCGCAATGGGGTCGATCTGGCTGTCTCGGAGCCGGCGCAGGACATTGCGGCGGACCCGTACCTGATCACCGATCCGTTGGGAGCCGCGCGCAAGCTGGCGCCGCTGCTGGGAGCGCCGCAGTCGACGGTGCTGCGCGAGCTCTCCGAACACACCGGTTTCGTGTATCTCGCTCGGGCACTCCCGGCGAGAGCGGCGCAGCAGGTGCTGGCGCTGAAAATTGCAGGTGTCACGGGCACCCCGGTGATGCGTCGTGTGTACCCGCGTGGAGCGCTTGCGGCGCAGGCGCTTGGTGTGGTTGGAACCGAAGGAACGGGCCTGGCGGGGCTTGAGTACTCGAGCAACGCTCTGCTCAGCGGACGCTCGGGTCAGCGGCGCGTGGTCAGCGACGCGCTCGGTCAGCCGGTGTCGATCAGCGAAACCCGCAAGGAGCTCCCGGGCAAGTCGCTGTCGTTGACGCTCGATGCGAACATCCAGCAGCGCTCCGAAGACGTGCTCGCTGCGGTGGGGCGGGCGTTTGACCCGAAAGACGCCACGGCGATCGTGATGGACCCGCGCAGCGGCGCGATCCTGGCGCTGGCCAACTGGCCGCAGGTGAATGCCAACGATCCGAGTGCCTCGCCGGCGGAAGCGATGGAGGATCGGGCGGTTGGTCTGGACTACGAACCGGGCTCCACGTTCAAGGTGGTGGCCCTCTCGGGGGCGCTGGAAGCAGGGCTGATCACCCCCAGAACGACGTTCAACGTCCCCGACGAGATCCAGGTTGCCGAAAAGACGATTCACGACGACACGGAACACCCGGAAGAAATGCTGACAGCGGAACAGATCCTGTCGCGCTCGAGCAACGTCGGCGCGATCACGATCGCGAAACTGGAGGGAGCGGACACGTTCAACCGTTGGGTGCACCGCTATGGCTTTGGCTCACCGACGGGCGTGGATCTCCCGGGTGAGGAAATGGGCGCGACGCTGCCGACGAAGGAATACTCGGGCTCGTCGATGGGCAACCTGCCGATCGGGCAGGGCGAGCTGGTGACGCCGATGCAGATGGCCACTGCATACGCGGCGATCGCCAACGGCGGGATCCTGCGCCCGGCACACATCGTGCGTGCGGTCGGCGGTCGCGTACAGCCGGAGCCGGCCGGTCATCGCGTCATCTCGGCCACCACTGCTGCTGAGCTGCGCAAGATGCTGGAGGGCGTGCTCGGACCGGAAGGCACCGCCAGCCAGGTGTCGGTCCCGGGCTACCAGCTGGCGGGCAAGACGGGCACCTCCAACAAGATCGACACTGAAACGGGCGAATACTCGGACAGCAAATACATGGCCTCGTTCATCGGCTTCGCGCCGGCGTCGGACCCGCAGCTGCTGTGTGCGGTGGTCGTCAACGAACCGCAGTCGGGGTCAATCTACGGGGGTACGGTGGCGGCGCCGGCGTTCGGGCAGATCATGAGCTTTGCGCTGCCGTACCTGGGCATCGCGCCGGGGTAGCGCCCCGCCGGGCGATGCCCGCCCGGTTGGCTCCTACGGCTTGAGTAGCATCAGCGCATGCGACTGGACCGGTTGATCGCTGCCGAGGCGGCGGGCGAGGCGGCTGGCGTGGAGATCGCCGGCCTGGCCTATGACAGCCGCATGGTGGGGCCGGGGTATCTGTTCTTCTGCGTGAGCGGCTTTCGCACTGACGGCCACGACTTCGCGGTGGAGGCGGTGCGGGCGGGCGCGGCGGCGCTGGTGGTGGAGCGGCGGTTGGGCGTGGGCGTGCCGGAGGTGCTGGTGGAGTCGGCGCGTGCGGCGATGGCGCCGGTGGCGGCGCGCTTCTACGGCGAGCCGGCAAGCGAGCTGGCGGTGGTGGGGGTGACGGGGACCAACGGCAAGACGACTACTGCATACCTGGTGCGGGCGCTGCTGGAAGCGGGTGCCCGCCGGTGCGGACTGCTGGGCACGGTCAAGTCGGTGATCGGCGGTCAGGAGCGTCCGGTGGCCCGCACGACCCCGGAGGCGATCGAGCTGCAGGCGGACCTGCGCGCGATGCTCGACGGTGGCGATGAGGCATGCGCGATGGAGGTGTCCTCGCATGCGCTTGAGCTCAGGCGCGTCGATGCGATCTCCTTCGCGGCGGCGATCTTCACGAACTTGACCCAGGACCACCTGGACTTCCACGCGGACATGGAGGAGTACTTCCAGGCCAAGCGGCGGCTGTTCGTGTCCTCCGCGCAGGGTGATGGTGCTTCGCCGGTGCCTGCAGTGAGCGTGCTCAACGTGGGCGACCCTTACGGCCGGCGGCTGGCGGCGGAGATCGCCGGCGCGCGCACGTTCGCGGTGGATGCTGCGGCGGACTACAGCGCCACGGGCGTGCAGCTGTGGCTTCGATGGCTGCAGCTTCACGCTGGACACGCCTGTGGGCCGGCGCGAGTTGAGGCTGCCGATGCCGGGCCGCTTCAACGTCGCCAACGCGCTGGGGGCGCTGGCGGCAGCGCACGCGCTGGGTGTCGAGCTGGACGTGCTTGTAGCGGCGCTCGAGCGGGGCGTGCGCGTCCCCGGTCGCTTCGAGCCGGTCGACGCCGGCCAGCAGTTCGCGGTGCTGGTGGACTATGCGCACACGCCGGACTCGCTGGAGAACGTGTTGGCGGCGGCCCGTGAGCTGGTCGCCGGCGTGGGCGGTGCGCACGGTACGAGCGGGCAGGGGCGGGTGCTGTGCGTGTTCGGCGCAGGCGGCGATCGCGACCGTGGCAAGCGTCCGCTGATGGGCGAGATCGCCGCGCGGCTGTCCGACGTGGCGATCGTCACCTCCGATAACCCGCGTTCCGAGGACCCCGAGCGGATCATCGAGGAGATCATGGATGGCGTGGTGGTGCCAGCAGGCGAGGTGGACGCGAGCCCGAGCGCAGGGGGATCGGCAGCTGCCGGCGGGCAGGGTGGCGCCGCGTCCGCGCACGTGCGCCCGATCGCCGATCGCGGTGCGGCGATCGCTGAGGCGATCGCCTGTGCGCGGCGCGGGGACGTGGTGGTGATTGCGGGCAAGGGGCACGAGCAGGGGCAGGAGTTCGCGGCGGGTCGCAAGGTGCCGTTCGACGACGTTGCCGTGGCGCGCTCGGCGCTTGGCGTGCGCGTGCAGGCCGGCGCGCGATGAGAGATTGGGATGCCTACCATCTGGCGGCGGCCGCCGGTGCGAAGCTGGTGCGCCGGCCGGCCGGCACGGCGGGCACACCGGGCCCGCGGCGTGCAAGCATCGACTCCCGCCGGATCGTGCCGGGCGAGCTGTTCGTGGGTCTGCGCGGAGAGCGCGTCGACGGCGGCAGCCATGCGCTGCAGGCCCTGGAGGCGGGGGCGTGGGGCGTGCTGGTGGCGCCGGAGCATGCGCACGCGGCGGCCGAGGCCGCTGTGGATGGCGCGGTGCTGTCCCACAGCGACCCGCTGGCGGCGCTGCACGCGCTCGCGCGGGCGTGGCGGCGGGAGCTGCGCGTGCGGGGAGCGATGGTGGTCGCGATCACCGGCTCGACGGGTAAGACCTCAACCAAGGACATCCTGGCGGCGCTGCTTGCCGGTCGGCTGCGCGTGGTGGCGAGCGAGGCGAACTTCAACACCGAGATCGGGCTGCCGCTGGCGCTGCTGGGCGCGCCGGCCGAGACGGAGCTGCTGGTGCTGGAGATGGCGATGCGCGGTCCGGGGCAGATTGCAGAGCTGACGGCGATTGCCGAGCCGGACGTCGGCGTGATCGTCAACGTCGGGCCTGCGCACCTGGAGCTGCTCGGCTCGCTCGAGGCGATCGCGGCCGCCAAGGCTGAGTTGATCGCCGGCCTGGCGCCGGGCGCGAGCATCGTCGTTCCCGCGGATGAGCCGCTGCTGGCGGTGCACCTGCGCGATGAGCTGAACACGATCACCTTCGGCGAGGGAGGCGACGTGGTGATGACAGAGCGCCGCGCGGACGGGTCGGTGTTGATCGGCCACGACGGCGCGGAGATCGAGCTGCGGCCGTCGTTCGCGCAGGCCTACAACATGCTCAACCTGCTGGCTGCCGTGGCCGCCGCGCGGGCGCTCGGATACACCCCGCGCGGGCGGGTGGACGTGCGCTTCTCGGCGATGCGCGGGCAACGCGAGCAGCTGGCCGGCGGGGTGGTGCTGGTCCTCGACTGCTACAACGCCAACCCGATGTCCATGCGCGCGGCGATCGACGACCTGGCCGAGACGGCGCCCGCGCGTCGCGTGGCGGTGCTCGGCGACATGCTCGAGCTGGGGCCTGAAGCGCCGCGCCTGCACCGCGAGATCGGCGAGCATGTTGCCGCCGCCGGCGTGGAGCTGTTCATCACGGTCGGTCCGCTGGCGGGCGAGATGCGTGGCCCGTTCGCGGGCGAGAGCTACGCGGTAGCGGACGCCGAGGCGGCGGGCGAGCTGCTGGGAGGGCTGCTGCGCGAGCGTGACACGGTGCTCGTCAAGGGCTCGCGCGGCGTCGGCCTGGAGCGCGTGCTGGAGTGCCTTGGCGGCGGCAGCAGCAGCAGCGACGACGACGCACGTGCGGCGGGCGCGCCGGCGCACGAGCGCCGGCTCGCGGTCGCTGCCGGCCCGGAGCGGCGCTGAATGGGCCGGATTCTCTTCGGGGGCACGGCCGCGCTGCTGATCTGCATCTTCCTCAGCCCCAAGTTCATCGAGTTCCTGCGCAAGCGCGAGTTCGGCCAGCAGATCCGCGAGGACGGGCCGCAGGGACATCACCAGAAGGCGGGCACGCCGACGATGGGCGGGATCATCATCTTCCTGGCGGTCGCCGTCTCGTTCCTGATCCTGACCGACTACGAATGGCGCTCGGTGGGCGTGTTCGGCGCGGCGATCGCGTGCGCGCTGCTTGGCTTCGCCGACGACTACATGAAGCTCATCCGCCGGCGCTCGCTGGGGCTGCGTGCGCGGACGAAGCTGGGGATCACGATCGCGATCTCGCTGGCGCTGTGGTTCGTGGCCCAGCACGAGGCGCACCTGCAGCCGACGCTTGAGCTGCGCTTCGTCGACTACCACATCGATCTCGGGCCGCTGTATCCGCTGCTGATCTACCTGGTCGTCGCCGGCACCACCAGCGCGGTCAACCTGACCGACGGCCTCGACGGCCTGGCGGCGGGCTGCGCGGCGATCGTGCTGCTCGCCTACATCGGCATCACGTTCATCGCCGGCGACTACGACATGGCGATGCTCGCCGGCTGCCTCGGTGGCGCGTGCATCGGCTTCCTGTGGTTCAACGCCTTCCCGGCGACGATCTTCATGGGCGATACCGGCTCGCTCGGGCCTCGGCGGAGCGATCGCGGGGCTGGCGATCATGACCAAGACGGAGGTGCTGCTGATCCTGCTCGGCGGCATCTTCGTGATCGAGGCGCTGTCGGTCGTGATCCAGGTGATCTCCTTCCAGACGACGCGCAAGCGCGTGTTCCTGATGGCGCCGATCCACCACCACTTCGAGCTGAAGGCCTGGTCTGAGACGAAGATCATCCTGCGCTTCTGGATCGTCGCCTCGATCTGCGGGGCGATCGGGTTCACCATCTACCGCCAGAGCCGAGGCGTCTAGACGCTGGGCTCTGCGTCGTGGCTCTGCAGGCTTGCCTCCTGGGCGCTTCGAGTGACGCACTGGATCGTCTGCCCAGGAGGCTTCCGCCGGTCGGTGTCGAAGTGAGCGTGGATGCCAGCAGCGCGAGGGATGGGTGGCGCGTCCGCCCGGGCCAAGGCCGGCCGTGGGCGCGGGGCGGGCAAGGACGGCCGCTCGAGCAACGCCGAGAAGCAGGGTCGCGGGGTCTGGCGGGCCGCCGGCCAGTCGCTCGAGCACCGCATCCTGCTGACGGCCACGATGTGCCTGCTGGCGTTCGGCGCGGTGATGGTCTACAGCGCCTCCTCGGCCACCACGCTGCTGCAGGGCGGTGGCTACGGCAGCGGCTACCTGATCAAGTTCGTCATCTACGGTGGCGTCGGGCTGGTGCTGATGCGGGTGCTGGCACGCGACGGGGTCGCGAAAGTGCACAGCATCACCGCGCCGCTGCTGGTCGCTTCGTTCGTGCTCGTGCTCGCCGTGCACATCCCGCACGTCGGCGTCAGCGTCAACGGTGCCCGCCGCTGGATCGGACCGGGATCGCTTCCAGTTCGAGCCGTCCGAGCTGATGAAGCTCGCGCTGGTGCTGTACGTGGCGACGCTGCTGGCCAAGCGTCCGCAGCAGGTGCACGACCTGCGCGAGCTGGCAAGGCCGCTGCTGCTGGTCGTCGGCGCGGCCTGCCTGCTGGTGTTCACCGAGCCCGATCTGGGCACCGCGATGGTGATCGCGTTCACGGTCAGCGCGATGCTGATCGCGGCCGGGATACCGCTGCGCAAGCTCGGCCTGATCGCCGGCACGGTGCTGGGGCTGGTGCTCGTCTACGCGATCGCGCGCCCGTACGCGCGCGCCCGGCTGACGTCCTTCATCGACCCGTGGGCGCACGCCTCGGGGAGCGGCTTCCAGGCGGTCCAGGGCCAGATCGCGATCGGCTCGGGCGGGCTGTTCGGCGTCGGTCCGGGCCAGTCGGTGCAGAAGATCTTCTACCTGCCGGAGGCGCCCACGGACTTCATCCTCGCGGTGATCGCCGAGGAGCTCGGCGTGATCGGGGTGTTCGCGCTGCTGTTCCTGTACGGCCTGATCGCCTACGCGGGGCTGCGCGCGGCGAAGGCGGCACGCAGCCTGTACAGCGCGCTGATCGCGGTCGGCGTGACCGGCCTGATCGTCTCCCAGGCGGTGCTCAACGCGTTCGCGGTGCTGGGCCTGGCGCCGCTGACCGGCGTGCCGCTGCCGTTCGTGTCCTACGGGTCGAGCAGCCTGATCGTGATGCTCGCGGCGATGGGCCTGCTGTTGAACGTCGCCGCCGGTGCGACCGGGCACGTGCGCGCGGTGCGCCGCCGGCGCGCGCGGGCGCCGATCCGCCGACGCGCGCTCGCGCGAACCGGCACGATGGGGCGATGAGCAGCAGCAGCGAAGAGGATCGTGATCGCCGCCGGCGGGACCGCTGGGCACGTGGTGCCGGCGCTCGCGGTGGCGGACGCGCTGCGGGCTGAGGGCGCGGAGGTCGCGTTCATCGGCGGCGCGCGCGCCGAGGCGCAGCTCGTGCCGGCGGCGGGCTTCGCGCTGCACACGATCGCCGTGGAGGGTCTCAGCCGCAGCAACCCGCTGCGGGCGCTGCGCGCGCTGGCGCTGGCCGCCGCGGCGGTCCCGCGTGCGCGGGCGCTGCTGAAGCGGCTGGCGCCGGACGCGGTGATGGGCGGCGGCGGCTACGTCGCCGGGCCGGTTGGCGTGGCCGCGCTGATCCTGCGCATCCCGCTGGTGCTGACCGAGGCCGACAGCCATCTCGGCCTGACCAACCGGCTGCTCGCCCGCTTCGCACGGCGGGTGTGCCTGGCGTTCGCGCTGCCCGGCCGCGACGGGCGCCGCTATCGCGTCACCGGACGCCCGGTCCCGCCGCCGGCGCACGACCGTGCGCAGGCGCGCCCGCGCTTCGGGATCGAGTCCGAGGAGACCTGTGTGCTGGTGTTCGGCGGCTCGCTGGGTGCGCGCTCGATCAACCTGGCGGCGGTCGAGGCGTTCGCGGCTGTGACGTGCCAGCGGGCCGCCACCGGTCGCGGGAGCCGCCGCTACGAGCGGCTTGCCGCCGTCGCCGCCGTCCACGTCCTGCACGTCAGCGGTCGGCGCGACCACGCGGAGCTCGCCGCGCGCGAGCTGCCGGTGGACTACGACCTGCGCGAGTACCTGACGCTGGCGAGTTCGCCGACGCGCTCGCGGCCGCCGACCTGGTGGTGGCGCGCTCGGGTGGCTCGGTGTTCGAGATCGCCGCGCACGGGCTGCCGGCGATCCTCATTCCCTATCCGCATGCCTCCGCCGACCACCAGAGCGCGAACGCGCGCTGGATGTCCGATGCGGGCGCGGCGCTGGTGATCGCGGATACGGAGCTGAGCGGCGAGCGCCTGGGCGGGGAGGTCGACGGCCTGCTGGGCGACCGTCAGCGCCTGGCGGCGATGGCGGCAGCGGCGCGCGGACTGGCGCGGCCGGACGCGGCGCGCGACGTGGCGCCGGAGCTGTTGGAGGCCGCTCGGCGATGAGCGCGCACGAGCAGCCTTGGCGGGGTCGGCGCCTGCACTTCGTCGGCGTCGGCGGCGCCGGCATGAGCGGCTACGCGCGTGCCGCACACGCGCTCGGCGCCGAGGTCAGCGGCTCAGACGGCGCCGACGGGCCCTATCTGGAGCGGCTGGCAGCCGACGGCGTGCTGGAGGCCACGTCGGCCACCGCGCCGAGAACGTCCCCGCGGGAGCTGACGTCGAGGTGTTCTACTCCTCGGCGGTGGCGGCGGAGAACGTCGAGCGTCACCGGCGCTCGAACGCGGCCTGCCGGAGCGCCCGCGCGCGGAGCTGCTCGGCGAGCTGAGCGCGATGCGGCGCACGATCGCGGTCGCCGGCACCCACGGCAAGACGACGACCTGCTCGATGCTCGTGCACGCGCTGCGTGCCGCCGGCATGCGCCCGGGGTGGCTGGTGGGAGCGCCGGTCGGCGGCGGCCTGGCCAACGCCGAGTGGGGGGAGGGCGAGTGGCTGGTGGTGGAGGCCGACGAGTCCGACCGCTCGATGCTCAGCCTCAGCGTGGAGATCGCGGTGCTGACCAACGTCGAGCTCGACCACCACGCGACGTTTGCCTCGCTGCAGGTGCTGGAGGCCGCGTTTCGGTCGTTCCTCGCTCTGGCCACGGCGATCGTCGGTGTGGGATCGTCCCGAGCTGCTCGCGCTGGCGCCACCGTTGCCAGGACCGGTGTCGAGCTCGTTCGCTATGACGTTCCGGACCCGCTGCTCCTGTCGGGAGGCTCGCGCTTTGACTGGCGCGGACACCAGGTCACGCTCGCGGTTCCTGGCGCGCACAACGCGCTCAACGCCGCCGGTGCGCTCGAGGCGGCGCGGATCGCGGGCGCCGATCAGGCGCTCGCGGTCGCCGGGCTGGCGGACTTCCACGGCGCCGGCCGGCGCTTTCAGGCGCTCGGCGAGCGGCGGCGGAGCCCTGCTGTATGAGGACTACGCTCACCATCCGACCGAGATCGCGGCGACGCTCGCGGCGGCGCGTACGCTCCCGCACAGCCGTCTGGTGGCGGTGTTCCAGCCGCATCTGTACTCGCGCACGGCGCTGCTGGCGCGCGAGTTCGGTCGCGCGCTGGCGCTCGCCGACGTGGTGGTCGTGCTCGACGTGTATCCCGCCCGCGAGCGCGCCGAGGATCACCCGGGCGTGAGCGGACTGCTGATCGCGCGGGCGAGCGCCGACGCCGCCGGTGGGCGGCCGGTGTACTGGCTGCCGAGCTTCGCCGTCGCCGAGCCGGTGCTGCGCGGCGTGCTCGGGGAGGGCGATCTGTGCGTGGTGATGGGCGCCGGCGACGTCGATGCGCTGGGACGCGCGCTGGTGGACGCGGAATCGTGAAAGGCCTGCGATGAGCGTCCCTGCGGGGATCGAGCGCGACTATCCGCTGGCGCGCCTGACGACCGTGCGCACGGGTGGCACGGGGGAGCCGTTCGCGCGCGCCGGCAGCGAGGAGCGGCTGCTGAGCTGCTGGCGTGGGCGGATGTCGAGGGTCTCGCGGTCAGCGTGGTCGGCTCGGGGTCGAACCTGCTGATCGCCGACGACGGCGTCTCCGGGCTGATCGTCAAGCTCGACCGCGAGCTCGCGGCGATCTCGGTCGACGGGACGCGCATGCTGTGCGGCGGCGGCGCGCGCCTGCCGGCGGTGGCGGCGCGTGCGGCGCGGGCGGGTCTGTCGGGCATCGAGTTCGGCGTCAACATCCCGGGCACGGTCGGCGGTGCGGTGCGGATGAACGCCAACGCCTACGGCGGCGAGCTGGAGTCGGTGCTCGAGTGGGTGCAGATCGCCACCGCGTCTGGGTCTGAGCGCCGCGAGCCGAATGAGCTCGGGCTCGCCTACCGCCGCTCCGGTCTCGCCGACGGTGAGATCGTCGCGCGCGCTGCTCTGCAGCTGGCGCACGGGGACGTGGCGGCGGTCAAGGCGACGCTCGAGGAGATGCGACGCCGGCGCCACGAGGCCCAGCCGCAGGGAATCAAGACGTTCGGATCGACGTTCAAGAACCCCGACGATCCCCGCGCCGAGGGACGCAGCGCGGGCCTGCTGCTGGCCGATGCCGGCTGCAACGGGCTGTCGGTCGGCGGCGCGCGCTTCGCTCCCAAGCACGCCAACTTCATCGAGAACACCGGCAGCGCCACGACCGCCGACGTGATCGCCGTGATGGCCGAGGGCCGTCGCCGCGTGCTGGAGCGCTTCGGCGTGGCGCTCGAGCCCGAGGTGCAGACGCTGGGCGACGTGCGCTTTCCCTGGTAGGGGTTCTCGCCGCCAGGTCGAAGTCCGGTGTGAATGAGTCGATCGATCGCCGCTGCGCCCGCCCGTCCTCGCAACGCACGGCGTCGCCGCGCTCCCGGTCCGGCGCGTTCTGCGCTGGGCCTCCTGCGCCCCCTCGGCGGGGTCGGGGAGCGGATCCGGGCTGTGGTGGCGTTCGTTTGGCAGCGACGGCGGCTGCGTTTTGCGCTGCTGGCGCTGCTGATCGCGCTGCCGCTGCTGGGCGCCGGCTGGCTGTGGATGCGCCACTCACCGTTCGTGGCGGTACAGCACGTGCAGGTCAGCGGCGTGCACGGGCCCGAGGCCGCAGGGATCGAGACGGCGCTGGTGGCTGCCGCTCGGCAGATGAGCACGCTCGATGTGCACGCGGGTGCGTTGCGCGCCGCAACGGCGAGCTTCCCCGTGGTGCGCGAAGTCACCGCCGTGCCGCGCTTTCCGCATGGCTTGAAGATCGACGTCATCGAGCAGCTGCCTGTGGCCGCGCTCGTCGTCGGCGGCGCACGAACGGCGGTGGCGGCCGACGGCGTCGTGCTCGGGTCGGCGCTGCTGTCTGGCTCGCTGCCGACCGTCAGCGGCTACGCCGAGCCCGCTGACGGGCAGCACCTTCATGCTCCCAACCTGCTCGCCGAGCTGGACGTGCTGGGGGCCGCACCGGCGCCGCTGGCGCGGCTGGTTGAACGCGCGTACATAGGGCCGAAGGGGCTGACGGTCGCGATGCGCAACGGTCTGCTCGTGTACTTCGGCGACGCCATCCGCCCGCATGCCAAGTGGCTGTCGCTGGCACGTGTCCTGGCCGATTCGAGCTCCGCCGGCGCCTCCTACGTGGACGTGCGGCTGCCAGGCCGGCCTGCCGCCGGGTTCCCCGACGGAGTGCTGCCGCCGGCCGCCGGCGGCGAATCTGCCGACCCCTCCAGCGAACCCGCGAGCGGTAGCACTGAATCGACGGTCGCCGCGCTGGCGGCTGGGTTGACCAGTGACACAGCGGTCGAACCATCGAGTGCCGCTGCGGCGAGCGCGCCACCGGAAGCGTCGACTGAAGCGGGCGCCGAAGCGGCCTCCCCTCCGACGCCTGAAGCAGAAGCCAATACGCAAGCAGAAGCTGCCTCTGGAGCGTCGACGACAGGCGGTTAAAACAGTCTTACCCTCAACCTAAGGGTTAGGGCATCAAAACTACGATCCTCAGGCAGTGGTCGAGAGTCAGGCGATCTGCAACGTTTGTTGCGAGAGTGGCAATCGTCGTTGACAGGGCGAAGTTCCCTGCATAACGTGCACAACCCGGCGGGTCAGGCAGGAGTATGCTGCGAACCCTAAATTCCTACTGAAGGCTTCGGACAGAACCATCATGGAGAGCAGCGGGAGCTACCTGGCAGTCATCAAGGTCGTCGGCGTGGGCGGCGGCGGAACGAACGCGGTCAGCCGCATGGTCGACGCTGGTCTGCGCGGCGTCGAGTTCATCGCCGCCAACACCGACGCGCAAGCGCTCGCGATGTGCGACGCCGACATCAAGCTGAACATCGGCCACGAGTCCACCAAGGGTCTCGGCGCGGGCGCCAACCCTGACGTCGGGCTGGCGTCAGCGTCGGAGTCGCGCGACGACATCAAGGAGGCGCTCAAGGGCGCAGACATGGTGTTCGTGACCGCCGGCGAGGGCGGCGGCACGGGCACCGGCGCTGCGCCGGTGATCGCCGAGATCGCCAAGAACGAGATCGGTGCGTTGACCGTCGGCGTGGTCACCCGGCCGTTCGACTTCGAGGGCTCCCAGCGCGGTCGCCAGGCGATCGAGGGCATCGAGCGCCTGCGCGAGGTGGTCGACACGCTGATCGTGATCCCCAACGAGAAGCTGCTCGCGGTCGTCGAGCGTCGCACGTCGATGCTCGACGCCTTCCGCGAGGCCGACAACGTGCTGCGCCAGGGCGTCCAGGGGATCACCGACCTGATCACGATCCCCGGCCTGATCAACCTCGACTTCGCCGACGTCCGCACGATCATGGCGGACGCCGGCTCGGCGCTGATGGGCATCGGCACCGCCAGCGGCGAGAGCCGCTGCGCGGACGCCGCCAAGGCGGCGATCTCCTCGCCGCTGCTGGAAGAGTCCGTCGACGGCGCCACCGGCATCCTGCTGAACATCACCGGCGGCAAGGACCTCGGCCTGTTCGAGGTCAACGACGCCGCCGAGATCATCCAGAACGAGGCCGACCCCAACGCCAACATCATCTTCGGTGCCGTCATCGACGAGAGCATGTCCGACGACGTGCGCGTGACCGTGATCGGCACCGGCTTCGACCATCGGCCCGGCGGGCGCAGGGCTAGCACCCGCGGTGACGCGCGTGGGGGTGCCCGTCCGGACCGGGGTCCTCGCATCTCAGATCGCCAGCGCTCGACGCTCGAGATCTCCGACGAGGACATCGACGTGCCGCCGTTCCTGCGCTAGCACGGCTGGCTTCGCTCGGCCGGACTGCTGGACCATCGATGCGGCGCGAGCCTCGATGTGCGGGTCGAGGGTCGATGGCATCCGCGCCGGTCGACGGCATCCGCGCCTGCTGTAAGGGTTAGCCCAATGAGGCGCTCGGGGGCATGTGCGGCGGTGGCGGTGGCGGTGGTCGCCGTGCTGCTTGCAGCGCCGGCGGCGTTCGCGCAGGTGAGCCCGGGTGATGCAACTGCCACACGTGACTACCTGCAGACGGATTTGGCGTACACGCGCACCGAGGTACGTACGCTGCCGGCCGGGCTGGCAGCGATCTCTGCCCTGCGCGGGCAGTTGCAGGGCGAATGCCCGGGCGTGCTGGCAAACGAACCGAAGCTCGCCCAGGGCGCGATGCCCAGCGACGCTGCGGTGAAGATCGCCGACGAGCAGAGCGCAGCGGTCTTCGGGGTCGCCGAACACAGCGAACTGGAGCGGCGCCGCGATTTGGCACATGCGCTGTCGCACCTGTCGTGGAGCAGCGGTGGCGTTACTCGGCTCGTGCATTCCTTCGCCACTGCTGAAGTTGAGCAGGCGGAGGTCCCGCCGCCGGACCTGTGCGCGGACCTGCGCGATTGGGTGAGCAGCGGCTACCAGACGGTGTCCGCCGCGACCGAACGCTACGTGAGTCGGGAGTCGATCCTCACCGCTGAGACCGGCGCGGAAGAACTGATCTTGCACAAGCTCAAGCGCTATGAGGACAGCGCCGACCGGCGGATCGCCCGCCAGATCAGCGCGATTGAAGGTCATGCTCTGAAGACAGTCGTGCCGGAGCTCTTGACGGCGATCGCCCAGATCGAGGAAGTTCTGCACGGCGGCTCCACCGTGTCCGCGACTTAGCGTTTCTGACGCTAGCCTGGGCGGCATGTCCTCGACCGCTCCGCCGGCGCTTCGCCGTACAGCTCTGTTCGAGCGCCACCGGGCGGCCGCTGCCAAGCTCGTGGAGTTCGCCGGCTGGGAGATGCCGGTCCAATATCAGGGTGTCCTGGCGGAGCACATGGCCGTGCGCGAGTCGTGCGGGATCTTCGACGTCTCACATATGGGGGAGATCGAAACCAGCGGCCCCGGCGCGCCGGCGCTGCTGCAGCGGCTGCTCTCGAACGACGTCTCCAGGATCGCGCTCGACGGTGGCGGCAGGGGCGGCGGTGGGGCTCAGTATTCCGTGCTCTGTCGCGAGGACGGTGGCGTGCTCGACGATCTGTTCACCTACCGGCTGGACGTCGATCGATACCTGACCGTCACCAACGCCGCCAACCACGAGCGTGATCTGGAGTGGTTCCTGGCCCATGCCGAGGGCATCCCTGACGTGCAGGTGAGCGACGCGATCGAGCAGTGGGCGATGCTCGCCGTACAGGGACCGCGGGCCAGGGAGATCGTCCAGGCGATCTCCGATGCCCCGCTTCCCGCGCGGATGAGCGCCGTGCGTCGGCGCCTCGCCGGTGCCGACGTGCTCGTGTGCGGCACCGGCTACACCGGGGAGGACGGCGTCGAGCTGTTGTGCGTACCCGACGACGCGCCGGCGCTGTGGGACGAGATCGTGCGCCGCGGCGCCGTGCCGGCGGGCCTCGGCGCACGCGACACGCTGCGCCTGGAGGTGTGCTTTCACCTTTACGGCAACGACCTGAGCGTCGAGCGCGGGCCGATCGAAGCCGGGCTTGGCTGGTGCTGCAAGGAGGACACGGGCTTCATCGGCTCCGACGCCGTGCGCGCGGCGCGGGAAGGAAAGCCCGCGCCGGCCGAGCGGCTCGTGGCGTTCGTGATCGACGGGCCGGGGATCGCCCGCCAGGGCAACCCGGTCAGCGGCGGCGGCGAAGTCACCAGCGGCACGCTTTCGCCATGCCTGCAGGCCGGCATCGGCATGGCCTACGTGCCCGCCGAGCGCGTCGCCACCGGCACCCGCCTGGAGATAGACGTTCGTGGCAAGATGCGCCCCGCCGTGGTCAAGGACAAGCCGCTCTACAGAAAGGACTCGTGAATGGCCCAGGCCAGCTATCCCGCGGAGCTCCTGTATCACCCCGAACACGACTGGGCGCGCATCGAGGACGACGCGTCTGACCCGGCTCACTCCACGCGACTCTGGGCATCACCTGGTACGCCCAGGACGCGCTCGGCGAGGTCGTGTTCTTCGAGGCGCCCGCCGTCGGGACGATCCTGAGCAAGGACGAGCCCTACACCGAGGTCGAGTCGGTGAAGGCCGTCTCCGACGTCGTCGCGCCACTGTCCGGCGAGGTCGTCGAGGTCAACCAGATCGCCGCGGAGAACCCGGGGATGATCAACGAGGACCCCTACGGCGAGGGCTGGCTGGTGAAGGTGCGCCTGTCGGATCCCGCAGAGCGCGAGGCGCTGCTGGACGCCGCCTCCTACATCGCCACGCTGGCCGGCTAGGCTGCACAGCAGTTGAGTCGCTACACCGCCATCACCCCCGAGGATCTGCGACGCGATGCTCGCCGCGATCGGGGTCGGCTCGCTGCAGGAGATCTTCGAGCGCCAGATCCCCGAGTCCGTGCGTCTGGGACGCGAGCTCGACCTGCCGGACGGCCTTGCAGAGCAGGACGTCTACGAGCACCTGCGCGCGCTTGCCGCGCGCAACACCAGCGTCGAGGACGAGCTCAGCTTCCTCGGGGCGGGCATGTACGACCACTACGTGCCCGCGTTGATCGACATGCTGATGGAGCGCTCCGAGTTCCTCACCCCGTACACCCCCTACCAGCCCGAGATCTCCCAGGGGGGGCTGCAGGTGATGTTCGAGTACCAGACCGCGATCTCCGAGCTGACCGCGCTGCCCGTCTCCAACGCATCCGTCTACGAGGGGCCCTCGGCGGTCGCGGCCGCGGCCTACCTGGCGAAGCTGCACAACGGGCGGCAGCGGATCGTCGCCAGCGCCGGCCTGCACCCACACACGCTGCAGACGCTTCGCACCAACGCGCACGGCTTCGGCATGGAGGTGATCGAGGTGCCGCTGCGCGACGGGATCACCGACCCCGACGCGTGGGCGGCGGCGATCGACGCCGACACGACCGGGTCGGCGCGACCGACCGTCGCCCCCGCCAGCGCCGCGATCTTCGCCCAGCCGAACTTCTACGGTGTCGTCGAGGACGCCGACGCGCTCAGCTGGCAGCAAAGGCCGCCACGTCCGCCAGTCCGGATCCTCGCCGAGCGGCGGCTCGGGCGGCCAGGCGCCGGTCGTCATCGCGCAGGTCGATCCGATCACGCTCGGCATCCTCAAGCCGCCCGGCGAGTGCGGCGTCGACGTGGCCGTCGGCGAGGGTCAGTCGCTCGGCAACCGCCTGGACTTCGGCGGTCCGTCCTTCGGCCTGTTCGCCGCGCGCGAGGAGTACTTGCGGCGGATGCCCGGACGCATCGCCGGTGAGACCGTCGACGTCGACGGCCGGCGCGGGTTCGTGCTGACGCTGCAGACGCGCGAGCAGCACATCCGCCGCGAGAAAGCGACCTCGAACATCTGCACCTCGCAGGCGCTCAACGCGCTCGCCGGCGTCGTCTACCTGAGCTGGCTCGGGCGCCGCGGCATCGTCGAGCTGGGCGAGCTGCTGCTCGCTCGCACGCACTACGCGCGCGAGCGGCTCACCGCGCTGCCGGGGGTCGAGAAGCTCCACGCGCAGCCGGTGATCCGCGAGTTCGCACTGCGCCTGGACGCGGACGTGGCCGCGGTCAGGCGCCGCTGCGCCGAGCAGGGCGTCAACCCCGGCGTGGACGTGCACGCGCTCAGCGGCCGCGAGGAGGATCGCGGCGTGCTGCTGGTGGCGATCACCGAGCGGCGCACCCGCGCCGACATCGATCGGCTCGTCGAGGTGCTCGGAGCGGCTGTCGCCGAGCGCGATGCTCCCGTCGTACGTCAGGCGGCGGTGGCGGTATGAGCCCGATCGACGAAAACCACCTGCACTCCGATCCCGGGATCGAATCGCAGCACCCGTCCGCGACGAGCGCCTCGTCGCGGGTCGGGCGCCACGCCGCTGCAGCGAGACGCCGCCACGACGATCTTCCAGAAGGGCGCGCCCGGGCGGCGCGCGTTCGTGTGCCCCGACATGGACGTGCCGCCGGTGGATCTCGGCGAGCTGCTGCCCGAGCGACTGCGCCGCTCGCACCCCCCGCGCCTGCCCGAGGTCTCAGAGCCCGAGATCGTCCGCCACTACGTCGGCATCTCCAAGCGCAACTTCGATCTCGACTCTGGCTTCTACCCGCTGGGCTCGTGCACGATGAAGCACAACCCGCGCCTGCACGAGCGCGTCGCGGCATTGCCCGGCCACGCGCGTCTGCACCCGCTGCAGGATCCCGAGCGCGCGCAGGGAGCGCTTGAGCTGATGTGGAACCTGCAGGGCGCGCTGTCGGAGATCTCCGGCCTGCCGCACGTCTCGCTGCAGCCGTCCGCCGGCTCTCACGGTGAGCTCGCCGGCGTGCTGCTGACCCGCGCCTACCACGAGGATCGCGGCGAGGCGCGTCACAAGGTGCTGACGCCCGACACCGCCCACGGCACCAACCCGGCGACCGTGACGATGGCCGGCTTCGAGGTCGTCAAGCTCGCCACCAACGCCGACGGCGGCATCGATATCGACGATCTGCGCGCGAAGGCCGACACCGACGTCGCCTGCCTGATGCTCACCAACCCGAACACGCTCGGCCTGTTCGACCCGAACATCGCCGAGATCGCCGAGATCGTGCACGGCGTGGGGGCGACGCTGTACTACGACGGCGCCAACCTCAACGCCGTGATGGGTCTCTCGCGTCCCGGCGACATGGGCTTTGACATCGTGCACTTCAACCTGCACAAGTCCTTCACCCAGCCCCACGGCGGCGGCGGACCGGGCTCGGGGCCGATCGCCGTCTCAGACCGTGTCGCGCCGTACCTGCCGGTGCCGGTCGTCGGCCGGCGGGAGGACGGGACCTACGACCTCGACCACGACCTGGGGCGGAGGGGATCCAAGTCGATCGGGCGCCTGCGTGGCTTCCACGGCAACTACGGCTGCTTCGTGCGCTCCTACGCCTACATCTGCTCGCTCGGCGGCGACGGCCTCAAGGACGCCTCCGAAGCGGCCGTGCTGAACGCCAACTACCTGCTCGCGCGTTTGAAGGAGCACGGCGTCGCGGAGTATCTGCCGCTCGCCTACGGCGAGCTGTGCATGCACGAGTTCGTGCTCTCCGGCGGACCGATGAAGCGCGAGCTTCAGATCAAGACGCTCGACCTCGCCAAGCGCCTGCTCGACTTCGGCTTTCACCCGCCGACCGTGTACTTCCCGCTGCTCGTGGACGAGGCGCTGATGGTCGAGCCGACCGAGACCGAGACCAAGGAGACGCTTGACGCGTTCGCCGACGCGATCGCCGCGATCCTCAAGGAGGCTGCCGAGGATCCCGAGATCGCACGTGGAGCGCCCTACAGCACGCCTGTGCGTCGCCTCGACGAGGTCGCCGCCGCCAAGCGCCCCGTGATCCGCGAGGCGCTCGCGTAGGCTGCATGGGGATGGCCTTCGACCACCGCAAACTCGGCAGCACCGGCGTCAGCGTCAGCCCGCTGTGCCTCGGCGCGATGATGTTCGGCGCCTGGGGCAACACCGACCACGAGGACTCGGTGCGGATCATCCACCGCGCGCTCGACGCCGGCATCAACTTCATCGACACCGCCGACGTGTACTCGCGCGGTGAGTCCGAGGAGATCGTCGGCAAGGCGCTCGCCGACGGGCGGCGCGACTCAGTGATGCTCGCCACCAAGGTCCACGGCAAGATGCACGACGATGATCCGAACCAGTTCGGCAACTCGCGCCGCTGGATCGTCAAAGAGGTCGAGAACAGCCTGCGCCGGCTGAAAACCGACTGGATCGACCTCTACCAGATCCACCGCCCCGAGCCGGACACCGACATCGACGAGACGCTCGGCGCGCTCAGCGACCTCGTGCACGCCGGCAAGATCCGCTACATCGGCAGCTCCACTTTCCCCGCCCACCAGATCGTGCAGGCGCAGTGGGCCGCCGAGCGCCGTGGCCGCGAGCGCTTCGTCTGCGAGCAGCCGCCCTACTCGATGCTGATCCGTCGGATCGAGACCGACGTGCTGCCCGTCTGTGAGGAGTATCGGATGGGCGTGATCCCCTGGAGCCCGCTCGCCGGTGGCTGGCTGTCGGGCCGCTACCGCAAGGGCGGCGACTCGCCCGCGGACAGCAGGCGCGCGCAGATGATCCCGTCGCGCTACGACATGTCGATTCCCGGCAACCAAGCCAAGCTCGAGGCCGCCCAGGCGCTCGGCGAGCTCGCCGAGCAGGCCGGGATGTCGCTGATTGAGATGGCGCTCGCGTTCGTCGTCAACCATCCCGCCGTCACCGCCGCGATCGTCGGCCCGCGTACCATGGAGCAGCTGGAGGGCCAGCTGCCGGCGCTGGAGCGGACGCTCAGCGCCGACGTGCTCGACCGCATCGACGAGATCGTTGCGCCGGGAACAAACGTCAACCAGGCCGACACAGGTTGGGACCCGCCCTGGCTGACCGACAGCTCGCAGCGACGCCGCTAGCTGTCGTGCGCATCTTCTCCGGCATCCAGCCGACCGGGCGCAAGCACCTCGGCAACTACATCGGCGCGATCGCGCAGTACATCTCAAGCCAGGAGCGCGGCGAGGGGATCTTCTGCATCGTCGACCTGCACGCGATCACCGTCGCCTACGACCCGTTGGAGCTGCGCGAACGCCTGTACGACACAACCGCGATCCTGCTCGCGGCAGGCCTCGATCCGAGGCGATGCATCCTCTTTCGCCAGAGCGACGTGCGCGAGCACACCGAGCTGACCTGGCTGCTGTGCAGCGTCACCGAGCTGGGACGGCTGCAGCGGATGCACCAGTTCCGCGACAAGTCGCTGGCGCAGCGCGAGCTCGTCTCCGCCGGGCTGCTCGTGTACCCGGTGCTGCAGGCCGCCGACGTGCTCGCCTACCGCGCCGAGGAGGTACCGGTGGGGGAGGACCAGCGTGAGCACCTGGAGCTGATGCGCGACGTCGCACGGCGCTTCAACGCCCGCTTCGGCGACGGTCGCGACGTGCTGGTCGTTCCCGAGCATCGCATCCCAACCGTTGGCGCGCGGATCATGGACCTGCAGGACCCCACGCGCAAGATGTCCACCACCGGCGCCGGGGGCACCGCCGGCGGAGACGGCGGTCAGGGCACCGTATACGTGCTCGACGAGCCCAAGGCGATCGAGAAGAAGCTCAAGAGCGCCGTCACCGACTCCGGCAGCGAGGTGCGCCGCGACCCCGACAAGCCTGGCGTGAGCAACCTGATCGAAGTGCTCGCCGCCGTTCGCGGCGTGGACCCCGCAGCGATCGAGTCCGAGTTCGCGCAGGCACGCTACGGCGAGCTGAAGGCGGCCGTGGCGGCGGCCGTCGTGGAGTACCTTGCACCGGTGCGCGAGCGCTACGGGCAGCTACGGGCCGACGAGGCCGGGCTGGAGTCGATCCTCCAGGACGGCGCCGCGCAAGCCCAGGTGATCGCCGCACAGACGCTCGCCGACGTGCGCGAGCACATGGGTGTCGGAGCGCCCCGCGCCGGGCGCCGGCGCGGATGAGCAGACACCACGTCATCGGCGGTCGCTACGGTGGGCAAATGAGCACTCTGCCATGCGCTGCAACCACCTGAGACGATGAGCACTCTGCCATGCGCTGCAAACCACGGTGAGACGATGAGCATCCTGCCATGCGCTGCAACCACGGTGAGCCGATGAGCCTGGCTGCGCTGGAGCTCGACCTGGACGTGTTCAGCGGGCCGTTTGACCTGCTGCTCACGCTTGTGCTGCGCGAAGAGGTCGACTTGCTCGAGCTCCAGCTCGCCGACGTGGTGCTCGCGTATCTCGACCATCTCGAGCAGCGCGGCGAGCTGGACCTGGAGACCGCCACCGAGTTCATCGTGCTGGTGGCGGCGCTCTTGGAACTGAAGTCGCGGCTGATGCTCTCAAGCGACGAGCAGGAGCTGCTGGACATCGAGCCCGAACAAGCCGCCGAGGAGCTGCTCGCACGGATGCTCGATGCCCGTCGCTACCGTGCCGCGGCGACGCACCTGAGCGAGCTGCTCGCCGGTGAGCATGGCGTGCGCTTCCGCACCGCCCCACCGCCGGCGCACCTGCGGCGCACGATCGTCCAGGCGCAGGACGGCTCCCAGGATCCGCTGGTCCTCGGCGAGGCGATCGGGCGGTTGCTGGTGATGCCACCGTCGATCAGCTTCCGCCACATCACCGCCACGCGAGTCACCGTCGGCGAGCGCCTGGCGCACCTGCGCCAGCTGCTGCGGCGGGGCAGCTTCAGCTTCGACGAAGCCGTCCAGGGAGCCGACCGCATGACCGTCGCAGTCACGCTGTTCGCGCTGCTTGAGCTCTACAAACGCGGCGAGGCCGACTGGGAGCAGAGCGAGAGCTTCGGTGAGATCGCCGTTCGCGGTCTTGCCCGCCAGGCGCCGGCAACGCCGCTGGCCGCATCCGGAGGGCTGGCAGGGTGAACGCGGAGGAGCTGGAAGAGCAGCTGACCGAGACCGCTGCAGAGCGGGCGGAGGCCGCGCCATCGCCCGAGATCCCCGGGCCGGCGCCCTCGCTCGAGGCCCCTGAGCAGGCGCCCGCGCCCGAGAGCCCTGAGCAGGCGTTCCCGCCCGAGAACCCTGAGCAGGCCCCATCGCTCGCGCGCACCGTCGAGGCGCTGCTGTTCCTGTCCTCGGACCCGCTCAGCACCGCCGAGCTGGCAGACGCGACCCAGGCTGGGGAGGGTGCGGTACGGACAGCGCTGGCGCTCCTTTGCGAGCAGTACGCTCCCGGGCTGCGAGGAATCGCGCTGCGCGAGCTGGGCGGTGGCTGGACGTTCGCCAGCGACCCCGCAAGCGAGGATGCCGCACGGCGCCTGTTCAGCCGTCCGCGCACCTCCACGCTCAGCCCCGCACAGGCCGAGACGCTGGCGATCGTCGCCTACCTGCAGCCGATCTCGCGTCCTGAGATCACCCGCATCCGCGGCGTCAGCGCCGACTCTGCCACCGCCACGCTACTGGACCGCGGGCTGATCGAGGACGCCGGGCACTCTCAGTTCGGGGCCGTGCTGTACCGCACCACCACGCAGTTCCTGAAGCTCTTCGGCCTGCGCACCCTCGAGCAGCTGCCCGACATCGCCCGCTGGGACCCCACCCCCGAGGAGCAGGCCGAGCTGCGCGAGCGGTTGCTGCGGGCAGGCGAGGCCAGAGCCGGCGGGGGACAGCAGATCTAGGCTCGCGCAGTCTCGCCTGCCCCGATCCACGGGCCTCCGTCGGCGCTCCCGGGACGATCCGACCCAGGCCATATCGTGCCTCTATGGCGAGTACCCGGCTCTATCGCGACGGCGAGCTCGTGCTCGAGGACTTCCCCGTCGCCGACATCTCAGAGCATCTGAAGGACAAGCGGGCGTACATATGGTTGGACTATTGCTCGCCGACCGCAGAAGACCTGGCGACGATCGCCGAGGAGCTCCAGCTGCATCCGTTGGCCGTGGAGGACGCGGTCAACGAACATCAACGGCCCAAGCTGGACCGCTACGACTCGCATCTGTTCCTCAGCGCATACGACGTGAAGCTGGACACCCAGTCGGGGGCGCTGGGCGCCAGTGAGATCGGGGTCTTCATAACGCCCAACGCCCTCGTCACCGTCCGCCAGGACCAGGGCGCGAGGATCGACTCGGTCCTCGCCCGCTGGGACGAATCGAAAGAGCTCGCCCAACACGGCATGTCGTTCTTGCTCTGGGGCTTGTTGGACGACATCGTCGACGGTCACTTCGATGCGGTTCAGTCGCTGGACAGCGAGATCGAGGCGCTTCAGGACCTGCTGTTCGACGATGTCCCCCACAACACCGAGGTCCAGCGCCGGTCATTCGAGCTGCGCAAGAGCCTGGTGCTGCTCCGGCGGCTCGTGCTGCCGATGCGCGAGGTCGTCAACTCCCTGATGCGTCGAGACCTGCACGTCCTCGATCAGCAGATGGCCCCCTACTACCAGGACGTCTATGACCACGTACTGCGAGCGACCGAATGGACGGAGTCCTTGCGCGACCTCGTGACGACGATTCTCGAGACCAACCTCACCATCCAGGGCAATCGCATGAACCTCGTGATGAAGAAGGTGACCAGCTGGGCGGCGATCATCGCCGTACCAACCGCAATCACCGGCTTCTACGGACAGAACGTGCCGTATCCCGGCTTCGCGGCGCATTGGGGATTCTGGTTCTCCACAGCGCTCATCATCGTGCTGTCCGGCTGCCTGTACTGGGCCTTCCGCCGTAACGACTGGATCTAGGCAGCGCCACCGCGCGTGGGTCAGACCGCGCTGACGGCGAGCTGCCCGCAGGCGGCGGCGATGTCGCGCCCGCGCGTCAGACGCACCGTGACGGGCACGCCGCGTGACTCGAGCGCGGCGCGGAACGCCGCGATCGACTCGCGGCTGGAGCCCTCGAACGGCGCACCTCCCCGGAGTCCGTGGGGTTGTAGGGGATCAGGTTGACCTTGAAGATCGGCGGAGCGTCCTCGCGCGCCGCCGCTGAGCACGCGCGCGAGCGCGAGCGCCTGCTCGTAGCGGTCGTTGACGCCCGCGAGCATCACGTACTCGACGAACACGCGCCGGCGCTTGCGCGCATAGAACGCGCGGCAGGCCTCGATCACGTCGGCCAGCGGGTAGCGCTCGTTGACCGGCATCAGCTCCGAGCGCAGCGCTTCGTCGGCGGCGTGCAGCGACAGCGCCAGGCGCAGCGGCATCGTCGCTGCTCGGTGAGGCGTTCGATCCCCGGGATCCAGCCGACCGTCGAGATCGTCGTGCGCCGGTGGGTGATGCCGACGTCCGGCAGCCGCTCGCAGGCGGCGAGCACGTTGTCGAGGTTCATCATCGGCTCGCCCATGCCCATGAACACGCAGTGGTCGATCGCTTCGATGCGCCGGAAGTGCAGCGCCTGGTCGAGGATCTCCGAGGCGCTCAGGTTGCGCGCGAAGCGCATCGTGCCGGTCGCGCAGAACGTGCACGTCAGCGGACAGCCCGACTGCGAGGACACGCAGATCGAGCGGCGTCCGTCGCGAAAGCGCATCAGCACCGCCTCCAGCGGCCGGCCGTCGGCGGTCGCGAACAGCGCCTTGACGGTGCCGTCGCCCGAGTGCGCCTGCTCGCGCAGCTCGAGGCTCGAGAACGGCAGCTCGCCGCGCCAGCGCCTCGCGCAGCTCCGCCGGCAGGTTCGTCATCTCGCTCGTAGCCGCGCGCGCCGCGCGCCGCCCACGTCCCACACCTGGCGGGCGCGAAAGCGCGGGCTCGCCGCGGTCGGCGAGCGTCTGGTCGAGCAGCTGAAGGTCCATGGTCGGTTCAGCCGGCGCGGGCAGCGGGCACTCAGCGGACGCACACCCAGGCCGATCTCCTCCTATGGTTGCAGCACATGAGTCAGCTCACCGCCAAGCAGCCGATGCGCCTAGCCAAGTACCTCGCCCACGCCGGTGTCGCCTCCGGCGCTCCGCCGAGGCGCTGATCGCCGCAGGACGCGTGAGCGTCGGGGGACGAGATCGTCACCGACCCCGCCCGCGACGTCGACGAGCACAGCCGCGTGGCGCTCGACGGACGAGCCGCTCGACGGGCCCGAGCCGCGCGTGCTCTACGCGCTCAACAAGCCCATCGGCGTCGTCTCGACCGCGCGCGACACGCACGGGCGGCGCGACCGTGCTCGAGCTCGTGCCCGCGCGCGGGCTGCGCCTGTACCCGGTCGGGCGGCTCGACGGCGACAGCTCCGGGCTGATCCTGCTCACCAACGACGGCGAGCTCGCCAACCGGCTGACGCACCCGCGCTTCGAGGTGCCCAAGACCTACCGCGCCCAGCTGCGCGGCGCCGCCGATCGGCGACGACGCCCTGCGCGCCCTGCGCGCCGGCGTCGCAGCTCGAGGACGGGCCCACCGCGCCCGCGCGCGTGCGCCGCTCGGCAGGTGCGGCTCCGACCCGATCGAGCTGACGATCCACGAGGGCCGCAACCGCCAGGTGCGCCGGATGTGCGAGGCCGTCGGTCACCCCGTGCTCGAGCTGGAGCGCATCCGCTTCGGCCCGCTCGCGCTCGACGGCCTCGCGCCCGGCGCGCACCGGCGCCTGTCGAGCCGCCGAGGTCGAGCGCCTGCGCGCGCTCACGCTCTGACACAATCGCCCGCCATGCGACTGTTCGCCCTGCGCGGCGCCGTCAGCGTCGAGCGCAACGACGCCCAGGACATCCTCGACGCGACCAGCGAGCTGATGCGCGAGATCATGCAGCGCAACGCGCTGCGAGCCGGAGAGCGTCGTCAGCTGCATCTTCACCGCCACCAGGGACCTCAACGCCGAGTTCCCCGCCGTCGCCGCCCGCGCGCTCGGCTTCGAGCGCGTGCCGCTGCTGTGCGCGCAGGAGATCCCCGTGCCGCGCTCGATGCCGCGCGTGATCAGGGTGCTGATCCACTACTACGCCGACGACGCCCACGTGCCCGCGCACGTCTACCTGGGCGACGCCCGCGAGCTGCGCGCCGACCTGCACGCGGCACAGTAGTCCGACCGGCGCGCAGCGCCGTCACGGACGGAAACTCGACACAATGTGCCGATGGCGATCGAGTTCTCGCAGCGCATCCGGCGCATCCCCGTCTACCCGGCGGCCGGCGGCTACGCGCAGCAGGAGCCGCTCGTGCGCCTCGCCAGCAACGAGTCGCCGTACCCGCCGCTGCCGGCGGTGCGCGACGCGATCGAGCGCGCGCTCGGCACGCTCAACCGCTACCCCGACCCGTCCAACTCGCTGCTGCGCCGGCGGCTCAGCGACCGCTACGGCGTGCCCGACTCGCGGATCGCGATCGGCAACGGCTCCTGCGACATCCTGCTCGCCGCCGGCGAGGCGCTGCTCGAGCCCGGCGCCGAGCTCGTCTACGCATGGCCGTCCTTCTCCGTCTACCCGCACCTCGCCGCCGCCTCCGGCGCGCGCGCGGTGACGGTCCCGCTCGACCGCGAGCGAGCGCCACGACCTGCCGGCGATGCTGCGCGAGATCACCGTCGCCACGCGGCTGGTGCTCGTCTGCAACCCCAACAACCCCACCAGCACCGCCATCCCGCTCGCGGACATCGCCGGCTTCCTCGCCGAGGTGCCCCCGCACGTGTGCGTGATCCTCGACGAGGCCTACTGCGAGTTCAACCTGCTCGAGGACCCCGACGCGTCGCTCGAGCTGCTCGACGCACACCCCAACCTCGTGCTGCTGCGCACCTTCTCCAAGGTCCACGGCCTGTGCGGCCTGCGCGTCGGCTTCGCGCTGTGCGGCTCCGATGAGCTGCCGCGCGCGCTCGACCAGGTGCGCCAGCCGTTCTTCTGCAACGCGCTCGCCCAGGCCGCCGCCGTCGAGGCGCTCGCCCACCAGGACGCGGTCGAGGATCGCGTCACCCGCACCGTCGCCGAGCGCATCTCCGTCGACGAGCGCCTGCGCGCGCTCGGCATCGAGCCCGCCGACTCGCAGGCCAACTTCTGCTGGTTTCACGCTCGGCGAGGACCGCGACGAGCAGGCAGGTCATGCGCGGCCTGCACGAGCGCGGCGTGCTCGTGCGCGGCGGCAGCGCGCTCGGCACGCAGACGCCCGCGCTGCGCGTCACCTACGGCCTGCCCGAGGAGAACCCGCGCTTCCTCGACGCGCTCGCCGAGGTGCTGCGCCGTTTGAACGCTCGTTGGCGACACTCGCATGGCGACCGGCACCACTGTCCCGATCCGGCTCGCAACGCCGAGTTGTCTCCCACCCCTCGACCGCCCGTCGTTTCTCTGCTACAAACCCTGTAGACAGCCATGACCGCGTCGGCTCGCACAGTCGCTTCAGCAGCTCACCCGCTGACATCGCGTGGCCGTCCTCGTGCGCCTATCGCGCCTGGCGATTTATCTAGGCGCTTCGGCCTGCACCCGTCCGTGAGCGGGTGACCAGCGGCCGCACCGGGTCCCTCCAGCGGGAGCCGAGCGCCACCCACGGGGTGCGTTCAGCGTCCACCTCACGACAGCAACAGATGGTGACTACGCAGCGCACCTCTAACATGCCCAGGCGTCAGTGAAAGGATGAGTCGATGATGATCGTCATGAAGGAGACCGCAACCGACGAGGAGGTCGAGGCGGTCGTCGAGCAAGATCGAGCGAGCCGGCGCGCGCGCACATCGCAGCTCGGGCGCGCGCGTGACCGTGATCGGCGCGATCGGCGACGTCGAGCAGGACGCGAACGTCGAGAGCCTCGGCCTCGAGGGCCAGCCCGGCGTCGACCGCGTGGTGCCGATCCTCAAGCCCTACAAGCTCGCCTCCGCGCAGATCACCCACGGCGAGCGCACCGTGCTCGACATCGACGGGCGCAAGGTCGGCGGCGAGCACTTCGCGCTGATCGCCGGGCCGTGCACCGTCGAGTCGCGCGAGCAGACGCTCGCAGACCGCCCGCGTCGTGCGCGACGCCGGCGCGACGCTGCTGCGCGGCGGCGCCTACAAGCCGCGCACCTCCCCCTACGCCTTCCAGGGCCTCGGCCAGGAGGGCCTGAGGCTGCTCGCCGAGGCCAAGGCCGAGACCGGCCTGCCGATCGTCACCGAGCTGATGGACATCCGCGACCTGGACGCCGTGCTCGAGGTCGCCGACGTGATCCAGATCGGCGCGCGCAACATGCAGAACTACCCGCTGCTCGCCGAGATCGGCCGCTCCGGGCGACCCGCGCTGCTCAAGCGCGGGCTGTCCGCGACGCTCGACGAGCTGCTGATGGCCGCCGAGTACATCCTCAAGGAAGGCAACCCCAACGTGATGCTCTGCGAGCGCGGCATCCGCACGTTCGAGACCGCCTACCGCTTCACGCTCGACCTGATGGCCGTGCCGGTGCTCAAGGAGCTCTCGCACCTGCCCGTGATCGTCGACCCCAGCCACGCCGCCGGGCGGCGCGACCTCGTCACGCCGCTGTCGCTCGCCGCCGCCGCCGTCGGCGCCGACGGCATCATCGTCGAGGTGCACCCGAACCCCGACGAGGCGATCTGCGACGGGCCGCAGGCGCTGCGCGCCGAGGACTTCGCCGACGTACGCGCGCGCGGTCGAGCAGGCCGCCGCGCTCGCCGGCAAGGCGCTCAGCGCCGTCTGATGGGCCGCGACCGCGGGAGCACGCTCCTTGAGGGTCGCGATCCTCGGCGTCGGGCTGATCGGCGGCTCGATCGGCCTGGCCGCCCGCGGGCGCGCCGGCGCCGAGGTCTGCGGGTATGACCCCGACGAGCGCGTGCGTGCCACGGCGCTCGAGCTCGGCGCGATCGACGAGCAGGCCGTCGACATCGCAGGAGCCGTCGCCGGCGCCGACGTCGTGTTCGCCGCCGCCCCCGTCGGCGCGCTCGGCGAGATCGTGCGCCTCGCGCTCGCGAGCGCCGGCCCCGACTGCGTCGTCAGCGACGTCGGCTCGACCAAGCGCTTCCTCGCCGTGCCTTCAGGGTGCCGATCCGCCGCCGACGAGCGCTTCATCGGCGGCCACCCGCTCGCCGGCGCCGAGACCGCCGGCGTCGAGCACGCGCGCGAGGACCTGTTCGACGGCGCCACCTGGTATCTGACGCCCGCCAAAGGCAGCACCGCCGGCGTGCTCTACGAGCGCCTGCACCGCCTGCTCAGCCGCTTTGGCGCGCGCCCGGCCGCGATCGACGCCGACACCCACGACCGCCTGATGGCGTGCGTCTCGCACCTGCCGCACGTGCTCGCCAACCTGCTCGTCGCCCAGGCCGCCGGGCTGCTCGGCGAGGAGTCTCAGCGCTCGTCCGCCGGTGCCCTTCAAGGTGTGCCCGCCGTCGGGCCGAGCTTCCGCGACGCCACCCGCGTCGCCGGTGCCAACAGCGCGATCTGGACCGACATCTACATGTCCAACCGCGACGCGCTGATCGCCGGCATCGACGAGCTCGCACAGCGCCTGGCGCAGGTGCGCGCCGGGCTCGCAGGCGGCGACGCCGGCGCCGTCAGGGCTTGGAACGAGCCGTGCGCGCGCCGAGCGCGAGGCGCTGCTCGGCGCGGGCTCGTCGGGCGCGCCGGCGGCGAGGCCGTGCTCGAGCTGCGCGTCTCCGTGCCCAACCGTCCCGGCGTGATCGCCGAGATCGCGCTCGCGCTCGGCGGCGCCGGCGTCAACATCCTCGACATGGTGCTCTCGCCCTCCCACGACAACAGCCAGGGCGTCGTCGCGCTGTGGATCGCCGGCGAGCGCACGCCGCGCGCGCCACCGAGCTGATCGCGGGCTCGGCTTCCCCGTCGTGCAAGCATGAGCGCCACGCCATGAACATGCGCTTCGAGCCCGCGCGCGGACTCTCCGGCGAGCTGCGCGCCCCGGCCGACAAGTCGATCTCCCATCGCGCCGCGCTGCTCGGAGCGATGGCCTCCGAGCCCGTGCGCATCGAGCGCTACCTGCACGCCGCCGACACCAACTCCACGCTCGACGCCGTCCGTGCGCTCGGTGCGCTCGTCGAGGTCCACGGCGAGGACCTCGTCGTGCGCGGCACCGGCCTGCGCGAGGCGCGCGAGCCGACGAGCCGATCGACGTCGGCAACGCCGGCACGCTGCTGCGGCTGCTGCCCGGCTGGCTCGCCGCCCAGGAGGGACGCTACGTTCACGCTCGACGGCGACGAGTCGATCCGCCGCCGGCCGGTCGACCGGATCGCCGAGCCGCTGCGCCAGATGGGCGCCGAGCTGCAGGCACGCGACGGGCGCTTCGCGCCGCTGCGCATCCACGGCACGCGGCTGCGCGCGATCTCCTACGAGCTCGACGTCGCCAGCGCCCAGGTCAAGTCCTGCGTGCTGCTCGCCGCGCTCGCCGCCGACGGCGCGACCACCGTCGGCGAGCCCGCGCGCAGCCGCGACCACACCGAGCGGATGCTGCTGCGCGCCGGCGTCGCGATCCACCGCAACGGCCTGCACGTCACCGTCGTCAACGCCGACGAGCTGCTGCTCGAGCAGGTTCGCGTCCCCGGCGACCCCAGCTCCGCCGCCTTCCTCGTCGCCGCCGGCGTGCTCGTGCCCGGCTCGCGCCTGCTGATCGGCGACGTCGGCGTCAACTGGACGCGCACCGGCTTCCTGCGGATCGTGCGCCGCATGCGCGGCATCGTCCTCGGCGACCTCGAGGAGGAGACCGGCGAGCTCGCGCCCGATGAGCCCGTCAGCGACCTCGACGTCGCCCACGGCGCGCTCGAGGGCACCGTCGTCGAGCCCGACGAGGTGCCGCTCGCGATCGACGAGCTGCCGCTCGTCGCGCTGCTCGGCTGCTTCGCCGAGGGCGAGACCGTCGTCCGCGGCGCGCAGGAGCTGCGCGTCAAGGAGTCAGACCGCATCGCCGGCGTCGTCGACGGGCCTGCGCGGCCTCGGCGCCGACATCGAGGCCACCGACGACGGCTTCGCCGTGCGCGGCAGCGGTGGGCTGCGCGGCGGCACGCTCGACGCCCACGGCGATCACCGCCTGGCGATGATGGGCGCCGTCGCCGGGCTCGCCTCGCGCGAGGGCGTCGAGGTGCTCGGCATGGACGCCGCCGCGGTCTCCTACCCCGGCTTCGTCGAGGACCTCGCGCGCCTGTGCTCCTAGCCGTCGACGCCTCGGCGGAGCTACGCCATGCTCGTAGCGATCGACGGTCCCGCCGGAGCCGGCAAGTCCACCGTCGCCCGCGCGCTCGCCGCCGAGCTCGGCTTCACCTACCTCGACAGCGGCGCCATGTACCGCTGCGTCGCTTTGCTCGCGCTGGAACGCGGTGACGGGACGTTGCCGGAACGTCCCGGTGCGCTCGGCGAGCTCGCGCGCGCCGCCGACATCGAGCTCTCAGATGCGCCCGACGGTGCCACCGTCGGGCAGGGCGCACCCGGGCGTGTGCTGCTCGACGGCCGCGACGTCAGCCGGGAGATCCGCGCGCCCGAGGTCTCCGAGGCCGCCTCCGTTCTCGCCGCCGACCCCGGCGTGCGCGAGGCGCTGGTCGCCAAGCAGCGCGAGCTGATCGCCCGCGGCGACTGGGTCGCCGAGGGCCGCGACATCGGCACCGTCGTCGCGCCCGACGCCGAGCTGAAGATCTTCCTCAACGCCGACTCGCGCGAGCGCGCGAGCCGGCGCGCAGCCGAGCTCGGCGCCGACGTCGAGATCGTGCTCGCCGAGCAGCGCATGCGCGACGAGCGCGACAGCAGCCGCGAGCACAGCCCGCTGCAAGCCGCCCCAGACGCCGTCACGCTCGACACCACCGGCTTGAGCGTCGAGGAGGTCGTCGCGCGGATCGCTGGGCTGGCCCGCGGCCTGTAGTCCCCTCTCATCTCGCCGATCTCCTCTTGCAGCGCGGATGTGGCAGGACTGCTCGCGGTGTCGCAATGGCAGCCGCCCGGGCGCTCCAAGAGCGTGGCCTCCTGGCGACGCAATGTGTCTCGTCGCGTACGCCGTATAACCATTGCGATACGGCGATTCGCGGAGAGAAGCTGGCAGTGGACCCTGGCTCGGCCATCGAGGTGGTCATACTTGCTCGATGAAGGTCGCCGTCGTCGGCTATCCGAACGTGGGCAAGTCCTCGCTGATCAACCGCCTCACCGGCACCCGCGAGGCGGTCGTGCACGAGCGCCCGGGGATCACCCGCGACCGCAAGGAGCTCGACTGCGAGTGGAACGGGCGCCACTTCAAGCTGATCGACACCGGCGGCGTGGACTTCGAGGACGAGGACCCGCTGGCGGGCTCGATCCGCGAGCAGGCGCGGGCCGGCCTCGCCGACGCCGAGGTCGCCGTGCTGGTCGTCGACGCGCGTGCCGGCGTGCGGCCGGGCGACGAAGAGATGGCGGAGCTGCTGCGCCGCGCCTCGCTGCCGACGATCGTCGCCGCCAACAAGTGCGACGGCGTCGCCGAGCTGCCGCTGGCCGCCGAGTTCCATCGTCTCGGCCTCGGCGAGCCGCTTGCCGTCTCCGCTGCCCAGGGGCTCGGTTCGGGCGACCTGCTCGACCGGATCGTCTAGCTGCTGGATCCGTGCCAGGCGATGAGCAGCCGGCCGACGACGCCGTCCGGCTTGCCGTGATCGGCCGGCCGAACGTCGGCAAGTCCTCGCTGGTCAACCGCTTCCTCGGCGAGGAGCGAGTGATCGTCTCCGACGTCGCCGGCACCACCCGCGACGCGATCGACATGCCGCTGATGGTCGACGAGCGCCGCCTGATCCTCGTCGACACCGCCGGCATCCGCCGCCAGTCGAAGGTCGCCGACTCGGTCGAGTACTACACCGCGCTGCGCTCACAGCGCGCCGCCGAGCGCGCCGATGTCGCGCTCGTCGTCTGCGACGCCAACGACGGTGTCACCGCGCAGGACCTGCGCATCGCCGAGCTGGCGATGAAGGCCGGCTGCGCGACCGCGATCGTGCTCAACAAGTGGGACCTGCAGGAGCACGCCGAGGACGCCGGCGGGCGCCGCCTGGACCTCGACCACGAGCGCGCCCGAGTGGCCGCAAAGCTGCGCCTGCGCCCGCGCGTGCTGACCGTCAGCGCCAAGACCGGCCGCCACGTCGCGCGCCTGCTGACCGAGGCGATCACGCTCGGCGACCGCATGTCAGGGCGGATCCCCACCCCCGAGCTCAACCGCTTCCTCGCCGAGGCCGTACAGGCGCGTCAGCCGCCCGTGGGCACCCGCAGAGGCGCCGGCGGGCACCGCCTGAAGCTGATCTACATGGCCCAGATCGGCGAGCGCCCGCCACGCTTCGCGATCCAGGTCAACTCTCGCGCGCGCGTCACCCGCGACTACGCCTACTTCGTCGAGAATCGCCTGCGCGCCCGCTACGGCATGGACGGCGTACCCCTGATCATCGACTTCGTCGAGCGCGGCCAGCGCGGAGGCGCCCGCGCCGCATAGACTTCTGCCGCGCCTGCCGAGCTCGACGGCCTCGAGCCGACCCCACCCTCTGACCTACCGGAGCGATTCCCACAGACATGACTGAGCTAACCGAGAACGAGTTCCTGTTCACCTCCGAGTCGGTCACGGAGGGGCACCCCGACAAGATCGCCGACCAGATCTCCGACGGGGTGCTCGACGCAGTCCTGACCGACGACCCCTACGGTCGCGTGGCCTGCGAGACGCTCGTCAACACCGGCCTGATCGTCGTCTCCGGTGAGATCTCCACCGACACCTACGTCGACATCCAGGAAATCGCGCGCGAGACCGTGCGGCGGATCGGCTACGACAACGCCGCCTACGGCTTCGACTGCGACACCTGCGCGGTGATCAACGCGATCGACAAGCAGTCGCCCGACATCGCCCAGGGCGTCGACGCCGCCTATGAGACACGCCACGACCCGGCCGACGAGGACGAGCTCGACGTCGCCGGCGCCGGCGACCAGGGGATGATGTTCGGCTACGCCTCCAACGAGACCGACGAGCTGATGCCGCTGCCGATCTCGCTCGCGCACAAGCTCGCCAAGCGACTGTCGGAGGTCCGCAAGGCCGAGGTCGTGCCGTATCTGCGCCCCGACGGCAAGACCCAGGTGACAGTCCGCTACCAGGACGGCAAGCCCGTGGAGATCGAGAAGATCCTGATCTCCACCCAGCACGCCGACGGCATCGACACCGAGTCGCTGATCAAGCCCGACCTGCTCGAGCACGTGCTGCGCCCGGTGCTGCCGGCCGAGCTCTACGACGAGAAGAAGCTCCTGCGCAACTTCCTCGTCAACCCCACCGGCCGCTTCGTGATCGGCGGTCCGATGGGCGACTGCGGGCTGACCGGACGCAAGATCATCGTCGACACCTACGGCGGCATGGCTCGCCACGGCGGCGGTGCCTTCTCCGGCAAGGACCCCTCCAAGGTCGACCGCTCCGCCGCCTACGCCGCGCGCTGGGTGGCCAAGAACATCGTCGCCGCCGGGCTCGCCGACCGCGCCGAAGTGCAGGTCGCCTACGCGATCGGCGTCGCGCACCCGGTATCGGTGATGGTCGAGACGTTCGGCACCGAGAAAGAGGGCCGCACGCGCGCTCAGATCGCCCGGGCGGTCGACGAGGTCTTCGACCTGCGCCCGGGAGCCTTCCGCGAGGAGCTAAAACTGCACCGCCCGATCTACCAGAAGACCGCCGCCTACGGGCACTTCGGTCGCGACGATCACGACTTCACGTGGGAGCGGACCGACAAGGCCGCAGCGCTGCGCACAGCCGCCGGCCTCTGACCGGCGGGGGCTCTAGGGTCAGGGCGATGTTGGACATCGCCCACGATGACGGCCATGTAGGCGAGATCGGCGCCACGTCTACGATCGCCCTGGTCGAGCCGATGACAACGGCCCGTGCGCTGCGAGGACCGTTCGACTACCGGTTGCCGCAGGAGCTGCAAGGCGAGGTCGACGTCGGCTCGATGCTGGTCGTGCCGTTCGGACGCCGGCAGATACTCGGTGTTGTCGTCGGTCTCGCCGACAGCAGCGACGTCGCCGAGGAGAAGCTGCTCGCGCCGCTGCGGGCGCTGGAGCTGGACCTGCCCGTTAGACCTCGTGGCGCTGGCCGAATGGATCGCCGCCGAGTACTGCTCCACGCTTGCCCGCGCGCTCAGCCTGGTGCTGCCGGCCGGCGCCGCGCGCCGGCTGAGCGGACGCAAGCGCCGCGCCGTCGCGCGCCCGCAACATCTGTCCGTGGGCGTGAGAAGCCCGCACGCGCCCGAGCTGACACTCGACCAGCAGGCGGTGCTCGCGCCCGTGATCGCCGCGCTGCGCGAGCGCCGCAGCGAGCAGCGGCTGCTGCACGGCGTCACCGGCTCCGGCAAGACCGAGGTGTACCTGAGCGCCGCCGCAGCCGCGCTCGAGCAGGGTCGCGGTGCGATCGTGCTGGTACCCGAGATCGCGCTCACCCCGCAGATCGTCGGGCGCTTCGTCGAACGCTTCGGCGACACCGTCGCAGTGCTGCACTCGCGCCTGACTCCAGGTCAGCGCTACGCCGAGTGGCGACGGCTGCGCGAGGGCGACGCGCGGGTATGCGTGGGCCCGCGCTCGGCCGTGTTCGCGCCGATCGACCGACCTCGGGCTGATCGTCGTCGACGAGGAGCACGACGCCTCCTACAAGCACGAGGGCGACCCCCGCTACGACGCCCGCGACGTGGCCGCCGAGCGCGCCGAGCGCTGCGGCGCCGTGCTGCTGCTCGGCAGCGCCACGCCGCGCCCCGAGAGCGTGCAGCGCCTGCCCGCCAGCGTGCTGCCACGACGCGTCGACGGACGGCCCGCTGCCCGCCGTGCAGGTGCTGGACATGCGCGGCGAGACGCAAGGGCTGCATCCGCTCACCGCACAGGCGCTCGCCGACGTGCGCGCCGCGCGCGGCAAGGCGATCGTGCTGCTCAACCGCCGCGGCTGGTCGAACTTCCTGTCGTGTCGCTCCTGCGGGCGGGTCTGGAGCTGTCCCGACTGCGACGTCGCGCTCGTGCTGCACCGTGCCGGCGGCTATCTCGCCTGCCACCACTGCGGCCACCGCGAGCAGGTTCCCGGCAGCTGCTGCGACTGCGCGTCGACCGGCGTCGCACGCCACGGCGCCGGCACCGAGCGCCTGCAGCACGACCTCGCGCACGTCTTCGACGACGGACGCTTCCCCGTGTTCCGGCTCGACGCCGACGTCGTCGGCGAAGACAGCCAGGTGGGTGCGATCCTGCGCCGCTTCGAGACCGCCGACTGCGGCGTGCTGATCGGCACCCAGATGGTCGCCAAGGGCCACGACTTCCCCGACGTCAGCCTCGGCGTCGTGCTCGACGCCGACGCCACCCTGCGCTTCCCCGACTTCCGCGCCGAGGAGCGCACCTTCGCGCTGATCGCACAGCTCGCCGGACGGGCCGGACGGGGCGGTCACGGACGCGTGCTCGTGCAGACGATCGCCCCCGAAGCGCGCTCCATCCTCCACGCCGCCCAGCACGACAGCGACGGCTTCGTCGCCGGCGAGCTCGAGCGTCGCCGCGCGCTCAGCTACCCGCCGTTCTCACACCTGATCAGGGTCATCTGCTCCGCCGAGGAGCACCCCGCCGGCGCGAAGCGCCGCCGAGCAGCTGCGCCAAGCCATCGCCGAGCGGCTGCCCGGCTCCCACCACGGGCTCGGCGCCGGCACCGCCGTGCTCGGCCCGGCCGCGCTGTTCCGCCTGCGCGGGCGCGAGCGCCAGGTGCTGGTGGTGAAGGCCGCCCAGCGCCGAGCGGCCGTCGCCGCCGTCGGTGACGCCGTCGCCGCGCGTCGCCGGCGCCCGCGCGCACCCCGGGGTGAACTTCAGCGTCGACGTCGACCCGCAGTAGGGGGACGCGCTGAGACGCGCCTGAAGTCATGCGACCAGCGATTACGTGTATCTCTCACGAAGTTGCCTTGAGTTCCGGCATCTGGTACCTTGCCGACCTCTTGGGGGCGACTACACGGAGGTTGAGCGATGTTGACTACTGGACTGTCTGAGGCTGGCCGATTCTCTCGCGCCGCCACTCGCAGCCGCGCAACATTCGCAATCTGCGTGCTCGCAGCTTGCTGCTTCGGCCTGACGCAGTCGTCCAACGCCAGCGCCAGCCAGATGTCCTTCACCTGGAGCGGCACCTCGACACTCACAGAAAACTGGTCTGACTCGGCAAACTGGGAAGGCAACGACCTGACACCGACGGACGGAGAAGAAGTCGGCAGCCTCACATTCCCACGTCTTACAAGCACAGCATGTATCGACGAACGGGCCAGCCACCCCTGCTACTTCAGCTATAACGACCTGACTGGACTGTCTGCCACATCGATGCAGCTAGATGACGGCAATAGCTATTTCATAGAAGGCGAAGCACTCACGCTGGGAAGCAGCGGGCTGACAGCTTCGCCTGCCAGCGGTACGAGCGGCCCAGCCGGTGACTTCATCGAACTCCCGCTCCGGCTCGGCGCGCCGCAGAAGTGGCGCATCTCCGATCGCAGCGATGGCGCCATTGAGGAAAACGGCGTATTCTTGGGCGGTGAATTGAGTGGCTCGGGCAGGGCGCTCACGGCCGAACTAGCCAACGGTGCCGCGCTGATACTCGAAAATGACACCGAGGTTGGGCCGGTCACGATCGAAGGACCAAACGCCGCAGGAGAGCACATCTCCAACGGCTCGGTCTTGCTCGAAGACGGTGCACTCAACGCTGCGGATGGTCAATCTGTGGATCTGCGCAACATCTTCTTCGCGGGAATCGGGACAGTTGGCTCGCTGACGACTGACAACTCGACCGTCGATGTGGGCAGTGGCGACGAGCCAGCCGAAGGCCTTGAAGCTTCGACTGTGAAACTCGATCCGTCCAGTGCTGTCCTGTTCGAAATCACGGGTACCGGGACGGCTGCGCAGACCAGCTACTCGCAGCTGACCGCGAAAGGCTCGGTCGCACTGGCGGGCTCGATCGGGGTAGAGGTCGCCAAACCTACGGCGAGCGAACCATGTCCCAGCTTGTCGCAGGGTGCTACCTATACCTTCATCTCCACCACCGGCTCGCTGTCAGGCGCATTTGCAAACGCGCCCGAAGGCGGGCCGGAAATACCGATCAGCTCTGCCATAGACTGCAGCAAGACCTCACAGACCATGCTGGTCAGCTACAGCCGCAGCGGCAGCGTCGAGACGGTTACCGGGACTGTGGAAGCAGAAGCCATCCGGCAGCGCCAGGAGGCGTTTGAAGCGCAGACCAAGAAAGTGGCAGAAGAAGCCGCTGACGCGGAAGCAGCTGCCAAGAAGCACCAGGAAGAAGAAGCGGCGAGCGCTGCTGCCAAGAAGCACCAGGAAGAAGAAGCGGCAAAAGACGGAGTGCTGGGCACCAAGGAAGTCGCCCCTGATGCCACCATCGTGAGCACGTCTCTGCAGGCAAGCGCATCGGGTGCTGTGAGCGTTAGGATCAGCTGTCCGGCCGGTGAGAGCAGCTGCGCAGGTATCGTGACACTCCGGGCGCTCAACGCCGTCGGCGCCGACCTGTTTGCAGCGAGCGCCAAGGCGAGTGTGCTGACGCTTGCAGCAGGCTCATTCAGCATCCCCGGCGGGGCTGAGAAGACAATTACTCTGCACCTGTCCGCTAAGGCTCAGAAGTTGCTCCGCCACAGTCATCTGCTCAGAGTCCGTGCGACCGTCGTCGCCCACAACCCAGCTGGCGCGACACACGTCGGGCAGACGGTTGCGACGCTGCGCCTCCACAGGACGGAGCGCGGCAAGGGCTGAGGCCCGCCCGCCGTGCCGCCGTCGCTCGTAGACTTCAATCGGCGATGACCGCATGGGGGATCAGATCGTTGGTCGCATGGGCAGCGCTTGCCCTGAGCCTGGCGGTTGTCCAGACTGCCAGGGCAAGCACGCCCGCGCCCGCGAAGACGCGCTACGCGAAGCTGCATCAGGTTTGTCCTGCGCCGCCGATCGGGCATGCCTCGTGCTTTGCCGTGGTACGCGTCCCCGTTACTGCTGGCAACAGCGCCAGCGCCGGGGTGACGCCGTATGTTCTCAACGATGGAGCTACTTCCTCGGGGCCGGCCGGCGGACTGACGCCCGGACAGCTGGCCAGTGCCTACGGGTATGAACCGGCCGCCGGAGGAACAGGCCAAACGGTAGCGATCGTCGACGCGTACGACGACCCTGATATTGAAGCGAGCCTGGCGACGTTCGACAGCGAGTACGGACTCCCCGCGTGCACCAACGCCAACGGCTGCTTCAAGAAGGTCGGTCAGGGAGGCAGCGAACAGTCGCTGCCGAACGCCGACACCACCGGCTGGTCTGTAGAGACATCTCTCGATGTCGAGACGGTGCACTCCGTTTGTCCCAATTGCAAGGTCCTGCTCGTGGAGGCCAATGGCACACTCGACACCGAGCTCGCCGCCGCCGTCAACGAGGCGGTCGCGCTAGGTGCCACCGAGGTCTCGAATTCCTATGGCGGATCCGAGGCAGGGATACAGCCAGCCGAACAGGCTGCGTACAACCACCCGGGCGTGGTGATTGCCGCTGCCGCCGGCGATGATGGCTATGACGACTGGGACTACCTCGATGAATCTCTGAACGACGGCAACGTCGGTACGGCGAAGGAAAAGCCAGACGCCCCTGCGTCGCTGCCCACTGTGGTTGCGGTTGGTGGAACCTCGCTCGAGCTCAACTCGAACGGAACGCGCGCCAACGAGACGGTCTGGAACAACGACGGCCCCGGCGATGAATTGGAATTTCCCAGGGGGTTCGTATCCGGCGGCGGCTGCAGCACGCTGTTCGCTGCGCAGCACTGGCAGCAGAGCGCTCCAGGCTTCGCGGCCACCGGGTGCGGAAGCAGTCGCCTCGCGGCCGACGTCTCGGCTGTTGGCGATCCCTACACGGGCTTCGACATATACGACGGATACGACTGTGGCCGTGACTGCGAAGAATATGGGGTTGGCAGCGGCGGAAACTGGCTGACGCTCGGTGGGACCTCGCTAGCGACGCCCATCATTACCTCGCTCTACGCCCTCGCCGGCGGTGGCAACGGGGTGCCCTATCCTGCGCTGACTCTGTATGGCCACCTCTCCGAACCATCCTCCCTCTACGACGTCACCGAAGGCGGCAACGGCTTCTGCGATTACGAGCCGGTTGCCGAGTGCGGCGATCCAAACCTGACCTACGGGCGTGTCGATTGTGAAGGCGCTACCGCGTGCAACGCCGCTCCCGGCTATGACGGACCCTCCGGCGTCGGCACGCCAAACGGGCTTGGTGCGTTCAAACCGCTGTTCCCGACTGCAACGATCGCGCCGCCGAGCATCGCTGTGGCAGAAATCCCTGTGAGCTTCAGCGCCGGCGGGTCAAGCGACCCCTATCCGGGAGGCTCGATCGCAAGCTATTCGTGGAGCTGGGGTGACGGCACGCCCAACGGCAGTGGCGTCTCACCAGTCCACACTTTTGCCAAGCCGGGTGTGTATACCGTGAGCGTCACCGTTACCGACAGCTACGGCCTGACGAGCACCGCCGCGACGGGGACGGTAAGCGTGGGGGACGGCCCGCAGGAAGAAGCAGCAAGAAGACGAGCCGAACAGGAAGCGACAGCGAAGCGGGAAGCAGAAGCAGTCGCCGCGGCCACGAAGAAGCGCCAGGAAGAAGAAGCGGCGAAGGGTGGGGTGCTCGGCGCCAAGGAAGCCGGTCCCGATGCCAGGATCGCGAGTACGTCACTACAGGCCAATGCAGGCGGTCTCCTCAGCATCAAGATCAGCTGTCCGGCTGGAGAGACGCGATGCGCAGGGACCGTCAGCCTGCGCACGCTCAATGCCGTCATCTCCAGCATCGCAGGCACCGCGAGAGCGAAGCCCTCAATCCTGACGCTGGCCACGAGCGCATTCACCGTCGCCGGGGGCAAGGAGGCGACGGTCCTGCTGCATCTGTCCGCCAAGGCGCGCGCACTGCTCGCGCGCACCCACACGCTGCGCGTACGGGTGACGATCGTGGCCCACAACCCGGCAGGCGCAACACACACGGGGCAGGCGATCGTGACGCTGCACGCACCCAAGGCGAGCCACCGCAAGGACTGACGGCGTCGCCACCTCCGCGTCGCTGCCGGCTCCGACGCGAAAGCGCGCCGCTGCTCATAAACTCACGCGGACGATGGACGCAGAGCACACAGCCGACGACAGCGCTCCGCCTGAGCTCCCCGCGCCCGATCCCGAGTCGACACCAGTCTCCGAGGAGGCCGACGTCGAGGTCGAGCGCGAGCAGGACGCGCCCGAGCCTGCCGAGCTCGATCCCGAGACGCGCGACCGCCGCGACGCCGCGCTGCGCCACGTGCGCAAGTTCGGCGACCCCGTGCTGCGCGCCACTGCGCTGCCGGTCGAGCGCTTCGACGAGGACCTGAAGGCCGAGGTACAGCGGATGGGTGAGCTGATGCACGACGCGCTCGGCGTCGGGCTGGCCGCCACCCAGCTCGGCGTGCTGCACCGCGTGCTCGTCTACAAAGCCTACGTCGACGATCCCGTCACCGCGCTCGTCAACCCCGTGCTCGAGTGGACGAGCGACGAGCTCGAGACCGGCGAGGAGGGCTGCCTCAGCCTGCCCGGCGTGCACGTCGAGGTCGAGCGCCACGCGCAGCTGCGGGTGCGGGCCCAGGACGAGGCGGGCGAGCAGATCGAGATCGAGGCCGAGGGGCTGGAGGCGCGCGTGATCCAGCACGAGATCGACCACCTCAACGGCGTGCTCGTGCTCGACCGCATCTCGCGCGAGGCGCGCAAGGAGGCGATGCGCGCGATGCGCGAGGCGCGGGCGCCGGCCGAGGATCGGCCGGCCGACGCCGCCTAGCGCGTGCGGCGGGGCCCAGCGCGTTGAGCACCGTCTTCATCGGCACCTCCGAGTTCGCCGCCGCCGTGCTCGAGCGTCTGGCGCGCAGCGACGCTCACCGGCCGGCGCTGGTGATCACGCGCCCGGACCGCCCCAGCGGTCGTGGCAGACGCCTGACGGCGCCGCCTGTCGCCGAGCACGCGCGTGCCGCTGGGGATCGCGCTGGAGCAGCCGCACAACGTCAACGAGCCGACGGCCAGGGAGCTGATCGCGCAGCGCTCGGCGCTTCCGGCGCGGCTGCGTCAGCCGGGGGTGCCGGAGCGGGGGCGGTCGCGGGGACGGTGATCGTGTGTGCGTTCGGTGCGCTGATCAAGGAGCCGCTGCTGTCAGAGCACGAGATGCTGAACGTGCACCCCTCGCTGCTGCCGCGCTGGCGTGGGGCCGCGCCGGTCGAGCGGGCGATCATGGCCGGCGACGAGCAGACGGGCGTCTCGATCATGCGCCTCACCGCCGGCCTTGACAGCGGCCCGGTGTGTCTCGCCGGTGTCGAGCCGATCCGCGGCGACGACACCTACGGCTCGCTCGCCGCGCGGCTGCAGGAGCTCGGCGGCGAGCTGCTCGTGCGGGCGCTCGATGAGATGCCGCCGTTCGTCGAGCAGCCGCAGGACGGCGTCACCTACGCCGAGAAGCTCGGCCCCGCAGACCGCCTGCTGGATCCAGCCAGGCCGGCGGTCGAGCTCGAGCGTGTCGTGCGCGCGCTGCACCCTCACATCGGCGCGCGCGTGATGCTCGCCGACGGCACGCTGCTCGGGGTGCAGCGTGCCAGGCTCCTCGACCACGACGACCCGGCAGGCGTCCACGTATTCCCCGAGGCCGGCTCCTCGCCGGGGGCCAGTGCTGGGCCCCGGGGCAGTGACGGGCGCCTGCTGCTCGACTGCTCACCCGGCGTCCTCGAGCTGCTGGTCGTGCAGCCGCCCGGCGGGCGCGCGATGGACGCCTCCGCCTACCTGCGCGGTCGCGGGCTGCCGGGACGCCGATAGCCGGTGACGTACGGCGGCGGCGCGATGCCTGCGCGCAGTCGTGGATCGGGCTCGGGCGCGTGCGCGCTCGCTCGTCAACGGGATCACGCCAGCCCAAGCCGACAGCGCGTAGTCCTCCTCGTCGTCCAGCGGACCGCCGCTGCGCACCTTCGCCGATGCCTCGTCGATCGGGATCGCCAGCACGGAGGTCGCCTTCAACTCGTTCTCGGTCGGCGCGCGGACGTCATCCCAGCGACCGGGCACGATGTGCTCGACGACCGCCTGCAGCGCCGCGCGCTTCTCCTCCAGATCCTCGACCAGGCTCGCCCGGCCGATGAGCATCGCCGAGCGGTAGTTGGCCGAGTGGTGCATCGCCGCGCGGGCCAGCACGAGCCCGTCGATCAGCGACACCGTCAGGCATGCCGGCGCGCCGGCCGCGAGCGCTCGCAGCGTACGGCTGGCGCTCGAGCCGTGGCAGTACACGAGATCGCCGCTGCGGGCGTGCAGCGTCGGGATCACGAACGGCTGGCCGTCCGCAGCGACGATCCCCAGATGCGCGATCAGCGCCTCGTCGAGGATCGCGTCGATCACGCTGCGGTCGTAGCTGCCGCGCTCGCGCTTGCGCCGCAGCCGCACGCGATCGGAGGGGGGTACGGCGAGCTTGGTCGCTCTGCATGATCGCTCACTTCGCTCTCCCTCCACAAAAATCTGTAATAGTACAGAGACATGACTGACCTGAAACAGTATCGGATAGAGGCGCGCAGCGCGGCGGAGCTGGTCGACGCGATCGAGGCGGGGGTCGCCGGCGGCGCGCTTGCCCCGGGTCAACGGCTGCCGTCGGTCCGGCGCCTCGCGCAGCAGGTCGGGCTCAGCCCGGTCACCGTCGCCGCGGCGCTCGCGGAGCTGCGACGGCGCGGTGTCGTGCTCAGCGAGCCGCGGCGCGGCACGCGCATCGGTCAGGGCCCGCCGATCGGCTCGCCGCGCTCATCGCTGCCGGTACCGCCCGGCGCGCGCGACCTCTCGCGCGGCAACCCCGACCCGGCGCTGCTGCCCGATCTCGGCGCTGCGCTGGCTCGCTCAGAGCTACCCGCGCGCCTCTACGGCGAGCCGCAGGCGCTGCCGGCGCTGCTGGAGCTCGCACGCGAACAGTTGCGCGCCGACGGTGTGCCGAGTGAGAACCTGTGCATCGTCAGCGGCGCGATGGACGCGATCGAGCGCGTCTTGCAGGCCCACCTGCGTCCCGGCGACCGGGTCGCCGTCGAGAACCCCGGCTACGCGGCGCTGTATGACCTGCTGCGCGCCCACGGCCTGCTGCTCGAGCCGGTCGCGCTCGACGATCGCGGGATGCTCCCGGCGAGCTGCACGCGGCGCTCGGACGCGGCGCCGTCGCCGCCGTGCTCACGCCCCGCGGGCAGAACCCCACCGGCGCTGCGCTCGACGCCGCGCGAGCGCAGGAGCTGCGCGCCGTGCTGGGCGAGTTCCCCCGCACGCTGCTGATCGAGGACGATCACCTCGGGAGCGGTCGCCGGCAGCGACTTGCACACCACCCTCTCGCAGCGCGCTCGTCCAGAGCGCTGGGCGGCCACGCGCTCGGTCGCCAAGGCGCTCGGCCCCGACCTGCGCCTGGCCGTGCTGGCCGGCGACGCCCAGACGATCGCCCGCGTGCAGGGGCGCCAGCAGTGTGGCCCCGGCTGGGTCAGCCACATCCTGCAGACGCTCGTGCTGTCGCTGTCGCCGACCCCGACGTGCAGGCGCTGGTGGCACGCGCCAGCGCGACCTACGCGGAGCGCCGCGAGCAGCTACTGGCGGAGCTGTCCCGTCACGGCCTGAGCGCACACGGAGCATCCGGTCTGAACGTGTGGATCCCAGTCCACGAGGAAGCGGCTACCGTCGGAGCGCTGATCCAGCGCGGCTGGGTGCTCGCGCCCGGCGCGCCCTACCGCCTCCCCGGCAGTCAGCCGGGAGTCCGCGTGACCACCGCCACGCTCAGCGAGCGCGAGGCTGCCCGGCTCGCGGACGATGTCGCCAGGATCCTTGCCCCCGGCGCCTTCAGTCGCAGCGGATAGCCGATCATGCCCAGCGTGTCCAGCCCACCCACCGACATCGACACCGTCGCGCCTGCTCGCCGCTGCGCCTACACGGTGCTGCGCCGTGTGTTCGAGCAGGGCGCCTACGCCGATCGCGCGCTCCACGGCGAGGCCGCCGGGCTGGATCCGCGCGACCGCGCGCTCGCGATGCGCCTGGCCTACGGTGCCGTGCAGCGCAAGGGCACGCTCGACCACCTGATCGAGCTGCTCGCCGACCGCCCCGTCAGCGCGCTCGACCCGCCGGTACTGGCCGCGCTGAGGCTGGGGCTCTACGAGCTGCTGTACCTGCAGGGAGCGCCCGACTACGCCGTCGTCGCCGACGCCGTCGAGCTGGCCAAGGCGCACGGCGCGCGCCGGTCACGGCCTCGTCAACGCCGTGCTGCGCCGCGCCGCGCGCGAAGGGCCCGACGCGCTGCTCGCGACGCTCAGCGACGACACGCCGGAGCAGGCCGCCGTCAAGCACTCCCACCCCGAGTGGATCGCGCGCCTGTGGTGGGACGCGCTCGGCCCCGAGGACGCCCGCGCGCTGATGGCCGCCGACAACGAGCCGGGGGAGGTGGCGCTGCGTGCGAACACGCTCGTCACCGACGCCCCGACGCTCGCCGCGCAGCTGCCCGTCGCCAGCCACTCGGATCCTGAGCTCCCGGAGGCCGTCGTGCTGGAGGAGCCCTTCGACGCGCACGGCTCGCCGCTGTGGCAGCAGGGAGCGTTCATGCCCAGTCACGCGCGGCGATGCTCGTCGCCCGGACGCTCGATCCCAGCCCCGGCGAGCGGGTGCTCGACCTGTGCGCCGCGCCCGGCGGCAAGAGCACGCACCTCGCCGCGCTGATGCAGGGCAGCGGGGAGGTCGTGGCGGTCGAGCGCAACCGGCGCCGCGCCGGCTCGCTCGAGCGCACAGTGCAGCGGCTGCGCGCCACGAACGTCCGCGTCGAGCTCGCCGACGCCGAGCACAAGCGCTCGGACGGGCCGGCATTCGACCGTGTGCTCGTCGATCCGCCCTGCTCGGGCCTCGGCACGCTGCAGGCACGGGCCGACCTGCGCTGGCGGGTGACGCCCGAGGCGATCGCGCAGATGGCGCAGGCACAGGCACGGATCCTCGCCGCCGGAGCCGACGCTCTCCGTCCGGGCGGCGTGCTTGTCTACTCTACGTGCACGATCTCAGCAACCGAGAATGAGCACCTGATCGCCGCCTTCCTGGACTCCCACCCCGACTTCGCCCTCGACGATGTCGTGCTGACGCTGCCTCATCGCGACCACACCGCCGGCTTCTTCATCGCCCGCCTGCGTAGGAGCTGAGCGGTGGAGGGCGAGCCGGAGGCCCCGGCCAAAACCGGAATCGACCTCGGGCCGAAGTGCCCGAACTGCGGCGAGCCATGGCTGCGCCCGACCAACCTGCCGGGCCGCTATCGCTGCGTGTACTGCCTGCACCGCTTCGAGCTCACCTCCGTCTGCCCCAACTGCGGCGAGCACTCCACGATCGTCAGGATGTCCTCGACCGCCATCCTCAAGTGCAATAGCTGCGGCGACTCCATGTTGCAGGCCGTATGAGTGCCCGGGAGATCCTCGGCGCCGTGCGCGTGGCGCCTTCGATCCTGTCGGCGGACTTCGGGCGGCTGCGCGAGCAGGTTGTCGAGGTGCTCGAGGCGGGGGCGCGGGTGATCCACGTCGATGTCATGGACGGCCATTTCGTGCCGCCGATCACCGTCGGACCGCTTGTCGTGGCGGCGCTGGCCGACACGGTCCACGATGCCGGCGGGATCCTGGAGGTGCACCTGATGGTCGAGCGCCCTGAGCGCCACGTCGCAGACTTCGTCAAGGCCGGCGCCGACTCGATCACCTTTCACGCGGAGGCCACCCCGCACGTTGCATATGCGGCGAACCTGATCCGTGAGAGCGGCGCGGGCGTTGGTTTGGCGATCAATCCCGGCACACCGGTTGGCGTGCTGGCGGAGGTCAGCGAGATGCTCGATCTGGCCCTGTGCATGACCGTGAACCCCGGCTGGGGTGGGCAGCCGTTCATCGCGCACTCGCTGGAGAAGCTACCGCGCATCCGTGCGCTGGTCGGGCACGGCGTGGCGGTCGAGGTCGACGGCGGCATCGACCCCACCATCGCGCCTTCCTGCCGCGATGCCGGTGCGAGCGTGTTCGTGGCGGGCTCTGCGATCTTCTCTGCGACGGACCCCGGCGAGGCCTATCGCGCGATCGCCGTGTCCGTCGACGCTGTCTGAGCCTGGACAGGCCCGCGTCCGCTCACGGCCGAGCCGCGGCGGTAGAGCGCAGCGAGCATCGCCGCCAGCAGCGCTGTCGCGCCGGCGTAGCCGATCTCCGCGCGCAGCAGCTGTTCGCCGACCGGCGCGATCAGCATCCACACGAGGAACACCGCCGCCGCACACACCCAGCATCCGGCGGCCGCCCGGGCGCGGTCGCGCGCCAGCGCCGCCTGGTTGAGCGCGCCGGCGCTCAGGTGCAGGCCCATGCCGACGCCGATCAGCGCCAGGCCGAAGCGGTTGTAGCTGAACACCTGGCCGAAGAACACGTGCTCCAGCGCGAACGGCCCGATCACCAGCAGGCCCAGCGCCACCGCCGCGGCAAAGCCTGCGATCGCAAGGATCGTCACGCGGATCGCCCGGGCGAACGCGTCGTGCCCGGCCGTCGCCTCCAGGCCTGTCAGATGCGGCAGCAGCGACGTCTGGATCGCCTGGAACAGCTGCAGCGGCGCGCGTGCGATCAACAGCACGTTGAACACGATGCCGGCGAGCGCGCCGTTGTGCGAGGTCGCATCGACGGTCAGCACCGCTGCGTTGAGCAGCGTCTGCTCGGAGAGCATGATGCTCGACACCCACACCGCGAAGCCGCCGCCGCGGCGCAGCGACAGGTCGTCGTGCGCGGCCGTCTCCTGGACGCCCTCGGTTCCAGGCCCCGCCAGCGCCGCGTCGGCCTCGTCCACCGTTATCTGCACGCCACCGGGCTGTCCCGCCACCGGTCCTGCCAGCGCCTGCTCCAGGGCTGTGGCGTCCGCGTCCGGCTTGGCGTGTCGCGGCGCGCGATCGTTGCGGGCCCGCGCGAACGCCACCGGCACCACCACCAGGGAGACGAACGGCGCCGCGGCGATACCGAGCGCCACGGCCGTCTGGCCGCTGGCGATGCCCAGCGCCACGGCGACGGCGAAGCTGATGCGCGAGGTCGACTCCATCAGCACCAGCCCGCCGAACAGGCCGAAGCGCTGATGCCCGGCCAGCCAGCCGCGTGCGAAGTAGCTGGCGGCATACGCCATCGTGCCGACCACCAGCACGTCGTAGAGCGCCTGCTGTCCTTCGAATACGTGGTTGACCAGCTCGTCGTGCAGCGCCAGCGCGACCACCAGGAAGATCAGCGCGAAGCTCCCCTGGATCAGCATCGGCACACGCAGCGTGTGCGCGTCGCTGCCGCGCGCGCGGCGTTCGGCGATCGTGCGCGAGAGCAGCTGTTCGATCGGCCGATAGATCACCGAGATGATCACGAACATCACCGACCACAGGACGTCCAGCAGCTTCGCCGATTCTTCGCCGAGCACATGGCTGGCGATCGAGAAGTACGCGAATGTCAGCAGGCCCGTCGAGGCGATCCCGATCGACAGGATCCGTGCTCCCGCACCGTAGGAGCGGCCGCTGCTAGAGGCGGACAAGCAACATCGTCCAGGGGAACGGCGAGCGTACCTCGGCGACCTCGCCGTGACGGGACAGGAGCTTGACGAAAGCTCGCCTGGACCAATGGTTGAGGTGGCCCGGGGTGTTGCCCAGCGCCGGCCAATAGGCGCCACGCGCCATGTTCAGCATCCGCCACAGCGGCTCGTGGGGAACCGACACGAGCAGGTGACGGTGAGCGCAACGGGCCATCTCGGCGACCGTGTGCTCGGGGTCGGGCACGTGCTCGAGCACCTCGATCGCACTGGCAAGGTCGAACTCGTCGGCGGCGAACGGAAGGTTGGAGGCCTCCATCATGCGGTATTCGAGGTTGGGTGCCTGACGCTCGGCCCAGCCGGCCTGGATCGACTCCTCCTCCAGATCGATGCCCACCACCCGCGCCGCCTCGGCCGGGTTGCGGGCCGCCTCGGCCGGGTTGCGCTCGGCCAGCCGCTGTGCCCACTGGTGCACCAGCACCCCCTCGCCGCAGCCGACATCCAGCACGGAGCGCGGCGCGGCCAGCTCGAACAGCGCGTCCAGCTCGCGCTCGAAGCCCGCCATCAGGCGCCGCACCACTGGGTTGCTCGAACCGTACTTGTCGTAGGTGTTGCCGGTGACGATGCCGTCGTCGGAGACGGTCACGCCGCTCACAGTCGCACCGCCTCGCCCGCGCGCTCAGACTCGTCCGCCGGCCCGGTCGCGGGCTTCTGGATCGGCGGTCCCGCTGCTGGCTCTCCCGCCGGCAGGCTCGCTTGCGCCGAGCCGGGTTCGTAGTGCGATGGCTCCACGCCGAGCTGCAGCTCGATGCGCCGCACGCGCTCGAACGTGCGCTGGGTCATCACCCGCTGAGCGGCAAGCAGATCGCCGATCACGCCGAGCGCCCACAGCACGACCGCTGCGATGAACAGCACCGCCCCGAGGATCAACGACTGGACGTGGCCCTTGCCGTTGCCGTCGGCGTAGGCAACCACGAAACGGATCCACACACCAACGGCAACCACGCCCATCACCAGCGCCAGGCTCCAGAACACGCGCAGCGGCTCGTATTGGGCGTAGATGCGGAAGATCGAGACGGCGTTGCGGCGCACGTAGGCGCTCATCGACGGGAACAGGCGCGACTCGCGCGTCTTGGCGTTGGTGCGCACCGGCACGTGGTCCACCGCCACGAGCAGCTTGCCGGCCTGGATGATCGTCTCGAGCGTGTAGGTGAACTTGGACACGACCATCATCTGGATCGCCGCCTCGCGGTTGTAAGCGCGAAATCCTGACGTCGTATCCGGTACCGACGTCGAGGATGCCTGGCGCACCACCCACGAGCCCAGCCGCTGCAGGCTCTTCTTCAGCGGCGAGAAGTGCTCGATCCCGCTCACCTCGCGGTCGCCGACGACCATGTCGGCATTGCCGGCGACGATCGGGGCCACCAGCCGAGCCACGTCAGGCCCGTAGTACTGGTTGTCGGCGTCGGTGTTGACGATCACGTCCGCGCCCAGCTTCAGCGCGGTGTCGATGCCGGCCTGGAAACCCGCGGCCAGGCCCTTGTTGTTGGTCAGGCGCACGAGATGGTCGACGCCTTGAGCTCGTGCCACAGCGACCGTTGCGTCGGTCGAGCCGTCGTCGATCACCAGCCACTCGACCACGTCGAAGCCGTCCACGGCGCGCGGGAGATCCGCGAGCGTCTGTGGCAGTTGCTCTGCCTCGTTGAAGCAGGGGATCTGGATGATGAGCTTCATGGGCTTCGATTGCCTAGACTTGGCTCCCCGCAGTATCCCAAAGCGCAGGTCACGGTCTTGGCGCCAGAGGCACAGCCCACCCAGCCCGGCGCTGGTGGGGCGTGGGCGGGACTCGATACCCCAAGGCTAGATGGAAAGCGCGACGCTCACCCGGCGAAGGTCGGGCTCGATCCGGCTGGCACGACTGCGTTCGCTGCCGCCAGGCAGCTGGGCGACGCTCGCGTTCGCGGTGTTGTGCGTGGGCGCGCTGATCGGCTACTTCGCCTTTCCCACGTATCCGACATACGACTCGTTCTACGCGCTGCTGTGGGGTCGCGACCTGCTGCACCTGCACCTGCCCGATTTCCGCGTCTATCGCGGTCCCACCGAGCACCCGCTGGCGATCGCCTTCGGGGTGCTGTGCTCGATCTTCGGGCAGGGAGGCGCGCGGCTGATGGTGCTTGGCTCGATCGCCTCGTTCGTGGCGGCAGTCGCCGGTATGTACAGGCTCGGACGGCTGTGCTTCGGTCCGGTCGTCGGGTTGATTGCGGCGCTGCTGCTGCTGAGCCGCTTCTTCATCGAGAACCTCGCCGCCCAGGGTTACCTGGACATCTCCTACGTGGCGCTGATCGTGTGGGCGATCGTGCTGGAGGTCGAACGCCCCCGTCGGGGCGCGCCTGTCTTTCTGATGCTCGCTGCTGCCGGGCTGTTGCGCCCCGACGCTTGGGTGCTCAGCGGCGCGTACTGGCTGTGGTGCTGTTGGCGCGCCGAAAACACCACACGTGCCAGGTATCTGGCGCTGGCCGCGATCGCGCCGCTGGTGTGGTTTGCCCTCGACTGGATCGTGACCGGCGATCCGCTGTACTCGCTCAGCTCCACCGCCGGCCTTGCCGCTGAACTGGAACGCACGCAGGGCTTCGGCAGCGTGCTCGCGTCGGTGTGGAGCTACGGCGTGCGGATCGACAAGCTGCCGGTGCTGCTCGGAGGGCTGCTGGGCATCGGGCTGGCGGTGTGGATGGCCCCAAGGCGCGCGTTGATACCGCTGGCGACGTTCCTGCTGCTGCTTGGCGTGTACGTCGCCGAGGGCGCTGTCGGCGCCTCCGTGGTCGATCGCTACCTGATGGGCGCCGCCACCGCACTGCTTCCGTTCTGTGCGGTCACCGTCGGTGGCTGGGCGATGCTTGAGCCGGGATCCCGGCTGCGCCGGGTGTGGATCCTCGCGGCGGTGGTGCTCGTCGCCTACGGAGGCGCATCGGCGGCAGGCACCCTGAGTCTGTCCAGCCTGCGCACCACGCTTGCCGAGCACGAGGACTTCCACAAGGGGCTGGCGCTTGCGCTGCGAAGCCCGGAGGTTAAGGCCGAGCTGCGGCGCTGTGAGCTGGTCAGCCTGCCGGACAACAAGCTGATCCCGGATGCTCGCTGGATCCTCGACAGCGTCAGCCAGAAGGACATCATCGCCCGCAGCCAGGCGCGCGCGGATGCCGAACACGGCGACCCGACGCTCGAGCGGCGCATCCACGCCGGCAGCGTCGCCGTGTACCCGCTGGGCAGCGCCGTGTTCGTCGATGCGATCGTCGACGTCGGCGACCAGCCCAGCGACCAGATTCCCATAGCCGGCTTCAAGCGCATCTACGCCAGCAGCCTGTACGCCGTGTATGGCAACTGCTGAGCGGCACGCAAAGCCCCTGAGTGGGTCAGCGCTCCCGCGCCGCTGGGCTTGGCCGGCGCTGACGGCGGTGCTGCTGGGTGGCCTGGGGCTGCGCCTGTGGGGCGTGGCGCAGGGGCTTCCGTACGCCTACAACAGCGACGAGGCCGACCATTTCGTGCCGCACGCCATCCGGATGTTCGCGGAAGGCACGCTCAACCCTCACTACTTCGCCAACCCGCCGGCGTTCACGTACGTGCTGCACTACCTGTTCGCCGTGTGGTGGGGCGGGGCGCATGGCGCCGTGCATGAGTACGCGCTGCACCCAACTGCGGTGTACACGCTGGCGCGCATCGCCGCCGCGCTGCTGGGCACGGCGGCGCTGTGGCTGCTGTACGCGACCGGCGCGCGGCTGTTCAACCGCGCCGTCGGCCTGCTGGCGGCGGCGATCGAGGCGGTTGCCTTCCTGCCCGTCTTCTACGCGCATCTGGCGCTCAACGATGCCCCCACGCTGGCGCCGCTGACGCTGTCGCTGCTGGGGGCCGCCGGGGTCCTGCGCAAAGGGCGCCTGCGCGACTACCTGATCGCGGGTGTCGGCCTGGGGTTGGCGTGCGCGACCAAGTACACGGCCGGGATCGTGCTCGTGCCGCTGCTCGTGGCAATCGTCGCCCGCTATCTCGAGCGGGGGCCGGCGGCGGGCAGGCGCGCGCTCGTGGGGCTGGCGCTGACGGGCTCCGCGGCGCTGGTGGCGTTTGTGATCGCCAACCCGTACGCGCTGCTCAGCTACAGCTCGTTCCACGCCGAACTCGTTCACCAGTCGACGCTCTCCAGTGAATCTCAGGGCAAGCTGGGCGCGCCCAAAGAAGGCGGTCTCGTCTACTACCTGTGGTCGTTCACCTGGGGGCTCGGCTGGGGCCCGTCGCTGGCGGCGCTGGCCGGCGCCGTAACGGTCTGGCGCCACGAACGCCGGCTGGGCTGGATGCTCGTGCCGGCTGTGCTGCTGTTCCTCCTGTTCATGGGGCTGCAGGGCCGCTACTTCGGGCGTTGGCTGATGCCGATCTTCCCGGTGGCGTGCCTGCTGGCGGCGTACTTCGTGGTCGCAGCGGTCGGCTGGTGCGGGCGCGCACTGGGCACGCCGGCGCTGCGTGGGGTGCTGGCGGCGCTGTTCGTGGCGGCGCTGCTGATCCAGGGCCTCGTCTACAGCGTGCACTCCGGCGTCGTGCTCTCCCGTGCCGACACCCGCAACCTGACGCGCACGTGGATGCTGGCCCACATTCCGGCCGGTGCCAAGATCGTGGCCGAGCCGGTCGAGCCCGAGGAATGGGCGCGCGAGATCGAGCCAGGGACCGCCACGGCGTCCAACCCGTACCGTTGGCCGCTGTATCCGGCGCTGTTCCTGCGCATCGAGCCCGACGGCTCGATTGCGCCTCGGTATCTGCACGAGGTTGGTCTGGAGAACTACGAGACGACGCTGTACCCGGCGCTGGTGGACTTCTACCAGCGCGAAGGCTACTGCTGGGTGATCACCGGCTCGACCGAGTCCGGGCGGGCGTTCGCCGACCGCAGGGCGGTGCCGGGCGCGATCGCCTATTACCGCAAGCTTGCCCGCGACGGCGAAGTCGTCTACCGCGCATCGCCCTATCGGCACGGCCAGGGTCACGTGTCCTTCAACTTCGACTGGAGCTTCGACTACTACCCGCTGGCGTATGAGCGGCCGGGGCCGCAGATGACGGTCTACCGGCTGCACGGTGGGCGCTGTCGCAGCTGAGCCCGGCCGGCGGCCGTTGCAGGGTTATCCTGGACGGGAGCATGCCGACATCAATCGAGACCGACGAGGTGTGCCTGGCGCGTGCGATCGAGCTCGCGAGCAAAGGCACCGGCACGGTCAAGCCCAACCCCGTCGTCGGCGCTGTGGTCGCGCGCGACGGCGAGATCCTCGGCGAGGGCTGGCACCGTGAATACGGCGGTGCGCACGCGGAGGTCAACGCGATCGAGGCCTGCGGGCTGACTGACCTGTCCGGGGCGAGCCTGTACGTGTCGCTGGAGCCGTGTTGTCACGAGGGCAAGACGCCGCCGTGCACCGACGCGATCCTGCAGTCTGGCATCAAGCGTGTGGTCGTCGGCTCGGACGATCCCACCGAGAAGGCCTCCGGCCGTGGGCTGGGCATCCTTCGCGACGAGGGCATCGAGGTGGTGCTCGCCAGCGGCGAGCTGGCAGCCAGCGCACGGCTGCTCAACCAGGCCTTTCGCAAGCACGCGCGGGTGGGGCGCCCGTGGGTGCTGTTCAAGTCGGCGATGACGCTCGACGGCAAGGTGGCCACCCGCACGGGGGACTCGAAGTGGATCAGCGGTGAGCAGAGCCGCGATCTGGCCCACCGCTGGCGCGCGTCGGTTGACGCTGTGGTGGTGGGTATCGGCACGGCGCTGGCGGATGACCCGCAGCTGACCGCCCGCCCGGTTGGCCTGCCGGCCGAGCCATCGGCACAGCCGCGACGCGTGGTGTTCGACTCGCTGGCGCGGCTGCCTCCCAGCTCCCAGCTGGTGGCGGCCGCTGCTGAGATCCCGCTGACGATCGTGGTGTCACGGGCGGCTGCGCGGGCGGACGCCGATGCGCTGGAGGCGGCCGGCGTGCAGGTGATCGTGGCAACCGGCGAAAACGAGCCTGCGCGCGTACGCTCGGCGCTCGACCAGCTGGGCACGATGGGAGTGGCGTCGGTGCTGCTCGAGGGTGGCCCACGTCTCGCCGGTGCGTTCCTGGACGCGCAGGAGATCGATGAAGTGCGCCTGTTCCTGGCGCCGCTGCTGCTCGGTGGCAGCGCCGCCCGCGACCCGCTGGAGGGCGAAGGGGTCGAGCGTATCTCTGAGGCGTTACGCGCGCTGTCGTTCGGCTGTGAGACCGTCGGTGAGGACATCCTGATCTCGGCGCGCCTGCGCGAGTGGTGAGGCCTGCGTGAAGTTCGTCGGGGCGGGGTTGATGTTCACGGGACTGATCGCCGATCTGGGCAGCGTGACCGGGCTGGAGCGCAGCGAGGACGGCGCCACGCTCACGGTGCGCACGCGCCTGGCGGGAACGCTTGCCACGGGCGACTCGATCGCCGTCAACGGCGTGTGCCTGACGGCGACCTCGGTCGCCGCCGAGAGCTTTGCTGCGGAGGCGATGAGCGAGACGCTGCAGCGCTCCTCGCTCGGCGCGCTACACAGCGGTGCGCGCGTCAACCTCGAGCTGCCGCTGCGCGCGGAAGACCGCCTCGGCGGTCACATCGTGCAGGGGCATGTCGACGCCACCGGCACCGTCGGCGCCGTCCGCGAGGAGGGGTTCGCGCGCGTGCTGAGCATCGAGACCGAGCCGCGGCTGGCGCGCTATCTCGTCGAGAAGGGCTCGGTTGCGCTGGACGGCGTCAGCCTCACGATCAGCGCTCTGGGCGAGTCCGGCTTTGACGTATCGCTGATCCCGGAGACGCTCCAGCGCACGAATCTCGGCTCTGCGGCAGTGGGCTCGCTGGTGAACATCGAGGTGGACGTGCTCGCCAAGCACGTGGAGAGGCTGCTGGGCGCCTATCCTGGTGGCTCCGCCGTCGCAGGCAGGAGCTCATGAGTCAGCGATCGAAGACCGTCCAGCAGATGACCACACCGTTCGCCACGATCGAGGAGGCGCTTGAGGAGATCCGTGAGGGGCGGATGGTTGTGGTGTGTGATGACGAGGATCGTGAGAATGAGGGGGATTTGGTGATGGCGGCGCAGTTTGCGACGCCGGAGGCGATCAACTTCATGGCGAAGGAGGCGCGTGGCTGGATTTGTCTGGCGTTGACGCCGGGGCGTTGTGAGGAGCTGGGTTTGGAGTTGATGACGGCGAAGAACGAGTCTGCGTTGCAGACGCCGTTCACGATCACGATCGAGGCGCGTCATGGTGTCACGACGGGTGTTTCTGCGCATGATCGTGCGCATACGATGCAGGTCGCGATCGATCCTGGGTCGGGGCCTGGGGATCTGACGCAGCCGGGGCATGTCAACCCGTTGAAGGCGAAGCCGGGTGGGGTGCTGGAGCGTACGGGGCATACCGAGGCGAGCGTCGATCTGGCGCGTTTGGCGGGGTTGACGCCGGCGGGGGTGATCTGTGAGGTGATGAACGAGGACGGCTCGATGGCGCGGGTGCCGGACCTGGCGGAGTACTGCGAGCGTCACGCGTTGAAGATGATCACGATCGCTGATTTGATCGCGTACCGGCGGCGTAACGACTTGTTGATCGAGCGTGTCGTCGCGACACGCCTACCGACGACGTTCGGTGAGTTCCAGGCGGTGGGGTATCGCTCTCTGGTGGATGAGAAGCATCATGTGGCGCTGGTGAAGGGTGAGGTCGCGGGGCGCGAGGATGTGCTGGTGCGGGTGCACTCGGAGTGCCTGACCGGTGATGTGTTTCATTCGCTGCGCTGTGACTGCGGTGAGCAGCTGGAATCGGCTTTGTCGATGATCGAGCGTGAGGGCGCCGGCGTGCTTTTGTATCTCTCCCAGGAGGGCCGCGGGATCGGCCTGTTGAACAAGCTCCGCGCGTACCGGCTGCAGGAGGACGGGCTGGACACCGTCGAAGCCAACGAGCGGCTGGGGCTACCGGCGGACCTCCGCGACTACGGCATCGGCGCGCAGATCCTCGTCGACCTCGGCCTCAGCTCGATCCGGATCCTCACGAACAACCCCAAGAAGATCAGAGGCCTCGAGGGCTACGGACTATCGGTTGCCGCGCAGATCCCGATCGAGCACGCCCCCAACGAGCACAACGAGGCTTACCTGCGCACCAAGGCCGAACGCATGGGCCACACACTTCACCACCAGGGCTTGAACCTCGACGAGGAACTGCTGCACGGGGAGCGCCGCAGGGCAGAGCGCCGCGGGAAATGAGCGCTGCAGCCCCTGTTGCGATCGCGGTGGCGCGCTTCTACGAGGACCTGGCCGAGCGGCTGGTGGCCGGCGCCAAGGCGGCGTTCGCGCAGGAGGGTATGCACGACGTGGAGGTGTTCGACGTACCGGGCGCCTTCGAGCTGCCGCTCGCCGCCGGCTACGCGGCGGGGACGGGTCGCTTCGCCGGTGTGGCTTGCCTCGGTGCTGTGATCCGCGGCGAGACCGACCACTACGACTTTGTCTGCGCGGAGGTTGCAAGTGGGGTGATGCGCGTGCAGCTCGACACGGGCGTGCCGTGCGCGTTTGGAGTGCTGACATGCGAGACGATGGCCCAGGCGCTGGCGCGTGCAGGCGGCGACAAGCGCGACCAGGGTCGGCATGCGGCTGAGGCAGTGATCAGGATGGCGGCACTGCGGGAAGAGCTCGCGAGCGGCTAGACTGCGGCGGATGGCGAAGGTATGTCACAGCTGCGGCAAGGGGCCGGCGTTCGGCCAGAGCCGCAGCCACTCGATGGTCGCAACCAAGCGGCGCTTCGACCCGAACCTGCAAAAGGTGCGGATCCTCGTGGGCAAGGCACCCAAACGGGTGTACGTGTGCACCCGCTGTCTAAAAGCCGGCAAGGTCACAAAGGCCCTGTAGGACCGCTGGGCGGCGCCATGCTGCGTCCTCCCCCTCCGGGGACGATGCAGTCGCTCGCGTGCCGAAGCACGCCACGCTCCTTGCGTCCTTGCCTGGCTTGCTCAGCGGCCCTACAGCGAGGTCTGAGCGTCGTATCGCTGTCCACCGCCTGGCGGGCAGCCTGGCGAAGGTGATAGACCTGTCGCCGTGACGGATACGAATCTGGTCCGCTTCCGCGCGGCGGTGGCGGGTGCGCTTGCTCATCTGGAATCCCGTCGTCAGGAGGTCAACGACCTGAACGTGTTCCCGGTGGCAGACGGTGACACAGGGGACAACATGGCGCTGACGCTGCGCGCGGTGCTGGAGGAGCTGGACCGTCTGCAGGGCAGCGACGAGCAGCGCACGATCGATGAGATCGGCCGCGATGAGATCGTGCAGTCGGTGGCGCGCGCGGCGCTGCTGGGCGCGCGCGGGAACTCCGGTGTGATCCTCTCGCAGCTGATTCGCGGCGCGGCGGAGGAGCTTGTCAGCCGGCCGGGGCAGCTGATCGACGCGACGCTGATCGGCGCTGCGCTGGCGAACGCGGCGGATCGCGCGTACTCGTCGGTGCGCGACCCTGCGGAGGGCACGATCCTGACGGTGGCGCGGGAGATGGCGCACAAGATCGTCGCTGATCTCGCCCACGGCCCGGAGAGCCGTCGCTTCGGGCCGGCGACGGAGCCGCGCGAGCAGGACAAGGCGATCGCAGCGGCGCTGGAGGGGGCGGTGGAGGCGGGCCAGGACTCGGTCAAGCGCGGTCCGGAGCTGCTGGCGGCGCTGCGTGAAGCCGGCGTCGTGGACGCCGGCGGCTACGGGCTGACGATCATCTTCGCCGGCGTGGTGGCAGCGCTGCGGGGCGAGGAGCCGCCGGCGCTGGACCACTATGCGCCGGCGCGCATCACCCACCCTGAGCACAGCTCGCTGACGTACCGCTTCTGCACGAACTTCGCCGTTACCGGCAGTGGCCTCAGCCCGACGCGCTTCATTGCCTCCCTTGAGGAGCTCGGCGACTCGGTGCTGGTGGTGGGGGACGCGACGACGCTGAAGGTGCACCTGCACACCGATCGGCCGGAGGTGGCGACAGCGGTGTTCGCGGACGCCGGCGAGGTGTCGCACCTGGACGTGGCTGACATGCAAGCCCAGGTGGCCGAGCGCGACGGGCGTCTGGAAGGCAGCGACGCGGTGTCGCCGGAGTTGGCGGCGGGGGTGCTGGGACCGCACATCCCCAGTCCGTCCGTGGACGCCGGCGCGGTGCGCTGCGCTGCTGTGGCGGTGGTCAGCGGCGAGGGGCTGCGCCATCTGTTTGCGGAGCTGGGCGTGCACACGATCGACGGTGGCCCGACGCTGAACCCGTCGACGTACGACCTGCTGGCAGGCATCCACGAGGTGCCGAGCGAGGAGGTGGTGCTGCTGACCAACAACGCCAACGTGATCATGGCCGCCGAACACGCTGCGCGGCTGTCGGACAAGCAGGTGCACGTGGCGCCCACCACCAGCCAGCAGGCCGGCCTGGCGGCGGCCGTTGCGTTCGCGCGGGACCGCTCGGTCGAGCAGAACGCCCAGGCGATGACGGAGGTGCTCGCGCATGTGCGCACCGGCGCGGTTGCGCCGGCCGCCCGCGATGACGCTCAGGGGCGCTTCAAGCGCGGCGACGCCGTCGGCTTCGTGGAGGACGAGGTGCTGGCGTGGGGCGATCCGCGCGAGACGCTGCAGACCGTCCTGCACACGCTGGCACAGGGCGGCAACGGCGAGGGGCCGCCCGAACTGATCAGCGTGCTCGACGGCGAGGACGTCCCCATCAGCCTTGGCGAGCTCGACGGGATGGTCAACGGTGGGATCGAGCTGGAGCTGCGCCACGGTGGCCAACCGGCGTACTGGTGGCTGGTGGCCGCCGAGTGATGTGACGCCAGGTGCATGGGCCCTCCGATCCGGGCCTGTGTAAGCGCTGCCACGAGGGTTGCCGTGCCGGTCGGCGCATGCGCCGACCGGAGGGGCCGCACATGTGCGGCCCCTGGCCGTGCCGCATGCGGCACGGACCCCTGAGCGTGCCTCGTCGGCGGCTGGCGTGCGCGGGGCGACTTGCATCCCATCTCCGGTGTATCACGATAGTTATACGGCGCTCGCGATGGAACATGCTCCCGGCGTTTGGTGTATCGCCATGGTTATACGGCGGCTTGAAGGGTCTAGCGAAACTCGCTAGCCCTGTAGTGGTGCAGGATTGCGGAGGTGTTCGCATGGCTAGTACCTCGCGCTCCGTCGTCGGCTACCCCAAGCGTAGACTCCGCATGTGTCTGCGCCCCCGGGGACCGAGGTCGAACCAACGGAATCTAGGCGCCGATTCAGGCGCAGGCGACGCCCGGTGGCTTCGATGCCTCCCGAGCATCTGCGCGGGCTTGGCTGGGGAGATGTGCTCCGACACGCGTGGGCGCACATCAAAGACAGTGGGCGGGTTGTGCTTGCTGGCTTCATCGCGTCAGCCGTCCTGCCGCCTCTCTACGAGTGGGGGGACACCTACCACTGGAGTCACAGGGGGCTGGACGAAGTGACTGGCGGTAGTTGGGAGTCATCGTTAATCGGGGTCGCCGTCTGGCTGGTCCTGGTGACGATCTGGCACTTGATGCGCGCCCCGATCGGCCATGCGCGGGAGGTGCTGCTCGCGCATGATAAGCATCACGCAGCCGAGATCGAGCGGGTGCGTGCTGAGTCACGGCCGCAGGTCGTGACTCACGTGCGCGAGCAGCACAACTACTTCAACCTCGGCGAAAACCCTGACCCAGCTGTGATCACTGCGCTACAAGCCTCGATCCCTACTCCAGAGTTGCAGAGGCAGATCGAGGCCGTGGAGCCCCGTCCCACCGCAGCGGAGTTGAACGCCGCCCGGCCAAAACCCCTGCAAACGCCTCAAGTTGAGGCACCCCAAGCCGATGAACAGGCTGATGACACTGGTCGAGGGGATTCGGATCAGTAGGCAAAAGCTGGACACGGCGCTCGTGTTCAGGCATGATGGCGCGGACGATGCCGCAACCGCCACAGCCAGGGGAGATGCAGCAGCCGAATATCGTGATCCCTCCCGAGGAGTTCGGGGGTCGGTGGGCGAACGCTGCGCAGCTACAGCGGACACCGCACGAGTTCACGCTCGACTTCATCCGCGTCGGTCCCCAAGGACAGTTCGGGACCGTGCAGGCACGGATCAATTTCTCGCCGCTGCTACTCGCCGAGTTGGCGGACCTTTTCAACTCGGCGTGGCAGCAATACACTCAAGAGGCAGGTATGCCTGAGAAAGAGGATGAAACATGACCGAACAAGAACAGTACGGGACAACAACACGAACGGTGGAGCCGATCCAGGTTCCGCATGACAGGCCCTTTGTCACAAGCACGCCGAACCCTACGGATGCACCTGACCCGAGCGCGGTACAGGCGTATAACGCGATCGTTCGCAAAGATTTGATGGCTCGTCGCGTGCAGCGTGGCAGCTCGGCTGAAGCTATCGGCTGAGCGCTAAGACTGGTTTTTCCGTCCGACGTGACCTGTAGTTTTTGGCTTACTAAAGCCAAAACTGACCCCCGCGACGTTGGTAGCGTCCGGGGGTCTGGATCAAGGAGATTGCGCCTCCATGACCTCGGTCAACGTAGCACGGCGACCCGTCGCCGAGCAGTTGTCGGACATCCTCGACTCGCCGGAGGTTTCCCGGCTTGTAGATGAGCTTCAAGCGACCCGCTCGACGGGTCGTCCGGGCTACCCGCTGAGGGCCATGATCGGCATGGCGCTCGCCAAGTCGCTGTACAGCCTGCCGACGTGGACGCGTACCGTCGCGCTGGTGCGTGAGCACTCAGCGCTCGCTGCCGTGATTGCCCCCGACGGAGACATGCCCTCCGTTTTCGCCTGCTATCGCTTCACGGCGAAGCTGCGCGATCACGCGCCCATGTTGGAGCGCTGCATCGCTGATGTGATCCGGGCGCTCAAGAAGGCCAATCCGGTGCTCGGGTGGGACGTGGCGATCGACGTCTCGGACATGCCCGCGTATGCGAACGGGCAGCGGCGCAAGTTCAAGGACGGCCCGGAACGCACCCCCGATGAGTACAGCGACCCGGATGCGTCCTGGGGGCACCGCTCATCGATCAGCACCAGAAGCAGCGGCAGCTTCTACGGCTACAAGCTCCATCTTGCAGTGTGTGCCAAGACAGACCTCCCGCTCGCGTGGCGCATCGAGACAGCACGAACGAACGAATCGAAGGCGGTCGCGCCGCTGCTCGACAAGCTGCACACGCTCGGGATCGACCCCGAGACGTGCACGATGGACAAGGGCTACGACCACGCCGGGGTCCACTTCGACTGCATGGTGCGCGACATCGCCCCGGTGATCCCGCTCCGCCTGACACCCGATGTCAAGCGCGGCGAGGGCGCCCCGCCTGACTGCGAGCACGGCGTCTGGCGGTTCGCCGGGGCTGACCGCAAACGTGGGGCGACGAAGTGGCGCTGCCCGACCGGAGAATGCACACCGGCGTCCGTGTGGATCAAGGCAAACCGGCTGAAACCGCTGATCCCGCGCGAGACGCCACGCTGGAAGGCGCTCTACCGGGGCCGTGGCTCCGTAGAGAGAGCGTTCGGACGCAGCAAGCACGAATGGGGACTCGGCCCACTGCGCACTCGCAGGATAGAGCGCGTGCGGCTTCACGCCGACCTCACGATTCTGTCGCAGCTTTCGTGTGCGCTCAACCGTGAGCACGCCGTGGCGCTCGCGGCGTAGTTGGTTGGGGGCCGCCGCCTAATAGACGCTGGCAGGCGAGGCGACGGCCCCAAGCGATCGATCAGGACAAGCTCGTGCAACGTATCCGCTCCGGCGGCGGAGAGGTCCGTCCGGCCGCACACGGAGAATCGTCAACTAATCCCCTCGGTCTTGACACCGTGGCAGGCGACAAGGCGGGCAGGGGCGCAGTGATCGACAGACAAGAGGTATCGGCAAAATGCCAAGCACAGGACAGACCGCCTCCATTTCGGGGATCTACGCCAACGACTGCCACGAGCGGCAGATCGCGCTAAGCAAAGGGGAGACGTTTCCCCCGTGTTCGGGCTGCCACAAAGCAGCCAACTGGCGTCTGATCCGCGCTACGCAGTAGCGAGGTCGAAGCGCCGGCCCGAGCCCTGCTCGTCGTGATGTGCGACGGCGGGCGTGCTGTACCCCAGGAGCAGGCCGATGATCCGGTGACGTTGCTCCTGGGGTACAGCCGGGTCCTTCACGGCCCACTCGTACAGATCAAGTGCCCAACGCGACTCGGAATAGCCGTAGCTCGCCACGCCGTCGCCGTGATCGACCACGAACGGGATCACGTTTGAGTCGGCGTGACGCTCCAGGTGTGTCGCCATCCGCAGCAGCTTGTCGCCGTCGCCGCTGTTTAGGTAGCAGTGGCCGGCAAGCGACAGTGGGCGCACGCCGCGCGCTACGAGATACGCCTGCTCAATAAGAACTTCCTCCAACGGCAGCGCTGTCTCGGGGCTCATCGCCCCTTCGGGATTCGACATGGTCGGCGACCTCCCCTGCTTTGGAATCGCCACGGCGGACCGCCACGAGTACCACGCCCACCGCTGCGACGTGGCACTCTCGGCGGGTCTTCAGATGACGTGGCCTACCAGCGAAACCAAATGGAACGCGGCCGGGGTGGCGAACACGAAGCCGCCCGTCCGGTGGACCAGCCCAGCACGCCCGAGAGGGCCTATCAGCGCCTCGGGATCGAAGTAGGCCAGCTCGCGGCCCACATCGGCGACCGACCATACAGTCGGCTGACGGCACGGGTCCGTGAGCAGATACACAACATCGCGTTCCATATCGCCGAAGTCTCGATCGCCACGGGTCAGGTTCTCAGGGGTACTCTCGTGGGGCATCAGGATCAACCTCGTCGGGTAGGCCGAGCGCATTGCTGCGCTCGGCCCCCCTCAGAACCGGACGTGCGGGTTTCCTCGCATCCGGCTCAAGCAAGCCCTGTGGGGTCGTGGCTGTGCAGAGTTCCGGGGTATTGCCGGCGCTCGTTGGTGTGTCGAGTGCGGCAGTGGGTGTGTATGAGACGGGGTTCTTGTTCGTCCGGCGTGTCGTCCTTTTGCTCGACGTCGCGAACGATCGTCGGGCGGCTGGTTGACAGCCACTGCTCCCACTCGCGTGGGGTTTGTGGCGGGTCTTCGGCGTGCAGGAGCCAGTCCCCGCAGTGCAGGCAGCGACCATCCTGGGTCTGGTAGAGGCGCCAGGTGGCCTTGCCGGCCGTTGGGGGTGGTGTCCTTGCTCGGCGTTCGGCCCAGTAGGCGGCCAGGGTGTGGTCGTCCGGGGACGCGGTGCCCTTGACCATCCGGTGCCGGACGATCCTCGTCCACGCGAACTTCGGTAGGTAGGCGCCGCTCTCGCGGTCGCCGAATACCCATCGGTCGCGCCTGGAGGGGTTGAACATGCCGAAGTACCGGGCGCTAACCCAGAACCGTGGCTTGTTCGAGTGGTTGTAGCTCGCCCACTTGTAGGTGAGCTTCCACAGGTAGTCATCCAGCGTCTTGAACGTCTCGCTGGAGACCGCGCTCCGGTAGTAGGCCGCCCAGCCCCTGATGATCGGGGTTAGGCGTTTGAGCACCGCGGCTGCGTTGGCCCCGCGCAGGGACCGCATCTCGGTGCGTAACCGTTCCCGGACCCGTCTGATGGCCGCCTTGCTCGGCTTGACCAGCAGCTTGCCGCGATAGCGACGGACGTTGAACCCCAGGAAGTCAAAGCCTTCTTCGAGGGTGACGAGACGTGTCTTGTCCTCGTTGAAGGCCAGCCCCCTGGACGCCAGCCACTCGGCGAGCCGTGCCTTGACCTCGATCGCTTGGCGCCTTGTGTGGCACAGCACGACGAGATCGTCGGCGTATCTGACAAGCACCGGGGAGCCCGTGACCGTCTTGCCAGCTTCACTGGCAGAGGTGCGGTAGCGGACTCCGGCGGCCTGCTCCATTCCGTGCAGGGCGATGTTCAGCAGCACGGGACTAATCACTCCGCCCTGGGGAGTTCCCTCCTCGGTCGGAGTGAAGTGACCGTCCTCGACCACACCTGACTTCAACCATTCCCGGATGAGTCCCCTCGCGGGGAACGTGCCGATCATGGCCAGGATGTGATCGTGGTTGATGCGGTCGAACGCCGCCGCCAAGTCCGCGTCGAGCACCCACCGGCGCTTGGGGTTTGCGCCCCGCGCGACACGATAGATAGCCTCGATCGCGTCATGACAGCCACGGCCGGGGCGAAACCCGTAGGACCTCGCCTCAAACCGTGCCTCCCACTCAGGCTCCAACGCGCTCACGACGCGTGCTTGGTGCACGCGATCGACGATCACGGGGATACCGAGCGGGCGCCGCTTCCCACTGCCCTGCCTCTTCGGGACATACACCCGCCTGACCGGACGGGCGCGCCACGACGCTGCCTCACGCTGCACCTGATGAGCCAACTGCATTCTCGCCCTCGGTGTCAGCGCGACCTCGCCGTCCACTCCCGCGGTCACGCGGCCGGTGTTGCGCTCGCTCACCCGCCGCACACTCAGAAGCGTGTTCGCGCGCGAACGAAGCAACAACCTCTGCAAACTGCGGACCCGCTTGAGGTCCCCAGCCTTCGACGCCGTGAAGATCCGCTGCCGCAGCCGCCGTACGCTCTCCTCGCAGACACGCCACTCAACAGCGCCCCAATCGAGAATCTCGCCCTCCGGTCCGTTCACCACGACCACAGCCGCGGCGCCCAACTTGCCCTTCGGTTCCGGTGCCATCGCCATCTTCCTCTTCACAGGCTCACCTGACCGTGTCAGCACCCTTTCAGGTCCGGGCACTAGCGTCCCGTATCCGGCCGGTTATCCAGGACGGCGAGCTGGAGGAGCCAGCCATGATGCCCCGGTTTCCCGCTGCCTTTCGGCTACCGGCATTCGCTTCTCGGTCATCCCATCCCCGCCAGGGAATTGGGCCTCCCTCACGGTCGGCTTACCGGGCCAAAGGACCGGACCCCGACGGGGTTACTACGTTCCGCACGCACGAGCTACGACCGGGGAGGGCGTCTCTTATACCCCGAGGACGATGGTGCTCACCCCAGCCAGGCACAGTCCCCGACCGGCACCCGCCGCTTCCCAGCGACCAGTCCCTACACCCCGCTAGAACATCCCATCCACGAGGCTGGCGTTGACGAGGCATCAACAGAGATTCACGCAATTCACCCGTCCGGTCTTCCCCTCGCCTGTGACCCCCAGATGGAACGGGCGCCCTCGGGCTTTCCCCCGAGCTCCGAACCCCGCCATTACTGGCGACGCACGTCGGGGCAGGGACAGGCCATGAGCACGAGCCTGGAACTATGCGCTCGACATCAGCCAAGCCTCCAATCCACAAAGTCCTCTCGAAACGTGCGACCTCGCATCGCACCTG
>CAVZYW010000003.1:0-104902 GCA_963779665.1 uncultured Solirubrobacteraceae bacterium | reverse complement strand
CCGACGCGCTCGGCCTCTCAAGTGGCGCCACTCCGGGGACGAGCGCCGCGTGGACGTTCACAGCACCTGCGGGCACGTCGATCACCGGACTCACCTGCTCGAACGCTACATGGGGCAGGTGTTCGATCCCCGCAACTCGTGGTCACCCGCTCTACGCGCGGACGGGACGATCGTGCCCGGAGAAACCTGCTCGAACCCGTCGGAAGTGGCGAGACGTGTGCCGTTGGCGGCCCGCCCGGAGAGGGAGGGGAACCGGCAGTAGTCACGGGTCTGTCGGCTCACGAACTTTCACTCGGCGTCGTCTGCCAAGCGCCGTCCGGCGAGGAATGTGTCACGGGCGCGACTGAACATAAAGTGTGGGCGGCGATGTACGGCGCCACGGTGACGCTCTTGATCCGACGCCGCCGACTCTTAGCGCGCCGTCCGGCGCCCTGTGGGGGCCGGGTGAAGCCGGCGGGTTTCACAAGGGCACCGAAAGCGTCACCGTCTCGGCCGATGATGTCGGAGGCGGCGTAGCCAGCATCGTCCTGTCGGCAGACGGACGGCCGGTCGAGACGTACACGGCGCCGTGCAACTTCACCTTCGCCCAGCCGTGCCAGTCGTCCACCGGGACGCAGACCTTGACGCTGCCGACGACGCAGCTCTCTGACGGAACGCACACGCTCACGCTCGTCGCAACGGATGCCGCCGGCAATCAATCGACCGTGGCGTCGCAGGAGATCACCGTCGAGAACAGCGCGCCACCGCCGCCGGTGGGGTTGTCCGCAACCGCGACACAGACTGGCGGCTCGACGTTCACGGCCACGTGGAGCGACCCGACAGGGCAGCTTGCGCCGATTACGGGCGCGCTCTACCAGGTCTGCCCTGCGAGCGGCTCGGGCTCGTGCAGCGCGCCCGCATCGGCGCCCCCGGCAGGGCCGGCGACCGTGACCGTGCCCGGCCCTGGAAGTTGGAGCATCGCCGTGTGGCTGACGAACGCAGCCGGCAACGCGAGCCCCGCAGACGCTGCACACACGAACGTCGTGGTCCCCCCGTCCAGCTCCGGCGGCTCGGGCACAGGCCATAGTGCTACGGCGACGACGCCAACGATCCACGTCAGCGAGACGCTGCGGGGGCGCGAGCTGGTGGTGCATGTGAGCGGACCCGCGAGCGGGACGGTTCGCGTGGGCTTCATCGGGCGGCTGCGAGGACGAACCGTCGCCTCTGGCGCCAAGACCGTCGCGCTCAAGCACGGACGGCTGACCGTCGTCTTCATGCTCGGCCCCCGCACGGCGGCGCACGCGCCGATCCGCGTCAGCGCGAAGCTCGATCACGAGCTGGCGGTGACGAGCACGCTCCGCCGGCCGCCTCGTCCGAAGTCGACGCGATAGTTGCCTCGTGCCGCACCCTACGCGCTCATACATCGGCTATGTCGATGACTCCGGCAACGAGGACCTCGGGCTCCTGTGGGTCGCACTGCTCATCCCCTTCGACCTGTGGACCGAGTACCTACGTCGTTGGCTCGGCTTCCGCAAGAACCTCTACGCGAAGACGGGCGTACCCGCTTCGCACGAGCTGCACTCCCAGGTTTGGCTCTCGCCCGATCCGCTGCAGGAGACGAAGCCGGAGGCGCTCGATGTGCTGCGTGACGACGACGACGAGCTGCCCGGCATCCTTCTGAGCGGCAAGCCGTCACGCCGCGAGCGAAGCCGCTGGTACGAAAAGGCGCTGCTGACGATCGGCACGTTCACCGAGGCAAGAGTCCTGACCGTCTACACACCCGAGCACTCCGGGCCGGCGAAGCTCGGGCTCTACGACGAGCTGCTGTGCTTCATTGAGGAGTTTCTTGCGCCAGAGAAAGCGCACGCGACGCTGCTGGTTGACGGCGCGATGGACAGTGGCAGCCACCTTCGCACGGCTCATCGGGCGCTGCTCATCAAGCACCGGCGGATCGTGGAGGACGCCGCGCTGCGTCGCTCGTCCGATAGCCAGCTACTGCAGATGACCGACATCTGCGCCTACGCCGCCTTCCAGAGCCTCCAGCGCAAGCGCAATGCCATCTTCGCGTCGCGCTACGAGAATCTGCTCGCCAGGCTGATACAGCGGCCCTTTGGAGTCGACGCAGGCAGATGTATCAGAGGCTTCGACTACGCCGCCGAGATCGCCGACTGTCCGAGCGAGCGGATCACGTCGAAGCCTTGAGAGCAAGCCCCGGTCTCCCAGGGCTTGTCTCAGATCGGACTGTAGGCTCACCTGTGCAGGTGTACAGCCCACGAACAATGTAGCAGCCCTCGGCGTCGCCCTCAATGCCGTCCTCGGCGGGGAGTGCGATGGCTGCTCCCTATAGATCGGCTGTGCGAGCCTTGCTCTTGATGGTAGGCCAGCACACGGTCCGGGGCTTGGCGCGGCCCGGCTAGTCTCTCGCGTCCGCCCAATACCGGATCAACCCGGAGCGCCACGGTCAGCGCTCCGACACGCAGACCCGGCCGTCCGTCACCACGGATACCGTTCGCGGTCGATGGCGAAGGCCGAAGTGTTCCCGCCGGACGTGGTGCCCAAGCTCCAAGACCTACGTTTACCGGCTCATTGACCCGCGCAACGGCGAGACGTTCTACGTCGGCAAGGGCCACGGCAACCGCGTCTTTGCGCACATCCACGATGAGCTGAGCCAAGGGGGCGACGACCTCAGTGACAAGCTCAAGCGCATCCGCGAAATCCGCGTTGCCGGCTTCGAGGTCGCCCACGTCATCCACCGACATGGAATGGATGGGGCGACGGCGCTTGAGGTCGAGGCCGCGCTTATGGATGCCTACCCCGGCCTCTCAAACATTGCCGGCGGGACGGGCTCCAGCGACTATGGCGCCATGCATGCCCGCGAGATCATACGTCGATACTCGGCACCGCCAGCGGACTTTCGGCACAAGGCCATCCTCATCAGCGTCAACCGCAGCGCGGCCGAGACATCGCTCTACGAGGCCACGCGCTACGCCTGGAAGATCAGCCGGCGGAAGGCAATGCAGGCTGAAGTCATCCTCGCCACGCTCCGAGGGCTCATCGTTGACGCGTTCGTCGCGGAGGACTGGCTTCCCGCGACGGCCGCCGACTTCCCCGGCCACGAGGACGCGCCTGGACGCCTTGCATTCGTCGGGCAGCAGGCCCCAGCCAAGCTGCGAGCGGAGTACGTGGGGAAGCGCGTCCCGGACGAGTACCGAAAGCGCGGCGCCGCCAACCCGATCAAGTACACCTGGACCAGGTAAGTGTCGATGACCCATCGGACCTGGCCGGGTTGGCGCCGAGAGGGTCTTTAGCCCCAATGGAGTGGGTTCGACTCCCACCAAGTCCACCATCTTGACGAAGGTCGAACCGGCCCAGTCCCTTCGGGGGCTGGGCCTTCGGCGTCTCCGGGACATGAGCATCGCGTTCGGCGTCTGATCGAGGCGCTGCTGACTGTGGGGGCACGCTAGGAACGGGTCCGCACGCCAGCGATACCGACGGACCGGGATGCTAATCTGCACACGAACATAGGTTCGTATGATGGCAAGCAGTCGGGAGGCTGTGGATGAGCACTGTAAGCAGCGACAGCTCATAAACGCGGATGCCTTTACGAAGACCCTCTGCTAGGTGAGTTGCTGGAGCGGAAACCCGCCGCTGGGAGCGGCTGCGAGAACAGCGTCTGCGCGAAGAGCTGTGTCTGAGCCCCGACGACTGCCTCGATGAAGTGGGTTCGGGAATCTTTCGAGCGCGACCCGGGCTATGAGCGCGCGGGACGCCTCGAAGCTTGCGATGGACGGCAACCTCAGGACCCGCTTGCGGGTACGCGACGACCAGCAGCGAGGCGAAATCCGCGAGCTGCTAAGTCGCATGCGCGAACTTGACCCCAGCAGCACGCGCCACTGGCTGTTCACACTAAACGCCCGAACAGATCGAGTTCTGGAACGAGAACCTTCCGAAATCGGACTTCATCTACTTCATTCAGTCAGGGACCTCGGGACCCGTCAAGATTGGTCTCTCCAAGACTCCCGTCCAGAGGGTGAGCAAGCTACAGACCGGCAATCCTCGCGAACTGATTCTCAGGCATGTCATCCCGGGCGACCGAGGGGTCGAGAGCGAGCTACACGATCGGTTCAAGCCCGCGCGAATCCGGGGCGAGTGGTTCGGACGCGCCTACCTCTCCGTGATTCTCACGTTCGCGGCAGGCTTGGCCGACGAGATGGTGCAAGCCTACGATGGATCGGGCAACGTTCGCGGCTCACCCACGGCGAGGTAAGGACAGCATCGGAAATCGAGCGCATACGCCAAGACATCGAGCGTCTGCGCAGGGATGGGCACAGAGCACGAGACATTGGTCAATACCTACTGCTCGATCCGGCCGAGGTCAGTCGCCATCTCATCGAGATGAGCCGGTCGCCCAGCTACTACGTTGGTGATCTTGCATGGGCGCTGTCCGATCCGCTCGACGGAAGCGGTAGCGATCGCAGTCGATCGGTTGTTGCAACACGTTAGAGAGTAGAGGGAGACTTCGCGGCCTAGCCGGTCCACCACCGACCATCGATGACACGCTCGACATCTCCAAGCAGCGCAAAGGCGATTAGTGCGGAGAGGTCTGCCAAGACGGGAGGCAGAGCAGCATCGTGAGTCGCAACGAGATCGAGGTCATGCCCCGAAAGCTGCTGAAGTAGGCCGTGCGACGAGTTTCTGACAGCTCGTGCGAGTTGCGGAACGTAGTGGTCAAGCGGAAGTGCGCGCAGCTTGCCGGTGGAGGTTCTGAGCTTGATCGCTTTGGGTGTGCGTCGATGATGAAACGCATGGGCACGGACTTCCTCATAGACCAGATCAAAGAGTCGCTTGCCGTGTTCGTCAAAGCGTTTCTGGAGCTGGATGGGCAGTCGCGTCCACGAGCGGCTCAGTAGCGGGAGCATGATCGATCTGTTTAGAAGCCGCTCGAATCCCTTGCCGGAACTCTGTGAGTCATACCCGAGGAGCGACTCGGCCTTGTCTAGCAGATCGAACGCGGTCCCAAGACGACTTATGCCCGACTCCTGGGGATGGGCGTTGACGAGCGTTAGGTCAGCCAGAAGGCGCTCCAACGTGAGATACCAGCCCATATGGCGCGTCACTTCATACTCGCCGGAACTATTTGTAAAGCGTGTTGGATCGGCCGCGATGGCATAAGCCACATTGAGGCATTTGATCCACCATCCCAACAGTGAGTTGAAGTGACCGGGATTCAGCCCGGCACAAAAATCGACGCCGGGATAGTCCACTTGGAGTCCAAATACATATGGATCGTAGAGGGCTCCCCGGGAGATCGGGGGATCAGATCTGAGGTCCATCAGGCCACCGAAGTCAATCGCTATCGAGTGAGGCGGCCAGTTCATCGCGTATCCCGTCGCTGCAGGCGAGAATGCGACAAACAGCGGCTTGAGGACCTCCGCAAATTGGAGGCCGTGCGTCAGCCCCTGGTACATCAGCGGACGAACCTGATCGGGACGTGTGTCCAACAGGTCAACGTCAGGCGCGGTGTGCATGGTGAAGCCCAGCCGTAGGAACCCGAGTCTTTGCGGCAAGAGAGCGTCTGTGCGAACCAAGTAGAGGGAAGCGTCCGGAAAGGCTGTGAAGACATCGGAGAGCTGGGCCTCCAAAAACTGAGGAGCTTGGGATGCGGGCAGAACGCTGAGCGCCAGTGATAGTCCTGAGAGCCCTGCCTCCGGCGTGTTCCGCTCGGCCCGACGTTTCACCTCTTCCATCGCCATGTCGGCGTGCGGCGACTCCAGGTCTGCGCGCGGGAAGCGTCTCAGCGGCTCCCAGGTAGCGGAGCTGATAGCCGACTTGCGATCACAAAGACGATGAGCGACGAAGTAGTCGCGCTCATCCGCTTGCAACCGAATCCGAGCCCGAAGATCGGGAAGATCCTCAACCTGGAAGCCAAAGGTGTCCTCCAAAGATTTGCGCCAATTCGGTGCCCGAACTGGCGGCGGCAGGGAGATGATCGCGGAACGCATGTGCGCAGTCTCCCTGACGCATCGGGCGACGAGACGGGACGCTCCGGAGGAAGCCCCGCACAAGTGCCGTAGAGTGGCGTCGAGCTATCTCACATCCGCGCGATGGTTACGAACGCGTCGTTCCGCTCGATCAGGCCGGCTGGCCAAGATCGCCAATGCGATGCGCCTCGGGATCGAGGTTTCCTTCATCCGGCCCGACGGAACGCCTGTCCCGCCGTGCCTGACACCCGCGACGAGCTAGGCGGCGAACAACTCAAGCTGCTCGGTTTCCCCCAGCGGCTGGATCGGTGCCGACGGCTTGGGACGCGGGACGAACGGGATCACGTTGCTGGTGGTCTCCCACGCGGCGCGCAGCTCGGCCTCGGCGATCTCCTCGCCGGTGAGGGGCACGCCCTTGGCCTGCAGCTCCTTGAGCACCTGCTCCAGGGAGATCGGCTCCTCGCGCTCGTCCATGAGCTGCCCGTCGAGCGCCAGGTCCGCGGCGGCTGCCTTGGCGGAGAGCAGCGCCCACTTCTTCTCATCGAGCGAGCCCTTGGTGAGCATCACGTAGACGGTGACGGGCTTGCGGGAGGACAGCCGGTGGGCGCGGGCGATGAACTGGTCAAACATCTCGTAGGAGAACACGAGCCCGTCGACCACGACGACGGAGGCGGTGTCGAGGTTGTGCCCGAGGCGGATCGCGGGGATGCCGCAGAGCAGCACCTGGAGGCTGCCGTGGCGGAAGTCGCGCATGACCACCGCGCGCTTCTTCGGGTTCACCGTCGCGGGCTTGCCGTTGCGCTCCTCGACGATGTGCCCAGCGCGCACGCCCTTTTCAAGGAGGCGGTCGCAGAGCCAGCGGCCGGTCTCGATGAGGTCCGAGCCGACGAGGATCTTCTCGCCCGCCTGGACATGCTCGAGGATCAGCTCCAGCGTCTTCATGTTCTTCGGCGTCCAGTTGGAGTGCGCAAGTCCAGCAAGGCCCGGCCAGTCGCGGTCGGTCGCTGCCTCCGGGGCGGTGGTGGCGTACTCGAGCTTGGTGAGCTGGCCACAGGCCGCGGCGAACCGCTCGATCTGGCCGCTTGCCACGAGTGCGTGGTCGGGGTACTTCCAGGTGAAGAACGATGCGAACGTGGACTTGCTCAGCCACTTCTCGTAGAGCTCGCGCTGCGCGACGCCCATCGGGGCGCTGACGGTCTTCAGCGTGCAGGGGACGATCGGCTCGCCGAAGTCGCGCTTGCGCCGGCGGATCATCGCCGCGGCGCTCAACCGCCAGAAGCGGCTGACGTTGGTGATCTGCGGGAGCACCTTGCGCTTCTCGCGCCGATGCGCCGTCTCGGAGCCCTCGCGGCCGTAGGTGTACTCAAGGACGCAGAAGTCGACCTCGAACGCTGCGAGCCCGCCGTCGTAGCTGTAGGGGAACCGCAGGCTTGAATCGCCGAGGCACCACCACATCAGCCAGAAGATTTGGTTGACGTAGTTGGAGATCGGCGTGCCGGTCGCCAAGAGCTTGTTGCGGGCCTGTAGCCCTCGGATTGCCTTGCTGCGCTGCGAGTCGTCGCCCTTGATGAGCGTTCCCTCGTCGATGCAGATCACGCCGTCGCGGAAGGCGGGGGCGAGATGGTGCGCGGCGCTCTTGATGCGCAGGCGCTTGTGGACGTAGCCGCAGGTGCGGCTGCGGATTTCGCCTTTGACCTCCTCGGTGTGGACCGCGGAGCAGACGAGCGGACTGTCCTGCTGCCAGCCGCCGTGGCGGGAAGCGTGGCAGGCCGGGCAGAATTCGGTGGAGTCCAGCACTGTGCGCTCGCCCTCGGCTTCGTGTACTGGGACGTTCTGGACGGGTAGCGCGTCGTTCTTGACGCCGAGCAGCGAGAGCACCTCGTAGTGGGTGATGTACCAGCCCTCGCCGCCGGCGCGCAGGTGCTTAGCGACGCGGCGCGCGTGGGCCGGCGTGGTGATGTGCTCGACCTCGATCCCGAGCTTCTCGGAGATGTCCTGGCGGTACTGCGGGATGAGGTCCTGGGGGACCATGAACAGGACTTGGTTGCGCGCGCCGTTGCGCACCGCGCCCTGCGCGTAGCCGGCGGCGCCGAGGGTCTTGCCGCCGCCCTGCTCCCAGCTAAGGATGAACCCGCCACCATCCTTGGTCTTGGTCAGGGCGCGAGCCAGGTCCTCACGCTGGAAGCGCTTCCAATCGAACGTCGAGTCTTTGCCGCTGGCGCGACTGTCCGCGGCGATCTCATCGAGTATCTGGCGCTGGCGCTCGACCTCCTCGGGGAAACGGGTGGCAATGTCTCCGGGGTTGGGGATCTCGAAGTGCTCAAGGAGATACTGGATGTCCTCGGTTGACTCCGAGAACTCCTTGTCGGCGACTTTGATGACGAGGACCTTGGCCTCCTCCTCGTACTTGCGCACGACGGGCTCGCCTTGCTTGTTGCGGGTGACCTTCTTGCCCTTGGTGACGTTGATCCGGGAGTCCGTGCGCAACGGGTAGCGGGTGCCCGCCTGAAAGCCGCGCTCGGGGTCTGAGCTGGTGCAGAGGATCGAGTCGAGGTCAGTGAGGTATCCCAGCCGCATCTGCGGGCGGACCTCGTACAGCGGGATGACCTCGCGCTCGGCTGCATCGGCGACTTGTGCAACCGCCTCGCGCACCGCCGGGGAGATGCTGAGGTCGCATTCCTGCTCGAGCTCGCCGAGCAGCCGCCAGTCCAGCGCGTTGAGCGCGAAGTGCCCGACCGGCTGGTTGTGCAGCGTTTCCACCAGCTTCAGCCGCCCGGCCTTGGCGAGCGCTTGGCGCACGAACGGAGCGGGCCGGATCGCGAGTCGATCGCGTGCGCGCAGTTCAACGGCGTAGGTGGGGCGCTGGCTCGCCTCCTCGCGGCGCCGACGGTCAAGCTCGCGCCCGACCAGCCGCCACGCTTCGACCGGGCCAACGGGCGGGCAGGACAGCGTGCCGAGGTAGTAGTGGCCCGCATGGCGCAAGGCGGTCTTGATTTCGTGGCTGAGCGCACGCTCGGCGAGCTCTTCCTTGGAAGCCTCCGCCTCTACCACGAGGCCGCCGTCGTCGCTCCGGTCCTGCGGCCCGACGAAGAACGCGATCAGGCACGACAGGTCCACGCCCTCGAACAGGTCGTTGCACTCCACGGTGGCGAATACGCCTGCCGCGTCCTCGCGCGAGAGAACCTCGCGGCGGAAGCGGTCGCGCCCGCAGATGAACGCGCCGACGCCCTGGGGGGCCAGCAGCGCGAGGCTCATGCGCCACACCGCGACCGTGCTGTTCTCCGCGCGCCCAGCGCCGTCCGTCCACGTCAGCCCGAACGGCGGATTGGCGACGATCTGCGGGACCTGCACGCCCAGCTTGCGCAGCATCGGAAACGCGCGCTGCACGTCGCCAGTGATGGCGTGATAGTCGCCGGCCCGTACCTGATCGCCGTCGATCTCCACCCCGAAGCGCTGTTCGCGCGGCCAGGGCGCAAGCAGCGCGCCGTCGCCGGCGGTGAGGTCAAGAACTGGCAGGCGCCCAAGCGGGTCGATCGCCTGCTTGATGAACGCCGCGACCTCCGGCGGCGTGTAGAACTGCTGAAGCCCGCGCGTGTTCCCAAAGTGGGTCGCGCCGAGCACGCTGCGCGAGGAGTCGAGCGCTTCGTCGGTGAGCGCTCCGCCGAACAACTTGCCACCCTTGCCACCCTTGACGGGCTCTGCAACCGCAACCGCTTGAGACATGGCCGTCCCTTTCGCAAGGGCCCCACCCCGTGTGGGGCCGATGCCGGACGCGCGGCACGCCCAACGGGCGTGCGACAATCGCGCGGGCATGGCCGCACGCGGGAGTTGCGGCTCCGTCCCGCTGAGCAGCCCGTCCGGCGTGCGCGCGGGTGGTCCATGTCGGGCCGTTGCGGTGGCCTGTAGCCGCCCACTTGCCCGCGGCTGACGGGTTCATCATGACTTGGTGGCGAACCTGCGCGGCACGGAGGCCCGGTGACGTCGGCGCTAGTGTCCCGTTGGTTTAATTTGTTTGCAGTTAGGGTATGTGGTGGTTATGCCTATTCCTACTGCTGTTTCAATCGTGTTGACCGACGACGAGCGGTCGGTGTTGGAGAGCTGGACGCGGCGCCGGACGAGCGCGCAGGCGCTCGCTTTGCGAGCGCGTATCGTGTTGATGGCCGCGGAGGGGTTGTGGTCTAACGGCGAGATCGCCGAAGCGCTGGCGGTTTCGCGCCCGACGGTCACGAAGTGGCGCAACCGGTTCGCGGAGCGCCGGCTTGAAGGGCTCGCGGATGAGCCGCGGCCCGGCAAACCGCGGACGATCACCGATGAGCAGGTCGAGGCCGTGGTGACCAAGACCTTGGAGAGCGCGCCGAAGAACGCGACGCATTGGTCGACCCGGTCGATGGCCAAGGAGATGGGGATGACTCCGGACGCGGTGATGCGGATCTGGCATGCCTTCGGGCTTGCGCCGCACCGCCAGCAGACCTGGAAGCTGTCCAAGGACCCGTTGTTCATCGAGAAGGTCCACGATATTTGCGGCCTGTACTTGAATCCGCCCGAGCGGGCCGTTGTGCTCTGCGTGGATGAGAAGAGCCAGATCCAAGCACTCGACCGCACCGCACCGACGTTGCCGATGCTTCCCGGCACCCCCGAGCGAGCGACACACGACTATGAGCGGCACGGTACCTCCAGCCTCTACGCCGCGCTGAACCTCGGGAGCGGGCAGGTGATCGGCTCGCTGCACCAACGCCACCGCGCGGTCGAGTTCTTGAAGTTCCTCCAGAGGATCGATGAGAACGTGCCCGCACACCTCGATGTGCACCTCGTGCTCGACAACGCCTCCAGCCACAAGACCCCCAAGGTCCGGCGCTGGCTCGCTCAGCACCCCCGGTTTCACCTGCACTTCACCCCAACCTCGAGCTCGTGGATCAACCTCGTCGAGCGGTGGTTCGGCGAGCTCACCACCAAGCTCCTACGCCGCGGCGCACACCGCTCCGTCCGCGCGCTGAACACCGACATCCGCCAATGGATCGACACCTGGAACGAAAACCCCCGCCCCTACGTCTGGACCAAGACAGCCGACCAAATCCTCGACTCAATCAAACGATACTGCCAACGAATCAACCAGACAGGACACTAGTTCGACGACGAGCACGGTGATGGCCCGAGCGCGGAGCGTCTCTGTGAGCCAGCTTGTCCCGGTCGTTGCGGCTGAACCGGCCGGTCGCCTACATCGAGCCGCCCAGACCGTCATCCTGTTGTTGTGGCGCGTGCTGATCTCATCCTTGGCCTCGTCCGAGCTGCGGGCCAGCGCGACGATGCCGCGTTCACGCGGACGGTTGAGGCGCTGATCGCCGAGGAGCGCGAAAAGCAGCACCATGTGCTGGCTGATCGCATCGAGGCGGCACTACGTCGAAACGGCGGCAACGGGGATGGGCGCACCAATGGCTTCTCCGGCTTGGCGGAGTTGGAGCCCGGCCCGGGAGTCGAGATCGGCACGCCCGAGCGCACGCTCGCAAGCCTCGTCTTGCCCCAGACGGTCCGTGTCGCCTGCGAGGAGCTGATCGAGGAGCAGCAGCGCGTCGAGTTGCTGCGGGCTCACAGCCTGGAGCCGCGTCATCGTGTCCTACTCACCGGACCACCGGGCAATGGCAAGACGAGCCTGGCGGAGGCGATCGCCGAGGCGCTGTACCTGCCGATCGTCCGGATTCGTTACGAGGCAGTCATCGGGAGCTTCCTGGGCGAGACGGGCGCACGGTTGGCCAAGGTGTTCGAGTTCGCAAGGACGCGCCGGTGCGTGCTTTTCCTCGACGAGTTCGATGTGATCGCCAAGGAGCGCGGCGACGAGCACGAGACGGGCGAGATCAAGCGAGTCGTCAGCTCGCTGCTGCTGTTCGTCGACGAGGTCCCGAGCCACGTCATTCTGGTCGCCGCGTCGAACCATCCCGAGCTGCTGGATCGTGCCGCGCATCGCCGCTTCGAGCTGCATTTCAACCTGCCGATCCCGACGCACGCACAGCGTGCCGCATACTTCGAGTCGTTCCTGTCGAGTCTCGACAAGAATCCCGGTTACACGCCGCGCCGGCTTGCCGATGCCACCGAGGCGGCGAGCTTCTCCCAGCTGCACGATCTCACGCTCGACATCCGCCGGCGACACGTTCTTCAACCGGAGCGGGACCTTCGCCACCTCATCGAGCAGCGTGTCCGGCGCTTTACCCAGGACGTGTCCTGACGTGCCCGACCGCGTCCCGCTGCTGTTCGCCCCGGCCAGGCCGGGCAGACGAATCAAGCCCAGCGGAGGGGGCCGCGACAAGGTTCGCGGTCCCGGCGCCGACCGGCAGGCGCAGCGCGTCGGGCCACAGTTGCAGCGCATCACTGCGGCGCTAGATGCCCAGCAGCTTCGGCTCCGCGCGACACCTGACGCGCTGGAGCCCGAGACGATCCTCGTTCTGGAGATCGCCGGCGAGGTCACGAGCTTCGCCAAGGCGATGCTCAAGGTTCCGGGGCTCGAGTTCCTCGGCGAGCAGGCCCTGGCGCAGCTGGACCCCGACGATGACTTCCGCGCCGTCAACCAGCAGGGCCACCCCAAGCGCTACAGCCGCCAGCTATTCCTGATCGCTACCGACGTTCGCGCCTGGCAACAGCTGCTCGGCCTGTGGGAGCGTTTCAAGCGCAGCGAGGCGATGCCACACGGGCTCACCGCGTTCCGTGACCTGTTCTCCCAGTTGCGCGAGGTCCGTGAGTGGAATGATCTCGATCGACTCGAACGAGCCGGAGCTGCCGGAGCATGGCGGCGCGATCTCGCCGAGCTGGGCAACCAGCTAGTGCCGTTCGAGGCCGAGCTGTGGCTGCGGCGCGACCAGAAACGCCGCGCTTCGGTCGTCGACCGGCTTAGTGCTGAGCTGCGCGCTGTTGGTGGCGAACTTGTCGGGCAGACGGTCCTGGAGCAGATCGACTACCACGGCGTACTCGGTCGCGCCCCGGCCGCACGGCTGCTCGAGGCGGCGGCCAGCGAAGACGTGAGCTGGCTGAGCACTGAGGGGGTGCGTTTGTTTCACGCAACGGGCCAGATGGTCGCCCCCGTGATCGACAACGGCGAGCGCGCCGATAGGCCGCTCCAGCTTGGCGAATCGCCAGCAGGCGAGCCTCGCGTGGCGTTGCTCGATGGCATGCCGGTTGCGCGCCATGAGGCGTTGGACGGTCGGCTGCGGATCGATGACCCCGAGGACTGGTCCTCGACGGTTCGCGTGGGCGACCGCCACCACGGCACGCTGATGGCGTCCCTTGTCGTCCACGGGGACCTTGGCGACGCGGGCGACGCGCTCGGTGAGCCTGTCTATGTCCGGCCGATCCTGCGCCCCGATTCGGCGGCCTGGTTTGATGATCCGCCGGAGATGGTGCCCGCCGATCGACTGCCCGTCGATCTCATCCATCGGGCCGTCGCCCGCCTGTTCGAGGGCGACGAGCCGGCCGCGCCACAAACTCGGGTGATTGTCCTCGCGGTGGCGGACCCGTGCCAGCAGTTCGATCGCTTCGTGAGCCCGCTGGCACGGCTGGTCGACTGGCTGGCCTGGCACTACAACGCCCTCTTTCTGGTCAGCGCTGGCAACCACACCGGCTCGATCGCCCTGCCGGCCGACATCGACATCACGAACGCTACCGAGCTCGAACACGAGATCGTCGATGCAATTCGCCGCGAGGCGCTGTCGCGACGGTTGCTCGCTCCCGGTGAGTCGACCAACGCGTTGACGATCGGCGCGGCGCACGACGACGCGTCGGGCGCGATCGCGCCGGTCGGCGTCGTTGATCCACTTGTCGACACGGACCTGCCGAGCGTGATTAGTCCAGTCGCAACCGGCATCAACCGCGCGATCAAGCCGGACCTGTTGCTGCCCGGCGGCCGGCAGGCGATGCGCGCGGAACCGTCCACTGATGGAGGCCCGCGGCCGCTGTCCGTCGCCATCTCGCGCCGGCCGCCAGGTCTGCGTGTCGCTGCGCCGGGCCTCAACGGCGAGCTGGACCGTTACGTCCACACGACAGGTACTAGCGGCGCTACCGCACTCGCCGGCCACCACACCGGCACACTGCTGCAGCGCCTCGATGCTCTACGAGCAGCCTACGGCCTCGATTTTCCCGACGCAGAACTCGACGCGGTCCTGTTGAAGGCCGCACTCGCGCACACGGCTCGCTGGGGATCGGCCGCCGCCACGATCGAGCGCGTTCTGCGGGACGCGGGCGAGTCCGCGTCCCGCGCGGCGATCTCGAGATTCCTCGGCCACGGACGAGCACATCCGGAGCAGGCGCTCGTCGCCGACGACCATCGCCCCGTACTCATCCAGGCCGGTCGCCTCGGTGTCGATGACACGCACAGCTACGACCTCCCGCTGCCGCCGAGCCTCGCCGGTGTCACGGCCGAACGTCGTCTCACGCTTACGTTGGCCTGGCTGACCCCGATCAACCCACGAAACCGCGCCTACCGCACTGCCGCGCTCGATCTGACCTACGTCGCGGGACGCGACTCCGCGTTCGGTGAGCGCCAGGAGGTCGACAACCAGGCGGCTGGACGCGGCACGCTGCAACACGAGGTGCTGATGAGCAACCGCGCGGTCCCCTATGGCCCGGATGAGACCACGACGCTCGAAATCGCCTGCCGCGCAACCGCCGGAGATCTCGCGGATGAGGTTCCGTACGGCCTGCTCGTCACGATCGAGACGCCCGCCGCGCTCGCTCTCCCCGTCTATGAGGAGGTTCGTCAGGCGATCAGCGCGCGCGTCCCCGTTCGTCCTGCGGGCTAGTGAACCTCCGTTTGCGATGTGATTGCCTCCGCCGTCGATACGTTCGCCATAGCCTGCACTTGGGTGTTCGGGACGGTCGGGCTGATGGCATCTGTGGTAACGGTGCAGGCCCTCTGGAACCGTCCTCGCGTCGACGCTAGGTGGGTCAGTGAGGACACTGGCGAGGACCATCCGCCGTGGGAGGGGCTCATAGTCGAAGTTCGGCCGCGACAGCGACCCGTTCGGATCGAGCGGTTGGAGGTCGAGCTTCGGTACGGCGAGCGGCGAGGTTGGCGTCGCAGGCGCTCATCGCACTTCTTCGAGCTGTCGTCCCGCCCTCAGTGGCCGTACGTACTTCAAGACGGAGAGGTCATGGAGGCCCACCGCGACATCGATCAGGCCGTGGATGAAGCCCACGAAGCGATTGGTGATGCCCGATTGAACTCGACTTCACGGGTCGTGGTCCGGTGGGGGCATCACCGGACGCTTCGTGTTCGCTACTGACCGACCCGATCGTGAGTCGGCGCCTCCACCGCCGCCAGGTGCCGCCGCGAGTCGGCCTGCTCGTCGGGAGGCGTCGAGCCGTCGCCGGCGGGGAGTGGCGTGTGGCCTTCGGCGAAGATGCGTTCGACCTCGTGCAGCCACTTGGCGGGTATCTCCTCCTCGAGGCGCTCAAGGAACGAGGTGGTCGACGCGGGGCGGATCGGCGTGACGTTCTCGGGCAGGCTCTCGGGGTCTAGTGCTCGCGTGATCTGGTTTGCAAGCTCGGGTCTCGGTGCGTAGGCCATGTACTGTTCGGTCGTGTTCAGGCGTGCGTGGCGCATGAGCCCTTGGATTGTTCGCACGTCGACACCCTTCGCGGCGAGGCTTGTGCCGAAGGAGTGGCGGAGGTTGTACATCTTGATTGGCTTCAATCCAGCCTCTTGGCACGCGAGCTTGAAGGCAGCTCGAAGGGGCTTGTCCCGAACTGGCCGCCCGGGCTCCAGCTCGCTGACGAACACGAAGTCCTCATCGCTGGTGGCGTATCCCCGCTGCTTGAGCTTGAGTAGGGCGCGGGCGAGCCGCGGGGTCATGGGAATCGCCTCGCAGTCGGAGGTCTTGGGAGTGTCGAGCTGACCAAGCACCCAGTTGTCGTAGGGGCGCAGGATGAGGGCGTTGAAGTCAACGGCGCCCCACCGCAGACCCAGGGCCTCGCCGGAGAGGCGAAGGCCGGCGTGGGCGCCGCACAGCCAGAACGCTTCCTCGAAGACACGCGGGGCGTGTTTGAGCAGGCGGTCGATCTCGCTGGGGTCGTAGAAGTCGTCGCGGCGGAGCACGCGCTCGCGCTGCTCGCGCTTGCTCCGCCGCTTGACCTCGACGAGCGGGTTCGCGGGTATCCAGCGCTGGCGCACGGCGTAGTTGAGGCACGCTGAGAAGATGTCTCGGTACTCGTTGCGGGTTTGCGCTGCCGCTGGCGCGACGAGCATCCACAGGCGTTTCTTGCGGCGAGCCACGATCCAGCCGTCGGCTTCGAGTTCCTTCGCTTTCGCGTAGGTGACCGACTTGGCGCGCTGGGCGTTGAGGGGAACGACGCGGTAGGCGCCGCGGCGCAGGTGGTGCCAGGTTCCTGGCAGCTCGTCGGCGATGCGGACTGCCTCGTCCTTGGTGGCGACCCCGACGGGCAGGCTGTCGTGCGGCTGGGCGGTCCAGCGTTCGACCTCGATCTGCTCAACGTTCTTGCCTTCGGCGCGCGCCTGCGTGGCGGTCTTCTCGCTGATGACCTTGTAGGACGGGAAGTCGTCAAAGTAGCCTCGCAGGCGTCCGTCGAGGAAGTCTTGAAGTGGCGTGTCTGTGCCGAGGTCTCGATATAGGCGCTCGAACATGACCTCGTAGCCGGTGAGCGTGGCGCGCTTCAGGTCTTTGTCTCGGTGGCGCTCGGCGACCCAGCCCTGGGTCGCATCGAGCGGTGCGCCTCGCGTCCTGTGTCGCCCGCTCGCCGATGCTCCTGGGCGTCTTTCGGCGTGAGGTGCTCGGGGGTGGGGCGGGGGCCGTCGCCGGCCCGCCAGATGGTCGCGCCGCGTGGTGTGCGGCGCCCGGAGTCGCGCACGTGCGCGGGGCCAAGGCTCTTGGCCCCGCGCACGCCGTCTGCATCGCGCCACAGGGCGCGGTAGACACGCTGTCCGTTGCTGCCTTCCTGCGTGACTTGGAGATGCCCCGTGGGGCTGTTGTTTCTGCTCATGCTGCTTATGACCCCCTAGCGCTCGAACCGGCCAACGAATTGCGTAGGAGGTGCTGGCGACATCGTTCCCCAGCCGTTCCCTAGAGGGCGCAGCGAGGGCGCCGTAAGGGCCGGAAAGTGGGGCTAATACCGCCGAAAGTGGGCCAAGCAGAGCCTAAACCGCTGACTCATAATCGATAGGTCCCTGGTTCGAGTCCAGGCGGGCCCATGGGGGGGACGGACGTTGTAGAGCGCACGATGCCTGCCTGCCACGCCGTCTGGCGCGATACTTAGCTTCTCGGCATGGCCCAAGACGACCCGAGTACCACAGATCCAGAAGGCCGACGCGTCGTGTTCGATATCAGGAGCTTGGCTACTCGATCACGCACAGCAACACCGGCTCGCGAACCCACCGGGTGAGCCATCCTGTGTTTGACGGAGGCTTTGATGCCAGGGTTTGCCTGGCGGAAGGAGAAGTCTCGGGTTATGGCACATGCGAGGAAGTATTCAAAGGAGCTGCTGGACCGCGGCGCTCGTCTGGTGTTCGAATCGGGGCGCCCGATCGCGCACGTCGCGAAGGATCTCGGCGTCGAGAGTGAGACGCTGCGCAAACACGTCCGGCAGGCCGAAGCTGACGAGGGCCGGCGCAAAGACGTTCTGAGCAGCCAGGAGCGCGAGGAGATCAAAGCGCTGCGCCGTGAGGTCGCGCAGCTGCGTCGCGCAAACGAGATTCTGAAGGCCGCCAGCGTGTTTTTCGCGGGCGAGCTCGATCCACACCGTCCGAAGTGAGCGCGTTCATCGACGCGCACCGCGAGCGCTTCGGGGTCGAGCCGATCTGCGAGACCTTGGGCGTGTCGGCGTCCGCCTACTACCAGCGCGCGACCGGCCAACGCTCGGCTCGCCAGCTCGAGGACGAACGGCTCCTCGGCGTCATCACAGATCTACACGCACGCAACTACTACGCCTACGGGTCACGGCGGATGTGGAAGGCGCTGCTCAGGTCCGGAGAGCGGGTCGGTCGCAGCCGGGTGGAACGTTTGATGCGCCAAAACGCCCTGCAGGGCGCAAAGCGCCGCGGCAAGCCATGGCGGACGACCCGTGCCAACCCCAAGGCTATGCGCAGCCCGGACCGCGTCAACCGCGACTTCAAGGCGTCGCGGCCGGACGAGACGTGGTTTGCGGACTTCACGTATCTGCGCTGCTGGGAGGGCCTGGTGTTCTTCAGCTTCGTGATCGACGCCTACAGCCAGCGGATCGTCGGCTGGCAGTTCGCGCCACACATGCGCACCACACTCGTCCTGGACGCGCTCAAGATGGCGCTGCACCAGCGCCATCCCGGCGCCGATGTCGCGCTCGTGCACCACTCAGATGCCGGCAGCAATACACCTCGATCGACTACACCCAAACGCTCGACGATGCCGGTGTGCTCGGCTCGATCGGGACGGTCGGCGATGCCTACGACAACGCGGTCGCTGAGAGCTTCGTCGACAGCTTCAAGACGGAGCTCATCGCTGACCGAACTTGGACATCACGCTCGCAGCTCGAGCTCGCCGTTCTCGAGTACGTCGCCTGGTTCAACAACGAGCGCATCCACGAAAGCCTCGGCGACCGTCCACCCCGCGAAGTCGAGGACCCCTACGCTTTGAAAAGAGAGCCAACCATCCCCATCAAAAGAAGATAGAGAACCTACAAACACGCTCTCCGTCAAACACAGGATGGCTCATTGAGTCTTGCAACGACATAAACAACCAGAATCCGGCGCAAGTGTGGGTTCGGCTCCACTCTCCTGGGCCTACCGGGATTCTGGCGTGCTGCGAGCGTGCGCCTGGCCGACCTCCAGCGCCCGCGATCGAGCTGCCCGACCGAGAGCGCTCACAGTCGACGCGATGTCATGGCGCGACCCGACGGCAGACGTATTCGTCCCATGCCCGTGCAAACATATGTTCGATGGTCTCTGTCACCTCAACTCCGCACCATGCTGCGCTGCTGCCGCGGTGGCGTGGCTGGCTCATCGTGATCCCGGGCATCTATATGGCCTGTTTCGTAGCGAGTGTTCTTTACGGAGTGCCAGCCAAATTGCCGGGGGTGGCACTCGGCTTTCCAGTGCTCCTCGATCTCGAGCGAGCAGGTGCTGTGCTTGCCGTGGCAGCCATCGTGTCGATCTTCGCCTACATGACATCGCTCGGCCATCTGCCCAGCCAGGTTGGCAATGTCATCGGATACCCGGTGGCTGACAGGCAGCATGAGCTGGAGCGTCTGACAGCAGAGCTCGATCGACGGATCGAGCGCCGCCTCATTCCGCTGGAGGACGGCAAGCGGATGAGCGACGAAGTGCTTCCGATGATCGCCGAGCAGCTGACTGCGCTCGACCGGCTGGTCAACGAGATCAAGCCGCCTGTATGACTACACTCGATCCCATGACTACACATGCGCAGCCATCCCCGCTGGAGCACCTGCAGACGGTGATCCAGGATCACGCTGATCCGGCGCGCGAGTGGCGCACGAAGCTGCCGACCCTTCGGGCCCAAGCTTCCGCCACGTCGTTCAAGCTGGGAGAGCTTGCTCGCACGCCGGCGGCTAGCTCTGTCCCCGAGCGCGGGTATGCCGATGTCGTACTAGCTGCCCCTACCAAGGAATGGGCGCAAGATGTTGCTGGTCGCCTACGCCATGCCCTCCCCGCGGGTGTACAGGTCGAGTTGGGGGCTCCTGGCGAGCCCCTACGAGACGGCCAGCCGTTGACCGGCTTCACGGTCAGTTGCCAGGTTTCGCTCCCAGGAGTGCCGGGGACAGCGGTGACCAGACAAGTGCGCGCAGTTCTCGCAAAGATGGAGGGCCTTGAGATCGACTACAGCGCGCCCCTCGACCTCGTAGTCGTGGCGCCCAGCGGCTGAGCACGGCACCGGAGCCGCGCGCTCAGGCATCTGCATCAGCCGATCTCTAGGATTGGCGCCGCCATCAGCGCATGGTTTGCGCGCCGAAAAATGGCAGATCTGGTTATTGCAAAAGTCGGGAATCGCAGCGGCAGGCTCCCGCCACGGAAGCTCAGCGGTGTCTGGACCGACCGGCGTCCGGGTTGACACGCGATCAAGCCTTGTACATGAGAGCGGCATACTTAACCTCAACGGAGAGAGCTCCAGCAACCCGGAAGTCCACGTCAGCGGTCATGTGAACGTCGAAGGCGCGTGCACCGGCGGGTGGGAACGATCCCCGAGGACGCATGGGTTTGAACCGAAATGGACGGGCACCCTGACCTGGACGCCGCCGCCCGCGAGCTAGGCGGGTTGGCTGCCCTCGGTCGTCCGGGGGAACCTGACCTCGGCCCGCAGCCCGCCCGCGGCTTGTGGGTGGATCGCGAGCGTCGCGCCGTGGGCGGTGGCGATCGCGTTGACGATCGACAGGCCGAGGCCGTGGCCGACGTCGTGGCCGATGCGGTTGGCCCCGAGCCGCTGAAACGGCCGCTGCAGCCGCTCGACCTCCTCGGTGGCGATCACCGCTCCGCTGTTGGCGACGGTCACCACAGCCTCCCCTGCATCGACGGCCGTCGTGACCGTGATCCAGCCGCCGGTCACGTTGTGATGGATGCCGTTGTCGACCAGGTTTGCGATCAGGCGCTCCATCAGGTGCGGATCGCCGGTGCTCGGCGCGGCCGCGAGCGTCGTGTCGAGGCGCAGGCCGCGCCGGGCGATCTCCTCACGACGGTCGTCCAAGATCGCCCCGGTCACCGCATCGAGCAGCAGCGGCTGACGGCGCTCGACGCCCCGCTCGCTGCGTGCCAAGGTCAGCAGCGCCTCGATTGTCCGCTCCTGCTGCTGGCCGATCGCGAGCACACGCTCGCATGCCGCGCGCAGCGAGGCTTCGTCGGCCGCGGGGTCGGCGAGCGTCACCTCGATGATTGCCCGCTCCAGGGTGAGCGGCGTGCGCAGCTCGTGTGAGGCGTTGGCAACGAACTGCCGTTGAGACTCGAACGAGGACTGCAGGCGCGCGAGCAGCTCGTCGAAGGTGTCGCCCAGCTCGCGCAGCTCGTCGTTGGGACCTTCGAGCGCGAGCCGCTCGTGCAGGTTGGAGGCGGACAGCTCTCGGGCCGCGGTCGTGATCACCTGCAGGGGACGCAGCACGCGGCCGGCCAGCAGCCATCCCAGTGCCATCGAGGCGACCACCATGATCGCCAGCGCGACCACCGACCCGATCAACAGCTGATGCAGGTCGCTGTTGGCGACGTTGACCGCCACCGCCCCGAGCTGACGGGCCTGAGCGCTTCCGGGTCTGATCGCGAGGCTTTCGGGCGTCGCCGACAGCGTCGATCCAGGCGGCAGCACTTCGACACCGTGGTGTCGTTCCGCAAGCCTCGCCACCGCACCCTGCGCGTGGACGACGACGCTGTGCGAGGAGTGACGCACGGCCAGGAAGACGATCCCGAGCAGCAGGGTTCCCGTGATCAGGAAGACACCGCTGTAGAGGACCGCGAGGCGCAGGCGGATCGTGTAGCGGGGCAGGCGCAGGCGTCCCCGACGGGAAAGCCGCCGGGGCGGTGGGAGATCGCCCGTCCTCGCCTCGAGCGTGTCGGCGGCGCTCATGGCCAGGCTCAGATCCTGTAACCGCCGCGGGACACGGTCTCGATCAGCGGCGGCTCGCCCAGCTTCGCTCGCAGCCGCCTGATCGTCACCTTGACGGTGGTGGTGAACGGGTCGGCGTTCTCGTCCCACACCCGCTGCAGCAGCTCCTCGGCCGAGACGATGCGGCCCTCGGCCCCGAGCAGGTACTCGAGCACGGCGAGCTCCTTCGGGCTGAGCGCGAGCCGCTGCCCGCCGCGGCTGGCGAGGCGATTGGCCGGATCGACGCGCAGGTCGCCGTGCACGAGCGCCGTCGGCAGCGGCGCACCAGCCCGCCGCCCCAGCGCCCGCACCCGCGCCACCAGCTCGGCGAACGCGAACGGCTTGGGCAGGTAGTCGTCAGCTCCGAGGCTGAGGCCGTCGACGCGGTCTTCGATCGACCCCGACGCGGTCAGCATCAAGATCCTGCCGTCGCGTCGCTCGCTCGCGAGCGAGCGACAGATCTCATCGCCGTGCACTCCGGGCAGGTCGCGGTCGAGCACCAGCACGTCGTAGTCGGTCAGCGCGAGGTGCGCGAGCGCGTCGTGTCCGTCGAGCGCCACGTCGACGGCCATGCCCTCACGGCGCAGCCCCGTGGCGACCGTCTCGGCCAGCTCAGCATGGTCCTCCACCAGTAGCACTCGCATAGGACCACCCAGCGTGGCGCATTTCCGGTTACAGCGCGGTTACAGCTGCGGTCACCGTGGTGTAACCGGCCGTCTCGTACAACCCCCGTGCACGCAGCATCCAGCCAGCAGGAGGAGACGACGAGATGAAGGCGATACGACTGATTGCGGGGCTTACGGCGTTTGCGCTGCTGGCCGCGGGGTGCGCAGGAGCCGCCAAAAGCCCGACCGTGGCGCACCTAGGGTCGAGCGCGACGTCGAGCGCTTCTTCGAGCGCTTCTTCGAGCGGTTCCACGACAGCACCGAGCGGCGGTGGGTCGGCGGGCTCGGCGTCGCCCGACAGCCAGGCTGTGGCGTACGCGGCTTGTATGCGCGCGCACGGGGTGCCGAGCTTCCCCGATCCGCAGGTCTCCGGCTCCGGTGGCGAAGTGAGGGTAGCGGTCAGGGTCACGCCGGCCATCACCGGCAATCCACAGTTCAAGTCGGCCCAGCAAGCCTGCAGCAAGCTGCTGCCTGGCGGAGGTCCGGGAGAAAGCGCGAATCACCAGATCAGCCCTGGAGAACAATCGGAGTACCTGAAGGCGGCGGCGTGCATCCGCTCGCATGGGATTCCGAGCTTCCCCGACCCGACGTTCTCCGGCGGCGGAGTTCACGTGCCACAGACGGCCGGCGTCAACCTGCACTCGCCGAAAGTCCACGCGGCCGAGGAAGCCTGCCAGTCACTGATCCCCGGCGGCCTGCACGGAAATCACTAGTGAGCACGGTCAGCGAACTCCCCCGGCAGCGGCAAACGCCGCGAGCAGACGGCGCGGGCGGGGGGCCATGAGCTCGCGTCGAATCGTGCTCGCGGCGATCGGTCTCGTGCTCGGGGGGGTCGTCGTCGCGGTGATCGTCAGCGACCCCTTCAGCGGCTCGGGTAAGCCCGACGGCGTCGGCGACAACGCAACGCCGACCTCGCTGGCGACAGTGACCCGGCGGGCACTGTCATCGCAGACTCAGGTCAACGCCACGCTCGGCTACGCGGGCTCGTCGAGCATCCGCATGCCGGCCGGCACACCGCCGTCAGCGGTCGCGCAGGCTGAACAGTCCGTCTCGAGTAGCCAGGCGATGCTGCAGGCGGCCAGGGCGTCGCTGATGGCTGACAGCGAGACGCTTGTAGGGCTGCAGGCGACCGTGGCGGCGGCCCGCGCGAAGGAGTCGGTGGACTGTGCCGGCGACAGCGCAGCCGAAAGCGCGTCGGCCGGCGCCTCACCGGCCGACGAAGGCACGTCCGGCGAGTCCCCTTCGGGTGACGGGAGCGCGGGCCTGTGTGCGAGCGACGCTCAGACCGTCGCGAGCGACGCTCAGGGCTCGAGCGGGGACGTGTCGAAGCTCGACGGCGACCGCGCGTCGATCAGCTCCGCGGAAAAGGCGCTCGCAAGCGCCGAGGCAGCCGTGTCGACGGCACGCTCCTCGGTTGCCGCCTACGGCCAGACCTCGACGTTCACGATGCTGCCCGCCGTCGGCCAGGTGATCGCCCGCGGGCAGAGCCTCTACCAGGTCAGCGGCCAACCGGTCGTGCTGCTGTATGGCTCGGTCGTCCCCTCGCGGGCGTTCGTCGGGGGGATGTCCCCCGGACGGGACGTCGCCGCGCTGAACGCCAACCTGGACGCACTTGGCTACGCGAACGGGCTCGAGGGCGACGCGTTCACCGCTGCCAGCGAAGCGGCCGTGCGAGCGTTCCAGTCGGCACATGGGTCGAGCGTGACCGGCGAGCTGCCGCTCGGCTCGGTGGTGTTCGAGCGGGGCCCCATCCGTGTCACGAGCGTCACCGCCACGATCGGCGCGAACGTGGCGCCCGGGCCGATGCTAGGTGTCAGCTCGACGACTCCCCAGGTCACGATCGCGCTTGCCGCGTCCGAGCAGTCCAGCGTCAAGGTCGGCGATCCCGTCACGATCACGCTGCCGAGCAACGAAACGACGCCCGGGGTCGTGAGCTCGGTTGGGAGTGTCGCGAAGTCGCCTTCGACGAAAGGCGGCGAAGGTGGCGGTGGCGGGGGCGGCGGGAGCGAAGGCAACGAAGAAGGCGGGCCCACGATCGAAGTGAGCGTCGCGCTGCGCGACCCGAGCGCGAGCGGACACCTCGACGAGGCACCCGTGACGGTGTCGATCACCACCGCCAGCATCCCAAGCGCGTTGGTCGTGCCGGTCGATGCGCTGCTCGCGTTGGCCGGCGGCGGCTACGCGGTTGAGGTCGTCGAGGATGGCGTGCACCATCTGCAGGCGGTCACGCTCGGCCTGTTCGACGACGCCGAAGGGCTCGTACAGGTCAGCGGCCAGGGCCTGTCGGCCGGCCAGCGCGTGGTGGTTCCCGCGGCATGAGCGCGCTCGAGGACGCCCCGGTGCTCGAGCTGCGGAACGTGAGCAAGGCCTACGGCACCGAGCCGCCGGTATATGCGCTGAGAGATGTGAGCTTCGCCGTGAGCGAGCGTGAGCTCGTGGCGATCGTCGGCCCGTCGGGGTCGGGCAAGACGACGCTGCTGCACGTGATCGGCACGCTCGAGCGACCCAGCTCGGGGACCGTGTCGATCACCGGCCTCGACGTTGCCGCCTGCTCGGACCGCGAGCTTGCGACGCTGCGGGCAACCCGGATCGGGTTCGTCTTCCAGCAGTTCTTCCTGGCCGAGCACTCCACGGTGCTTGAGAACGTGGCGGACGGGCTGCTCTACGCCGGCGCGGGCGCGAGCGAGCGCCGTGAACGTGCGGCCGAGGCGCTCGCACGCGTCGGGCTCGCCGGTCGCGTGGGCTTCCGCCCCAGCAAGCTCTCCGGCGGCGAGCGCCAGCGCGTGGCGATCGCAAGGGCGCTCGCCGGGCGCCCGGCGATCGTGCTCGCCGACGAGCCCACCGGCAACCTCGACAGCGCCACCGGCGCCGCGATCGTCGCGTTGCTGGAAGAGCTGAACGCCGAAGACGCCACGATCGTCGTGATCACCCACGACCGCGAGCTGGCGGCCGGCCTGCCCCGACAGGTACAGATGCTCGACGGCGAAATCGTGGCCGACAGCGACGAACAGGAAGGGATCCATCGATGAGCGCGAACATGTCGCCGCGGCGCGTTTGCGGTGCAGCGACGAGCGCGATCGCAAAGCCGCGGCGCCACGCTCGCGGAGTCGTGTACGGGCTAATGCTCGCCGCCTACCTAGGGCTCGTCGGAAGCGCATTTGCCAGCGGGCCGCCTGTCGCCACGGGGGAAAGCGAAACGCCGAGCGGGGCAGGCACCGGGACACCCAGCAGCCCAGGCACCGGTACACCGAGCAGCTCAGGCAAGGCGGCCTGCCCATCGCCCAACCCGCCGAACACGCTGACGCTCGTCGGCGGTACGCCCCAGACCGCCACGCTCGACACCCCGTTCGCGGACGGTCTGCAGGTCGCGCTGGCGAACAGCGACGGCTGTCCCGTCACGAGTGCCGTCGCTGGCATCCCGATCACGTTCAGCGCTCCTGCCGGCGGCGCGAGCGGCCTGTTCTCGGCGAGCGAGTCGCGCACCGTCACCGTCGGCAGCGACGCATCCGGCGCAGCTGCGGCGCCGGCGTTCACCGCCAACGACACCGCCGGCAGCTACACGGTCACCGCCAGCTCGGGCTACGGCACTGTGCTGTTCTCGCTGAGAAATGTCGCGGCGACAGGCAGCTCGAACGCCTGCAGCTCCTTGCTCGCCGGTCTCGCCGGCACGCCGGTCAAGCTCACCGCCGGTGTGGGCGCCATCCAGTCGACCCCGATCGGAGCCGGCTTCCCGATCCGGCTCGCGGTCACCGTCACCGATGCCGAGAAGATCCCCGTGCCGGGTGCGCCGGTCACCTTCACGGCCCCCGCGCGCGGGCCCAGCGGACGCTTCACCACCCGCACGCAAAACTATAAAAACAATTCCCGCCCCCGCACGGCACACCAGCGCAGCGTCACGATCACGACCGACACCTGCGGGATCGCCGTCGCCCCCGCGTTCACCGCAAACCGCCGGGCGGGTGGCTACATCGTCACGGCGAGCGTCGAGCACGTCAGGCCGGCGGCCTTCGCGCTCGTCAACGAGGGACCCGGTCAGCAGCCGTGAGCGCGGCCGCCGACCTCGCCCCGCGCGGGCTGCGCGCATCCGATCTCGCGCGTGTCGCCAGCGTCGGCCTGCGCACCCGGCGGCTGCGCGCCGGCCTCTCCGCGCTCGGGATCGCGATCGGCGTCGCCGCGATCGTCGCCGTGCTCGGCCTCTCCTCATCCAGCCAAGCCGGGCTGCTCAGCCAGATCGACCGGCTCGGCACCAACCTGCTGACGGTCACCAACGGCCAGGGTCTCACCGGCAGGACCGCCGAGCTGCCGCTCGTCGCGCCCGCGATGATCGCCCGTATCGATCCCGTCACGAGCGTGGCCGAGACCGCCAAGATCACCGCCAAGGTCTATCGGACCCCGCTGATCCCCGCGATCGACACGAACGCGCTGAGCGTCGAGGCCGCAAGCCTTGACCTGCCGAGCTCGCTCGGCGTGCACATCATCCAGGGGCGCTACCTGAACGCGGCCACAGCCACCGAGCCCGTCGCCGTACTCAGCTTCACCGCCGCCCAGCGCCTGGGCATCGACCGCATCTATCCCGGCGAGCGGATCTCGCTCGCCGGCCAGTGGTTCTACCTCGCCGGCATCCTCGGCCCCGCCGAACTGACGCCCGAAATCGAAAGCTCGGTGCTCGTCGGCTTCCCCGCCGCCGAGAAGTACCTCGCCTCCGACGGACATCCGAACACTGTCTACGTGCGCGCCCAGACCGACCAGGTCGCCGCCGTGCAGTCCGTGCTCGCGCAGAGCGCCAACCCGGAAGCGCCCAACGAAGTCGACGTCAGCCAGCCCTCCGCGGCGCTCGTCGCACGCGCGGACGCCAAGAGCGCGCTGAACGGCCTGTTCCTCGGGCTCGGCGCGGTGGCGCTGCTCGTGGGCGCGGTCGGCGTGGCGAACATCATGGTCATCTCCGTGCTGGAACGACGTTCGGAGATCGGCCTGCGCCGGGCACTTGGGGCCACCAAAGGTCAGATCCGCATTCAGTTCCTGTCCGAGGCGATCCTGCTGGCGCTCGCCGGCGGAACCGCGGGGGTCGGCCTGGGCGCGCTGGCGACGGCGATCTACGCGATGACCAAGGGTTGGGCGATCGTGATCCCCGCCTCCGCCTGGGCAGGCGGGCTCGCCGCCGCACTGCTGATCGGCGCCGTCGCCGGCCTACTGCCGGCGATCCGCGCCGCGCGACTCGCCCCGGCCGATGCGCTCAGGGCCGTGTGAGAGGGGATGCCAATATGGATAGCGTGGACGCGGATCGACAGGCTGGAGGCGGTGTACTCGCGGATGAGCTCGACATACCCGCTGAGCTCAGCCGGCGGCGGCTGCGCACACGCCTGCTGCTCCTGCTCGGATTGATCCTCGCCGTCGTCGCGATCGTCACGCTGCTGCCGGGGCTGGATGGCCTGCGCACCCGTCTCTCCCACGCAAAGCCCGGGTGGCTCGCGCTCGGCATCGGGCTGAAGGTGCTCTCCGGTTTGGGCTACGTGGCGGTGTTCCGGATGGTCTTCTGCCGACGGATGAGCTGGCGCGTCAGCTACCACGTCGGCATGTCCGAGCTCGGCGCCAACGCGCTGTTCCCGACCGGCGGCGCCGGTGGTCTCGTGCTCGGGGCGTGGGCGTTGAAACGAGGGGGGATGCCCACGAGCGAGATCGCGCGGCGGACGGTGGCGTTCTTCCTGTTGACGAGCGTGGCGAACGTCCTCGGCGTGATCCTGGTTGGGCTCGGCCTCGCCGTCCGCGTGCTCCCGGGGGAGACGAACCTGCTGTTGACGCTCGTTCCCGCAGTGATCGCTGCGCTGTCGCTCGCGGGCGCGCTGCTGGTGGGGCGGGCGGCGCCGCGCCTGCACGCACGTGTGCAGCGCGGCGAAGAAGTCGGGTCCTCCCGCCGATCGCTGGTGGCATCGAAGGCGCTGGCGGCGGTCGCCGACGGCGTCAACGAGGCCGTGGCGCTCCTGCGCGAGGGCAACGCCTGGCTGCTCGTCGGGATCCTCGCCTACCTCGTGTTCGACCTGATGATCCTGTGGGCGACGTTTCGGGCGTTCGGCTCCGCACCGTCGTTGGCGATCGTGTGGATCGCGTACCTGATCGGCGAGCTCGGTGGCCTGATCCCCGTGCCCGGTGGCATCGGTGGCATTGACGCGGGCCTGGTGGGAACGTGCGTGCTCTACGGCGTGCCGATCACCTCCGCGGCCTCGGCCGTGCTCGCCTATCGCGCGATCGCGCTGTGGGTCCCGGCGCTGCTCGGCGCCATCGCCTTCGTGGTACTGCGACGGATCCTCCGCAACGAGTCCGATCTGATCGCCGTGTGCGCGCCCGAGACCGAGATCGAGGTCATCGGACGCGGTCGCGTGCTGATCGCCCCCACGCGCTCCCAGACGAGCGATCGCTCACCTGGTTGCCCCGAGCGAAGCTCCGCTCACGACCGTGCTCGGGCCGAGGGTTCCACTGAGCCCTGTCGCCGCTGAGTCGCTCCTCGCCGCCGAGTCGCGACGAGGGGTCGGGCACCAGTTCTTCACCGCCGATCCGGGCGGCCTCGCGCAGCACCGATCTCGCGGCCCGCATGCTTCTCAGGTCGGCCACCAGCGCCACGCACACCACGACCGCGAACAACGCGATACCGAAGACCGGGCCGGCGACCAAGGCGAGCAGCACCGACACCATGCCTAGCAGGGCGACGATCACCACGAGACGAACTGCCTCACGCTCAGAGCGGGCCGGGATGCGCATGCCTCCCATGAGGGTTGGTTGCCCGGTTCTCACGAAACCAACCCTCGCGTCCGCGCGGCGCGTTATCCCGACGACGGGCGCCCGAGGCCGGGCCGCGGCCTCACACGCTGGCAGGGACCTGCTGGGTGATGCAGTGGATGTTGCCGCCCCCGAGCAGGATCTCGCGCGTGGGCACGCCGACGAGCTCACGGTCGGGGAAACAGCCCTCCAGCACCTCTGCGGCGTCGTCGTCGAAGCGCTCGTCGAGCAGTGGGAACACGATTCGCGTGTTGGCCGCATAGAAGTTGACGTAGGACGCGGCCATCCGCTCGCCTGCCCGTCGTGGCTTGGAGCCGGGTCGGACCTCGACGCCCCGGGCCTCCTCCTCATTAATCGTGAGCGGACCGGGCGAGGGCAGGCGAATCACCTCGAGCGCTCGCCCCCGCGCGTCGGTCGCGGCTTCCAGGCGCTCCTGGGCATCGCGCGAGATCGCGTGCTGCGGATCGGACTCGTCCTCACACCAGGTGAGCAGCACGACGCCTGGCCGCGCGAAGCACGCGAGGTTGTCGACGTGCCCATCGGTCTCGTCGTTGTAGACGCCGTGTCCGAGCCAGATCACCTTCTCGGCGCCGAGGTAGTCGCACAGCACCCGCTCGATCTGCTCGCGTGAGCGATCGGGGTTGCGGTTGGGGTTCAACAGGCACTGTTCGGTGCTCAGCACCGTGCCCTCGCCGTCGACGTGGATCGCCCCACCCTCGAGCACGATCGGCGCCCGGTAGCGGTCGATGCCTTCGAGCTCCAGCACCTTCGCCGCCACGCGGTCGTCGCGATCCCACGGGCAGTACAGGCCGCCGTCGTGTCCACCCCAGGCGTTGAACCGCCAGTCGACGCCACGACGCCCGCCGTCCGCGTCAAGCACGAACGTCGGACCCGTGTCGCGCATCCACGCGTCGTCGGTCGAGATCTCGAGGACCCGGATCGACGGCGAGAGCATCGCACGGCAGCGCTCGAACTGGGCGTCGGAGACCGCCACGTCACCGGCTCGGACGCGTTGATCGCCTCGGCGACGATCGCGTAGGCCTCCTGGGCGGGACCGCCCGCGAGCCGCCAGTTGTCCGGGCGCTCCGGCCAGGCCATCCAGCAGCCGCGGTGCGTCGCGAGCTCGGCGGGCATCCGAAAGCCGTCGGCGGCCGGTGTCGAGGCGAGGGTCGCGCTCACCGGCGACAGCCTAACTACAGTCATCTGCGATGGATGCGATCCGCCTGATCCGCGCGCCGTCGCTGCTCGCCTCGCCCGCGCGCACGCACCCGCCCCGGCGCACGCCGCTGCGGATCGCCGCGGTGCAGCACCGCTGGCATCCCGACCCGGAGGAGCACGAGGCCGCGTTGGAGGCCGCGATCAGGCTCGCCGCCAGCGAGGGAGCGCGGATCGTGTGCCTGCAGGAGCTGACGCTCAGCCACTACTTCGCCGTCGATCCAGCCGGTCCAGAGCTGGCGGGGGTCGTGCCCGAGGAGCTCCCCGGCGGTCGCACCCACCGCTTCGCGGCGCGCATGGCGGGGGAGACCGGCGTCCACGTCCACGCCTCACTCTACGAGCGTGCCGACGCCAGCGACGGGCTCGGCTACAACACCGCGATCGTGGTCGGTCCCGACGGCGGGCTCGCCGCGTGCACCCGCAAGCTCCACATCCCGGTGACCGCCGGCTACCACGAGGATCGCTACTTCCGCCCCGGTCCGGTTGATGGCGATCCGTTCCCACTGCTCACCCTCGGCGGGGCACGTCTCGGCCTGCCGACCTGCTGGGACCAGTGGTTCCCGGAGCTCGCCCGTGCCTACAGCCTGGAGGGGGCGGACGTGATCGTCTACCCGACCGCGATCGGCTCCGAGCCCGACCACCCCGACTTCGACACCGAGCCGCTGTGGGAGAAGGTGATCGTCGGCAACGCGATCGCCAACGGCGTGTTCATGGTCGCGGTCAACCGCATCGGCGTGGAGGAGCCGTTGCGCTTCTACGGCTCGTCGTTCATCTGTGATCCCTATGGCCGCAAGCTGGTGCAGGCACCACGCACGGAGCCGGCGGTGCTGGTCGCCGATCTCGATCTCGACCAACGCGATGACTGGCTCGCGCTGTTCCCGCTCCTCGCCACACGCCGCCCCGAGGCCTACGGGCGGCTCGTCGAGGGGCGCTCCGGCTGAATGCCGGCGGGGGACAGCTCGCCGGCGCCCGAGTCGTCCCTCGCCCGCATCCGTGCGATCGCCTGCGTCCTGCTGGTGACGTCGAGTTGCGTGTAGATGTTCTGGAGGTGCTTCTCGACGGTGCGCTTGCTGATCCCGAGGCTGAGCCCCACCTCGGCATTCGAGGCGCCTGCGATCACGCGACGCATCACTTCAACGTGACGCTCGGAGAGCCCAAAACAGCTCGCCTGTGCCGCGATCTGGTCATGGCCTTCGTAGGCGGACAGCAGGCTCGTGAGCCGCTCACGTTCCACCAGCCGCACGTAGCAGGCCCGCAGCGGCGCACGCAGCAGGTCTAGCATCGCCGCCTCTTCACCGGTGAAGTCATGACGCTCCCGATTCAACGCGATCCCGACCACCTCGCCCGGAGCCGACGGCAGCACGAACGCGATCTGGTGCTCGACGCCCAACGGCCGGTAGACCTGGTCGTACAGGGCGAGCCGATGCAGGCGAGGTGCGGAGAGGAAGTCGGAAAAACGTACTGGTTGACCGTCACCGGTACGCACGTAATGTGCGATCAGGGGGTTTTCACCGGCGAGCTCGCCGAACAGCTCGAGTCCTTCCATCGTCAGCCAGTCAGCCGGATCGGCCACGACGATCGCGCCCGCGCCGGGCCTGATCTCGTTGTAGGAAGCGCTCTCGCACGGCACGAGCTCGCGTACGAGCGAGATCACGCCCGTTCGAAACTCTGAGAGATCGCGGAGCTCGACTGCCTGGGCGGTCGCCTGTAGAACCATGCGCAAGCGCGATGCCGACAGGCTCTCCATCGGCGGCAATCGTATTCAGTTGCCACGTCCTACGTGCAATTGCGTATTGACCTGCTCGCCGTCAGCTCCTAAGCTCGCGCGCCTCGCTCCACCAGCCAGGAGACACGCAAAAGTGAACAAGACCATGCTGCGAGCGACGCTCGCCGCCGCTGCCGCGCTGCTCGCGTCGGCCAGTCTGATCGCCGCGGGCGCGGCACAGGCGGCGACGCTGCCGACGCTCACGCTCGCCGTCACGAAGACCTCGATCGCCGTCGGAGGGACAACGCAGTCGGGCGCGGTCAACATCGTCACGACCGCCACGGGCACGAAGGAAGCAAGCGCGATCCTGTTTCCGCTGAAGCCCGGCGTGACGGTCGCGGAAGTGGAAGCTTCCTGGCGACCCACGCGGCCAAGGAAACCAACAACGCGAGCAAGTACGGCTCGATCGTCTTCGACGCGGAAGCGACCCCCGGCCAGACGAGCGAAGCGCAGACCGATCTGGCGCCCGGTCAGTACCTCGCGCTGTCCGCCGAAGGTGAAAGTCAAGACGGGCCACACGTGCACACGAGCTTCACCGTCACAGCGGCAGCCTCGCCGGCGACGCTGCCCACCCCGCAGGCGACCATCCGCGACATCGAGTTCGCCTTCCGCGGACCGACCACGCTGCACGATGGGGAACTCGTGCGCTTCGAAAACGAAGGCTTCCTCGTGCACATGGACGTTGCGTTTCCCGTCAAGAACGCAAGGCCGAGCCAAGAAGGTCGTCGAAGGGCGCTGCTGACTGGGAAGGAAAAGGGACTCGAAAAGCTCGTCTCCGGCATCGCCGTTCGAGTTCACCGGGCCCGTGTCCCACGGAGCCTTCCAGCAGGAGACGATCACCGCGAAGCCCGGCTGGTACGTGCAGGCGTGCTTCATGGACGACCCAGGACGGACGCAGCCACACCCTGCTGGGCATGGAGCGAATCATCCACATCGTCAAGTAGCGGTCGGGAAGGTTGTGGGGCACGCGGGGTCTAGCTGGTCGAGGAACAACCAGCCTCCGCGACCCCCAACCCCCCACACTGCGAGGAATCCAATGAAGCGAACCTACGTCCTCCTGGCCGGCGTTCTGGCCACGATCGCCGCCGCCGGCTCGGCGGTCGCCGGCGCTCAGAGCACCGTCCCGACAGCGCATGCCAGCCGTGCCACCGAGGTGGTGCTGCGGCACACGAGCCTCGGCTCGATCCTGACGACCTCGTCGGGCTTCACGCTGTACGAGTTCACCCGCGACCACGGCAGCGAAAACAGCTGCGTGAAGATCCACGACTGCGCGCAGGCGTGGCCGGCGCTCGAGACCGTCGGCGCAGCCGACGGCCGGCGCCGGCGTCAAGGCGCTCGCTGCTGTCCAGCATCCGCATTGCAGGTGGCGCCCAGCCAGGTCACCTATGCGGGACACCCGCTGTACACGTTCAGCGAAGACAGCGCGGCGCCGACCGACTACGTCGGCGTCAACGAGTTCGGCGGCGACTGGGACGCGCTCAGCGCCTCGGGACAGGCGGTCAAGTAGCGCCGTCGAGCACCAACGAGACGGGCTGTGCCGGGCGCGATCACGCCGCGATCGGGCCCGGCGCCGTCCAGTTCGGAGTGCAACCCTCATGTAAAGGCCGCGAGCGGCCGATGATCAGGGTGTGTCGGTGTCATTCGCGCGCGGGACCGATGGACCGATCCGCTGCTGGGCGGGCGCCGATCGCGCGGCCGAGGCTGCGCTGCGCGAGCTGCCAGAGGCGCTGGTGCTCGGCGTTCGACGACCGACCTGCGGTTCGTGCGCGCCGCCGGTCCAGGCGCTCGAGCGTCTCGGCGACCCGGACGAGCTGCAGCGCCGGGCAGCCCCCTGGCGCTGATGCACTGCCCGCCGAGTTGTGGCGGACGATCGAGCCGCTGCTGCGCTCCGCGCTGCAGCGGCGAGACGCGCTCGCGCGAGATCTGGACGGCGGCGCAGCGGCACTGCGTGATGCTCGACGTCGGTCCGCTGCGCCTCGGCAATGAGGCACAGCGCCTCAGCAACGCGGCCGGAGATCGAGTCGAGGAGGTCGTGGGTGGGGTGGCGGTCGTGCTGGACATCACCGCCCGCCGGCAGGCGGAGCTGCTCGCGCCGCGTCCTGCAGAGCCACTTCGAGGCGCATCTCGAGCGCTGCGAGCGGACGCCGATCGGCACCGGCGTGCTCGACACGGACGGACGACTGGCTGCTGGTGAACCGCGCGCTGTGCGACATCACCGGCTACACCGCCGGGGAGCTGATCGGCACGCGCTTCGACGGGATCGTGCACCCGGACGACGTGGACAACGACAGCGAGCAGCGCCGACGTTTGCTCGCGGGGGAGATTCGCCGCCTTCCGGGTCGACACCCGCTGCCTCGACGCCGCCGGCGAGACGATCTCGGCGATCCTGTCGATGTCGCTCGTGCGCGAGCGCGACGGCACGCCGCTGCACTACGTCGCCCAGCTGCAGGACGTCTCCGAGCGCAAGCGGCTGGAGGAGAACCTGCGCGGCCTCGGCGACCACGATCCGCTGACGGGGCGTGCGCAACCGCAGGCTGTTCGGCCACGACCTCAAACTGCAGGTCGCCCGCTCGCGACGCTACGGCGAGGTCGCCGGCCTGATGCTGATCGACCTCGACGCGTTCCGACTGCGTCAACGAGCACCACGGCGAGCGGGCCGGCGACGAGGCGCTGGAGGCAGTCGCGCGGGCGCTGACGCGCAGGCTCAGAGAGACGGACCTCGTCGCGCGTCTCGGCGCCGACCAGTTCGCGGTGCTGCTTCCCGCACATCGACGAAGAGGGCCTGGCGGTCGTCGCCGAGGGGCTCACACGCGTGATCGCCGCCTGCGCGCGTCGACGTCGGCGACGAACGTCCTGCACCCGTCGCCAGCGTCGGCTTCACGCTCGTCGACGAGCACGTGGACAGCGCCGAGCAGGCGCTGATGCAGGCCGACCGCTGCGATGCGCGCGGCCAGGCACGCAAGCACCGTCTGACGCGCCGCGCCGAGCGCGATGCCGAGTCGCGATGACGCCGGGCCGCGCGATGCCCGCCCCGCTGGCCTTGCCCTGCCCGCCGCACCGAGAGCCGAGAAGACCCTCCGGCGCGGTGAATACGCTCATCTGATGCAGCCAAACGAGCGCCTCGCGGTCATCGACCTCGGATCGAACTCCTTCCGGCTGGTCGTGTTCATGGCCGGCTCCGGCTGGTGGAAGCGCACCGACGAGATCTACGAGCCAGTGCGCATCGGCGAAGGGCTGATGGCGAGCGGCAGGCTGGGGGAGGAGCCGATGCGACGGGCGCTCGCGACGCTCGACGTGTTCGCCCACTTCTGTCGCGCCAGCGGGACTCGGCGAGGGGACGGTCGACGCGGTCGCGACCAGCGCGATCCGCGACGCGGAGAACGCCGAGGAGCTTCCTCGAGCGGGCGCGCGCCTGCCTGGGACTGCCGATCCGGGTGCTGAGCCGCGAGCAGGAGGCCCGCTACGGCTACCTCGCGGCGGTCAACTCCACGACGCTGCGCAACGGCAGCGTGCTCGACCTCGGCGGCGGCTCGCTGCAGCTCGTGCGTGTCGAGCGAGCGGCTGATCGGCGAGCTCGGGCTCGTGGCCGCTCGGCACCGTGCGCATGAGCGAGCGCTTCCTGCCGCCCAACGGTCCCGCCAAGCGCAGGCAGCTCGAGGAGCTACGCGAGCACGTCGCCGCCGCAGCTCGCCGGGCGCCGTGGCTCCTCGCGGGCGACGGCGGGCTGCCCGGCACGGCGGACAGCCCTGCGATGACGGACAGCCCGGCGACGGCGGGCGGTCGGGCGGCAGCCGGCGGCTGGTGGGCATCGGCGGGACGGTCCGCAACCTCGCCGCCGCCGCACAGCGTGCCGCGGGCCTGCCGTCCAACGGCGTGCAGGGCATGGTGATCGAGCGTGAGGCGCTGGACGAGCTGGTGGCGCGGCTGGCGGCGCTGCCGGCCGCCGAGCGCGCGAGCGTGCCCGGGCATCAAGCCCGCGCGGGCGGATCTGATCCTGGCCGGCGCCGTCGTCGTGCAGGGGGTGCTGCTGGCGGGCGGCTTCGACGCGCTGGAGACGACCGAGGCGGGCCTGCGCGAGGGTGTGTTCTTCGAGCGCCTGCTCGGCAGGTGCGAGGCAGCAGCCGCTGTTCGAGGACGTGCGCCGCGCGAGCGTGCTGAACATGGCCGGCCAGTACCAGGTCGACAGCGAGCACACCGAGCACGTGGCGGCGCTCGCGCTGGGCATGTTCGACGAGCTCGCGCCGGCTCGGCCTGCACGAGGGCGACCCGCGCGAGCGCGAGCTGCTGTGGGCGGCGTGCATGCTGCACGACGTCGGCATGTCGATCGACTACGACGATCACCACAAGCACTCTCGCTACCTGATCCTCAACGGCAGCCTGCCGGGGTTCTCGCCGGTCGAGACGGCGATCGTCGCGCAGGCGGCCCGCTACCACCGCAAGGGCATGCCCGCGCCCGGGCCGATGGCGGCGCTGTTCGACGACGGGCGACACCGCAGAGGCTCGACCGCTGTGCGACGCTGCTGCGCCTGGCCGAGGACCTCGAGCGCTCGCGCGACCAGCTCGTGCGCGCCACGAGCCTCGCGCTGCACGGCGACGAGGTCGAGCTGCGGCTGATCGCCGACGGCGAGTCAGCGGTGCCGCGCTGGGCGGCCGGCCGCGAGCGCGAGCTGTTCGCCCGCGCGTTCCACCGCGACCTGTCTGTGGCGGCCTGACGGCCGCTGGGCGGCGCGGCGCCCGTCAGGTCCCTTGAGCCTTACCCCGCCGCCGCGAGCGCCTGCTCGTCGCCGGCGCAGTCGAACAGCACCAGGCCGTAGGGGTAGGCGATCGGGCTGTGCCACTGCGACGGCGCCAGCTCCTTGCAGGCGTGCAGCACCGCCTTGCGTGGCGTGGTTGCCGCCGCGTAGCGAGTACTCGCCGCCGAGCAGCACGTAGCGAGCCTGGCCGCTGGCGACCATCCGCGCGAGCTGGGGGCCGTCGACGGCCGGGTCGGTGCCGCTGTAGCCGCCGAGTGCGCCAGCGCTCAGGCCCATCAGGATCATCGGCGAGCCGGTGTCCGCGGCGACGGTCAACAGCGCCCAGCGCGAGCCAGGGTTGTGTGTGCTGACGTAGTCGAGCATCGCGCGGTCGATCGCCAGGTCGTGTGCGTCGACGCCGTAGCCGCCGGGGCCGGCGAACGCCCGCGGCCCGGCCGCGGCGAACGTGCCCTCGACCGGCGCGAGCCACGTGGTGGTCGCGTACGCGGTCGGGGCGACGAGCACCAGCAGGAACGTCAGCGCGACGGCCGGCGCCGCCAGCCGGCGTAGCGCGATCAGCGCCACGAAGCCCACGGCGGCGCCGATCGCGAGCACCGGCACGAACCACACCATGTAGTGCTCGCGGTGCATCAGCACGACCTGCACGAGCACCGTCGTTGCCAGCGCGCAGGCCGCGAGCGCGAGCCCCCACAGGCGGTGGCGTCCACGTGCGAGCTTGACGAACGCGTACGGCGCCGGCGCCGGCCATCGCGCCGGTGCCGGGGGCGAGCGCGGAGACGTAGTAGGGGTGGACGATGCCCTTCGACAGGCTCAGCACCGCCGCCTCCACCACGAACCACCCGCCGAGCACGAGCGCGGTGGCCAGGCGTGGGTCGCGGCGGCCGCGCGCCAGCGCCGAAGCGAGCGATGGCGCTGGTGCCGGCGGCTGTGCGGGGCCGCCCTCCGACGGCGCGCCGCGCCTGTGGTCCACGACCGCCAGCGCGACCAGCCCGAGCAGGCCGATCAACCCGAACAGCGCGAACGGCAGCATCCAGCCCGCCTGGTCGCCGAGGCCGGTGCCGAACAGGCGTAGCGGGCGGGGCGATTCGCCGAACGGGATCGGGTCCTTTTCCCTGCCGGTGGTCTTGACCGCGGGCGCAGGCTTGGCGGCAGGATCGAGGTGCACGGGCGCTGATGCGGGTGGCGTGTTGGGCGTGTGGGCACGGGCGGCGGCGTCGACCGTGCGTTGGCGGGCGGCGGGCACGTAGGCGCCGGGACGGACGCTCACGCTGTTCGGTCCGCCGGTCTGGCCTTCGACGCGGCCGAGGCCGTTGTATTCGAAGGTGAGGCCGAGCTCGGTGTTGTTCGTGGAGCTGCCCACGTACGGGCGTTTGGAGGCGGGTGTGAGTTCGACGAACGCGATCCACGCGAACGACACCGCCACCATCACCAGGCCCGCGACGAGCAGCTGTGCGATCCGCCGTCGTAGCGACCCGGGCGCGCACACGACGTAGGCGAGCGCGATCCCGGGGACGACCAGATAGGCGGCGAGCGTCTTCGTGTTGAAGGCAAGTCCGACGAGCACGGCGCACAGCACGAGCGTGCGCCAGCGTCCGCTTTGGCTCGCCCGCAGGCCCGCACCGCAGGCGAGCAGCAGCAGCAGGATCAGCACCGGGTCGACGCCGTTGTCGCGGGAGACGGCCACGAACGACGGGAACACCGCCAGCGCGAGCGCCCCGGCGAACGCCGCCGCGGCGCCGAGGCGACGGGCGAGCAGCACGTACAGCAGCACGACCGTGAGCACCCCGGCGATCGCCTCGGGTACGAGCAGGCTGAGGGGAGAGAAGCCGAACAGCTTGGCGCTCAACACCTGTACCCATAGCGCCAGCGGCGGCTTGTCGACGGTGACCAGGCCGCCGGGGTCGAACGACACGAACACGAAGTTGTGGAACGAGACGAGCATCGACTTGACGCCCGCCGAGTAGAAGATGTTGGCGTAGCCGTTCTGGGAGAGCCGGTGGAGATTCAGCACCGCTGAGAGGGCGACCACGACGGGCAGGCCGGCGTGGCGAAGCGGTGTGCGCGAGCTGGGTAGGCGTGCCCGCCCTCGGGCGGGGCGCTCGCCGCGCGGGCTGACGCCCGCGGAGGAGGTCGTGGTGCTCACCCGGGGAGGGCTTCCACGAGCCGTAGGAGGTCGTGTTCGTCGTTCCACGCGCCGACCGACGCTCGCAGCCACGGTCGGTCGGGGATGTTGCGGACGATCACGCCGCGCTCGGCCAGCAGCTCGCGCTCGGCCGGTGGGTCGGGGCTGGGGAACGAGACGAGCGTGGTCTGCCCGCGCGGGGCGGGCTCACGCCCGCGCTCGGCAAGCAGCTCGCACAGGCGGGCGGCAAGCGCGCTTGAGTGCTCGTGCACGGCCGCCCAGCTGGCGGACTCGAGCACGCGGATCGCGGCGAGCGCGCAGGCGGTTGTCTCGGCGTTCATCGACAGCGTGTCGAAGCGCCGCGCGTCCTCGTGCAGGTGGGCGTCGAGGCCGGCGTTGGGGTCGGCGAGGTTGCCGTAGCCGCGCCTGGAGACAGTCAGGCGTTCGCGCAGCGCGGTGCTGACATACAGAACGCCGGTGCCGTCGGGGCCACACAGCCACTTCTGCCCGGCGCCGGCGTACGCGTCGCAGCCGAGCGCAACCACGTCCACCGGCACCGCGCCGACGCCCTGGGCGCCGTCGAGCAGCACCGGCACGTCGAGCTCGGCGAGCGCCGCCGGCGCGAGCGAGCCGCTGACCCAACCGACGTGCGAGCACGCCACCAGGCGAGTGCGTGGGCCGATCGCGTTCGCGACCTCGCTCAGCGGAACCTGACGGACCTCGACGCCGCGCAGCTCGCGCGCGGCCGACAGCGCGCCAAGTAGCCCCGGGTGCTCCTCGTCGCTGGTCACGATGTCCTCGCCGCGACCCAGCTGGAGGCCGCCGATCACCTGCGCCATGCCCTCCGTGGTACAGGTGGTGAGCGCGACGTCGGCTGCTTCGGCGCCGAGCGCGGTGGCGTAGGCGGCGCGGAGATCGGCGCTGAGCTCGCTGCGGCGTTCGAAGTGGGCCATCGAGCGGCCGTCGCTCAGCTCGCGTGCGAGCTCCGCTCGGCGGCCTGCACCGCACGGGTCGGCAGTGGCCCGTCGGTGCCGGCGTTCAGGTACGCGAGGCTCTCAAGAACGGGAAACTCGTCGCGCAACCCCGGCAGGCTCACAAACCGCGAGAATACCCGCATGTCCAGCGACGACTCGCAGCAGCCCCTGTGGGAGCCCTCGCCGGAGAAGCTGCAGAGCGTCGAGATGGCGAGCTTCATGGACTGGGTGGGCGAGCGTCGTGGGAGGGCGTTCGCCGACTACGACGAGCTGTGGCGGTGGTCGACCGACGAGCTCGAGGACTTCTGGGCGAGCGTGTGGGAGTTCTGTGGCGTGCGTGCGTCGCAGCCGTACGAGCGGGTGCTCGGCGCGCACGAGATGCCCGGCACGCGCTGGTTTCCGGGCGCGCGGCTCAACTACGCGGAGAACCTGCTGGCGCGTGGCGCCGATCGCGCGGACGAGGTCGCGGTGGTGCACTGTTCGGAGCTGCGCGAGCTCGACGAGATCACGTGGGGCGAGCTGAACGCGAGCGTGGCGGCGGCGGCGGGCGGGCTGCGGGCGCTGGGGGTACAGCGGGGCGACCGTGTGGTCGCTTACATGCCGAACATCCCCGAGACGCTGATCGCGCTGCTGGCGGTGGCGAGCATCGGCGCGGTCTGGTCGAGTGCGGCGCCGGAGTTCGGGGCGCGCAGCGTGATCGACCGCTTCGCCCAAATCGAGCCGAAGGTGCTGCTGACGGTCGACGGCTACCGCCACGGCGGCAAGGACTTCGACCGGACGGCCGTCGTCGAGCGGATCCTCGCCGAGTTGCCCACGGTCGAGCACGTGGTGACGCTTCCATACCTGGGGGCTGACGATTTTTATGAGGCCGCCTCCGGCGGCGGGGCGGGCGTTCGCAGTGCCCTCACCTGGGATGAGTTGCTTTCCCGAGGCGAGAGCTTCGACCGATCGGGGGCACACAGCCAGGACGGCTGGGTCGGCCAGCGCTTCGAGCAGGTGCCGTTCGACCACCCGTTGTGGGTGCTGTACTCCTCGGGCACCACCGGCCTGCCAAAGGCGATCGTGCACGGCCACGGCGGCATCCTGCTGGAGCAGCTGAAGAAGCGGCTGCACCTGGACCTGCGTCGCGGCGACCGAATGTTCTGGTTCACGACGACCGGCTGGATGATGTGGAACTTCCTCGTCGGCTGTCTGATCTCAGACGCGGCGATCGTGCTCTACGACGGCAGCCCCGCGCATCCCGACCTCGACTTCATCTGGGATCTCGCCGAGCGTGCGGGGATCACCTGTATGGGCGTGAGCCCGGGACTGCTGGCGAGCTGTGAGAAGGCGGGGATCGAGCCGGCGCGCGACCACGACCTGAGCGCGCTGCGAGCGCTCGGTGCGACCGGCTCGCCCCTGTCGCCGGAGAGCTTCCATTGGGTCTACGGGCACGTCAAGGACGACGTGTGGCTGTTCTCGACCAGCGGCGGCACGGACGTGTGTACGGCGTTCGTCGCGGGCTGTCCGCTGCTGCCCGTGTACGAGGGCGAACTGCAGTGCCGTGCGCTCGGCTGTGCGGTACAGGCGTGGGACGAGGAGGGCCACAGCGTGGTGGACGAGGTCGGCGAGCTGGTGATCACCGAGCCGATGCCCTCGATGCCACTTTTCTTCTGGGGCGATGACGACGGCTCACGGCTGCGGGAGAGCTACTTCTCGATGTACCCCGGCGTATGGCGACACGGCGACTGGATTCGCATCACCCCGCGCGGTGGGGCGGTGATCTACGGGCGTTCGGACTCGACGATCAACCGCATGGGCGTGCGGATGGGCACCAGCGAGATCTACCGTGCGGCGGGCGCTGTAGAGGAGGTGTTGGACGCACTCGTCGTGGACATCCCCGTCGGCTCGCCACCCGGGACGGACGCCGCGGACGCGGGCGAGCTGCGGATGGTGATGTTTGTGGTGCTCCGCGAGGGCGTGACGCTCGACGACGAGCTGGCCGCGCAGATCAAGCGGCGCATCCGCGAGGACTGCTCGCCGCGGCACGTGCCCAACGAGATCCGCCAGATCGAGGAGGTGCCGCGGACGCTGTCGGGCAAGGTGCTGGAGGTGCCCGTGAAGCGCATCCTGATGGGCGTGCCGCCGGAGCAGGCGGCGAGCGTGGAGTCGCTGGCGAACCCGCGCTCGCTCGATTACTTCATCGAGCTCGCCGCGAAGCTACAGCCCGAGTGAGCGGCCGACGATCTCCTTCATGATCTCGTTGGCGCCGCCGTAGATGCGGGTCACGCGGGCGTCGGCGTAAGCGCGGGCGATCGGGTACTCGAGCATGTAGCCGTAGCCGCCGAACAGCTGCAGGCAGCGATCGACGACGCGGCCCTGCAGCTCCGTGCACCAGGCCTTGGCGGTGGCGGCGTCCTCGGCGGTCAGCTCACCGGCATTGAGCGCCTGGGTGCAGTGGTCGACGTACACGCGGGCGATCTGCGTTTCGCCGTGCAGCTCGGCGAGCGTGAAGCGGGTGTTCTGGAAGGAGCCGATCGTCTGGCCGAAGGCTTTGCGCTCGCGTACGTAGTCGAGCGTCCAGCCGAGGGCGGCCTCCGCGGCGGCGACCGCGCCGGCGGCGATCGCCAGGCGCTCCTGGGGCAGGTTCGAGACGAGGTAGCGAAAGCCCTCGCCCTCGACACCGAGCAGGTTCTCGACGGGCACGCGCACGTCGGTGAATGACAGCTCGGCGGTGTCCTGGGCGTGCTGGCCGATCTTCTCGAGGTTGCGCCCGCGCTCGAAACCTTCCATACCGCGCTCCACCACGATCAAGCTGATGCCCCGGTGGCGCGCGGACGGATCGGTCTTGGCGGCGACGATCACGAGGTCACAGTTGATGCCGTTGGTGATGAACGTCTTCGAGCCGTTGACCACGTAGTGATCGCCCTCGCGCCGGGCGCTTGAGCTCATGCCAGCGAGGTCCGAGCCGATCCCCGGCTCGGTCATGGCGATCGCGGCGATCAGCTCGCCGCAGGCGACCCCCGCCAGCCAGCGTCGGCGCTGCTGCTCGTTGCAGTAGGTCAGGAAGTACGGCAGGCAGATGTCGGTGTGAACGCTGCAGCCGAGGCCGAAGCTGCCAACGGCAGCGCGCTGGCACTCTTCGCCGATGACGAGGTTGAAGCGGAAGTCATCGGCGCCGGCGCCGCCCTCCGCCTCGGGCACGGCCATGCCCAGGAAGCCGCCGCGGCCGGCCGCTTCGTAGGCCTCGCGCGGCACGATTCCCGCGTGCTCCCACTCGCCGTAGCGGCCCTCCTCGCCGAGCACCTCACGCGCGAGGAACGTGCGGAAGCTCTCACGGAAGTCTTCGTGGACGTCGTCGAACAGGCTCCGCTTCATGTGGCGATGGACACTACCGCTCGCGAGCGCCGCGCTCAGGCCGCGGCGAGGTCGGCCGGCGTCTGCCCTCCGGGCGACTGTTCCGCGTGGTAGCCGGGCTTGGCCAGCAGCAGCTGCACGTCCTGGATGCGCCGCTCGCGGAAGCCGCCCTCGCAGTAGCACAGGTACAGCTCCCACAGCCTGCGGAAGCGCTCGTCGTAGCCGAGTTCCGACAGACGCTCGCCGGCCGCCAGGAAGCGCTCGCGCCAGCGGGCGAGCGTCGTTGCGTAGTGGGCGGTGATGTCCTCGAGGTGGACCTGCTGCAGATCGGTCGCCCGTGCGATCGACTTGGAGATGATCTCCAGCGACGGCAGGCAGCCGCCGGGGAAGATGTAGGTGTTGATGAAGCTCCGCCCAGCCTTCTCCACCTCGTAGGCGTGATCGTCGATCGTGATCGCCTGCAGCAGCATCGCCCCGTCGTCGGCCAGTAGCTCCGAGCAGCGGCGGAAGAACGTGTGGAAGTACTGCCAGCCGACGGCCTCGATCATCTCGATCGACACGAGCTTGTCGTAGCTGCCGGTCGAGCTCGCGGTAGTCCTTGAGCAGCACCGTCACGCGCTCGTCGAGGCCCGCCTCGCGTACGCGCTCGCACGCGTACGCGTGCTGTTCACGCGAGATCGTGGTGGTCGTCACACGGCAGCCGTAGCGCTGGGCCGCGTACACCGCGAGGCCGCCCCAGCCGGTGCCGATCTCCAGCAGGTGGTCCTCGGGGCGCAGGTCGAGCTTCGCGCACACCCGCTCGAGCTTCGCCAGCGACGCGTCTTCGAGGCTCGTCTCCGGCGCCTCGAACACCGCGCACGAGTACATCATCGTGCGGTCGAGGAACAGCGCGAACAGCTCGTTGCCGAGGTCGTAGTGGGCGGCGATCCGTCTGCGCGAGCGCCCGGGGGTGTTGCGCGCCAACCACCGCGCCCACCGCTGCAGCGGGATCAACACGGGCGCGAGTACCCGGCGCAGGCGGTCGAGCGCGCCGACGTTCAAGGCGGCGATCCGCGTCAATGCGACGAGGTCGTCGCACTGCCACAGACCGTCCATGTAGGACTCGCACAGGCCGATGCTGCCACGGAGCAACTGCCGGTAGAAGCGCTGCGAGCGCACCTCCAGCAGCGCCCGCAGCGGACGCTCGGGTAGGACCGCCCCGAAAGTGATCCGTGTCTCACCCTCCACGAGCACCAGCTCACCGCCGCCGATCCTGCCCAGCAGCCGCAGCACCAGCCACCGCGCGAAGCGGTCGCCTTGACGCGCGAGCCGCTGGCGGGCGGGCCGCTGCAGCGACGCCGGCCTGCGGGCGACGGCCTCGCGCGCGCTCACGCCGACACCGGCCGCTCGTCGGCTGCCAGCTCGTCGGCTCCGGCTCGATGCTCGTCGGCTGTGGTCTTGCCCGGATGCGGGAAGTAGCTCGCGCCCCGCAGCCGCAGCCGCAGCGCGTGGCTGTAGATGCGGGCGATGATCCGCAGCGTCAGGAACGGGTAGCAGGCGAGCGCGCGCGCCAGCTCGCGGCCGCTCAGCTCGCGGCGGCGCAACGACAGCGTCGCGTCGAACACGATCCGGGTGCTCTTACCGGCGGTGCTGTGGGACTCGATGTGCACCGCCAGCCGCTCTCCGGGATCGCTCGCGCGCCAGTCGTAGGTGTGCTCCATGTCCATCAGCGGCGAGACGTGGAGCTGCTTGCGCGAGCGGCCGCTGACGAGCGCCGTCGAGCCGTGGTCCGTGGCGTCCGCGGCGGACAGCACGTAGGAGTGGCTCTCGCCCCACGGGGTGTTCGTCACGTGTGCGACGACCGCGCTGACCCGCTCGCCGGCGGCGTCGTAGCAGTAGTAGAAGCTGACGGGGTTGAAGCAGTGGCCGAAGTAGCGCAGGTGGGTCAGCAGCCGGATCGGGCCGTCGGGGCGGGTGCCGGTGCGCTCGGCCACCAGCTCACGCACCGCGTCCGCGAGCGGCGTGCGCGGGTCGCCGAGATGGTCGCAGCGGCGAAACCAGGCCAGCGCCGGGCGACGGGCGGACCACAGCAGCCGCCCATCGAAGCACCCCGGTAGCTCGTCGAGGTCGAGGTACACCATGAACATGCGGTAGCGGAGCTCGTCGCTGGGCGAGCCGTGGCGGCGGTGGCGCACCGAGCCCTCGTACAGGCAGCTCCTCACAGCGTCACCCCGAACGGCTCGCACGCGCGCAGCGCGCTGACGACGCCATCCTCGTGAAAGCCCCAGCCCCAGTAGGCGCCGCAGTAGTGGGTGCGGCCCGCCATACCGCTGATGCTCGCGTGCTCTGACTGTGCCGCCACGCCCGCGGGCGTGTACACGGGATGTGAGTAGTAGATCGTGCGGATGATCTTCGCCGGGTCGATCGCCTCGGTGCGGTTGAGCGTCACGCAGAAGTCGCGGTCGGCGTGCAGCCGTTGGAGGTGGTTCATGTAATAGGTGACGGTGCTCTGCGGCTTGGGCTCGCGCAGCAGGTGGTAGTTCCACGCCGCTCGCGCGGCGGGGCGGCGGGGCAGCAGCGTGCTGTCGGTGTGCAGGACGGCCTCGTTGCGCTGGTAGGGGATCGCTCCCAGCAGCCTGTGCTCCTGTGAGGAGGGGTCGCCCAGCAGCGCGAGCGCCTGGTCGGAGTGCGTGGCGATGATCACGTGGTCGTAGCTTTCGCCGGCCGAGCCGTCGTGCGGGCCGCCGACGGCGATCTCGACGTGATCGCCGTGGCGGGTGATCGAGCGCACCGGCGTGTGCAGACGGATGCGCTCGCGAAACGGTGCGATCAGCGCGTCGACGTAGCGTGCCGAGCCGCCTACGACGGTCGACCACTGCGGGCGGTCGCGGAAGCCGAGCATCCCGTGGTTGGCGAAGAACTCCGCCATGAAGCGCACCGGGAACGAGTGCAGCTGACGAGGGTCGGCCGACCACACGGCCGAGACCTGCGGCACGATCAGCCGCTCCACGAATGCCTGGGAGAACCCGCGGCGGTCGAGGAACTCCCCCAGCGACTCGCCACGGGGCTCCTCGCCGTGGTCGGGCCGTGTCGAGTGCGGCTCGCCCTGCGCGAGCATCCGACGCAGCTCGCGGTTGAAGCGCAGCAGGTCGACCATCATCCGCTGGAAGCGGGGGCTGAGCAGGTTGCGCGGCTGGCAGAACAGTCCCCGCGGCGTGCCGGCGTACTCGAAGTCCTCGTGCTCGGCCTTCACCGAGAAGCTCATGTGCGTCGGCTGCCTGGCCACGCCGAGCTGATCCAGCAGACGGGTGAAGCTGGGGTAGTTGCGGTCGTTCATGACGATGAAGCCCGTGTCCACGTGGTGCTCGCCGTGGTCGGTCTGCACACGGACGGTGTTGGCGTGCCCGCCTGGGTAGGCGTTGGCCTCGTACACGACGACCTCGTGGTCACGGTGCAGCAGATGGGCCGCGACCAGCCCGGAGACACCCGCGCCGACGATGGCGATTCTCACCTGGATGCTCCGGTCATGGTCATGGTTCGAGCTTAAGTACGCGACGACGCCAGCGACGGATCATCACGACTGTGTCTCCCGTGAGAAGGAGTGCGAGGCCGATACGTCGAACAGAAGCGCCGATGAAACGTGCTGCGACAAAGACCGCCGAGCCGCCGCCGGTGAACGGCACCAGTGAGCACCAGAGCCTGTCGAAGTACATCCAGGCGCGCTTCGACGAGTGCTCGCGCTCGCAGAAGGACGTCGCCCAGTACATCGTCGACCATCTCGACGAGGCCGCCTTCCAGACCGCCGAGGAGCTGGCCCGCCGCGCGAACACCTCCAGCTCGACCGTCGTGCGCTTCTCGCAGGCGCTCGGCTTCGAGGGCTTCCCCGAGCTGCAGGCGGCCGCGCGTGAGGAATACCGTCGTGTCAACGCCAAGGCCACCAAGGACAGCGGCTCGACGTCCTCCACACCACTGTTCTCGCTCGACCAGAACGAGTTCGAGGCGGCGCTTGCCGCCGACCACCTGAACGTCGAGGACACCGCCCGCAAGGTCTCCCGCAGCGCGGTCGACGCGCTGATCGAGGCGATCGTCGGCGCCGAGAAGGTGCTCGTCGCCGGCACCGACCAGATGGCCTTCTTCGCCAGCTACCTCCGCCACCTGCTAATGCTGCTCGACCTGCGCGTCGATGTCGTCGCCAGCCCCTCACAGGAGGCGCTCAGCCGACTCGGCCGGATCGACCCCAACACGCTCGTCATCGGCCTCTCCGCCGGACGCCCGCACCCACTGGTCGTACGCGCGATGAAGCTCGCCCGCCACCGCCAGGCGCGCACCGCCGCGATCACCGATGCCACCCTTTCAGAGGTCGCCAAGCTCGCGCAGATCAAGCTCTACTACTCCTCCAACAGCCCCGCTTACGTACGCTCGCACGCGGCGCTGCTGAGCGTCATCCAGGCGCTTGCCTACGGTGTCTACGCACAGGACACCGCGCAGTACGACGACCGGATCAAGGCTTTTCGGTTGAAGTAACGGGTGCGCTCCGCGGCTCATTCTCGTCGGCTCTCGCCGCCGAGAATGACCGCTTCGCTCGGCGGGGAAACAACGGGCGCTCGTCCTCGTCCTCGTCCTCGTCCTCGTCCTCGTCCTCGTCCTCGTCCTCGTCCTCGTGGTCGATGTTCTCTTGCGGCGGCGGGTGCTGTATCACCATGGTTAGACGGCGTTCGTCGGAGCGATGAAAGAACCAGATGGCGTGCGGGGTGCTCCCGGGGCGTATGTGTATGGCCCGGAAAGAACTGCCGGAAGGGGCGCGTCCAGCCGAGACTGCGGCGGGGCTGTCAAACTAGGGGGCATGCGCGACGAGGCGACATTCCGGGTCAAGACCGGCTTGGCGGAGATGCTCAAGGGCGGGGTGATCATGGACGTGGTCACGCCTGAGCAGGCGAAGGTCGCCGAGGACGCCGGGGCGGCGGCGGTGATGGCGCTCGAGCGGGTGCCCGCCGACATTCGCCGTGACGGCGGCGTGGCGCGGATGTCCGATCCGGAGATGATCGCGGGCATTCAGGAGGCGGTGAGCATCCCGGTGATGGCCAAGGCGCGGATCGGGCACTTCATGGAGGCGCGGGTGCTGGAGGCGCTGGAGGTGGATTACGTCGATGAGTCCGAGGTGTTGACGCCCGCGGACGAGGCCAACCACATCGACAAGTGGGACTTCAAGGTGCCGTTCGTGTGCGGCGCGACCAACCTCGGTGAGGCGCTGCGGCGGATCGGCGAGGGCGCCGCGATGATCCGCTCGAAGGGCGAGGCCGGCACCGGCGACATCGTCGAGGCGGTGCGTCACATGCGCAAGATCACGGGCGAAATCCGGCGGCTGGCGACGCTCGGCGCCGACGAGATCGCGACCGCCGCCAAGGAGCCTGGCCGCGCCGCTGGATCTCGTACGCGAGGTGGCCGTCGCGGGGCGTCTGCCGGTGGTGCTGTTCTGCGCCGGCGGCATCGCCACGCCGGCGGACGCCGCGCTGATGATGGCGCTCGGCGCCGAAGGCGTGTTCGTCGGGCTCGGGGATCTTCAAGTCCGAGGACCCGCCGACGCGGGCGCGGGCGATCGTCGAGGCGACCACCCACTGGCAGGACGCCGAGCGCGTAGCCGCGGGCCTCGCGCGGGCTCGGCACGCCGATGGTCAGCCTCGAGAGCTCGAAGCTCGAAGGCGAGCAGCTGCTGGCGCAGCGTGGGTGGTGAAGCAGCTCCGCTGATCGGCGTGCTCGCGCTGCAGGGCGACTTCGAGGCGCACGGGCGGATGCTGCAGCGGCGTTGGGCGCACGCACGCGCGAGGTGCGGGTGCCGGCGGATCTCGACGGTCTCGACGGGCTGGTGGTGCCGGGCGGGGAGTCGACCACGATGACGCTCGGCGTCGAGCGCGAGGGCCTGGCGCGAGCCGCTGCGGGAGCTGGCCGCGCGGGGCACGCCGATCCTCGGCGTCGTGCGCGGGGCTGATCATGCTCGACCGCGACCACCTCGGCGCTGATGGACATGCGCGCGGCAGCGCAACGCGTTCGGTCGTCAGGTCAGGAGCTTCGAGGCGGACGTCGAGGTCCGTGGCATACCCGGCGCGCCGATGCGCGGGATCTTCATCCGTGCGCCGTGGATCGCCGAGCACGGGCCCGACGTGGAGATCCTCGGCGAGCTCGACGGGCACCCGGTCGCGGCGCGTCAGGGGCGCATGCTGGCGGTCTCCTTCCACTCCGAGCTCGGCGATGACGACCGTCTGCACCGGCTGTTCCTGGAGTCTGTCGCCGGTGTGCCGCGGCGGGGCGCGGCGACAGCGGCGCCGCCCGCGCCGGCCGTGGGGGAGGGCCGTTGATGCGCATCTCCGTGTCCGCGGACGAGCTGACCGGGATCGCCGGGACGCTCGTCGGGAGCTGCGGCGACGTGGCCACGAGGTGCTCGTGCACGGCGCGCTCGCGGACGGTGAGCGGAAGGACTGGGCGTGGGCGTCGCTGGCGGTCGCGCGCGACGTCGCCGAGGGCCGTGTCGAGCAGGGGATCGTGTGCTGCTGGACGGGCACGGGCGCGTCGATCGCCGCGAACAAGGTCGCGGGGGTGCGTGCGGCGCTGTGCCCCGACGCGGCGACGGCGACGGAGGCGAGCTGCGAGGCCGAGGATCGAGCGAACGTCGAGCACGTGCGCGAGATCGGGCCGACGGGCCGCCGGGGGTGCAGCCGTAGCTCAGCTCGCGCCCGCCCTGAAGCGCACGACGCCGTCGTGCTCGTCTTCGACCACCCGTCCGTCGCGGAGCAGCAGGTCGACGTGCCCGAGCACCTCCGAGAGCGTCAGGTAGGCCTGCGTGACGGCGACGTTGCCCCACAGCTCCTGGGCGATCTCGTGGGCGGTTCGCGGCTGTGCGGCGATCAGGCGGTGGATCTTCTCGGCGCGGCGCTGGTGCAGGCGGAAGCGCTCGTCGATCAGCGCGACGTGGTCGCGTGATCGGCCGGCCGTGTCCGGGGAGCACGAGCGAGAGCTCCATCGCGCGCGTCTGCTCCAGCGAGTCGATGTAGGTCGACCAGCGCCTGCGGGCGGGGTCCGTCGTAGCTCGCGCGTCGGCGTCGAGCGGCCGCGCGAGCAGCGGGTTCGAGGAGATGTGCGCGATCAGGTGGTCGGCGGCCAGCAGGATCGAGCGGGCTTCGTCGAGGAAGACCGTGTCCGACGGGCTGTGGCCGGGGCGGTGCAGCACGCGCAGCGTGCGGTCGCGCAGCTCGCAGCGTGCCGCCGTCGGCCGAGCGGGCGCGTGACCTCCACGGCCGAGCCCCAGGCGCGGAAGCCCGCCGAGACCGCGCGCAGCGCGGTCACGACTTCGGGCGGGATGCCGTGGCGCAGCATCAGCCGCTCGGCGAACTGGTCGTCGAGCTCGGTCTCCCGGCCGTAGCCGCGCGAGGAACGGCGCGAGGCCGTCGAGCGCCGCGACCTCGGCGCCCGAGCGGCGCGCGAGGATCGAGGCGAGGCCGAAGTGGTCGATGTGCTGGTGGGTGACGACCAGCAGCTCGATGTCCTCGACCGCGTGCCCGCGCGCGGCGAGCGCCTGCTCGAGCTCGTCGAGCGCCTTCGCCGAGTTCGGGCCGGAGTCGACCAGCGTCAGCGGCGAGTCCTCGATCAGGTAGGCGTTGACGCGCCCGACCATGAACGGCGTCGGGATCGCCAGGCGGTGGATGCCGGCGTCGGCCGCGAGCGCGCAGCTGCTCGGCTGCTCGGCCTGTTGCAGGGCGTCCTGCTCGTCGCTCACGAGCGGATCAGCGCGAGCACCTCGTCGCGCCGGCGCTCCATGTCCTGCGGTCGAGACGAGCGACTCCAGGCACAGGCGCAGCAGCGGCTCGGTGTTCGACGAGCGCACGTTGAAGTGCCAGTCCTCGTAGTCGATCGAGATCCCGTCGAGGCGTTCCTGGCGGGCGTCGGCGTAGCGCGCGGCGATCTCCTCCATCTTCGCCGTCGGGGTCGGCCACCTCGGAGTTGATCTCGCCGGAGATGAAGTACTGCGCGTGGTAGGGCGCGAGCAGCTCCGACAGGCGCTTGCCCTCGCGCGCACAGCAGCTCGAGCATCAGCAGCGCCGGGATCGTGCCCGAGTCCGCGCAGTAGAAGTCGCGGAAGTAGTAGTGCCCGGAGACCTCGCCGCCGAACAGCGAGCCCTCCTTGCGCATGCGCGTCTTGAAGAACGCGTGGCCGACGCGGTTGACGTACGGCGTGCCGCCGGCGCGCGTGACCGTGTCGGCCACCGCGCGCGAGGCGCGCACGTCGTACAGGATCGCCTCGCCGGGGTGCTTGCGCAGCAGCGACTCGGCGAGCAGCGCGGTGAGGAAGTCGCCGTCGACGAACGCGCCGGTGTCGTCGATGAAGAAGCAGCGGTCGGCGTCGCCGTCCCACGCGATCCCGAGGTCGGCGCCGCTCTCGCGCACCTGCTCGATGATCAACGTCCGGTTCTCGGGCAGCAGCGGGTTGGGCTCGTGGTCGGGGAAGTTGCCGTCGGGCGTCCAGTAGGTCTCGATCAGCTCGAGGTCCAAGCGCGCGAGCAGCGGGCCGACCATCGGGCCGGCCATGCCGTTGCCGCCGTCGAGGACGACCTTCAGCGCCGTGGCGCCGTGCGCACGGCGTCGGGGTCGATGAAGCGCAGCGCGGCCGCTGGAACTCGTCGTAGAGGTCGACCTCCTCGACGGTGCCGCGTCGGGGGAGCCGTGCCCGTCAGCCGTCGCGCGCCCGTCGGCTCTGACGCCGATCGGCTTCGACCTCGCGGCGGATGTCCTGGATGCCCGAGTCGCCGGACAGCGCGATCGCGCCCTCGCGCACCAGCTTCGCGCCGGTGTAGGCCTTCGGGTTGTGCGAGGCGGTGCACATCAGCCCGCCGTCGAGCTCGCGCGAGCCGACGAGGAAGTACAGCATCTCGCTGCCGACCTGGCCGGCGTCGAGCACGTTCGCGCCCTCCGCCAGCAGGCCCTCGCGGTAGCGCGCCGCGAGCTCCGGCGCGCTCAGGCGCATGTCGCGCCCGAGGCCCGACGCGCAGCTCGCCGACGGGCTTGCCGGACAAGCGCGGCGAGCACGTGGGCGAACGCGCGGCCGATCCGCTCGGCGAGGTCGCCGTCGATCTGCTCGCCGTAGAGGCCGCGAATGTCGTAGGCCTTGAAGATGTCTGCCGGGGCTGCCGTCATGTGCGTCCGCATCCTAAGCTGTGGGACATGTCCGGACACTCCAAGTGGGCGAGCATCAAGCACAAGAAGGCGATCGTCGACTCGCGCCGCGGCGCGCAGTTCTCGAAGCTCACGCGCGCGATCACGGTCGCCGCGCGCGACGGCGGCGGCGATCCCGATCGGCAACGCGGCGCTCGAGAACGCGATCCGCAAGGCCAAGGAAGCGTCGATGCCGAAGGACAACATCGAGCGCGCGATCGCCAAGGGCACCGGCGAGGGCGGCGAGGCCGACGCGATCGAGAGCGTGCTCTACGAGGGCTACGGTCCCGGCGGCGTGGCGCTGCTGGTCGAGGCGCTGACCGAGAACCGCAACCGCACCGGCGCGGACGTGAGGCACGCGTTCTCCAAGAACGGCGGCAGCCTCGGCGAGCCGGGCTCGGTCGCCTACCTGTTCGACAAGAAGGGCACGATCGTGATCGACGCCGAGCGCTACTCCGAAGACGACCTGATGGTCGCGGTCGAGGCCGGCGCCGAGGACATCGTCACCGACGAGGACGTGTTCGAGGTGATCACCGAGCCGACCGACTTCGCGCGCCGTGCGCAAGGCGCTGGAGGAGGCCGGCGTCGAGATCGAGAGCGCCGAGATGGTCTACCGGCCGTCGAGCGTCGTGCCGATCGACGAGGCCCAGGCGGGCAAGCTGATGCGGCTGATCGAGTCGCTCGAAGACAACGACGACGTCAGCGCCGTGCACGCCAACTTCGACGTCTCCGCCGACGTGCTCGAGCGTGTCGCGGGCTGACGGCCCGGCGGGTTGCAGGCTGACGGCGCCGGCGTGTCGCAGGCTGACGCGCGGCGGCACGTAGCCGCGCGGCCCGTCGTGATCCTCTGCGGCGGGCGCGGCACGCGCCTGCAGGAGCACACGCAGGCGATCCCCAAGCCGCTCGTCGAGATCGGGGGGATGCCGATCGTGTGGCACGTGATCCAGCTCTACGCCGTCCAGGGCTTTCGCCGCTTCCTGCTCGCGACCGGCTACCGGGGCGAGCTGATCGAGCGGTTCGTCGCCGCGCACGAGTGGCCGGTGGGCGTGAGCGTTGAGTGCGTCGACACCGGCCCCGAGACCCAGACAGGCGGGCGGATCAAGCTGCTGGAGCCGTATCTGGCTGGCGAGGAGCTGTTCTGTGCGACCTACTCCGACGGCGTCGCGGACGTCGACCTCGACGCGCTGCTGGCCTTCCACCGCGCCCACGGCGCGCTCGCGAGCATGACCGTCGTGCGCCCCCAGCTGCAGTTCGGGGTCACGCAGCTCGCCGAGGACGGACGCGTGACGGGCTTTCGGGAGAAGCCGCGCTCCGAGCACTGGATCAACGGCGGCTTCTTCTGCTTCTCCGCGGCCGTGCTCGACCACCTCGACGCCGACAGCGTGCTCGAGCGCGCGCCGCTGGAGCGGCTGGCGGCGGCCGGCGAGCTGCGGGCGCAGCGTCACGAAGGCTTCTGGGAGTGCATGGACACCTACAAGGACGCGGTCGCGCTGAACGACCTGTGGGCCTCCGGCGCGGCGCCCTGGCGGTTGTGGGGGCGGGAGGGTGCGCCTTCGGCCGGTGGCCCTGTTCCCGTGGGGTGGTGGGCCGACGCGAGCACGCGAGAGGGGCCGGCTTGCCCGCCGTCGCCCCGGAACAGCGGCACCGGCGCGCACGCCGACAGCGGCAAATCGTGCAGTTGACCTGTTCCTGATCATTGGACTTCGGCCTGTCGCGTAGACGATTGTCTCGATGACGCGGGGGCACTGGACGGGATCGGAGGGGCGGCGCTGGCGATGCGCTGGCTCGACGCCCGTGCGTGTTGCTCTCGTGGCGCTATTCGCCGTCTTGGGCACCGCTGTGTGGGCGGATTGGGCGGGTGCCACCCAGCCGTATGAAACGTACGAGAGCACGGTTGCGGCTGACGGTCCCGCGGCGCTGTTCCGGTTCGATGACACCTCGGGCTCGAGCACGGTCGCGGATTCCGTCGGCTCCTACACAGCGACGAGCAGCGGGATTGCGCTGGGTGGGGAAGGGCCGTTCGGGGGCAGCAGCGCCGGGGACTTCGCCGACGGAGCATTCGCCACGCTGCCGGCCGATCCGTTGAACGGTGCGGCTGCGTTCACTGCCGAGGCGTGGGTCGACTGGACGGGTGGATCCGCCTACGAACAGCCGATCTTCGGGTTCGGCACCAGTGCGACCAACTACATGTCCTTGACCCCGGCCTCGGCGCCGTCCGGCCACCCGATGCTCCTTGAAATCCATACGGGCGCCGGTGCGGCTCAGGTCACTGCGCCGGAGCTGCCCGCGAGCACGTGGGAGTACGTGGCGGTGAGCGAGACGAGCTCAGGCACGCTGACGTTGTATGTGGATGGCGAACAGGTTGGGCAGACGACCGGCGCGACGCTCTCGCCCGCATCGCTGGGAAGCGACCCCGGCGAGGACTACCTCGGCAGGTCGCCGCTGTCGGATGAACCGACGTTCGCTGGCAGTTTGAGCAATGTCGGCTTCTACGACACGGCGCTGTCGGAGGGTCAGATCAAGGCGCACTACGACGCGGGCGAGTTTCCCGTCAGCACCGCGACGCCGGCGATCTCAGGCGGCACACAGGTGGGAGACAGGCTCAGCGCGAGTGGCGGTTCCTGGACGGGCAGCGAGCCGATCTCCTACGGCTATCAATGGCAACGTTGCACGACCGGGGCGGTCGGCGGCGAAGGCTCCGGCGACGGACAGTTCGATCATCCAGGCGGCTTGGCGATCGACGCCGGCGGAGATCTGTGGGTCGCGGACACGCGCAACGACCGCATCGAGGAGTTCGACGAAGGCGGCGAATACCTGCGGCAGTTCGGCGCCGCGGGCACGGGCGAAGGACAGCTCGAAGGCCCGGATGGCATCGCGATCGATGCGCACGGCGACGTATGGGTCGCGGACACGTACAACGACCGTGTCGAGGAGTTCAGCGCAACTGGCGAATACCTGCGGCAGTTCGGCTCGCCTGGGTCAGAACCCGGCGAGCTCGACTACCCAGAAGGGATCGCCGTCGAGGGCGACGGCGACGTGTGGGTCGCGGACACGTCTGGTGGGCGCCTCGAGGAGTTCAGCGAAAGCGGGGAATACCTGCGGAGCGCTGGTACGAGTGGGTCGGGCCCTGGTCAGGTCGGAGAACCCGAGGGCCTGGCGATCGACGCCAAAGGCGACGTATGGGCAGCGGACTGGGAGAACGACCGGGTCGAGGAGTTCAACGCGGCGGGCGAATACGTCCAGGAGTTCGGCTCGGAAGGATCGGGTCACGGCCAATTCGAGCTTCCGTACGGCATCGCGCTGAACTCGAAAGGAGACGTGCTCGTTGGCGACCTCGGCAACGATCGAATCGACGAGTTCAACGAAGCCGGCGAGTACGTTCGGGAATTCGGCTCATACGGTTTGGGGGCCGGGCAATTCCGCTTCGGCTACCCGATGGACCTCGCGGTCGATAGCTCGGGGAACGTCTGGATCGCCGACTCTGAAAACAATCGCCTCGAGGAGTTCAGCGAAAGCGGCGAGTACCTCGGAAAAGGAGTCTGCGCGAACATCGACGGCGCAACCGCTGCCTCGTATCTGCTGACGAGCGCCGATGTCGGATCGGAAATGCGCGTGTCTGTCACGGCCACCAACCCCGCCGGCGAAGCGACGGTGACGAGCCTCCCGTCGGCCGCGATCGAAGAACCGCCCGAGGTATCCGAAGAACCGCCTGTGTCGGTGATCGCGCCGACCGTCACGGGCACGGTCGCCGATGGACAGACGCTGAGCGCCGAAGTCGGCTCTTGGACGGGCAGCGAACCGATCTCCTACGCCTACCAGTGGCAGCGGTGTGACGGCGACGGCGAAAGCGAAAGCTGTACGAACATCCCTGGCGCGACAGGCGCCAGCTACGTGCTCGGCCACAGCGATGTCGGAACGACCGTCCGTGTCATGGTCAGCGCCGAAAACGCCGTCGGCTCGAGCACGAGCGCCTCGGAGGTCACTGCAGTCGTGGCCGCACGGCCCCCGTCGAACACGGAATCGCCGACGATCTCCGGAACTGCCAGCGAAGCGCACATGCTCACCGCGAGCACAGGCAGCTGGGCGGGAACGCCACCGCTCGAATACGCCTATCAGTGGCGTCGCTGTGACGCCGAGGGCGGTGAGTGCGCGGACATCGCGGCGGCGACCGGCGCAAGCTACGAGCTGGCAGCGAGCGACGTGGACGCCACCGTGGAGGTCGTCGTCAGCGCGAGCAACTCGGTGGGCTCGTCCAGTGCCACGTCCGTGGCGAGCACGGTCGTGACTGGGCCGCCGACGAGCACGGAGGAGCCAGCGGTCACGGGCACCGACGAAGCCGGGGAGACGCTCAGCGCCAGCGCAGGGGCCTGGAGTGGCTATCCGTCTCCCACGTTGGCCTATCAGTGGCAGAGCTGCGATGCGAGCGGCGGGGAATGCGTTGACGTCGAAGGTGTAACCAGCTCGACGTACGCGCTCGGCGGCGGCGACCTGGGGACGACGCTGCGGGTCGTCGTCAGCGCCACGAGCTCAGCCGGCGAAGCGTCCAGCAGCTCAGCGCCGACCGGGGTCATCACGGGATCGGCGCCGTCGAGCATCGTGTCACCAGCAATCTCGGGCACTGCGGAGGAAGACCAGAGCCTGAGCGCGAGCGTCGGCTTGTGGGAAGGCAGCGCGCAGCTCGAGTACAGCTTCCAGTGGCAGCGCTGTGACGCGAGCGGTGAAGAATGCGCCGACGTCGAAGGTGCGACCGCCTCGACGTATACGCCCGGCCCCCGCGACGTGGGCAGCACGTTGGACGTGACCGTCACCGCCTCGAACAGCGTTGGCGTGGAATCGGTCGCCTCGGCGGTGACGGCCGCCGTTGGCACATCGGCGACCGTCCCGCGAAGCTTGGCGCCGCCGGAAATCCTCGGCAGCGCACAGCAGGGGCAGACATTGCGCGCGAGCGCCGGCACCTGGACGGGGGCGACCCCGCTGTCGTATGCCTACCAGTGGGAGCGCTGCAATGGGGCTGGGGAAGATTGCAGCGAGATCTCGGGGGCGAGCACGGGTGTTCACCAGCTCAGCGAAGCGGACACCGCTCACACGCTGCGAGTCCTCGTGACGGTCAGCAACGCCGACGGCAGCGCCTCGCGCATCTCGCCACCGAGCGACGTGGTCGAAGGACCTCAGTTGGAAGCCGAACTGGAATGCACGGACACTTGGGTCGGCGGGAGCTTTGAAAGCTGGGACACCCCATGGGACTGGTCGGCGGGCAGTGCGCCCGGGCCGAGCGACGTCGCCTGCATCGGTGCGGAGACGGTCGAAGTTCCCGTGGGGGCGACGGATGTGGTTGGCGTGCTCCACGATACGGGGGAGCTCGAAGTCCTCGGCTCGCTCGAACTCGTCGAGACGGCACACGCGTCGAGCGTCGATTCGCTGGTTCTGGCCAGCGGCTATGACAGCATCGGGACGATCACCGGCGCGGGGTCGCTGGTCGTGTCGGGATATCTCGAATGGTCCGACGGAACCATGTCGGGGTCCGGCCGCACCGTGATCGCGCCGGGTGTGGCGTCCACGTTCGGGAAAGAGGTTTCGTTGACCAGCCGAAGGCTGGTCAACGAAGGCACGCTGGTACTCGCGGAAGGGGATGCCTTCAGGATGGCCGAGGGCGCGTCGCTGGAAAACGATGGCACGTTCGAGGCCAACTCGCAGGGGTCCTCCGGTGGGGTGAGAATCCTCGATGAGGGCGTGGGCAGCACGCCCACGATCTTGAACACGGGCACATTCGAGAAGGCCGAAGGCAGCGGCACGACCACGATCGCTGTGCCCTTCACCAACGACGGCGAGGTACGCGCGCTGAGCGGCACGCTCAGATTCGACGACGGGGGCGTCTCCGCAGAAGCGGCGACAGGGGCCTGGAGCACGGTGGATGGCGCGGTGATCACGCTGGGCTCGGGCGCCTTCACCGTCGGGGAAACCGTGGACCTGGACGACGTTGGCGTCGAAGCACTCGGTACGACCGTCACCCAGGCTGCGGCTCCCGCGAGCACGACGGCGCCCTCGATCTCCGGCAGCGCCGAAGAAGGCCACACGCTGAGCGTGAGCGCCGGCGCCTGGTCGGGAGCAGAACCGCGTTCGCTCGCCTACCAGTGGCGACGCTGCAACGCCAGTGGGGAAAACTGCGGGCAGATCGCGGGCGCGACAAGCTCGAGCTACGTGGTGGGCGCCGCCGACGGTGGATCGACACTGCAGGCGATCGTCACGGCCACCAACGAAGACGGCTCGGCCCTCGCCAGCACGACCGCGACCGCGGCCGTGCCCGTAAGCTCGCCGGCAAACACCACGTCGCCGTCTATCACGGGAACCGCGCAGGACGGACAGACGCTGAGCGCCAGCCCTGGCGCTTGGAGCGGTTCTTCGCCGATCGCCTACAGCTACCAGTGGGAGACCTGCGACGCGAGTGGCCGTGAATGCACTGCGCTGGAATCAGCCACGACCAGCAGGTATGCGCTGAGCGAAGGCGATATCGGGGCGACGCTGCGCGTGGTGGTGAGCGCGAGCAACGCCGGTGGGTCGGTGCAGGCGACCTCCTCGCCGAGCCCGGTGATCGAACCCGAACCGCCGAGCGAGCTCGAAGCGCCCTCGATCTCTGGCACAGCCGACGTTGGCCAGGTGCTCGAGGCGGACGCCGGCTCCTGGACGGGAAGCCAAGCGCAGTTCAGCTACCAGTGGGAAAGCTGCGACGAAGCCGGCGGCGAATGTGCTCCGGTCGAAGGTGCCACGAGCCCAGAATACGAGCTCACAGAAGGCGATCTCGCGACCACCCTACGGGTGCGGGTGGGTGTGCACGGCGCACTCGACTCGCTGAGCGACGTCTCGCCGGTCAGCGCCGTGGTCGGCACGGCCGGTGCGTTCGCGAATGCACAGGCGCCGAGGGTCAGCGGGGCGGCGCAGGTCGGTCAGGCGCTCACGGCTGAGCCGGGCAGCTGGTCTGCGGACGGCTCCGTGAGCTACGCCTACCAATGGCAGAGCTGCGATCTGGACGGCTCCGGGTGCGGCGATGTGAGCGGCGCCGATGCGGCGAGCTATGTCCCGGTCTCAGGCGATGCAGGGCATCGGCTGCGCGTGCTGATCAGCGCCACCGACGAACACAGCGACAGCGTGACGCTGGCTTCGACGGCGACCCAGCCCATCGCGGCGGCGGACGCGCCGGTGGTCGAGCAGGCGCCCGCCGTCGCCGGGCCGGCGCTGGTGGGCCAGACGCTCACCGCGGAGACGGGCGTGTTCTCCAGCGAAGGCTCTATCTCCTACTCGTATCAGTGGGAGCGCTGCGCGGCAGGCGGAGGCTGTGAGGCGATCGAAGCTGCGACGCACAGCTCCTACACGCTGATCGAAGGCGACCTTGGGTCGACCGTGGTGGCGCTCGTCAGCGCCAGCGACGGCGGCGACAGCACCACGGCGGTCTCGCCAGCCACAGCCAAGGTCGAGCCGGAAGCGCTGTCCAGCTCTCCTCGCCGTCGATCTCGGGCGTCGCGCAGGCGGGTGGCACGTTGAGCGCCGATCCCGGTATCTGGAGCGCGGCGGGAGCGGTCACCTACGCCTACCAGTGGCAGCGCTGCAACGCGGCCGGTGGAGACTGTTCGTCGATCGAAGGGGCGACCGAACCGGATTACGCGTTGGTGAGCGCGGACCTCGGCACGACCCTGCGCGTGCGGGTGACCGTGACGAGCCCGCTCGGCAGCGAGAGCGCCACCTCCGCGCATACGACCGCCCCGCTCGGCGGGGAAGTGAGCGTCGAAGAAGCCCGGGAAATCCTGCGGACGGTAGATCCAGCCGTGCTCGCGTCCGCGACCGCCACGACGCTCGAAGAACAGAGCATCGCACCGACGCTCCGCGACAGTAGCGAAGAACTCGTCTCGCAAAGCACGCTCACGAGCTCCTCGATCGCCAAGGAAACCGCCGGCGAATTCGCGGTCAACACGCCGGTGGGCGAAATCAGCCTGACCCCGGTCGAAAGCCAGCCCACGGCGGCGACGCCGCCGACGATCGTCAACGGCGCCGCGGCGTTGATCGCCAACAGCTGGCCCGCGACCGACACCGTCATCCGCCCCCAACCGCTCGGCGCCGCCACGATCCTCGACCTGCGCTCCGCGGAAGCGCCTCGATCGTTCTCCTGGCAGTTGCGTCTCGGCCCCGACCAGGAACTGAAGCAGTTGAGCGATGGCACCGTGGCCGTGGTGGCGGCGCCCGAAACCGCAACCGAAGCGAGTGGTGCTCCGGAAGCCGGGGGATCCAACGGGTTGCACGACACGAGTCCTGGGCCTCCTGAAACGAGCGAAGAAAAAGCCGAGGCGGAAGCGGAAGAAGCCAAGCCCGAAACCGAAGAAGAAGTGCCGCTCGAAAGCCTTCCGGCTGCCCCGGAAAGCCACGTCACGACCGGCGAAGCCGGCGCAGGTCAGCCGCAGCCCCAACTAGCGCGAGCCGCCTACGAAGCCGCGAGCGCCACCACCACGTCGGCCGAATCCCAGACGAAAGGGAAGACACTGCTGGCGATCGCCCCGCCGGCGGTCACGGACGCCGAAGGGCACACCGTGCCGGCGTCGCTGAGCGTCGCGGACGACACGGTCACGTTGAAGATTGACCCCGGCGACGGCGCCGTGTACCCGCTGCTCGCCGACACGACTGTCGCGGCCCCCACCGACAAACAGAGCGCGGCGCGCAGCCACGTGCGCTACGGGCTGTCCGACCAGCTCGCTGAAAAGGAAGGCCACATCGATGAACACTTCAACGAAAAAGGCGAAGCGGTCGCGGGCTTTGACCCCAATCTCAAGAGCGGGCCGCTGCACATGAGCACCGTGCGGCTGATCGTGCCCTACGACGTGTTCGCCAGCAAGAGCGCCTACGCGGGCGAAGAACAGGCGCGCCTGAAGGCTTGGCTCAAGAAGGTCGGCAAGGAACATCTGACGCCGTTCATCACGATCGGCAAGGACTACTCGGAAGACCCCTGCGGAGTAAAAGGGAATCTTGCTTGTCCCCCGTATCGGCTGGCAGGTACAAAGTGGACGTAGAACGGTTGATGAAGGATCTGATCGCCGGCAATCGCGAACGAGGCTTCCCGCCGGTCGAACAGTGGGGGGCGTGGAACGAGCCGGATCTCAAGGAAAATCCACTCCACAAGAATAGGGTTAGGGCGGTCGAATTCTGGGAGATTGCGCAGTCGATCCTCGGGAAGCTGGCAAAGCAGCACGACTGTGCCCACTGCACGGTGGTCGCCGGCGAATTCGCGTACTCGCCAAAATTTGAGCTGGACTACACCTCGGCCTATGCGAGCCTGCTTCTCTGTCATCCGCATGGCAGCTATCACTGCCCGAAGCGCTACTGGAACGGGCTACCGGCGGTCTGGGGGTTCCACGATTACCACGACTTGATCGAACGCAATTCGGGCGACGCCAACGAATTCATGAAATATCTCCGTGAACACGGCCGGATAGGCAAGCCGCAGGTCTTCATGAGCGAGGCGGGTGTGCAGTTGCAGGCTGGAGGAGCAAGAGAAACCGTCCTAGGCGAACTCGAGGTCAAAACCGAAGCGGAAGCGGCGGAAAAGCGTGAGCTGCAGCAGAAGGCTGCGGAAGAGTTCCTCAAACTTCCGACCATATCACCCAGCATCGACCGCATGTACTACTACGAATACACGGCACCGAGTAAAGTCGAGCAAAAAGAACACGAATTCGACAGCGGACTGCTCGAAGTGGAAAACAGCCAACGGCGGGAACGGCCTGCGTACTGCGTTCTAGCGTATGCGAAGCATGTGTGCCCGCCGACGGCGGAAACAAAGTCGGTGAGAGGCATAGACGGACTCGGGGCCTGTGACGCCGTGCCCAGCTCGATCGAAGTTTCGGGTCACGTGGACCCGAACGGCGCCAAGACTTTCTCCTATCATTTTGAATACGGATCGGCCTCGACGCCCGTCCAAAACGTGCAGGTAAAGAACGGGTGGGCCTCCGTTGAAGTCCACGCGGACCTCCCAGTTGATGTTCCAGGGGATGGGACTTGTCCGGCTCCGATAAGCTATCGCCTCGTCGCCGAGAACGCGCAGGCCACGGCGGACAGCTCTGAGGCGACCTACACATTCAGCTTCGAGGACTGACGATGAACGCACACATCTACTCACTCATACGCTCGTCCACCAAGGCGCAACTTCAAGCATCGTTAGGGGTTTCTCTGGCAATGCGACATGTTGTCCGAGTTGTAGTGGTGTTGTTGCTGGTCGTCCTGGCGTCGGCGGCTTCGGCGGGTGCGGTCGCTCATCACAGGAAGGTCTTGTCTTTGTGTCCGCAGGCACATTCTCGGGCGGTGGTGGCGGATGGGCAGGCTGAGGTCTATCTGGCGCCGGAAGAAGCGGCCCTGCCCGAATTTTTGGGTTTCTACGGATGTTCGTTTGCGCACAAACGGTCGTACCTTCTGGGGAGTCCGCCGCAATATTCCTCCTCTGGTGGGAGTGGCATCGAGCTAGTGACGCTGTCAGGCCCGATGGCTGCTTTTGAAAGCAGCTCTGCGCGTACGGGTTATGGAAAAAGTTGGCTGATCGTGGTGCGTGACCTCCGTGATGGGAAAGTGGTGCACAGTGTGCCTACGGGTACCTCTGTTCATCCTGGGCCGCCGCGTGTCGCGGGTGGCATCATTCGACAGGATGTCGGCATCGGTCCGGCCGAATCGATTGTGGTCAAGAGGGATGGCGCGGTGGCGTGGATCGCGCAAGACGCGGTTGAAGGCGAACTTCCCTATGAGTATCAGGTTCATGCACTCGATAGGAGCGGAAGTCGCGTGCTTGCCGATGGCGCGGACGTTGAACCGTCGTCGCTTGCGTTGGCAGGTTCGAGGTTGTATTGGTCGGAGGGCGGGAAGCCGTTTTCCGCGGCTCTGAACTGAGGGTTGGTGGTGGTGCGGCGTATCGCCCCGTGTCTACTCGTAGCGCTGGGCGTGCTCGTGTCGGCGGCTTCGGGTGCGGTTGCCGGTCGCAAGAAGGTTGTGCCGTGGTGTCCGGGTGCGCATTCGCGGACGGTGGTGGCGGATGGGGAGGCTGAGGTGTATTTGGCGCCGGAAGAAGCTGCGCTTCCTGAATTTCTCGGCTTCTATGGATGTTCGTTTGCGCATAAGCGGTCATACCTGCTTGGTAGTCCGCCTGCGTATTCGTCGTCCGGTGGAAGCGGCATAAAACTGGAGACTCTTGCGGGTGCCATGGTCGCGTTTGAAGGCGGATCAGCGAGTGAACATTATGGAACGAGTTGGCTGATCGTGGTGCGTGATCTTGGTGATGGGAAGGTGGTGCACAGTGTGCCTACGGGTACTCCTGCTCACCCAGAACCGCCGCGTCTCGAAGATGGCATCATCAAGCAGAACGTGGGGATCGGTCCGGCTAAGGCTATCGTTGTCAAGAGCGATGGGGCGGTTGCGTGGGTGGTGGAAACGGATCGTGAAGAAGGTAGCTATCAGGTTCATGCGCTTGACGGTTCGGGCAGTAGATTGCTTGCTGAGGGCCCTGAAATCGAACCGGGGTCGCTCGCGTTGGCAGGTTCGACGTTGTATTGGTCGGCGGGCGGCAAGCCGTTCTCCGCGGCTCTGAACTGACGGTTGGTGGCGGTGCTGCGTGTCGCCCCCAGCCTACTGGTAGCGCTTGTCATGCTCGTGTCGGTGACTTCGGCGGGTGCGGTTGCCGGTCGCAAGAAGGTCGTGCCGCGGTGTCCGGGTGCGCATTCGCGGATGGTGGTGGCGGATGGGCAGGCTGAGGTGTATTTGGCGCCGGAAGAAGCTGCGCTTCCGGAATTTTTGGGTTTCTATGGGTGTTCGTTTGCGCATAGGCGGTCGTACCTGCTTGGTAGTCCGCCTGCGTATTCATCATCCGGCGGGAGCGGCATAAAACTGGAGACTCTTGCGGGGCCGATCGTGGCCTATGCAAGCAGCTCTTCGGGGCAGGTTGCCGTGCACTGGTTGATAATCGTGCGAGATCTTCGTAACGGACGCATATTGCACAGTGTGCCGACGGGTACGCGTCTTCATCCGGAGCCGCCGCGCACGGAAGGCGGCATTACTGGGCAGGATGTTGGGAGTGGTCCTGCGAAGGCGATCGTCGATAAGAGCGATGGAGCAGTCGCGTGGATAGTGGAAACGGATCGTGAAGAAGGTAGCTATCAGGTTCATGCGCTTGACGGTTCGGGCAGTAGATTGCTTGCTGAGGGCGCTGAAATCGAACCGTCCTCGCTAGCACTGGCGGGTTCGACGCTGTACTGGACGCAGGGCGGCAAAGCGATGTCGGCTTCGCTGCATTGAGATGGGCGACTGCGATGCGCCAGATGAGCCGACCGCGACGAGCACGACCTGCACGAACGCTTGCGGCAGCGTGAACGGCGGCCGGCACGTTGCCGCCGCAGTGCTTCGAGTCGTGTGCGGGGTGCGCTCCCGCCTACCGCGTGGCGTGACGTGTCTGGTGATCGTGGCGAGCGGCCTCTGCGGCTGCGGAGGGACGGCCAGCGCGGGAGCACCGGCGGCGAGGCACGTCCGCGGCGTGCATCCCACCCCCGCGTATCGGGTAGGCCAGTACTGCGTTGGCGGCAAAGCAGCTACATACCGAGCCCACGGTCTGACGTGCCGCCACCATCACCTTGCCAGACCGTAGCCGCGAAGGAAGTGGCCGACTGCCAGCGGCGGTCAGGCTCAGCCGCCCACCCGTCGTGCCCGGAACAGCGCCACCGGCCCGCGGATCCCCCGCAGGCGCCGCTCGCCGGCGTATGACCAGCCGTAGGCGTCGCCGGCGGACTCGCGCACCTCGCGCTCGGCCAGCACGCTGCCGGGTCGGGCGATCGCGGTGATGCGGCTGGCGAGGTTGACGGGGCGCCCGAACCAGTCGCCGGCGCGCGGCAGCGCCAGCCCGAGGGCGGCGCCGGCGCGTAGCTGTGGGAAGTCCTCGCCCTCGGCGTCGGCGGCGTCGACGAGGTTGAGTGCCGCCTCCAGCAGCGGCTCGGGCTCCGGCGAGGAGAGCATCGCGGCGTCGCCGATCGTCTTGACGAGCCGCACCGGCGGCACAGCAGCCTCGGTGGCGAGTGCTTCCAGGCGCACGGCCAGACGGCCGAGCTCGTCCGGCGGCACTTCCTCGCCGAGGCGGGTGAAGCCGACGAGATCGGCGAAGCACACCGCCACCTCACGCGACCCGGGCAGCCGCCCGCCGTCGCGCTCCAGTGCGCTGATCACCTCGGTCTGGGTGGCGTCGCGCAGGTGCAGCGCGAGCACGTTGCTCAGCATCGGGTCGACCAGCGGATACAGCTGTGCGGCGGCCTGGGCATAGCGGCTGGCGAGGTCGCGCTCGCTGATGCCCGGCTCGAGCACCAGTTTCAGCGGGAGCGCCCGCAGGCTTTCGGCGGCCTGGGAGAGGCCGCGGCCGAGCACACGGAGCAAGTCGAGGATGTCCTCGTCGGAGATGCCGGCTTCGCGCGCGAGCACGATCCTGCGCGGCTGATTCGAGCTCGGCCTCGGTGTAAACGGCCTCGTCGGGGTCTGGGATCGGCAGCCCCATCGCGCGGCGGGCGGCGGAGAGGAAGTCCGGCTCGACGCCGCTGCGCTCGGCGACTTCGTTGGCGGTGAAACGCCTGCTGCCCACGATCACGCGGTCGGCCGGCAGGAAGATGACCGTGCCGCTGGCAGTCGTGCGGCGCAGTTCCGCGAGCGACACGCCTTCGCCGGCGAGCTGCTCGAGCAGCGCCAGACGCTCGACGCGCGCCTCTCCCTCCAGCCCGTCGAGCAGGCCCTCGGCCACGAAGTCGATCTGCTCGGAGGCCATCGTGGCCCAGCGTAACGCCAGGCAGGCGTCCGGTGGCGGGCGCAGAATCACAGGCCGTGGTCGTCCTCGGCATAGATCCCGGCTTGGCCAACACCGGCTACGGCGTGGTGGCGCGTCGCCACGGCCGGTTGCTGGCGCTCGATGGCGGCGTCATCACCACGCGCGCGGAGCTCACGTTGGAGCGGCGGCTGGCCGAGATCCACGCGGCGGTCGAGGCGCTGGTGGAGGAGCACGAGCCCGATGCGATGGCGCTCGAGCAGCTGTACTTCGGTCAGAACGTGCGCACCGCGTTCGCCGTCGGGCAGGCGCGCGGGGTGGTGCTGCTGGCGGCCGGCCAGCATCGGGTGTCGTGCTCCAGCTACACCCCTCAGCAGGTCAAGGGCGCGGTCTGCGGCTCCGGGCGAGCGCAGAAGGATCAGGTCGCGCGGATGGTCCAGGTGCTGCTCGGCCTGGCCGAGGAGCCGCGACCAGACCACGCCGCCGACGCGCTGGCGGTGGCGCTGTGCCATGCCAACTGCGCGCCGTTGAGCATGGCGTTGGCGGAGGCCGGCGGATGATCGCGCTGCTGCGCGGCGAGGTCGCCGTGCGTCGCACCGACCACGTGGTGATCCTCAGCGGCGGCGTCGGCTACCGGGCGGCAGTCTCCGCGGAGACGCTGCGTCACGTGCCGGCGATCGGCGAGCAGCTGACGTTGCACACGCACCTGATCGTGCGCGACGACGCGCTCGCGTTGTACGGCTTCGCCTCCGAGCAGGAGCGCGACCTGTTCCTGATGCTGTTGTCCGTCCAGGCGGTCGGCCCGAAGGTCGCGCTGGCGGTGCTCTCGGCGGGTGCTCCGCGAGAGCTGATCGCGGCGCTCGCGGCGGGCGACGCCGCCCGCTTCCAGGCCGTCCCTGGCATCGGCAAGCGCACCGCCGAACGGATCATCGTTGAGTTGCGCGAGAAGGTCGGCGTGCAGAGCGACGCGGGCGTCGTTGCGCGCACGCCGATCCTCGCGCGGCGTGGCGAGGCACAGGACCCGCGGCTGCTGGCGCGCGAAGGCCTGCTGGAGCTCGGCTACGGGCCAGCAGAGGCGGAGGAGCTGTTGCGCGACGCCGACGGGGAGACCGCCGAGGAGCTGCTGGGGAGCGCGTTGCGTCTGGCGCGGGCGCCGTCGTGAGTCGATGACCGAGACCGCCGCCCGCATCCAGACGCCATATCTCGTTCCCGAGGACGAGCTCGACCGCTCGCTGCGTCCACGGCGGCTGGCGGAGTTCGTCGGGCAGGAGACGCTCCGCGAGCAGCTCGCGGTGGCGATCGAGGCATGTGGCGCCCGTGGCGATGCGCTCGACCATCTGCTGCTGGCCGGCCCCCCGGGGCTCGGCAAGACCTCGCTCGCGCAGATCGTCGCGGCGGAGCTGGAAGTGCCGTTCGTGCAGACCGCGGGGCCGGCGCTGGAGCGCAAGGGAGACATCGCCGCGTTTCTAACGGCGTTGGAGCCGCGGAGCGTGTTCTTCGTCGATGAGATCCACCGGCTCGCACGCACGTTGGAGGAGACGTTCTACCCGGCGATGGAGGATCACCGGCTGCCGATCACCGTCGGGCAGGGCGCCGGTGCGCGCGTGGTCACGCTCGAGCTGCCGCCCTTCACGCTCGTGGGGGCCACCACTCGCACGGGCCTGCTGACGACGCCGCTGCGCGACCGCTTCGGCATCCAGGCGCGCCTGGAGCCCTACGGGGTGGAGGAGCTCGCGATCATCGTGCGTCGCTCAGCGGGAATCCTCGAGATCGAGCTGGAGGACGCGGGTGCGATCGCGATCGCGGCGCGTAGCAGGGGCACGCCGCGGGTGGCCAACCGGCTGCTCAAGCGCGTGCGCGATTTCGCCGAGGTGCGGATGGCCGGGGTCGTCACCGCTGAGGCGGCCCAGGCCGCGCTGGAGCTGATGGAGGTCGACGAGCGTGGGCTCGATCGTCTGGACCGGGAGATCCTCAACGTGATCTGCGCCAAGTTCGCCGGTGGTCCGGTGGGCCTGTCGACGCTCGCGGTCGCGGTGGGGGAGGAGCAGGACACGATCGAGGACGTGTACGAGCCATATCTGTTGCAGGAAGGGCTGATCAAGCGCACCCCGCGGGGTCGGATGGCGACGCCCGCCGCGTATGAGCATCTAGGGCTCGCGCTGCCGGCGCCGGCGGGAGTGGCGCTGTTCTGAGAGACACCGCCCGCGGACTGGGCGTGGCTGCGTGGCGAGGCCGAGCGATCCCGCCCAGGTGTATCTAGGACCCCCGCAGGTGAGCCTTCGCGGCGCGGCCCTGAGTAGTCTGTGTGGAGAAATCATGACCCATCCGTTCATCTGCCCGAACTGCGGCCACCGCACCAGCGAGCTCGACCGCAACATCGGCTTTACACGCCAGCCGAAGGGCTGCGCCAAGTGCGGCTTCGCGTTCCTGTTCGAACTGCTCGACGACTACTACCCGGCGCCTGACGCGGCGTTCTTCGTCTGCGACGGCGAGGGCCGGATCGTCGGTTGCGGCAAGAACTCGTTTGCGTTCACGGGCCTGGAGGAGGAAGACGTGATCGGCCAGCGCGTCGAGCAGGTACTCGGCCTGAGCTTCGCGGGCGGCGATGACCCGGTGGCGACCGTGCTCGAGTGGGGGGTGCGGGCGCTGGAGGTGCCGGTCAGCGTCAGCGGTGAACGCGACGTGGCCGCCAGCGCCAAAGCGGACATGTTTCCCGCCTATGACGACGACGGCGGGCTGTTGCTGGTGCTCACCCCCGACAAGTAGTCTCTGACGAGCATGACCGACCGCAAACGCAACGCCTTGATCCTCCTGATCGTCGCCGGCCTGGTGGTCGCGTCGGTCGCGGCGATCACGACCAAGAAGACGCGACTCGGGCTCGAACTGAAGGGCGGCGTCGAGCTCGTCTACCAGGCGAAGCCCACGGCCCAGTCGAAAGTGACGCCCGAATCGCTCGAACGCGCGATCGACATCATGCGCAAGCGCGTCGACCAGCTGGGCGTGGCCCAGCCGGAAATCCAGAGCTCCGGGGAAGACCAGATCGACGTGGCGCTGCCCGACGTCAGCAATGCGACACGTGCCCAGAACGAGGTCGGCAAGACCGCGCAACTGCAGTTCTACGACTGGGAGCCGAACGTGATCGGCCCGACCGGCGAACCGGCGCCCACCGAAGGCACGGTCACCGGCGACACGACTGCCCAAGGGGCGGGCGGGTTGACCGCCGGGCTGCTCGAGTACCAGGCGGTCCTGCGCGGCGCCAAACGCAAGCCGATCCTGCGCCACAGCGACACGACGTGGACGCTCGGCTGCACGGCCGCACAGCTCGAAGGCTGCCTGTACGGGAGCTGGTACCTGCTCGACACCGCCCACGAAAAAGTCCTACGTGGTCCCGAAGAAAACGAACACAACCTGTACACGGATCTTCCCAAGCTCGAAAAAGGCGCGAAGCTCAAGGCGGTGCGGGTCAACCCGGGGACCGTGCTGGTGCAGGCCCACGCCGTCGAAACCGCCGCCGGCAAGGTCACCAACCCCTCGCCCAACAGCTGGTACGTGCTGAACGACGATCCGGTGCTCAACGGCGAAGACATCACCAACCCGACGCAGGGCAACGACGAATCCACGGGGCAGCCGAACGTCACCTTCGGCTTCAACTCGCATGGCAAGAAGGTGTTCGAACGGGTAACCAAGGAAATCGCCCACCGCGGCCAGGAAGCGCTGTTCCCGGGCGTGACCAAAGAAGAGGCGCTACAGCACTTCGCGGTCGTGCTCGACGGCCAGCTGATCACGGTGCCGTCGATCGACTTCACGAAGTATCCCGAAGGCATCGACGCCTCCACCGGCTCGGAGATCTCGGGCGGGTTCACGATCACCTCCGCCCAGAACCTCGCCAACGAGCTGCAGTCCGGCGCGCTGCCGCTGCGGCTGGTGCTGATCTCGCGCTCGCAGGTCTCCGCGACGCTCGGCAAACAGGCGCTCAGCCAGGGTCTGCTCGCGATGGTCGCGGGCTTCGCCGTGGTGTGCGCCTTCCTGCTGCTGTTCTACCGCTTCCTCGGCATGATCGCGGTCGGCGGGCTGCTGATCTATGGTGCCTACTTCTTCGCCTTGGTGAAGCTGATCCCGGTCACGCTGACGCTGCCGGGGATCGCCGGCCTGATCCTCACGATCGGCGTCTGCGCGGACGCGAACATCGTGATCTTCGAGCGCGTCAAGGAGGAGATCCGCGGCGGCAGATCGATCATCTCGGGGATCGCCACGGGCTACAAACATGGCTTCGCGGCGATCGTCGACGCGAACGTGGTCACGTTCATGACCGCGTTCATCCTGTTCGCGCTGGCGACCGCCGAAGTCAAGGGCTTCGCGTTCATGCTCGGCATCGGCACGCTCGTGTCGCTGTTCACCGCGGTGCTCGCCACGCAGGCGGCGCTCGGCGCGATGAGTCACTCGCGGCTCGTCAGCCACCCTGCCGCGCTCGGCGCCACGCGTCGTGGCAAAGGCTGGACGTTCGACTTCATGGGCGCCTCGAAGTGGTTCTTCTCGATGTCGGGGACGATCCTGCTGATCGGCGCGCTGGCGATCGGCGGCAAAGGACTGAACTTCGGCATCGACTTCAAGTCCGGGACGCGCATCCAGACGTCGTTCATCAAGTCCGTGTCCGAGGGTGAAGTGGCGCAGGCGATGGGGGCGGCGGGCTATCCAAACGCGGAGGTGCAGAAGTTCTCCGACGCGAGCGTCGGCGGCAACGGCTATCAGATCTCCACCAAGACGCTCGGCCCGGAAAAGCTCAAGGAAGTCGAACGCGAGCTCTCGACGAAGTTCGGCAACGGCCCCAGCCACCCCGGCACCAGGGACTTCTCCTCGACCTCGATCGGGCCGACGTTCGGGAAAACCGTCGCCAACAGCGCGATCATCGCGATCATCGCCTCGCTGCTGGTGATCTCGGCGTACATCGCGCTGCGCTTCCAGTGGAAGTACGCCGTGCCGGTGCTGATCGCGCTGATGCACGACCTGCTGATCACGGCCGGCGTCTACTCGCTCACGGGGAGGGAAGTCACGACGGCCACGGTCGCCGCGCTGCTGACGATCCTGGGGTACTCGCTGTACGACACGATCATCGTGTTCGACCGAATACGCGAGAACGTCCCGCGGATGCCCCGGGCAGCGTTCTCACAGATCGTCAACCGCTCGATGTCCGAGGTCGTCACCAGATCGCTGGCGACGAGCTTCTGCACGCTGCTGCCGGTGATCGCGCTGCTGCTGTTCGGCGGCCCGACGCTCAAGGACTTCGCGTTCGCGCTGATGATCGGCGTCGCCTCCGGGGCGTACTCGTCGATCTTCATTGCCTCGCCGGTGCTGACCCACTGGAAGGAGCGCGAGCCCGCCTACCGGGTGCGCCGTGCGCGGATCGTACGTGAGCTCGGCGCCGTACCCGCCTACGCGACGACCGCCGGTGGAGCGCCGGAGGACGTCGAACCGGAGCAGAAGCGCCGGCGCACGCGACGCGGGGGCCTCGTCGCTCCGGAGGAAGCGGGCCAGCAGATCTCGCGCGATGAGTTCCAGGAACTGGTACGCGACCTCGACGTCGATGGCGATCCCGCGGGTGGAGCGCCGGCGGCGCCCAACGGTGGTCGCGGACGCCGCGCGAGCACGGCGGAGGCCAGCGCCACGGTCGCGCCGCCGGCCGCCCCGAAGCGCGATCCCGCGGCCGACCTCACGCCCGAGGACCTGGTGCTCAAGGAAGACCCCAAGCAGCGGGAGAAGAAGCGGGCGGGCGGGCGCCGCAACAAACGTCACGGGAGGTCGCGCTGATGGGAATGCTCGCGTGGGTGATCATGGGCCTGGCGATTTGGCACTTCACGATCTTTATGCCCGACCGCTTCTGGGGCGGGATCGTGGGCGCGTTCGTGGGGTCGCTGATCGGCTCGATCGTCGTCGGGCTGATCATCTACGGCGTGAAGGTGTCCGCGCTGCGGGTGCCCGGCGAAAAGGCGACCGACATCGGGGTGGTGCTCTACGCGGTGCCCGGCGCTTTGATCGGCATAGCGGTGATCTACCTAGAGGGCATGCGCCGCGAACGCGTAGCGGGCGGGCCCCCGGTCCTGCCCGAGTAGCAGGCCGCACCCGCCGGTCCTGCCCCCGCACGCACGCGGACGGCAGCTGCCGGCGTCCCGCGGGGGTTGGGGTGCCACGCCACGGTTCCGTCCCACTCTGGCCGTAGTCTCGCCAGCATGCGCCCCGCCCGCTTCGAGATCCCCCATGCCCGCCGGCTGAGGTCGCGCGGCTGCGCGACGAGCTGGGCGTGAGCGATCCGCTCGCGCAGGTGCTGGTGCGCAGGGGCATGGCCGAGCCGGCGCTCGCGCGGGCGTTTCTCCTCGACGGCGAGGAGCACCCGCCGCAGGCGTTCGCGGCGATCGACGAGGCGGTGGCGGCGATCCTCGGCCACGTCGCCGCAGGGCACGCGGATCACGATCCACGGCGACTACGACGTCGACGGCATCTGCTCGACCGCGGTGCTCGTGCGCGCGCTGCGGGGCCTGGGGGCGGACGTCGACTTCTACCTGCCCGACCGTGCAGGCGACGGCTATGGCCTGAACGCGTCGACCGTGCGGCGGCTCGCGGCGCGGGGCACACGGCTGCTGATCACCGTGGACTGCGCGATCACGGCGGTCGAGGAGGTGGCTCTCGCGCGCGAGCTCGGCATCGAGGTGGTGGTCACCGACCATCACGCGCCGCGCGCCGACGGGGAGCTGCCGCAGGCGCCGATCGTGCACCCGCGACTGTGCGGCTACCCGTGCGCCGAGCTGTGTGCGACGGCGGTCGCATACAAGCTCGCCCAGGCACTGCTCGACGCCGCCGCCGGGGGGCAGGCGGGCGGGCGGGAGGCCGAGCGTGCGCGGGGGATGCTCGCGCGGGGCGAGCTCGAGCAGGACCTCGACCTGGTGGCGCTGGCGACGATCGCCGACGTCGTGGCGCTGATCGGCGAGAACCGCACGCTCGTACGCCGCGGGCTGCGGGCGCTGGCGAGCACCGCCAAGCCCGGTCTGCGCGCGCTGATGGCGGTCGCACGGCGTCGATCCGGCGAAGGTCGACGAGCGTGCGGTCGCGTTCGCGCTGGCGCCGCGGCTGAACGCCGCCGGGCGCCTGTACCGCGCCGACGCGGGCCTCGAGCTGGTCCTGACCGCGGACCCGGCGCGGGCCGCGCAGATCGCGCACGAGCTGGACTCCGCCAACCACGAGCGCCGGCAGGTGGAGCAAGGTATCCGCTTCCAGGCCGAAGCACAGATGACCGAGCTGGGAGAGCGTCCCGGCATACGTGCTCGCCGGGGATGGCTGGCACCCGGGCGTGATCGGGATCGTCGCCTCGCGCCTGGTCGAGCGCAGCGGACGCCCGGTGGTGCTGATCGCGCTGGACGGAGACACCGGCAAGGCGTCCGGTCGCAGCGTCGAGGAGTTCGATCTGCTCGCGGGGCTGACCGCGTGCGGCGAGCACCTGCTGCGCTTCGGAGGCCACCGTGCGGCAGCGGGACTGGAGATCGAGCGCGGGCGGGTGGCCGACTTCGCGACCGCGCTGGCCGCACACGCCGAGCGGGTCCTCCGCCCACAGGACCTCGTGGCGGTCGAGCGCGTGGACGCGATCGTCGGCGGGGACGAGCTCGGGATGGCGCTCGCGGAGGAGCTACAGGCCGTGGCGCCGTTCGGCCGCGGCAACCCGCCCGTGTCGCTGATGGTCGCCGACGCCACGTTCGCCGACGTCAGGCCGATGGGCGAAGGCAAGCACGCGCGCTTCACCGTGCGACTCGCACGGCGCACGCGCGCGGGCGGTCGCGTTCGGGACCGGCGGCGGGCTGCCGCTCGCCGACGGAAGCGCGGATGACCAATCGAAGATCGGCCAGCAGGCGACGTTCACGCTGGAGGTCAACGAATGGAACGGCGTCAGCGAGCCCCGGCTGGTGCTCCGCCGCACGCGGCTGATCGAGCAGCAGGCCACCGAGGCTCCGGCCGAGGAGGCGCCGGCTGACGACGTACCGGCCGCCGAGGCGCCCGTCGGCGCGAGCCTGATCGAGCCGGACGCCAGCGAGGACGCGGACGCGGAGCGCGGCGCGGAGGAGGGTGCCGACGCGGAGGAGCTCGTGCTGTTCGCGCTCTGAGCGATCAACGCCTTCAATCCGGCCCGAACGTCCCCTACCCTTATAGGTAATGGCCATCGCCGAAGACCCAAACCGCTCACAGCTCACCGGGCCGGCAGACGCCACGGCCGTGACGGACGTGCTCGATGAGCCCACGGACCCGCGCGAGCAGCCCGCGACCCAGCCGGACGCGCCAGGCACGCACACGCAGGGGGCGCCGGGCACACACACGCAGGGGGCGCCAGGTGCGCAGGGGGGCGGGGTCGCCGCGCAGGTGGGCGAGTCCGCGCCGCCGGCGCTGGGCCTGAGCCCGTCCGAGCGGCGGCTGTTGAACGACCTGTTCGCGATCGTCTCAGAGCACGCGACCGACTCCTCCGTGGAGATCGATCGCGAGCGCGTCCAGGACGCGTTCGTGTTCGCGTGCGAGCACCACGCCGACCAGCGGCGCAAGTCCGGCGAGGACTTCATCGTGCACCCGGTCGGCGTCGCGCGCATCTGCGCGGGCATGCGGCTCGACACCGAGACGCTGTGCGCGGCGCTGCTGCACGACACCGTCGAGGACACCTCCGCATCGATCGAGGAGGTGCGAGAGCGCTTCGGCGAGGAGATCTCGGGTGTGGTCGACGGCGTCACCAAGCTGACCGGCATCACCTTCCAGTCGCGCGACGAGGCGCAGGCGAACAACTACCGCAAGATGATGGTCGCGATGGCCACCGACGTGCGGGTCATCCTGATCAAGCTCGCCGACCGTCTGCACAACATGCGCACGATCGAGGCGATGCCCAAGCAGAAGCAGATGGAGAAGGCGCGGGAGACGCTCGACATCTACGCGCCGCTGGCTCATCGCCTCGGTATCCACGCGATCAAGTGGGAGCTCGAGGATCTGGCATTCGCCACGCTCCACCCCCGCAAGTACCAGGAGATCAAGGGCCTCGTCGCCCAGCAGCGCGAGGAGCGCGAGCGCTACGTCTCAGAGGCCGGCGAGTACCTGCACAGCGAGCTCGCGGGCGTCGGCATCGAGGCGCAGATCGCCGGCCGCGCCAAGCACTTCTACTCGATCTACTCGAAGATGACCAACAAGGGCCGCGAGTTCAACGAGATCTACGACCTCACGGCGATGCGCGTGATCGTCGACTCGGTCAAGGACTGCTACGGCACCGTCGGCGTGATCCACTCGCTGTGGAAGCCGCTGCCGGGCCGCTTCAAGGACTTCATCGCGATGCCGAAGTTCAACATGTACCAGTCGCTGCACACGACCGTGATCGGTCCCGAGGGCCAGCCGCTGGAGATCCAGATCCGCACCCACGAGATGCACGAGATGGCCGAGTTCGGGGTCGCCGCGCACTGGGTGTACAAGCAGCCCGAGGGTGGCGCCGGCGGCGATCAACGCTCCGGCTGGTCGATCGCTGGCGAGGACGCCAAGCTCAAGTGGCTGCGATCGATGCTCGACTGGCAGAAGGAGCTCTCGGACCCGCGGGAGTTCATGGAGACGCTGCGCACGGACCTGTTCGAGGAGGAGGTCTACGTGTTCACCCCCAAGGGCGAAGTCAAGTCGCTGGCGGCGGGCGCGACGCCGCTCGACTTCGCCTACGAGGTGCACACCGAGATCGGCCACCGCTGCGTGGGCGCCCGCGTGAACGGGAAAATCGTGCCGCTGCACTACGAGTTGCAGTCGGGTGACATCGTCGAGATCCTCACGGCCAAGCGCGAGCGGGGCCCCTCACGCGACTGGCTGGCGACGGTCAAGACGACCCGTGCGCGCAACAAGATCAAGGCGTGGTTCAAGGCCGAGTCCCGTCAGGACACCGAGCACACCGGCCGCGAGCTGTTGCAGGAGCACCTGCGCAAACAGGGTCTGCCCGCCCAGAAGATCACCGGCTCGGCGCTGCTGGCAGACGTGATTAGCGAGGTCGGCTACCGCAAGGCCGATGACTTCTACATTGCGCTCGGCGCCGCCAAGGTCTCGCCGAAGCTGGTCGTCAACAAGGTCATGCAACGCCTCAAGCAGGGCGAGGCTGCCGACGGCGAGGACAGCGCCGCGGACCTGCTGCGTGTCGGACGTGCGCGGCGGCGCCCGACGAAGTCCTCGAACCAGTACGGAATCAGGGTCGAAGGCGTAGACGACGTGATGCTGCGGCTGGCCAAGTGCTGCCGGCCGGTGCCCGGCGATGAGATCGTCGGCTACATCTCGCTCGGCCGCGGCATCACGATCCACCGTGAAGACTGCCCCAACGCGACACTCCTGCGCAAGAGCCCCGAGCGCTTCACGAGCGTCGCCTGGGAAGGCGACCAGTCGACGGGCTTCGTCGTGGAAATCCAGATCGACGCGTGGGACCGCCACCACCTGCTGGCCGACCTTTCCCGCGCGTTCTCGGAGTCCGGCGCCAACATCCTCGAAGCGCGCTGCCTGTCGATGCCGCCGATGGTCAAGAACCGCTTCGTGGTCGAGGTAGCCGACACCCACTCACTCAAGAGCGCGATCACCCGCCTGCGCAACACCGAGTCGGTGTTCGACGCCTACCGGGTGACGCCCGGCGCAGCGGCCGCGTAGGCCGCCCCCGGGCTGCCCGTCGCCCCGCTGGCCCGCTGCCGATCGCGCTTGGCCGCCCCGCGCTGCCCGCGCCGCCCCGCTCCCCGCTGCCGATCGCGCTTGGCCGGCGTTTGCGCGTGCGTCAGGAGATCACGCTGAGCGCACCGGGCATGATCGAGTAGCGCGCCTCGGTGACCTCGCCGAGGTAGTCGCCGTCGACCTGCAGCGGCAGCGGCCGATCGTCGGCGCTGCGCACGGTCAGCTCTTGCAGGTCGCGCAGGGGACTGATCTGGCGGTGCCCGGCCACCCGCGCTCGCGACGAGAACGCACGCCAGGCGATCGACGGCATCGACAGCAGCGTCGCGCGGTGCAGCACCCCTCCGGCGAGCGCGCCGGAGTCCAGGGCGGCGCCGTCGGCAATCTCGATCGGGCGGTTCTGGAAGTAGGTGAACGGCGAGCCGTTCTGGACGATCGCGGTGACGCCCCCGAAGGTCTCCCCGTGGGCCTGCACCTCGAGCTTCGGCGGGCTCACCAGGTAGCGGCGCAGGAACGTGGTGACCGCGACCCACGTGAAGAAGTACGGCCCCAGCCGCGCCTTCATCTTCGGGTTCGCGTCGACCCGCTCGACCACGCTCGCGTCGAGGCCGAGGCCCGAGGCGAAGGTGAAGCAGCGCCCGTTGACGACGCCGAGGTCGACCGTGCGCGGACGCCAGTCGTCGGCCATCGCCAGCAGGTGCTCGGTCGCGTCGACGACGTCGCCAGGGATGCCGAGCATCTTGCCGAAGACGTTGGCCGAGCCGCCAGGCAGGCAGCACAGCGGGGTAGAGGAGGGGTGGGCGGGAGATCCAATCAATCCGTTGGCGGCTTCGTTGACGGTGCCGTCGCCGCCGAAGGCGACGACCACGTCGTAGCCCTCGTGGGCGGCCTCGCGGCACAGCTCGGTCGCATGCCCGCGCGCCTCGGTGTCCACGGCGTCGACCTCGAAGCGGCCCTGCAGGGCGTAGACGACCAGATGGCGCAGGCGGTCGGAGACAGTCGTCGCGTACGGGTTGACGATGATCAGCATTCGTCGCTTGCTGTTCGGGGAGGCGAAGCGGAAGGGCTCGCCGGCCTTGCCGGTAAGCTCGTCGCGGTCGCGTGTGGGCGTGCTCACGCCAGGGCCTACACCGTCGGCCGATGAGCGTTACCAGCCGATGCGACGTTCCTTCAGCGATAGCTGCGTTTCGCCGATATGGTTGCTAGACTGTCGCTCAGATAGCAGTAACCACATCCAGAGGGGTGGAGGGCCTGGCCCTACGAAACCCCGGCAACCACCGCCAAGTCACAGGCGGGAAGGTGCCAATTCCAGGTGATGTGTGGCGGGCCATCGCGCTCTTCGCCACACGTGACAGGCGAAGACTAAAGCGAAGGAGCCCCAATGGCTGTCAGTCATCTGCAGTGCAAGGAGTGCAAGGCCGAGTATCCGCTGGAGGCGCTGTACGTGTGCGAGCGCTGCTTCGGGCCGCTGGAGGTCGCCTACGACCACAGCCGCCTCGGCCGCGACGTCGGCGAGCTGCGCCGCCGTATCCAGGGCGGTCCGCAGAACATCTGGCGCTACGCCGACTTCCTGCCGCTCGCGGGTGGGCCTCCTGGCCCCTCGGGCCGGCTCGCCTCGCGCGTCGGGCTGCCGGCCGGCTGCACGCCGCTGATCCGCGCCGACAGGCTGGCCGAGCGGCTGGGCCTGCGCGAGGTGTGGGTCAAGAACGACGCCGCCAACCCGACCCACTCGTTCAAGGACCGCGTCGTCTCGGTCGCCGTCACACGGGCGCGCGAGCTGGGCTTCGAGACGATCGCCTGCGCCTCGACGGGCAACCTCGCCAACTCCGTCGCCGCCCACGGGGCGGCGCTGGGGCTGGAGTCCTACGTGTTCATCCCCGCTGACCTCGAGGAGCAGAAGATCCTCGCCACCGGCGTCTACGGCACCAACCTCGTCGGCGTCGAAGGCAACTACGACGACGTCAACCGCCTGTGCACCGAGCTGTGCGCCGAGCGCGACTGGGCGTTCGTGAACATCAACCTGCGCCCCTACTACGCCGAGGGCTCCAAGACGCTCGCGTTCGAGATCGCCGAGCAGCTCGGCTGGGAGCTGCCCGACCGCTGCATCGTGCCGGTCGCATCGGGCTCGCTGTTCACGAAAATCGCCGCCGGCTTCCGGGAATGGACCGAGCTGGGGCTGCTCGACGGACGAGCTGCCGCGCATGAACGGCGCCCAGGCCGAGGGCTGCTCGCCGGTGGCGAGCGCGTTCGCCGACGGCCACGAGGTCTGCCGGCCGGTGAAGCCGAACACGATCGCCAAGTCGCTGGCGATCGGCAACCCCGCCGACGGTCCGTACGCGCTCGATCTGGCCCGACGTACGGGCGGCTCGGTGGATGCCGTCAGCGACGAGGAGATCCGCGCGGGCATCAAGCTGCTGGCGGAGACGACCGGCGTCTTCACCGAGACCGCCGGCGGCGTCACGACCGCGGTGCTGGCGAAGCTCGCCGCGCGCGGCGACATCGACCCCGACGAGCGCGTCGTGCTGGTGATCACCGGCGAGGGCCTGAAGACGCTCGACGCCGTCCGCGGCACGTTCGAGACAAGCACGATCGCACCGACGCTCGCGGCCTTCGAGGCCGGCGTCGGCGAGGGGGTGACGGTCTGATGAGCGTCGTCGTGAAGATCCCCACGCAGCTGCGCGCCGCCGCCGGCGGCGAGGCCGAGGCCCAGGTCGACGGCGCGACCGTGCAGGAGGTGCTCGACGGCCTGTTCGAGCGCCACGAGGAGCTGCGCGTGCGCATCTCCGACGACGACGGCTCGCTGCGGCGGTTCGTGAACGTGTACGTGGCCGGCGAAGACATCCGCTTCCTCGACGGGCTGGCCACGCCGGTCGCCGACGGCGCGGAGTTGACGATCCTTCCCGCAGTCGCCGGCGGTTAGGACACCGCTGAGCGGCACTGGCCGATCTCCGATCGGTCTGCGTCCTTGCCTCGCTTGCTCAGCGATGCCCTAACGGGGTGTCAGCGAGACGTGCTGTGAGTAGCGATCGGGCTCGTGTGGCCGGCGTGGGCCGTGGCGGGTGGGGTCGAGCCGCTGAAACCGATCGTCGAGACGACGCCGGCGGCGCACATCGCGCCGATCGTCAGCCGCCGCATCCGCCGCGGTGTCAGCCAGGGGATGTTCTGGCTCTGCATCCAGGTCCTGAAGCCGCTCGCGGCGGAGGCCGCCGCCATCGCGCAACCGGCGCACATGACGCCAGCGTAGCGCTACGTGTGCTCGGGTGGCGCTGGGTTGGCGCTACGTGTGCTGCTTTGGGTGGCGCTACGTGTGCTGCTTTGGGTGGCGCTACGTGTGCTGCTTTGGGTGGCGCTACGTGTGCTCCGGCGCTCCAGAGTGCGTCTGCAGGCGCTCAGGCGGACCGTCTCGTAGCTCGAGACGCGTTTCCAGGCGCTGGCGCAGCTCCGCGCCGCGGCCGGCGGCCACCGCCCGTGCGGCACGTGTCTCGCTCAGCTCCAAGCCGCGGGCGTGGGCCCAGTCGAGCAGGTTCTGACGCTCCTCGCTCTCACGGGCGGTGCGCAGGAACAGCCAGCAGAACAGCCCGAGCGTGAGGATCGACTCCTCGACCATCATGATCGCGCCGGCGATGCTCTGGTCGGCGAGCGGGGAGATGTGGAAATGGGCCTCGCCTTTCAGGTAGTACGGGTAGAAGACCGTGCCCGACCACAGGAAGACGTTGCCGAGCACGGTGCCGGCGAGGCGCACGGCGACGATGTAGATGAGCTTGCCGAGGTTGCCGAACCAGCTCGGCGTCGGCAGCGGGCCGACGAGGCACATCCACATGTTGATGCCGAAGCCGAGGAACATCGCGTGCTCGAGCGCGTGGATGCCCGAGTGGCGCAGCGCCGCTTCGTAGAACACGGGCACGTGCCACGTGTACAGGTCGATCACCCACAGCGGGAAGGCGATCGCCGGGTGCGAGAGCACCCGCAGGCGGTCGAACAGCTGATCCTCAGCACCGGCGCGAACAGCGGCCCGGTGAGTCCCAGCACGATCAACAGCGCGGCGATGTCGCCGAGCAGCAGGTGCTCGATCATGTGCACCCACAGCAGGTCCTGGCTGGCCGCGCCCGAGCGAGGTGAGCGCCACCCCGATCACGACGAAGCCGCCGTAGAAGCACGCCTGACGCCAGCCGGGCACCGGGTGGTCCTCTTCGGCGAGCGTGTGTGCGCGTCGGGCGTAGAGCAGTCCGAGGATCGCCAGCGGACCGAGCTGGAAGGCGGCGGAGGTGTCGGTGGAGACGGCAAGCGGAGCGCTCAGCATCCAGCCCCAGGGTACGCGAGCGCGGCGCGATCGGTGAGGTCGAGCGATGGGCGTTGCCTAGACTGCCTCTCGCATGAGAGGCCCGTTCCGTCGCATGCTGGCACCCCTGCTCGGCGGCCTTGGGCTGGTGGCGCTGGCGCTTCCGGCGAGCGCCCAGGCGCACGGGATCGTCGGCAAGGCCGACCTGCCGATCCCCGTGTGGCTGTTCAGCTGGACCGCCGCGATCGTGCTGGTGGTCTCGTTCGTGGCGCTGTCGACGATGTGGACGCGCCCCCAGCTGCAAGAGCCGCGCCTGCGCCGGCTGTTCCGGCTGCCACGGACGCTGGAATCGCTGGCGGGCCTGTTCGGCGTGGGGGTGTTCGCGGTCGTGGTCTACAGCGGCTTCGCCGGCGCACAGGTGACCCAGGCGAACTTCTCGGTGACGTTCATCTACGTGATCTTCTGGGTCGGCACCCCCGTCGCGAGCGTGCTGTTCGGGGACGTGTTCAGCGCCCTCAGCCCGTGGCGGACGTGCGCGCGGGCGATCGCGGCGGTGCTGGGCGCTGCTGCGACGCGGGCGCCCAGGCAGCCCGCCGCTGCGCTATCCGCAGTGGCTCGGCGTGTGGCCGGCGATTGCCGGCATCGTCGGCTTCGCGTGGCTGGAGCTGATCTACGTCGAAAAAGACCGGCCGTCGACGCTGGCGGCGCTGTCGCTCGGCGTACTTCCTGGTGATGCTCGTGGGGATGGCGCTGTTCGGGGTGGAGGAGTGGAGCTCGCAGGCGGACGGGTTCGGCGTGTACTTCAACCTGCTCTCCAAGCTCTCGGCGCTCGTGCGCGACGAGGACGGCGTGGTCTACTCGCGGCGGCTGCTGAGCGGCGTCACCGACCTGCGGATCCGCGCTGGCACAGTCGCGTTCATCTGCGCGCTGATCGGCACCACGACCTTCGACGGCTTCAGCAACGGCGGCATCTGGCGCAACAACGAGCCGAGCCTGCAGAGCCTGTTCGAAGGCCTCGGCTTCAACCCGACGCCGGCGCAGGAGCTCGCGTACTCGCTCGGCCTAGTGTTCTGCATCCTGCTGATCATCGGCGTCTACCGCGTGGGGATCTTCGGGGTGCACAAGGTCAGCGAGCGCTACGACCGTCAGCATGCTGACGCACACGTTCGTGCACACGCTCGTGCCGATCGCCTTCGCGTACGTGCTCGCGCACTACTTCTCGCTGCTGCTGTGGCAGAGCCAGGCGATGGTCTACCTCGTCTCGGATCCGCTCGGCAACGGCTCGAACCTCTTCGGCACGAGCGGCTTCCAGATCGACTACCACATCATCTCCTACGCGGCGATCTGGTACGTGCAGGTGGCCGCCCTCCTCAGCGGCCACGTGGGCGGGCTGGCGCTCGCGCACGACCGCGCGCTGGTGCTCTACAAGGACCCCGAAGAGGCGGTACGCAGCCAGTACTGGATGCTCGCGGTGATGGTCGCCTTCACGAGCTTCGGGCTGTGGCTGCTCTCGGCGGTGGGCACATGAGCGCGCCGCTGCCCCGCGCCACGACGAGTGCCACAGCCCTGGGCCGCGATACGAGCGCCGCGGTCCCGCGGTACGGCATGACCGCCGCGGCCCTGCGCTACGGTCTCACACGCATGGCCCGTCGCCTGACCCACCTGCTGCTGGGCGCTGCGCTGCTGGTGGCGCCGACGTCGGCGCTGGCGAGCGCGACGGGAGCCACCGGGTCGCCGCTACCGCGGACCTCCACCGAGGCGGCCAACCCGATCAACGATCAGGGATTGAGCTACGACTACCGCTCGAACATCACCACGATCACCCCGACCGTGCCGGGGTTGAGCGTTGAAGTGCTCGAGTTCGCCGACCGTCTGCTGCTGCGCAACCACACCGGCAAGACGGTCACGATCTATGGCTACGAAGGCGAACCGTACGCCCGGGTGCTCGCCAACGGCACCGCCGAACAGAACGTCCACGCGCCGGCGACCTACCTGAACACGAACTTCTACGCCGAGGTCACGGTGCCGCCGATCGCCACCCCGACCGCCACCCCGAAGTGGGAAGTAGTCGACCGCACGGGGGAGTTCGAATGGCACGACCACCGCATCCACTGGATGTCGCCGGTGCCCCCGGCGCAGGTGAGGAACAAGAGCAAACGCACGCTGATCTTCGACTGGCAGGTGCCGATCGCGGTCGGCACCGCCAAGGGCGCGATCGACGGACAGCTGTTCTGGACACCAGAGAGCTCCAAGGCGCCACTGGCGGTGATCATCCTTGGGGTGGCGATCGTCGTCGCGGGACTGGTGTTCGTGCTGTTCGTACGCCGCCGCCGCGCCCGAGCAACCGTCGGCGGGGGCGGGGGGACCGCCGACCCCGGTGGCTCGCCCGCGGAGGCATGGTGAGCGCGTGGTAGGTTTTGCGTGATGGTGCCGATAGCCTGTCTGATGCACTGGTACATCTCGATGATGTACGTCGTTCCGGTGGTCGCGGTCGGCGGCTGGGGGTGGCTCAGCTCCAGGCGGATGGCCAAGCGCAAGGCCGCAGCGAAAGCCGCCGGGCATGTCGCCGCCGCCGGCGAGGTCGCTCGCGCTGCCCCGCGCACGCCGACCGTCGCATAACAGCCCGCCGCTTCCGGCGGTCGCGTCGCGACCCTCACCGGCCCCGGGCCTCCTGATCTTTATTTCTGTATTTCTTCACGACGATTGATGTTCGCGTGAGCGAAGTGCGGTTTCCTGTTGGCATGACCGCACAGACACTCATCCGCCCCACCGACGGGCTGACCGAGAGGTTCGACCCGACGGCCTGTCTGGACGAGCGCGCCCGTCATCAGGCCGTGCCCGCCGGACCTGTCGAGCCCGGCCGCTACATCGAAATCCAGGGACCGGATCAAACGCTGCTGATCGCCCTCTCCGGCGAGGCCATCCACATCGGCCGTGGGCTCGCCGCCGATCTCCGCCTCGACGATAGCTCCGTCTCACGACGTCACGCGATCCTCGTCCCGCGGCCCTCGGGCGCGAGGATCCTCGACGACCGCAGCGCCAACGGCACGTTCGTCAACGGCCGACGCGTCCAGCAGGCCGAGCTGCAGGGCGGCGACGTGATCGTCCTCGGCCGGCTCGTCCTCCGCTTCCTGGACCTCTAGGACGCACGCCGCACGGGGGCGTCAGGCCTCCGCGCGCGACGCGCCCGTCCTCGGCGACCTGCGCCGGGGCCGCTGGGCACCCCAACGTCTTGGCGCCAGCCGGTGCTCCAAGTAGGCTTGTACACACGAGGAACGGAGCCTCGAAGCCGCGATCAGGGAGAGATGACGGGATGGGACATCGCAGGCTGTCGATGACACATGCCTGGCCGCTTCGCAGACGGGTAGCCCACGCCGTGCCGGCGTTGTTCGTGGCGGCCGTGCTGACGGTCGTCTGCGCGGCCGTGGTGTCGCTGACGCTCACCCCGACGGCGGGAGCGAGCGCCCTCGCGGCGAGCCCGCTGGCGAGCGGTGGCGGTGGCGGTGAGATCGAAGGCACCGTGACCGAAGCGGCCTCACACGATCCGCTCGAAGGCATCGAAGTGTGTGCCACCCCGGTGACCGGAGCCCCACTCGAGCATTGTGTCCTCAGCACGGCGGGTGGCTCGTACACGATCTCCGCGCTGGCCACGGCGGAATACAAGGTCGAGTTCTCGGTGCCCTACGAAGGCGAAGCCAATTTCGCCGCCCAGTATTGGGATGACGAGCCGTCGTTCTCGCAGGCGACCCCCGTGGCGGTGACGGCCGGGGACCCGCCCACATCAGGAATAGATGCCGAAATGCAGGCGGGCGCACACGTCGACGGCGAGGTCAGCTCCGCGGCGACCGGTGTCCCGATCGCCGGCATCGAAGTCTGCGTGGAATCGGCCGAAGGCGAGGAAGAAAGCTTCTTCCGGTGCGCCTCGACCGATGCAGACGGCGACTACACGGTCTCGACCCTGGGGCTCGGGCAGTACACCGTCAAGTTCTCGGTGCCCTATGGGGAAGAAGCCAACTTCGCCCCGCAGTTCTACGAAGACAAGCCCTTGCGGTACGAGGCGACCGTGGTGGAAGTGACCAGCGCAGGGGAGACGCTCGAAAACATCGATGCCAGCATGCACGAAGGTGGGACGATCACGGGCAAGATGATCGCCGCCGCGACAGGCGCCCCGCTCGTGGACGGCGAAGTCTGCGCGTTTACCGAAGGTGCGTTCATCCTCGAATCCGAATACCGCTGCGCCACGACGGACGATGCCGGCGAATACGCGCTGACGGCCCTCGCGACGGACACCTACAGCGTCGTGTTCTTCCCGCCAGCCGGGACGAAGTACCTCCTGCAGTACTTCGACGGCCGCTCGACCGGGGAAGAAGCGACCCCGGTCCTGGTGACGGCTGGAAGTGCCACGTCCGGGATCGACGCGGCGATGCACCTCGCCGGCGAATCGCCGCCGCCGGCCCCGCCGCCGGTCTCGCCTCCGACGACGACCACGGTCGGTGCCACTCCGAGCACGGCTGCCGCCTCGGGCAACGGCGTGGCGGCGTTTACCGCCAGCAAAGCGCCCGACGTGACCGTGACCGCCGTCAGGTCGAGGTCGGGCGCGATCTACGTGAGCGCACACTGCGCGGCGAGGAGCGGTGGCTGTGCGACGGCGAGCGTGCAGCTCACGCTCGTCGAGCAACTCCACGACGGCCGGGTCACCGCGCTCGCGGCGACCAACGGGGGCAGGATCACGAAGCGCACGGTCGTGCTCGGCGGGATCGAGCTGACGCTCGGCGCCGGTCAGAGCAGGACGGTCAAGGTGCCGCTCAACGCCATCGCCAGGAAGCTGCTGGCGGCGCACGGGAAGCTTCCGGTGAGGGTGCGCGTGCGCGCGGCCGGCACGAGCCTGCGGACCGAGAGCCTGACGCTCAGCGAGCCCCGCTCACGACGCTAACGCGGGTCGGCACGGTCTAGGGTCCCGCGCTAACGGGGGTCGGCTCGGTCGAGGTTCCAGTGGCGCGAGGTCGAGCACACCCATAGCCACGGGTCCTCGTCGCCGTGGGCACGCGGCGTGAGGAAGAAGCGGGTGATGGTGCGCTGTCCGCCCTCGTGGTCGCCGTACAGGACGTCGACGCTGATCGCCGTACGCGCCTGGATCGCCTGCAGCAGCGGCGCGTACAGCGGATCTTCCCGATCGCGTATCGCCGCTTGCCAGAAGCTGATGTCACCCGCCGGAACGTAGAGGTCGCGCTGCAGCCGGCGGAACTCGTCGTTCTCGCCGGAGGCGCTCGGCGGCGGGGCATCGGCGGTCGCCCGCTGCGTCCACAGGTGCCACCCGTGCAGCACCGCCATCCCGGCGGCCACGTTGCGCAGCGGTATCGCCAGGTAGAGGTTGCCGTCGGACTCCTCCACGGCGGCGAGGCCGTCGTGGAGCACGAGCCAGTGGTCGTCGATGAACCCGACCTTCTGGGGCGGGTCCTGTGGGCGGGCGTTGAACAGCACCGGCCGCAGGCCGACCTTCAGCGCTTGCTCGGACACCCGCGCTGCACGGTTGGCCGAGCGCGTCGAGGAGAAGGTGGCGATCGCGAGCACGAGCGTGCCCCCGGCGGTGGCGAGTGAGGCGATCGTGCTGGTGTCGGCCACGAGGCCGCAGGCTACCCAGATCCTCCGGAGACGCCGCGTGCGGCGCTCGCGTCCGCCACCTTGCCGTTGCTCGACCGGATATCCGTCGCGGCGTCCTCGGGCCCAGAGCCGCGCTGGGTGCGCACGAACCACGCGAGCCCGACCAGACACAGGATGCTCGCGACGTACAGGTTCAACCGCAGTCCGAGGAAGTGGTGGGCGGGGTCGATCCGCACCAGCTCCTCGCCGATGCGCGCGAACGAATAGCCCGCCACGTACAGCGCGAACAGCCCCGGTGGCTTGATCGTCCGACGTCGGCCTAGCCACACCAACGCGCATGCCAGCAGCAGGTTCCAGATCAGCTCGTACAGGAATGTCGGCTGGAAGGTCGCGAACTGCGCGTACCCGACCGGACGGTGCGCCGCCGAGATTTCGAGCGCCCACGGCAGTTTGCTCGGCGAGCCGAACAGCTCCTGGTTGAAGTAGTTGCCGATCCGTCCGATCGCCTGCGCGACGAGGATTCCCGGGGCGGCGGCGTCCATGAACAGCGTCACGTTCGCCCCACGCCGGCGCAGCACCCAGATGCCGGTGAGCGTGCCGAGGGCGATCCCGCCCCAGATGCCCAGACCGCCCTTCCAGATCGCGAACGGCCCCCACCAGTGCGGCGGCACTTCGTTCCAGCTCGTGGCGAGGAAGTACAGCCGTCCGCCGATTACCCCCGCGGGGAACCCCCACAGCGCGACGTCGTAGACGAGCTGTCGATCCCCCCCGAGCGCCTCCCAGCGTCGAATCGTGAGCGTCACGGCCGCGATCACGCCGACCACGTACGCGAGGCCGTAGGCGTGCACGAACAGCGGCCCCAGGTAGAAGCCGTTGTGGGATGGGCTCGGTATGAATCCGGTGGTCAGGTAGTTCATCGTCGGGGGATCTGCCCGGGCTCCGGGCGTGCCGCTCGCGCGAGCTGACTCACCGTAGGCGCCTACAGCGTCGCACGCGTGCCCGCCAGGGCAGCAGCACGTCCGTACGCCCGATCAGCTCGGGCTCCTGCTCCCACAGGCGATCGAGCTGCGCGAGCACATCCTGGCGCTGGGGCTCTCCCAGCACCGCGAGGCTGCTGCGAGAGCTGGCCAGATCACGCAGGCTCGCCCGGTCGACAGGCTGCTCGTGGGGGAACTCGCGGTCCTCGATCTCGGCGAAGTCCTCGTTCAGGTCCTCCACCGAGGGCCAATGGCCGGGCCGCTGGATCGCTGGCGGTCCGAGGATCTCGCGCACGCGGGCAACCCATGCGGGTGAGGTGTCGAACCCGTTGCCGAGCAACCCGAGCACGCCCGGCGGACGCAGCACCCGCGCGATCTCCGCCCTGGCGGGGCGCTCGTCGAACCAGTGAAACGCGGCCCCGACCGTGACCGCGTCGACGCTCGCGTCCTTTAGCGGCAGCGCCTCGGCGGTGCCCTCGAGTGCTTCCACCGCGGGCAGCGTGGAGGTGAGGATCGCCCGCATCTCGGCGAGCGGCTCGACCGCGAGCACCCGATGGCCGGCCTGCACCAGCGCCTCCGTCAGCTTGCCCGTGCCCGCGCCCAGGTCGAGCACGTCCAACGGCTCGTCTCCGAGCAGCCACCCGATCGCCGCGTGCGGATAGCCCGGACGACCGCGGTCGTACTCATCCGCCACGCCACCGAACGAGCGTGCCCGCTGCTCGCGGCCGGCTGCCGCGGCGTTGGGGTGCTCGGGCGAGCTCATACGAGGCTCGCCTTGAAGCTGTCGGGGGCGATCAGCCAGTCGACCTCGCGCATCATCGACAGATCAGTAGCAGCATGCGCCGGACGGCGCGCCAGACGGCGCTAGACTCGCAACCGGATGGCCGACAGCGACGACGATCTGTTTGGCGGCGAGCACGTTTGCGTCTATCGCGAGACCCACGGCGAGCGCGGCTACCACTGGCGCGGGACCACGATCCTGCTGCTGACGACGACCGGTCGCACATCCGGTGAGCCACGGACGACGCCGCTGATCCACCGCACCGACGGCGAGCGCTGGGTCATAGTGGCGTCGAAGGGCGGCGCCCCAGCGCATCCCGGCTGGTACCAGAACCTGCAGGCCGATCCCGAGGCCAAGATCGAGGTGCTCGCGGAGACGGTGCCGGTGCGTGCAAGCACGGCGGAGGGGGAGGAGCGTGCGCGTCTGTGGGCGCTGATGGCGGAGGTATGGCCGGCATACGACGAATACCAGGCGAAGACCGACCGGGAGATCCCGGTCGTCGTGTTGACACGCCGATAGGGTGATCCGGTGCGCACGCGGCTACTGATCTCGATCATCCTTGCGCTGGGCTGTCTTTCGCTCGCCGCACAGGCGTGCGCTGCCCAGAAGCTCCACATCCGTGCTGGTGGCTACGCTCCAAGCGCCAGCGAAACGGTCGCCAAGGAAGGCGAGAACGAATACACCAACGGGGCCGTTGACCTGACCGTGGCCAAGGGCGGGACGGCCATCACCTACGCGGGACTCGCCTGCTACACCGGTAAGGAACCGACCGGCGGCCTGCCGGCCGATGACGAGGTCACCATCAAAGCTCCTCACCGTCTCACGATCAATGCCTCCGGGAGCTTTGCCTTCTCGGGTCCGGTCACGCTGACACCCGAGGAGTCCCAGACAGAACAGTCGTTCACCTCAACCCTCACGCTGAAGGGGCATTTCCAGAACGGCAGGATCGCAGTCGTGGGCACGGCTTCATCGCCTTTGTGCCAGCCGTCCACGGTGACGAAAGTGAGGCTCAGGTACGACCCGCTGGCTTGAGGGGGCGCAGCGATGGAGCGCACTCGATACTACGTGCGTGGGGCCGGCCCGAGTCAGTGGCTGCTGGTCGTCGTAGGCTATGAGCAGACGCCAGCGCGGGATCGTGTCCGCGTTTGCCAACCGGAAGGACTCTAAGTCATGGAGCGGGTAAAGATCACGATCGGGCCGTTGAGCTTCGATCACGCCGACTACGACGCCGAGAACGACGTGCTCTACCTGCACGTCGGCGCGCCCCAGCCAGCCGAGAGTGAGGAGACCCCTGAGGGTCACGTCGTCCGTTACGAGCCCGGAACCAGCCGCGTCGTTGGCTTGACGGTGCTTGGAGCGCGACACGTCTTGGACCGAGATGGGCGTCTTGCGGTCACGGTCCCTGAGACCGTGGAGACCACCGCGGAGCAACTCGCTCCCGCGCTGGCTGCTGTTTAGCGGATAGCGCAAAGTCGGGCAGATCTGATCCAGATAAGGCAATGGATGAACGCGGCCTTGCAGCTATCTTCTGCGTGGCCTCGCTGCGCTAGAATGATCTTCATGTGTGGCGGTGGAGCAAGCAACGGACCGGGCGACGGGGGAACCATCCCTAAGCCGTAGCGGTTGGCTAAGCCAACCTTTGAGCGAGATAGCGCACACGGGGTTAGAGCAGTCAAGCTGCTTGCATCGATACGAGAGTCGCTGACGGTGATCTCTGGCCCCGTGGTCGCGTCTCAGTTCCCGGGTGAATTCACCGTGGCGTCGCTCCGCTTGCTGCGGATGTTATGCGGCGATCACCTCCTCGGTGTCGTCGGCGGTGGGCGGCGCGGGGTCCTCGCGCAGCTGACGGCGCAGCCGTTCGATCTCGGCGACGGTCTTGGGGTTCATCTTCACTCCGCGCCAGCCGCGGGATGAGAGCTCAAGGACAGCCCAGATGAGCGAGAGGGCTGATGTCTCGCCGGGGAACCGGCCGATGACCTTGGTCCGCCGGCGGACCTCCACGAAAGTCCTCTCCAGCAGATTCGTGGTGCGGATCCGCTTGCGGTGCTCAGACGGGAACCGCAGATGGGAGACAAGCGCCGGGAGATCCGTTTCGATCACGGCCATCGCCGAGGGGTAGGCGGTCCGGTAGTCGGCGATGATGCCCTGCAGCTCCCGGGTTGCCTCGCCCGGTGAGCGGGCCTCATCGAACGCTTTCCACCACCGCGCCTTGACCTCCTGATGGTGGCGCTCCGGGAGCTTCCCCGTGACGTTTCTGAGCGCGTGAACGGTGCAGCGCTGCTCGAGCGCACGCGGCCAGAGCTCGCGGGTCGCCTTCCAGATCCCGGGCGCGCCGTCGGCGATGACCAGCGCCGGTGAGCGCAGCCCCCGCTCGATCATGTCCCGGCCAAAGGAGAGCCAGGAGTCGTAGCTCTCGCGGCTCCCCAGAGCCAATCCGAGCAGGATCTTCCGGCCCTCCAAGGTCACGCCCCAACAGACAAGGACACCCTCCGACGGTGTGTCGTCGGGGCGCAGCTTCAGATAGATCGCATCCAAGAAGCAGTAGACGATGTCGTGCTGCTCAAGACGCCGGCGGCACCACTGCCGGTATCGCTCCCGGGTGTCCTCACAGATCCGTGACACCGTGCTCTTCGAGGCGATCGGCTCCTCGAAGACCTCCTCCAACGCCGCCTCGACATCCCTGGTCGACAGGCCCCTCAGGAAGCCCGAGATCACCAGCGACTCCAGGGCGTGGGTGCGGGCGACGCCCTTGCCGAGGATCCGGCTCTCGAACCCGAGCTTCTTCGCGTCACGGACCCTGGGGCGCTCCAGGCGCATCGCGCCGCTCGTGGTCTTCACCGTCCTGGGTTCGTGGCCGTTGCGGTGACTGACCGGCTCACCGGCGCGCTCATACCGCCGGCGGCCGAGGAACCCGGTGACCTCGTCCTCCAGCGCCTGCTGCAGAATCAGCCGGGCACCGAGACGCCCGACCGCCTCGATCGGGTCCTCCTCGCCGCCGACACCGGCCAGCACCTCATCCAGCTCGTGGCGAAACCTCTCGCTCGGGGCTACCTTCTCCATGCGGGCGTACCTCCATCGCTTGGTCTTGTCAGGACAAAGCGGAGGCTACGCCCGCAACTTCAAATCCCCCGGCTCATGAGACGCGACCGGCCCCGTCGCTGGCGTGACAATCGCCGTATGCGGGGTGGCCTGCCTCGTTATCGGAGCCGTTGTGAATCCGCTCACCGCGGGGATAGCTGCGGCGGCGCTGGTGGTTGCGTTCGTCGCGGCCTTCCTCTTTGCCCTGCGCCAACGCAGCTTGTTCGAAGGGCCTTACCGGGTTCTTGCAGAGACGATCACATGGGAGTTCGTGGACGCTGACGGCGTGAACGCCACCCATATCAAGCGCCAGGAAGTGCGTTTCAACTACCTGGTCGTCGCGCACATCGAGTTGGCGTCAGGCGACGGCGACCTGTTCGCCGATTTCAAATGCAACTACGGCGACCTGATCAAGAAATTCTCGCGCGATGAGGAAAGGGGAGTGCTGATCCAGCTGACCCCGGAGCGGAAGAGAAACGACAATGTCATCCTCGAGTCGACTCGCGAGATAAGGGACGGATTCAAGGACCCGAAGCAGTGGATCATGCAGAAGTCCTCGATGCCCAGCGAGCGCACCGAGCTGGTCGTCAAGTTTCCGAAGGGGCACACCGTCAGCAACCTACGAATCACCGGTCCGTCTCGATCCGCCAGTCGTCCGGCGAGCGTCCGTGAGCTGCAGACGGAGGAAGAGAGGCAGGTGCTACGCCTCAAGCCTCGCTCGTATCGCGCTAACCAGTCGGTGAAGGTCGACTGGAACTGGTAGCTCGGGGGCATGTCTGGAACGGTGGATACGACGAGTCCTCAACAGGCCCATTCATGGCACTCCCACCACGCGCCCGGCAAGATTCGAACTTGCATCCCCGACGGGAGCTGAGATTTCGCGAGGATGCGGCCTGGGCGAACCTGCTTCGATTGGTCCCGGTTTGCGGGCGATTCAAGACGATAGTGGCAGGACCTTGTCCTTCGATCTCGGCTGAGGAAGGCGGGGCTCCGAGTGGCATCGGGTGGTAGGCATACGATCGAACGATGCTGACGGTTGTCGAGGCGGCGCACAGAGTGGGGAGGAGCATGTCGACTATTCGGCGCTGGATACGGTCCGGGCTGCTGCCAGCGACGATGGCTGGTGGTCGCTGGCGGATTGACCCCTACGCGCTCGACGAGCTACGGGACGGGATCTACCCGATGCTGGAGCTGCCAGCCGAGTGGCGGAAGCTGGCAGACGGTACGCCGGCGCCCAACTGGGTCGCGGCGGTCGCGCTGTCGAGGATCGGTCGTTGAGGTCGTGTCGATCGAGACGTTCATCTGGACCGACCACGCGCCGCTGCGTCTGTCCCAGCGCCGGCTCGAGCGCTCCGACGTTGAGGAGGCGATACGCGCGAATCACGACGAGCGAAAGGCCAACGACGGCCAAGCAGATTGGTCGGTCCGAGCGATGACTCCGCTAGGAGTTCGGATCGAAGCGATCTATGACCATCCGGTGAGCAGCGACGAAGCGACGATACGAATCGTGTCGGCATGGCGCGTGGAGTCCTGATGCGCTGGCTGGGGCGCTAATCTCGACTGGTCATGTTCGCCTACTACGACGCCAAAGCGGATATCGCGTGGTTCCCGACCGGCGAGTCTGATGATGTTGTGAGCGAGCGGGTACCGGGGGGACTGCGCGAGTACGACCGGGCGACCCATAGGCTCGTTGCTATCGAGGTCTGGGACGCGAGCACCCGGCTTCCCCGAACGTTGCTCGAAGCGCTCCCCTCGCCAGCCGCGCCGCAGAGCGCGGCGGCTTAGCTCAGGCGGACGACAAGGGCTCAGTTGTTCCTCCTCAGGGACGCCCAGAGACCGGGCTCGCCTGGTCGCACTCGATGTAGTGCTCGCCGACGGCGAGCGTAGCTGCTAGCCGCGACGTCGAACCCGCATACCTTTGCATGTGTATCCGAGGCGTTCCTTTAGCCCGGACGAGCGCGGGATTGCTGGCGGAGCAGTGGCTCGTAGGCAAGGCGTCGCGTCTTGACGTTGTCGAGTGTGGCAGCGAGCGACCTGACGCCGCCGACGATGCGCTCACCCGACCCTCGAATCCCCACCCCCAAGCGAATAACACGAAGCGCGCCCGGCAAGATTCGAACTTGCGACCTCTCGCTCCGGAGATACGACGCGTAGGAAGCGAAAGAAGCGCAGAAATGGCTCTGGCAAGCCAGATGCGCCTTCGCCTGGCGACGGCTGATACCCGCGGATAAGGGCCGATTTGGGTGGGTTTAGGCCACTGGCGGGCGGCGGTGGCCTAAACGTTTTCGCCTACGCCCGAGGCCTCGTCTGTCGTCGTCGTGCGACTCAGTTCAGCGGGCGCACACGTCGTTGGGCGACCGCACTCCCAGCCCCGCCAACGAGATACAGGACTCCACCGAGTCCCTCTCCCCATCCGTGCTTCACGAAAGCCCAGAATGCGGCTCCGGCTAGGAAGGCAAGCGCTGACATCCAGTAGTAAGGCGATCTGATCGTATGGCGAAACGGCGGGTTGCTGCGTCTTGCGGGGTCATTCGCGACCTCCCATGACTCGCGAGCCAGCCGGTCAGTGAGCCGTCGATCCCAAGGCACCTTCGTTTGAGCGTCACGCACCACGAGATCAATCAATCTACAGACCGGGCCGATTCGGCTGCCCCATACCGTGGCCCCCTAGCGACGCGCGAAGAACGTACGAGGGTGTCCTCTCGGCTTGCACGCCCTTGACGAGGCGCGAGCGCGAGGCGCGCTGGCGGCTGAGGATGCCGACCGGCGCGCTGTGCAGGCGGTTCGGTTGGTGCGCGGCGCGCGCGGGCGAGCTTGAGCCACCGCCTATGGCTGGCGGAACACACCGTGCGTGCCGATACGGCGCCAGATGATGTGCGGCTCGCCGGGTTGCAGCTCGTCGCCGTACTCGAAAGTCGCGCGTCCGTCAGGAGCCCAGGTCATCTCCCAAACGCCGGGATACCCCTGGACCCGCTTGACGCGCAAGCCCGGCTCGAACCGTCCACGTCGTAGGCAGGCTATGAAGAGATCGAGGGCCTTGTCCCACGCTGCCTCCTGCTCTCTGCTCAGGCTCTTGAAGTCGCGCAGGAACCGTGGACGCGCCTGATAGGTCGGCACTAGGAGCACGGGTCGCTATTGAGGGTCGGCCGACGTGAGGGGTGGAGATCGGCGCTGATGGCGTGGGTCGCAGCCTGGTGAATGGCTGGTCCGGCGCGGCGGGGCTCGTTGGGCCTTTCGGGCTGGGGCTCCTGGAGCGTTTGGGAGCCCGCGGTGGATGGGCTTATGCGGGGCTCAGGAGGGCCAGTCCGCCGTTGCGGTGGAGCTTGAGGAGGTTGTGGATGGCGCACTGGAAGCGCCATTGCGCGCGCGCGGCGGACTTTCCGCGTAGCAGTAGTTGGTGGGCGTCTTGAACGGTTTGCATCTGTCCGAAGACGGGCTCAACGATCGCCTTGCGCCGTGCGTAAACAGCGTGACCCTTCCTGGTTTTCAGCTTGCGTGCCATGCGCTGCTTGGGCGTGGCGTCCTTTCCGATCGGCCCTCTGGGCGCCGGCGGCTGGGGCTCGGAGTGCTTGAAACGGCCGGTCGCGATGTGCGGGTCCAACCCGTGCGCAGCGGTCCTCTTTATGTTCTCCTCGGAGAAGTAGCCAGCATCCGCAGTCAACGCCGCATTCTTGGACAACTCTGCATCGATCGCGTCGAGGTTCTCATCCAGCTGGTCGAGCGCGGGCTCCAGTTGCTCGGCGTCGGGTGCCTGGTCGGAAAGCTCGGCCGCGACGATCACCTGCGTCTCGCTGTCAACGATCGCCTGCCCGTTGTAACACTGGTGAAACGATCCGTCGGAGGTCTTCATGATCTTTGATTCCGGATCGGTGAAGTTCCGTTGCGCTGTGGGCTTCGGTGCGAACGGGTCACGCCCATCGCGGGTCCGGCGAGGCTTCTTGCCCTGCTTCCCCAGCTCAGCGCGGCGAGCCCGCTCGCGCTCGGCGGCCTGCTCCTCCAAAGCCGTCTTCGCCTCACGGATCTTGGCAAGCCGCTGCTCGCGGCGCTGCAACTCCTCGGGTAGCTCGTCCCCGCGACAGTCAGGCCCATAACGCTCGTCCTCCTGCGCATCGACACGCTCGGCATCAGCGAGCAGCGCTTGCGCGTTCGCGCGGATCGCGGCGATCTCATCCTCCAACTCCTTCTCCTTCTTGACCATCCGCTCGTAGCTCATCGCCTTATGACGCGACGCATTCGCGCGCAACTTGGTGCCATCCAACGCGAGCGCCCCCAGCCCAACCAGACCCGCCTCCCGGCATAGCCGCAGCGCTTGGACGAACAGCTCCGCCAGCGCGTCCAGATGACGCTTGCGGAAACGCGCGATCGGCCGGTAGTCCGGGTGCTGGTCAGCGCATAGAAACCGCACCGCGACATCGGAATGGGTGCGCTCCTCCAGCTTGCGCGAGGACGGTGTCCCGGTCGCGTAACCGTAGATCAGGAGCTTGACCATCAGCCGCGGGTCATACGGCGGGAAGCCACGCTCCTCCTCATAGCTGGCGTAGATCGCCGACAGGTCCAGGGCCTCATCGACGAGATCCGACACGAACCGCGCGAGATGCCCATCAGGAACCCAATCCTGCAGACAGGGCGCCATCAACAACACCTGATCAGGGTCATACGCGCGGAACGTCTTCGCCGCTGCCACCGGCACCCGCTCAGCAGCCGGCGCCTCCACCAACTCCACCTCCACCAGCCGATCCTGCAACCCAACCGCCATAGTGATCCTCCGCCATCGTGGACCACCACATCCTCTTAAACCCGCCGGACGACACCAGCCCGGTTAGCGACCCACGCTCCTAGTCGCTGCGTACGGCCCGTAGCGCGGCTTTAAAGGCGGTGGCATCCTCATACACGTCGCCCGGCTCGGTCCTCGCCTCGCGGTCGACTTCCAGCTCGCCGGAAAGCCAGTCTGGCGTCCAGAACCACGCCTGGTCCGGGTCGATTTGGCCGCTCGACAGACTGCGCAGCAGAACCGCCGCACCATCAAGCGTGTTCTCCGGCAGATGGTCTACTAGCTCGTGCAGCTCCGTCTTCGTCATCTCGTCATTTTTGCACGCCTTTAGGAGGTTGGACGGCATCTGCGCCGATTTTTGCTGGCGAATTAGGAGCCCGAGCCTACACAGGGGACTAGGTTCCCGAGCCCGAGAGGCGGCGGTCGCGGCAACGAGACCCCCTACTGATCAGCAGGCACGGGGTTGAGTTCTAGCATGCTGTCTTAAGGTCGAGTGTCCCCAGCGAGAGGGCCTAGAGCTTCGTATGCGTTAGCGACTTCTGTAAGTGCCGATCTCGATCTTGGGGTCCGCTGGCTTGAGACCGCCGCGGCTCCACCTCGGGGCGAGCAGCATTGACCGCCGCCTACGGGCCTACCATGAAGTACCAATGGCAGGAACAGCCAATACAGAACGAGATGGCGTCCTTGAGACCTTGACGGAGCAGGCGAGGAGGTTGCGCCTCGGGTCCGCGACGCGGTCCATAGACGTGACGCGCTCGGTGCGAGCCTTCACCGACATGCAGAAGACGCTGAGTTTCTTCACGGGTTCGTCGTCGGTCCTCGCCTTTCAGCGCGACACGCTGCCTGCCCTGACTCTCGCTCGCCAGTCCCAAGGCATCAAAGGCCCCCCCAACATCTTCGAGGGCATCAACGGCCCCACCGGCATCTTCGCCTCGACGCTCGGCGCCAAAAACGTCCTCCAGGACATCGTGACTGCCAAAAACACGATCGCCGACATCGCGGCCGCCCACAAGATCAGAGTCGGCCTCGCTGATGTCTTCCCGGCGTCTTCCTTCGTCGCCCAGCTCCAGAGGCATCCGCTGCCCTTGTCCTCGCGCACCTTCGTGACGCAGCTCACGCATCTCGACAGCATCGCGTCGGTGACCCTGCCGCTGCGGGATCTGGGCACGCAGATGCGCGCCATGCAGGCGCTCACCTCGGCGAATACCGTTTTCGCGGGATTCCTGGAGTCGCAGCGCCGCATGGAGGTTGTGGCCGTCGTGGTGCGCGAATGGGAGGGCAGCGCGCTCTGGTTCCTCATCGGCGAGCTGTCGATGGGCCGCATGAGCTTGTTCCACGGCCTGGGCCGCGAGCAGGTCGAGGACGCCATCGTCGACGCGCTGGAGGTGGTCGTCACCAAGAGCGACTTCGTTGCGGCTCTCGAAGCGGTGGTCGCGGAAGCGCCGCACCTGTCCGATGCCCAGCGCAAGAACCTGATGCACGGGCTTGGGCACGTCGCTCGCGGCGAGTACGTGATCGCCATCCCCAACCTCATGCATGGGCTGGAGGGCGCGATGTACAGCGTCGCCCGAGCCCGCTCCATCATCGACGGCGACCGCCGCCTGCTGAGCAATCCCCGCAAGCTCGTGGGTAGCGTCGAGATGGTCGTGCGCGAGATGCAGCTGGACCAGGAGTACCGGACATTCCTCCACCGTCGCGTCTTCGGCACCGGCGGGAATGCCTTCCGCCACGGTGACGCCGATGACGGCGAGCGCCAACAGGCGCTCGCCGCCGTGGTCGCCGTGAGCGGCTGGGTCGATGCCTTCATGGGCCTCTCCGCGCGCTCGGTCCTCGCGGAACTCATGGGCGATGAGCTGCCGCGCATCGTCGAGCGCATGAGCGAGCCCGTGCTCGAAGGGGCGTAGCTCCGCTACGTGGCCGTGGCGCCGAGACAGCCCCTCCGCCTCTACCTCAAGGACGGCGTGCAACCTGCGCAGGCCGTCGAGGCCCTGACCTCTCGCATACTCGCGGCGCAGAACCTCGTCGGCGCGGTCAGCCCTGGTGGAATTGGGCCAGGCTCGGAAGCCGTCTACCTGGAGAGACGCCAGGCCGACTACCTCCATTGGGCGGAAGCGACCGAGGGCCAGCTCGGCAATGTGACGCACGACGCCGACGTGCTCGCGTTGCCATATTCAGCCGCGCACCAGGAGATACGCCAGCTCACTCCAAGCAGCCCCCGCGCCATTGCCTTCATCGACTCGGAGATCGCGCGGCAGGTCAGGGCACTTGAAGCTCTGCGTGATGACCTGGAGTTGCGCCTTAGACGCGCTCGCGCAACACCTGGCGCCATCGCGGTGTGCTGTTGCATTACCAGCTCCCCGACAGCGTGGCCTGGCGCGAGGTCATCGGCGAGGAGAGCGTCCGGGTCGTTATCCCGCTCCGTGTCATCGAGGAGCTGGACGAGAAGAAGTACTCGGCGAGCGACAAGCTCCGTGCCCGAGCCCGCGAGCGCCTTCCCAAGCTCTACGCGATGGTTGGCAGCGACGGCGCGCCCAAGGCCCTGAAGGACGGCCACGGGACGATCGAGGTCTTCATCGAGCCGGGTCCGAGGCCGCGGCCGGCGGACGCCGACACCGAGATACTGGAGACGGCCCGCGACCTGCGGCGGCTCTCCGGTCAGGCTGTGACGATCGTGACGGGCGACACGGGTATGCGGCTACGTGCGGAGGCCGAAGGCATAACCACAGCGGCGATGCCTGTGCAGGCGACGTGAGCGCATCTCTGCGGCATGGCATGGCGACGGAAGCGGGTGTAGGGCGGCTCACGTCGGCTAAAGACTCGACCAAACCCGCTACGCCCAGTTCCTGAACGACCTGCTCGCCGTCGAGGTCACTGCAACCGAGCGGCGCGGCCTCTCAGGCTGGCTGAGCATGGCGGGTTCCAGTCCACCGAGACGCTGGAGGAAATTCGACTGTCCAGCGACCCTCAGCGAGGCGGCAGATAATCAGACGCGTCAAGAGCACTACCGATCAGTTCAGGACCCAGCTCCACGACCACCTCGTCAGCCTCCCAGCGACCACCGTTAATGATGGACAGCCCCATGAGGCCCAGCGTTCCCGCCCGATGCCGCTCAACGCGCTGCTCGAACGTCTCGGGGTCCGCCCCCTCGTTATCGTCGCGCTCCCACGCCGCGACCGCTTGCTCAGCAAGCCGCCTCGGAAGCCGCACCTCAATCGTCGGAAGATCGGCATGCGCCAAGACCTCGCCGAACTCGGCGAGCAGCCGGGCGTCCTCCCGATACCGCCGCTGCCGCTCGCTCTCGGGAGCCGCCTCTGACACGAGCCAATGCTACGCCCCCCTCCCGTCGGAGCGTGCCTGAGGAATTCTCACCATCAACCGGTCTTGTCCCATAGCTCCTGGGCTTCGACGCGATCCTTCTCTGCGACGAGAGTCTGCTTTCGCATCAGTGCCTCGACGTATTTTCCGTGTCGCGCGCCGTAGACATCCATCGTGTCGATCATCTCGCCGGACCTCTCCTTGGGGACGACCGGAGTCCCCGCAATATCAAAGCCGTGCGTCCTGAAGGTCGGCGTTAGATCTCCGAATACGGTTGTCAAGCACTTCCGCACACCGTCGTCAACGTAAGCGCTGCGACCGATACCCCGCTCCCTCCTGCGACTATCAACGGCGTGAGCGCGGGCAAAAGCGAGCCAAGGGTCATTGCGCCGGACCTGAAGCTCTGGCCGTTTGCGCGGAGGGAAGCGGAGCTGTTCAAGTCGGCCGCGTCTGACCTGCCGACGTGGCGTGTCGCTAATCAGGCGCGGAAATATCTCGCGGGCGTCATCGCCGAGCTGGCGGACGACCTAGAGCCATCAGCGTCGCCCCTTCCGATCCAGGGGCTCGACGCGGAACTAGCTCGCCGGGTGGCCTGCGTGAACCTTGGGGGAATCATCGTGCGCGGCACCGGTTCGATCATGTCGCAGATCGGATGCGGCCACGAGCGCGAGGCGCTTGGCACCGGGCGTACAACGCTGGAGGCACTCATCAGGGGGCGTCAAACTGCCGACGACCCGTCGGGCGACGTGGCACGCACGCTACTCAAGGGACATACGCCGGGCTCTCTGAAGAAGGCTGCGCAAAGGTACGGCGACAAGGGCGACGTGGAGTTCCTCGACAGGTTCGCCCACGCCGATCTGATCGGCCTGCTGGTGGTGATGACGCCGCGTCCCGGCCGGGGTGAGGCCGACCTCGAACTAATGCCTCAACGCGGCGGCGTGGGGCCATCCAATCAACTCCTCAACGCCGCGCACACAGCCGCCATGTTCAGCGTCGTCATGGCCGAAGTCTTTGGCGTCGGCGTCCAGATCCCGCCGTACCTCGCTGGGCAACTTCTGCACTACAACGAAAATCCTCTGGCGAAAGGGAAGTGACCGGTGTTCCGTTTGCACGTGGTTCGTCCAAGGGAAGGCGGAGTGGCAGGGGCCAATGCTTCCCGGTGTCATGGGGAAGCCAATAGAGGGGAGCAGTGCGAGGGGCGAAGGCGGCAGGGACGCGCGCTATTGGGTGGTGCTGCGACTGGAGGCGGTAAGGACTGGAGACGAAGGCGGGCCTCATCGAAAGCTGAAGGCGGCCGGTGCGTGGGGAACTGCCGAACGAGCGATTCTTGCGCGGCTATTGGAATTTTGTGTAGGCTCGCTTCGTGGCTACGGGGGTGGTATCGGTTCCAGTCGGCTCTGAGCCCGAGGGCTGGCGGCATGCGCGGCTAATACCGACGTACGGGACACGTTCCCAGCAGGAGCAGGAGAAGCGCGCCACATCGTGCCTGCTTGCGGTCATGCACGGCGTGCCAGAGTTCGGCTACGCCCTGCTGAAAGAGCTTGGTGCCCCGAAGTCGCCGACGATCGAGACCTTCGCCGAGGTGCGGTTCAAGGACTGTGATGGCAAGACGGTGATCCCCGACGGGGCGATCGTTTGTCGCCGGGGAAAGAAGACCTGGACGTGCTTGGTCGAGGTCAAGACCGGCTCGGCGCGGCTCAAAGATGAGCAGGTTGCGAGCTACCTCGACATCGCGCGCGAACATGGTTTTGATGGCGTCCTTACGATCTCCACCGAGATCACCGCAACATCCGACGAATCACCGGTAGCGGTTGACGGACGCAAGCTGCGTACGACGGGTCTTTGGCACTTTTCGTGGTGGAGGGTGCTCACAGAGGCGGTGGTGCAGCAGCGCTACCACGGCATCTCCGATCCCGACCAAGAGTGGGTGCTGCGGGAGCTAATCCACTATCTCGGCAGCGAGGCGTCGGGCGCCGTCGGCTTTGAGGACATGGGCGAGAACTGGGTCCCTGTCAGGAGGTCTGCCCACGAAGGCACGCTACGCACCGGCAATCCTGCCGCGCGTGACGTCGCAGAACGTTGGGAGCAGTTCACGAACTATCTTGCGCTGAGCCTCTCACAGGAGTTGGGCGCAACCGTGACCGCTCAGCGGCCACGCACACAGAGCATGGCGTCTCGCCTCGATGAAACGGTCAGATCGCTGGTCGAGTCAGGCGTGATGCGCTCGACGCTCCGAATCCCGGATGCTGTCGGGCCGCTTGAGATCCGCACCGATCTACGATCTCGGCAGACCACGACGAGCGTCGCGATCGATGCCCCGCGCGAAGGAAGGCCAAAGGCGCGGTTCAACTGGCTGATCAAACAGCTCGCTGATGTTCCCGATGACGTTCGCATCGAAGCGGCATTTCCCAACGCGCGGGACACCACAGCTGCTCCACTCGGGAGCGCTCGGGAGGACACGACCGTCCTCGCCTACCCTCCGGACCCCAAGCGTGGCCCGCGTGGCTTTGTGGTTGCCCGCTCCCGTCCTATGGGGCAAAAGAGAGGGCGTGCGGAAGGCTCATTCGTGCGAGAGACAAGCGCTCAAGCGGTCGGGTTCTACCGCGACCTCATGCAGAACTTGAAGCCCTGGCATGCGCCGGCACCGAAACTGCGTACCGAGGCCGAGAGCGCTGAGGTCAAGAGCACGGAGGTGGCCATCATCCCGGCCTGGGTTGGCGAGCCTCCAGTAGCAGCGGGCATAGACAGCGCGAGCGTGGTGCCACCCAGTGGCGACCTCATGCAGGATCGCGCGCCGTAGAAGCACGGGGACCCTCACGACTGGTCAAAGCACCTTATTTGCGTCCGTCGCCGCGTAGCGCCTCGGCCCGTATAAAGACCTCTGACGCGGGGACATTGAGAGCGTTGGCGATCTTGACGATGTTGGCGAGTGCGACGTTGCGTACGCCCCGCTCGATGCCGCTGTAGTAGCCGCGATTGAGCGCCGCCTCAAGCGCAACGGTTTCCTGCGACATGCCGCGCTCCGCGCGCAGCTCGCGGAGCGCTTGACCGAATGCAGCATGTACGGGCGAGATTGCGGGCAAGTGTGCAGCCTCGCTGGTTGACTACTATGAGTCCATACACTATAAGTCGCATCGAGCAAGGCCCTACAAAGCGGTCCCGACGCGAGTGGTAGCTCACGCCGGGACCTAGACATAAAGGAGCGTGTACTCCCTCATGCCTGACGAGAACCCTAACGAGCGCGACTGGGAAGCCCTGGAGCGCGAGACGGTTTACCTGCTCACGGACCCCACGCGACACCCGTCGATCTGGCTGGTGGCGGACATCGGCCGCGAGCTAGAGGACACCGACCCGGACGCGATCGTGCGCCCACTTGTCAACGCAGGACTGCTGCACGGCAGCAGCGATGACCACGTGTTCGCAACGCCTGCTGCGTTCAAGATGGTTCAGATGGTCGGTCACGTCGTCTGAGGACTGCGAAGGGCGCCACGTCGCCGGGCCGGGCGTGGCGCTCCCAGTTCAGCTAACGGGAGGGATGGCAGGTTGCTCCCCCGCTGTAAAGCAAGTAGGAGCCCCGCCTGACGGCGGGTACCGCCGGTCACATCACTACTTGCTTGACAGCTCCTCCACAACCTGCGAAAGCCGGCAATCAGTTGGGCAGGCGCCCAACTGGCTCGGGAGAGCCCTGATCCATGGAGAGGCACCGTGACCTTGACCGCACACGACTGGCAGACCAACCAGCTTGCACGGAGAGGGCAGTGCTCGGCTTACCAGCAGAGAGCACATGCCACATCTCAGAGCCGCAAGCGATATCCGAACTGCTGGCAGAAGCGTGGCGCGCGACGATCGCGCTCATGGTGGCGCGCGGCGATGAGGCTCGATCCCGCCGACATCGAGCAGATCGCACGGCAGGTCGCCGACCTGATCGCAGCGAAGCACGCTCGACCTGCGGGCCGGTTCGTGGATGCTGCGGAACTCGCGGAGCTGCTTGGCGTCGAGCGCGATTGGGTTTATGCGCACGCGAATGCGCTTGGCGCCATCCGGCTCGGAGGACCACGCGGCCGGTTGCGGTTTGACCTTCAGCGTGTGCAAGACGCTTGGCCCGCGCCGACGGAGACCGGAGCGAGACGTGCCGCGGGTGGGGGTCGCAGGAAGCGCTCACGGGCGAGCCGGGCGGTGCGGTTGATTCCGTATGAGTCCGATCAGCCCGGGATCATGTCGTCATCCAGTCGAGAAGGGAGGGCGTGATGCCCCGCCCGGCAAGCGGCACCATCGAAGCGGTCACGCTGACAGACGGAACGACCAGCGTTCGCGCCAGGTTCAGGCACAAAGGGGAGAGGTGCCGCGTGGTGCTCGGCCGCGACGTCGACGGCTGGACCGAGGCGAGGGGACGTCGCGAGCTCCAGACGATCCTCGCGCAGCTCAGCGCTGATGTTCCGATCGAGCAGGTGCTCGCTCGCTACGCGCCGGAGCCGGTCCCCGATGACGACGAATACGCACACGGGGTCACGATGCACGAGTACGCCTCCGACTGGCTGGAGCGCAGGCGCGTCGGTGAGATCGGAGAAGGACCGCTGGCCGACACCACATACCAGGACTACCTCTGGAGGCTCAAGAAGTACATCCTGCCGGCCTTCGGACAGGCACCAGTGGCGAAGATCAGCGACGCGGACTGCCGGCGCTTTCGCGGCAAGCTGTTCGCGGACAGTGACGCTCTGAAGAAGATCACCGCAGCAGGCGGTCGAGCCGTGGATGAGAGTGGACGCCAGCGCCGAGGACTGTCGCCTCGCTCGATCCAGATGATGATGCGCCTGCTCGGCCAGGTCCTCGCCCAGGCCGTCAAGGACAAGGTGCGCGAGGACAACCCAGCTCGTGACCCTGAGCTGAAGATCAAGGTCCCCAAGCCCGCTCGGACGTTTCTTGAGATAGACCAGCTTGTGATGCTGCTGGACGCGGCGCACCACCTGCAAACGGCACCCAGGTCGAGCAAGCGCGCCAAGCTCACGCGCGAGCAGGCCACGGAGATTCGCGCTCGCCTTGCGCGCGGAGAGACGCAGCAGAACCTTCGCCTTGAGTACGGGCTGAGTGCGGGGTCGATGTCGATGCTCGCGCAGGGCAAGACCTATTCCACGACCAATGACCGCATCGGCTGGCGCGCGCTGTGCGCGATGCTCGGCTACGCCGGCCCACGGATCGCCGAAACGCTCGACATCTTGGAGCGCGACGTCCGTCTGCACGATCCCGACGGTGCCCGCTTGTGGATCGCCGACAGCAAGACACCCACAGGCGCCCGCCACGTCGAGATCACACC
>CAVZYW010000002.1:0-677757 GCA_963779665.1 uncultured Solirubrobacteraceae bacterium | reverse complement strand
TCGTGCGCAGCTTGTCTTCCTGCTGGCGCGCGGTCTGCACGGTCAATCCCGATTCCGAGCCAAGCGCCGAGCGCACTTCCCGGGCGCCCTGGGCGGACGTCACGCCAGGCTTCATCAGCACGTTGTAAGCGCTCGCATCTGCGCTTCCCCACGCGCTTGCATAGTCGTTTGCGCTCACGATCACCGCGCCGGGCGCCCAGCCGATGTTCGTGCTCACCGCCGCCACCCTGAATGTGGTGCGCACGGGTGAGGGCAGCGTGAACGATTGGCCGATTTTCAAGTGGTGTTCTTTGGCGAGCGCCAGCGACACGACCGCCCAGCCGCCCGCGCGCACACGCGCGTCTGCCTGCGCGACATTGCCTTCCACGAGCTGGCTCGGCGGCACCAGCGGCGTGGCTTCACTCGGTGGGGCAATCACCCAGATGCGACGGTCGTTGAAGTCAAGCAGCCCGCCCCTGTACAACCTCACGGCGCGCACTCCCGGCAGCGCCCGCAGCTTGGACAGCGCGCTCGGAGTGAACGGCGTGGTCATCAGTAGATCGGAGGAGCCCGACGGCGACACCCATATGTCGGTCGCGGCGTTCATGTCTGAGGCCGCATTGTCGAGCCCCTTCGAGCAGGTCGCTGTGGGCGCCCTGGATCGCGACGCTTCCAAACACGGCGATCGCGCCCGTGGCGGCGATCGCGATTCGGGATCGTCCCGAGCGCAGCTCCATCACGGCGATGTGCGGCACGGCACTCACGATCGTCGGTGCGAGCTTGCGCACGATCGCAAGCGTGGCGGTGAGCGGAAGCGCGGCAGAGCAGCAATGCGGCGATCAACGTCACCATGCCCACGATCGCGTCCTGTGGGGCGGCGAGCAGAATCGCGAGCGTCGCCGCAAGGCACACAAGCCCGGCGATCGTCAGCGGCCAGGAGATCGAGCCCCCGGTGCCCTCCTTCGTCGCGATCGCGGCGAGCGGGTCGCGCGAGACGATGTCCTTGAACGGGCTCAACACCGCCACGCTCGCCGGCGCCCATGCCGCCGACCACCGAGATCACGATGCTCTGCCAGCTCACGATCCGCTCGGCGCCGACCGCGAACGCCGAGGACAGGTAGCCGGGGTTCGAGTGAAACAGGTGAATCGACAGCTCGTCCCGAGCAGCAGCCCGATCGCGCACGCGATCACCCCGAGCACGATCGCGTCGAACATCAGCACCGCGATCACAGCCTTTGGCGTATACCGTCGCGTCGCAGGTCCGCGATCAAACGCCTGCGCTGGGGCGCGTAGAGCAGCATTGCGTTGAACGCGGAGACAGGAAGCCCACGAGCGCGCTGATCACCGCGAACAGCTGTGTCGACTGGTTGGTGGCAGCCGCCGCCTTGGCAAACAGCACTTCGTTGTAGCTCGAGGACTCCACTCCCAAGCGCCCCGCCGCGATGCGTTGCAGCCCCGCCCGCACACTCGCGGTCTGTCCCGGCGCCGCCTCGACCAGAACGCGGCTCACGCGTCCTATGAGGCCACTGGCTTCCTGCACGTATTCAATTGGTCCCACGGCGATCGGGCTGGAGACCAGCGCGCCGATCTGCTTTTCGGTGAGCCGCTGATACAGCCCCGCTTCGGTCAGATGCCCGAGCGCTTCGACCGACACGATGCTGCCGAACTTGTGCACCCCCACTTTGCCCGCCACCGGTGTGGGCAGCACGATCGCGCTGACACCACCGAACGGGTTGAGCCCCGCTTTGAGGACAGAGTGCGCCTTTCAGCTTCAACAGCGATCCATCGGCACCCACCAACTCGACAGATTCGCTGCCCTTCGGACCGCGAATGTTCGCGGTCACTTGAAGTAGCGGCGCAGCCACGCGCACACCCGTCAGGTGGCGCACTTCTTCGACGACCTTTTCCGAGAAGCCCTGTGCATTGCGGGAGGTGAGCTGCAGTTGAGCGGAGCCCACGATCCCGCTGTTGAGCTGACCCACCGAGCTCGACAAGCTCGCGCTGGCGATCTGCGAGGCGAACAGCAGCGCCACCCCCGCGGCGATTCCCACGACCGCGAAGCACTCCTGCAGGGCGCGCGCACGCAAGCGCACGCGGTAAAGGTGCAGCACGTTCGCGAACTTCATTGCGGGCTGCCGACCGGGGCGAATCCCTTGGCGGGGTCGTAGTCCACGAGTTTGCCGTCGCGCAAGGCGAGCACGCGATCCGCGTAGGCGGCGGCCTGCGGATCGTGGCTCACGAGCACGATCGCCACGCCGCGCTCACGGCACAGTTCGGTCAACAGTTCGAGCACCTCCTGCCCGCGCTGGGTATCGAGGCTGCCCGTCGGCTCGTCCGCGAGCAGCAGCTTCGGTTCCGTCGACAGCGCTCTGGCGATCATCACGCGCTGGCGCTCCCCCATCGAGAGCGTCTCCGAGCAGTGGGTGAGCCGTCCGCCGAGACCAAGGCGCTCGAGCAACGGTTGCACCTGTTCGTGCGCCTCTTTCCACGGTGTGTTCTTCAACAGCTTCAGCACGGTGTTGTCGATCGCCGTGACGCCCGGGAGCAGATCGAAGTTCTGACGCACGAACCCCATCTCGGCAAGACGGAAGTGCGAGGCCTCGCGCTCTGAGAGCGAGGAGATGTCACGATCGTTTACGAGCACCTGCCCGCTGGTTGGCGCGAGCAGCGCCGCCACCATCAACAGCAACGTCGTCTTCCCAGAGCCGCTTGGCCCATACAGTGCGACCATCTCGCCGGCCGCCACCGACATCGACACGCCGTCAACCGCGCGCACGGTCTCCTCACCGGCGGTCTGGTAGTGCTTTACGAGATCACGCAGCTCCAGCATCCCCAACCCCTTCTCCCTCGCGGCTGGCTGGTAGTGACCATGCTACCCGCCGTCCCTCCGCTTGACCTTGGAAGAAACACTATCTGAGATTGTCCAGCTTTGGTACCCGCAAGATGTGTACGTCAACGTTTACCGGCGGCGGTCGTCGGCGCTTTTGGCGTTTGTCGAGCGGGACGTTCTGGCTCGCCGGCGTCAACACTTTCACGTTCACGAGCGGACACGCTCTCAGAAGTCGGCGTCCGCCGCGACACCAGTCCCTCGCCGACGTTCAGGTGGCGCAGCTTGAACACGAGCAACGTGGGCGTCGCCAGCGGGCCTGTGGTGGCGAGCACCGCCTGGCTCACAGGCGCGAGCTGCGCGCTCTGCGCTTCAGGTGTCGATAGATAGTTGGCGATCATCGCCGCAAGGATCACGGTGTGGCGTCGGCCGTCCGGGAGCTCTCGTGCCATGCGCTCCGCTCGCTCCGCCAGCCAGCTCATCCTCTGTGCCGCCCGCTGAGGGCCGTAGTACTCCACGAGGCTGCGATGACCGGCGGCCTCATCCTCGCGTTTGTCGATCAGGTTGTCCAGCAGCGAGTGAAGCCCTCCGATCCACGGGAAATAGGCCTCCATGTCGATCGCCGCCACCTCATGTGCCTCCAGGTGCGGATCCGGCCGCCGCGATCATTACGAACACCCCGAGCGAAGAGCCCGCGGCGGCGGCGGTCTCCCACGAGCGCAGCTCCGTCCCCTCTGGGGTGGCTTCGCTCGCCCAACGTTCGAGCCCCGTGTGGTCGCCTTGAGACTCGCTCAGGTTGAGGCTCTGAAACGCGACGACAGCTTCTCGCCCAGGCCGCCGACCGTGATCCTGATGGCGGGGCTACAGGGCTCGGGCAAGACCACTGCCACGGCCAAGCTCGCGCGGTACTTGCACGAGGAGCACTCCTCCACGGTGGCGGTGGCCGCATGCGACGTGTACCGCCCGGCGGCGGTCGATCAGCTCGTGAAGGTTGGCGCCCAGGCGGGCGCACAGGTGTATGAGCAGGGCGTCGATCGTGACCCCGTGGACATCGCCAAGTGGGCGCTGGAGCAGGCCAAGCGGGATGGCAAGGACGTGCTGATCGTCGACACCAGCGGGCGCCTGCACGTCAACGAGCAGTTGATGGCCGAGCTGGTGCGGATTCGCGACGCGGTCAAACCGCACAACATCCTGCTCGTCGTCGATGCGATGACCGGCCAGGATGCCGTCAACGTCGCCGAGAGCTTCGCCGAGGCGGTGCAGTTCGACGGCGTAGTCATGAGCAAGCTCGACGGCGACGCCCGCGGCGGTGCAGCGCTGTCGGTCAAGGCCGTCACCGGCAAGCCGATCCTGTTCGCCTCCACCGGCGAGAAGCTCGACCAGTTCGAGCGCTTCCATCCGGATCGTATGGCCCAGCGGATCCTTGGCATGGGCGATGTCCTGACACTGATTGAGAAGGCCGAGCAGCAGTTCGACGAGAGCGATGCGCTGGCGCTCGAACGCAAGCTGCGCCGCAACGAGTTCGGGCTCGACGATTTCCTGGACCAGCTGAAGATGATCCGCAAAATGGGTCCGCTGACGAGCATCCTGGGGATGATCCCCGGGTTCGCGGGCCATCAACTGCAGAACATGAAGGTCGACGAGCGCGAGCTCGACCGGATCCAGGCGATCATTCTGTCGATGACACCGGAGGAGCGCCGCAAGCCAGAGCTGATCAAAGGATCGCGCAGGCTGCGTATCGCACGGGGCTCGGGAACCAACGTTCAGCAGGTCAACCGCATGGTCAAGCAGTTCGGTCAGATGCGCAAGGTCATGCGCCAGGTGGGGCGCGGCAAGATGCCCGATATCGGCGCGCTGATGCGCGGCGCGCGTTGACGCTTCACGTGGCCGCTTCAATGCAGCAGCGGCGCGGTGGCTCAGCGTTGGCGATTCGCGTCGTGCCGTCCTCGGGCACGCGCACCGTCTAAGCTGCTGCAGACCAAATAAGCAAAAGCAGCGATATTCAGCGTGAAGCGGCAGCGTTTAGGTATGCGCGCTCAGAGAGGAAACCGTGGCAGTCAGGCTTAGGCTCACGCGAGTGGGCGGCAAGAAGGACCCGATGTGGCGAGTGGTCGTGGCCGACCAGCGCTCACCGCGCGATGGGCGCGTGATCGAGACGATCGGCCACTACAACGCGCAGACAGACCCGTCGACGATCGTGATCGACGAGGACCGTGCGCGCAGCTGGCTGGCGCGAGGCGCTCAGCCTTCGGACACCGTCCGCAAGCTGCTGCGTATCCAAGGCATCGAGACTCGGACCGGCTAGCGGTTCGCTGGTTGGCGTGGAGATGGCCGGCGAGAACCCCAGGCGTCTACTCGAGTACCTGGCCGAAGGCTTGGTCGACGATCCCGAGGCGGTGGCCGTCGAGCAGTTCGCGGAGGACGACGGCACGGTCGTGCTGGAGCTGTGCGTCGGCCCTGACGACTACGGCAGGGTCATCGGCCGCGGCGGTCGCACCGCTCACGCCTTGCGCACGGTCGTCAAAGCGGCAGCGGCCGGCGAGGGCTCGCACGTGCTCGTCGACATCGTCGATTGACGCGCAAGCCGCCTGGGTCAGAGACGGACGCCTCGCCTGCGTCTGCGCCCGGGAGCCTGCCAGCGGGGTGGGTGGGCCGCCCGCACGGGCTGGACGGGAGCTTCTACGTCACGCGGTCGCGGCCGCGGCTGCTGACGCTGGGTGTGGCGGTCACCGTCGCCGATCGCACGGCTGCGATCGTGCGGCGCGCCGGAACCGACCAGCGTCCGATCGTGCGCTTGGAGGGCGTCGACGGTCGCACCGGCGCTGAGGCGCTGCGCGGTATGGAGCTGACCGTCGCCGGCGCCGGCGCCCCAGCCCTCGGTGAAGGCGAGTGGTGGGCACACGAACTGGAGGGATGCCAGGTGGTTGACGGCCAACGGCTCCTGGGTACGGTCGGCAAGCTGATCGAGCTGCCCTCGTGCGAGGCGCTTGAAGTGCTACCCGCACAAGGTGGCGAGGTGGTGCTCGTGCCGATGGTCAAAGACGCGATCCGTCGGGTCGCCACGGAGCAGCGGCGCATCGAGGTCGACCTGGAGTTCCTCGGCCTCGCCGATCATGGCGTCGAGGCGTCACAACCGGACCGGGCCGGGCAGCAGGATCCCGGGCAAGACGCACACGACACGGAGGCGGGCGCGTGAACATCGACGTGTTCACCCTGTTCCCGGAGTGGTTCGAGTGGTTTGTCTCGCAACGTCACGTCAGCAACGTCCTGGCTTCCGGCTCGCAGCTGCAATGCGTGAACCCACGCGATCACACGCCGCTGAGCGGCGGCCAGGTTAACGACACGCCATTTGGCGGCGGTGCCGGGATGGTGCTGCGGGTGGACGTGCTGGACAGCGCGCTGCGTGCGCACTACGGCGTCGATCCGGTCACGTTGCGTTCCCGCCGGCGCGTGATCGCGCTGGCGCCGGGCGGGCGGTTGCTGGACGAGGAGCTGGCCTGCGAGCTGGCCGGCGAGCCGGCGCTGACGCTGCTGTGCGGTCGCTACGAGGGCTTTGACGAGCGCATCTTGGAGCACTTCGCCAGCGACGTCGTCTCGATCGGCCGCTATGTGCTGAGCGGCGGCGAGCTCGCCGCGATGGTCCTATCCGATGCGGTTCTGCGAAAGCTCCCCGGCGCGCTCGGGCACGAGCATTCCGCGCAGGAGGAGTCCTTCAGCGCCGCCCTGGAAGGGAACCCGGAGTATCCCCACTACACCCGCCCGGCCGAATATCGCGGCTGGCATGTACCCGCCGTGCTGCTGTCGGGCCACCACGAGCAGATCGAGCTGTGGCGTCGCCAACGCAGCCGCGAGCGCGGCGCCCAGCGGTCCTCCGAGGACGCCGGCTCGTGAGCATTGCGGCGTAACGGGGCGCTGCACCTCGACGGTCCGCTACCATTGCACCTCGCGCTGGCTGAGATTCGTTCTAGGCCTCCGGGGCTGGTCCAAGCGCAACCTCCTTTATCCGTCATGAGTAGCGTTATCGCAACCATCGAGCGCGCGCAGCTGCGCCGCGTTCCCAACTTCGGTCCGGGCGACCGCGTCAAGGTTCACTTCCAGGTGATCGAGGGCGCTCGTAGCCGCGTGCAGGTGTTCGAGGGCGTCGTCATCAAGCGCCAGGGTCACGGGGCGCGCGAGACATTCACGGTGCGCAAGCAGTCGTTTGGCGTCGGCGTCGAGCGCATGTTTCCGGTGCACTCGCCGAAGATTGAGCGAATTGAGCTTGCTGCCCGCGGCGATGTCCGCCGCGCGAAGCTTTACTACCTGCGCGACCGTGTCGGCAAGCGCGCGCGTGTACGCGAGCGACGCTACACCGGCCCCGAGCAGGCGGTTGAACCGGGACTGCTGGCGGAGCCTGCGCCGGTTGAGCTGGACGAGGCGACCGACGCTGACGGCATGACTGCCGACGGGACGGTCGTTGAGACGGTCACCGATCACTCGCAGGACGGCGAGCAGGCCGGTGGCGAAGGGGCTGTCGAGGGGGACGGCCAGGGACAGGCAGAGGCGGCGCAGGCGGATGCTGCGCCTGACGGATCTGCCGCGGCGGCGGACGCCGCCGATCCCCCCGCCAACGCCGGTGACGCCGAGGTAGGCGCTTCCGCCGGCGATACGCAGGCGTGAGCCCCGGAACCACGACCGACGAAGACGAGAGCGCCGGTGCACGGCGACGCTGGAAACGCTCACCAGCGAACACCGCGGCCAACGCCGCGCTGAGCGTAAAGACCGGCCGCAAACAGTCCAAATCGACGGTCGGTGCGATCGTCGAGCTGGTCGTGATCATCGCGATCGCGCTTGGCCTGGCGCTGGGTATCCAGGCGTTCATCATCAAGCCGTATCGCATCCCCAGCGGCTCGATGGAGCCGACACTGGCGATCGGTCAGCGAGTGCTCGTCAACCGCATCGCCATGGATTTCAGCAAACCCCATGTCGGCGAGATCGCAGTTTTCCATCCTCCGGAAGGCGCTGAGCAGGAGGAGTGCGGGCCGACGCCGCACGTGATCAAGCTCGGCGAATCTGCGTGCGCAGCGCCCCTGCCCAAGGAGTCGAGCGTGAACTTCATCAAGCGGATCGTCGCCGGGCCCGGGGACGAAATCTACATAAAGGAAGGCCACGTCTACCGTAAGGTCGCCGGCAAGAGCCAGTTCGTCCGCGAGAAGGACTCCTACATTCGAGCGTGCGGTGAAAGCCCCGAGTGCTCGTTCCCCAAGCCGATCAAGATTCCGCCCGGTCACTGGTTCATGATGGGGGACAACCGTGGCGAATCCGACGACAGCAGGTTCTGGGGACCTGTCCCCACTGGATGGGTCATCGGACAGGCGATCGCCACCTATTGGCCCCCTGATCGAATCGGAAGTCTCTAGCGGGATTGACGTGGGCGCGCAGCGTGTGGCTCCCAGCTCCGGCACCTCGGCGCGTGCGAGACGCCGAGCTCGCCGCGCTGGCAGCGGCAGACGACTGTTTGCTTTCGACCGCCGCCTCGGCTGTCGTCTTGTGGCCGGCGCCGACGAGGCCGGACGCGGCTGTCTTGCGGGGCCGCTTGTCGCCGCCGGCGTGCTGTTCGACTACGACGCACTCACCACGCGCGAGCTGCGCGCGCTCGGGGCGCTGAACGACTCCAAGCAACACAGCGCCGAAGCGCGCGAGGAGCTGTACCCGCTCGTCATGCGTAGCGCCGCAAGGGTGGCCGTGGTGTCGCGTTGCGTACGCGGGATCGATGCCCGTGGCCTGCACAAGACCAATCTGGCAGCCTTGCGCGATGCCTTGCGCACCGTCACCGCTGAGGTCTCCGGGGAGGTGCTGTGCCTCGTCGACGGGTTCTCTGTGGCCGAGTTCGAGCATCCACAGCGCGCGATCGTGGACGGCGATGCCACCAGTGCTGCCATCGCTGCAGCGTCGATCGTGGCCAAGGTCACCCGCGACCGCTTCATGCACCACGCTGACCTGCAGCACCCGGGATGGCGCTTCGCCGAGCACGTCGGCTACTCCACGCCGTCTCACCGCGACGCGATCCTGCGCCAGGGTGTCTCGCCGCTGCACAGGATGTCCTTCCAGTCGCTCGCATACCAGCAGTTGGCCTTGTAGCCACGCCGCGCGAGCGTTGTGACGGGACGTGCCTACCACGCTGCCTCCAGGTGGTCGAGGCGCAGCAGCCGATCGCGTGCATCAATGACCACGCCGACCGCGTCGAAACGTATCGCGCGGGCATTCGGCCGCCCGTGTCTCTCGTCGTTCAGCCACGCCACCGCCAGTCGCCGCACGCGGGCGCGCTGGCGGGGACGGAGCCCGGTCAGCGGCTCCTGATCTGGGCGCACGCGCTGAGCTACGGAGCTCACACGGCGAGTCTTTACCTCGGCGAACACAAGACTGTGTCCGTCGAACGCGATCAGGTCGATCTCGCCGTAACGGGTGCGCACGTTGCGCGCCAGTATCGAGAAGCCAAGCCTGGTGAGGTGAGCAGCAGCGAGATCCTCTCCCAGGCGGCCGAGCGCGCGCCGCGGATCGGTCTGATGGCCGGCGGACGCCGGGCGATGTGGCCGTTCAGTGGAGCCGTGAAAGCACACGGCCTCGTACGCTAGGCCGATCAATGTGACGTGCGGCCCCTATCTGTGCCGATTCACCGCGCCGGGTGTGTCAACACTGTGCCCCAGGCTATGACGGACTGCTAGGCACGCACTACGCCGGAGGCGTGCGAGCGCGGCACAGACCGACGGCTCCGGGCCTGCCGACGTGGCCTCGCCGGACGCTCCGCGCGTGCGACTTCGGCACTCTCAGCGTCGCTGACCGCCCACGCGAGGCGCTCGACCAGCTGTGCGGCAGCGTGACCGGTGCTCAGGTGCACCGAGCGCACCTGCTCATCGAGCAGCACCGGCGTCTCGTCGGTGACATGGGGTGAGACCGGATCGGCCATGACGATGATTCTGGGCATGAGATTTTCCTTTGTGCGGGGCTTGACTGTGACTCACCTCAGGATAGGTCGAGGCTGCTTCGCTCGCGTCAGTCCACGGTGGCGGGTGAAAGCACCGTGGTGAGTATTAGTACTAAACATATCAAGATTATGAGGAATGCCGGATAGGTGCTTGAATGGCGGTGGCGTACCCCGCATGACGCACGCTGCTTGCGTAGCCTGCAGCTGATGAGCGACGATCACAGCGATTCCGATCAGGCGACGCGGCCGGGGATAGCACCGGCGGGCGTCGGGGACGCCGTCAGGCCGAGGGGCAGGGGCGCCCCGCGGTCGTTGGACGGTGTCAGCAGCTTCATGGGGATGCGTTGGGACGACCCGCAGACCGTTCGCCTGCAGATCCGCCCCGAGCTGATCAACGGCGGCGGGTTGCTCTCCGGAGTCGCAACGTACGCGATGGTCGACTACTGCATGGGCTCCACGCTGTGGGCGCAGACAACCGGTGAGGAGCGGATCGCGACGATCTCGATCTCGATCAACTACATCCAGACTGCCGTTGAGGGAGAGATCGTGTGCCGCACGACACTTGACCGTCGCAACCGCAGGACGGCGGTGATGCGCAGCGAGGTGCATCACCAGGACGGACGGCTGCTGGTGACGGCGATCGGTAGCTACTCGATCTTTCCCGCTCGCAAACGGCCCGCGATCTCTCCAGGCCACTGACCCCAACAGTCCTCACGATCGCCGGCTCGGACTCCGGTGGCGGTGCCGGCATCCAGGCCGACCTCAAGGCGTTCGCGCGCTGCGGCGTGCACGGCACCAGCGCAATCACGGCGATCACGGCCCAGAACACGCTCGCCGTCACCGCCGTGCATCAGCTGCCGCCTGAGATCGTGCTTGCTCAGGTGCGCGCGGTGGTCGAGGACATCGGCGTCGATGCGGTCAAGGTGGGCATGCTCGGCAGCGCCGCCGTGGCTCTGGCCGTGGCTCAGGCGATCGACGAGCTGCCAGCCGGCACCCCCGTGGTCGTGGACCCGGTGATGGTGGCCGAGTCGGGGGCACGTCTACTGCCAGCTGACGCCCAGGACGCACTCATCCGGGAGATCCTGCCGCGGGCGAGCGTGCTCACGCCCAACCTCCCCGAGGCACGCGTCCTGGCCGGGCGTGATCCGCTCGGCGCAGGCGAGGCTCGGCACCCAGAAGGGCACGCGTCGATGGGTGAAGAGGAGGCGGAGGCCGAGGCGCTGGCCCGGGCGGTGCTGGCGCTCGGCCCACGCACCGTCGTGCTCACCGGCGGCCATCGTGTGCGCGCAGTTGATCTGTTCCTAGATTCGGCACAGCCGAGCTCAGCCGAGCGGATCGAAGGCGAGCGCTATCCCGACGGTGCAGCGCATGGATCCGGCTGTACGCACTCCTCGCTGCTCGCCGCACAGCTGGCGCTCGGCCGCACACCTCTGCAGGCCGCGCGCACCGCACGCGCGCTGGCCGGAGCAGCGGTGGCGCGAGGTCTACGCGACATCGGTGCCGGCGCCGGCCCGGTCGACGTCCTCAACCTGTCGAGCATGCGCGGCAACTGACGATCTGCCGCCGCCGGTTTGCCATAATCCAGGGACGATGAAGCTGCTACGTATGAAGCCCGGTCATGGTGAGATCGTGCTCGCCGAGGGTGACGTGGCGGTGCCCGAGCAGGAGCAGGAGCTGATCGAGGCGTTCCGTCGTGAGCTCGACGCCGGCATGTGGGCCGCCGTGCCCACCGCCACGCCCGGCGGTCGCCGTGAGGCCGAGCTGGTCAAGAGCTTCGCCGAAGTGCCCCGCGACGCCGAGCGTGTGATCTTCTTTCCGCGAGCTGCCGGCGGGGCTCCTCCGGCGACGCTTTAGCGGCCGTGGGGCTCGCGCTCGGCACGGCCGTAGTCGTTCTCGTCGTGCTCCTGTGGGAGCTTGCACGACCAACGCTCAAACGCACACTGACACGCATCCGCCTGCTATGGCAGCTCCGCAGGCGTGCAAGTGCCCCGGCGGGCTATGACCCCGGGCGGGAGCGGCGTGCCGAGCAGCGCGCACGCTCCCTGCTGCGCTCTTGTGTGGATGAACGCGACTGGGCGATGTACCGGGACCTCGGGTTCCTGCGCGTGTGGGGTGGCCTCGGCGAGCGCGGACACGGTGAGGAGTCCTCCTACGCCTACCTGATCTACCCGCACAAGCCGCTCGTGGCCTACATGGCCGCGACGGGTGAGCTACTCAACGAGTACTGCGTGGCATTCCCCGATCAGACCAAGCCGTATGGCAGCTCGCGGCTGCCGGACTCCGACGACGTGCTGGCGAAGTGGATGGCGCTGACCGCCGATGAGCGACGGCTCGTCGGAGAGGCCAACATGCACCTCCCCGGGCGCCAGGTCGACCCCGACAGGGTCCGCCGTGATCTGACGCGCCTGGAGCGCTGGGAGCGGGAGCGAGCGCACGCCCCGGCACCTGATCGTGCCGGTAGTGTGACCGCCCCATGAGCAGCCCCGGCACGTTCGACGTCAAGCACAAGAGCCGCGCCCTCACCGAGGGGCCGGAGCGCGCGGCGGCGCGCTCCTATCTGCACGGCATCGGCTACTCGGCCGAGGATCTGGCCAAGCCGATCGTCGGCGTGGCGCACTCGTGGATCGAGACGATGCCGTGCAACTTCAACAACCGCGTGCTCGCCGCCAAGGTCAAGGAGGGCGTCCGTGCCGCCGGCGGCACGCCGATGGAGCTCAACACGATCGCGATCTCAGACGGCATCACGATGGGCACCGCCGGCATGCGCGCGTCACTGGTCTCACGCGAGCTGATCGCCGACTCGATCGAGCTTGTCGCCTCGGCCCACCACTTCGACGCGCTGGTGACGATCAGCGGCTGCGACAAGACGATCCCGGGGACGGTGATGGCGCTCGCGCGGCTGAACATCCCCGGGCTGATGCTCTACGGCGGCTCGATCAAGCCGGGCCACTACAAGGGCGCCGAGGTGACCATCCAGCAGGTGTTCGAGGCGGTCGGCGAGCTGGCCGCCGGCAAGATCACCGAACAGGAGCTGCACGAACTGGAGGAGGCCGCCTCACCCGGCGCGGGCGCCTGCGGGGGGCAGTTCACCGCCAACACAATGGCGATGGCGTTCGAGGCGCTGGGAATCTCGCCCGCCGGGTCAGCGATGGTCCCCGCCGAGGACGGACGCAAGCTCGAGGTGGCGGTGCAGATGGGCGAACTGGTGATGGACGTCCTGCGCCGCGGTCAGCGCCCGAGCGACATCATCACCAAGCCGGGACTGGAGAACGCGATCGCGGCGATCGCCACCAGCGGCGGTTCCACCAACGGCGTGCTGCATCTGCTGGCGGTGGCGCACGAAATGGGGGTGCCGCTGGAGATCGACGAGTTCGAGGCGATCTCCGAGCGCACACCGCTGCTATGCGACCTGCAGCCCGGCGGACAATATGTGGCAACCGACCTATACGAGGCAGGCGGAGTGCCACTCGTGCTCGCTCGGCTGAAGGAGGCGGGCATCCTCAACGCCGACGCACAGACCGTCACCGGCAGGACGATCGGCGAACACGCTGCAGAGGCGCGCGAGACAGACGGCCAGCGCGTCGTGCGCCCTCTGTCCGAGCCGATCAAACAAACGGGTGGCTTTGCGATCCTGCGCGGAAACGTGGCGCCCGACGGCTGCGTGGTGAAGCTCTCCGGGCACGAGCGTCGCAGGCACGTCGGTCCGGCGCGCGTGTTCGACGGCGAGGAGGACGCGATGGCGGCGGTGCTCGCCCACGAGATCAAGGCGGGTGACGTGGTGGTGATCCGCGGCGAGGGGCCCGCCGGCGGCCCCGGCATGCGCGAGATGCTGTCGGTGACCGCGGCGATCATCGGCGAGGGCATCGGCGAGGACGTCGCGCTGATCACCGACGGGCGCTTCTCCGGCGCCTCCCGTGGCTTCATGGTCGCCCACGTCGCCCCCGAGGCCGTCCGTGGCGGCCCGATCGCGGCGCTCCGCGACGGCGATGAGCTGACGATCGACGCTGACGCGCGGCGGCTCGATGTGGCGCTCTCGGATGAGGAGATCGCGGCGCGCACGAGCGCCTACCGCCAGCCGCCGCGGGCGGATGAGCACGTGGACGTCGCGATCCAGAAGTACGCCAAGCTCGTCGGCAGCGCCGCCAAGGGCGCCGTCGCGCGCTGATCGCGGCGGCGGGGGCTGTCTACTCGCCACGGACGGCGCGCGCTCTACTCGTCGAGGAAGTCTTGCAGCAGCGCGTTGAACGCCGCCGGACGCTCGATCATCGACACGTGACCGGTGTCCTCGAAGACGACCTTGCGCGAGTTGGGGACCAGCTCGGCGAACACGTCCGCGTCCTTGACGGTGATCAGCCGGTCGCTGTCTCCCCAAACGATCAGCGTCGGGCACGCGATCTGCGGCAGGCGATCGCGGATGTCGTAGTCGAGCAGGGCCTGCAGCGCCTGGATGAATCCTGGCTTGCCGGCTCCCCGCAGCTGCTCCGCGGCGAGCGCCGGCGGTAGACGGCCGGGATGACGCACGACCACATTCAGGGTCGCATCGCGCAGCCGCGCGCGACGAGCGACCGTGTCGGACTTCGAAGCAACCCACGCGCTACCGCCGGCCAGCACCGTCTCCAGGCGGCGCAGCGTCGGAACCACACGCGCCGTGCCGGGCTGCGCCTCAGCCGTGGTTGATATTCCGGCGGCGGAGATCAGCACCAACCGCTCCACTCGCTGGGGAAACGCAATTGCCAGCTCCGCTGCGATGAAGCCGCCCATCGAGTTGCCCACGACGGCGGCGGCATCGACTCCGAGCTCGCCCAGCAGACCATCGAGCAGGCGAGCGTAACCGGAAATCGAGATCTCTCCCGCGGGCATCGGCGAGTGACCGAAGCCGGGCAGATCCATCGCAATCACGCGCTGCTCGGAGGCGAACACCGGCAGCTGCTCCAGCCAGTTGGGCCATGAGCCGGAAAGGCCGTGCACGAACACGAGCGCCGGTGCCTGCGACACGCGATCGGCGCCCAGCTCGATCGTGTTGACCGGCTGCCCGTCAACGACGATCCAACGCTGGTGCGTCCGCCAGTCAACGTCAAGCCATGGCGAGCGGCCCACCGGTCCGTAAGACCCGAGCCCGTCCGTTCGAGGGCCGCCGGCGGTGACGTTGCCGTTGGCGGTTGCCGTGGCGGGCGGGTCGATGGCTGTGGGGCTCTGGGGGCTCTGCGAATCGGAGCTCATTCATTGAATGTACTCCAGGGGTGCGCCGGCGCTTGTGACTCATCCACCACGCTGTATAGCCATGGTGGCACAGCGCGTGTTGGGGGCGTGGTGTATTGCGGCGGGAAGGATCGATCGACGCAACGTGCTGTATTGCCATGGTGGTACAGCGCGTGTCGAAGGAGTAACTACACTCAAAGCTTTCCCAGCCCGGTGCCACCGGCCGAGCGGGGGAACACACCATCCCGAGCCGAAGCCGGCCGGCCGTTGAGTCGCGTACAGGCAGGCGGAGTACCGGGGGCGGCGAACTACAGCTGACAGATGAGCGTTCAAGTGGAGCAGGCCATGACGACCATGGAGGGTAAGTCGCTGGGCGGCGCGTGGACTGACGCGATCGCGCTGCTCGATCACGACCTGCGCAGGCGCGACGCAGCGCAGCGCACGCGCCGCGCCTACGCGGTCGATCTCGGCCAGTTCGCGCAGTGGGCCGCCGATCGCTCGCTATCTCCCCAAGATGTCGACCCGAAGACTGTGCGCCGCTACATCGCGCATCTCTCCGAAGGACCGGCCGGCGGCCGCGGCGCCGCCCCGAGCACCTCGGCGCGCAAGCTGGCCGCCCTGCGGGCACTATTTTCGAGCCAGCGCGAGCACGGGCTGATCTCCCAGAACCCGGCCGACCTGGTTTCGACGCCGCGGCGCTCTGCGTACCTGCCACGTGTGCTCAGCGCTCGCGAGGCGGCGCGGCTGCTGGACGGCGTCAAGGCCTCGGCGGTGGCGGGACCGCTGGACCTGCGCGACCACGCGATGTTCGAGCTGGCTTACTCGTGCGGGCTGCGAGCAGAGGAGCTCGTGTCGCTCAGTCACGCAGACGTCGACTACGACGGCGAGCAGCTGCGGGTCGAGGGCAAGGGGCGCAAGACCCGCTTCGTCCCCGTCGGCGAGCCGGCGATGGCGGCCGTCAGGCGCTACCTGGAGCGGGCGCGACCCGCGCTCGCGGGCTCGGTGGCGGCGGACGCAGCACAGGCGCTGTTCCTGAGCAAGAGCGGGCGCCCGCTCGGCACCAGCGACGTCCGCCGGCGGCTGCGCATGTGGACGGCGCGCATCGGGGTCGGCGAGGGCTCCTCGCCGCATGCCCTGCGCCACAGCTTCGCCACGCACCTGCTGGACGGCGGCGCAGACCTGCGCAGCATCCAGGAGCTGCTCGGACACGCGAGCGTGTCGAGCACCCAGATTTACACTCGGGTAGAGTCCGCCAGGCTTAGAAGCGCCTATGCGCGCAGTCACCCTCGGGCGTGATTGAGATGCCCACCCGCCCCTAGGGGGGATGGAACCCTGGAGACGAACGTCAAACCGATCGAGCTGCGCGAACTGTGGCGGCGTTATAAGAACGAAGGAGACAGTCGCGTACGCGAGCGGCTGGTCGTCGCGTACTCGCCGCTGGTCAAGTACGTAGCCGGGCGCACCGCCGCCGGGCTGCCTCCGCACGTCGAGGAGGCCGACCTGATCTCCTACGGCCTCGTCGGCCTGATCTCGGCGATCGAGCGCTTCGACCTGTCCCGCGACATCAAGTTCGAGACGTACGCGATCATGCGCATCAAGGGCGCGATCATCGACGAGCTGCGCTCGCTGGACTGGGTGCCGCGCAGCGTGCGCGCCCGCGCCCGCGAGGTCGAGCGCGCCAACGCGAAGCTCGAGCACACGCTGCAGCGCGCGCCCACCGACCAGGAGCTGGCGGCCGAGCTGGGCATCACCGTCGAGGAACTGAACGACTCGCTGCTCGCGATCTCGCACTCCTCGATCGTCGCCCTGGACGAGCTGTGGAGCGTCTCGGACTCCAGCGGCGACCAGGTCTCGCTGATGGACACGATCGAGGACCCCGGTGCGCCGGACCCCGCGCGGGCGCTGGACGTGGGCGACCTCAAGGACCGGATCGCCGAGTCGATCGCCAAGCTGCCCGAGCGCGAGAAGCTCGTGATCGCCCTCTACTACTACGAGAACCTGACCCTGCGCGAGATCGGCGAGGTGCTCGGCGTGACCGAGTCACGCGTCTCGCAGATGCACACCAAGGCCGTGCTGCGTCTGCGCTCGAGAATGCAAGAGGAGTCCTTCGACGACTAGCTCGTCGGATTGTTGGAGCGTGCCGCGATCCGCGCGTAGGCGGGGGATTCGTGTGATGCGCACCGGGTCAAGTAACCTGGTGGACCGATGGCCACGCGCACGATCGTCACCTCCCAGCCTGACGTCGCGTGCGACGTGTGCGAGCGGCGGCTGCTGCGGGGCGAGCAGCCGGACGTGTTCCTTGCCGCTGGTCGGCGGCGGATCGTGTGCGAGCTGTGCGCACCGCGGGCCGCGCACGAGGGCTGGATGCGCGAGAGCGACAGCCAGTCGCTGAGCCTGCCGCCGATGCGTGCCACGGCGGGGTCGCAGCCTGTTCGACCGGCTGCGTCAGGTCGGGCAAGCCCGCAGCCGAAGGGGATGGCGCGCCCGCTGGCGGAGCGGAGCAGGAGCCTGGGACGGCTGGTTCCTACGGTCTGTTCGATGGTTATACCCAGGCCGGCGCCGAGGCGGTCACGCCAAGCCCGGCCGAGGCGGACGCGCAGCCGGCCGAGTTCGCGGATCCCGAAGGCCCAGGACGCGAGATCGACGCGGCCGAGCTGCTGGGCCTGGGAGGCGGCATCGGCGCTCGTCGGGCCGGGGTCGGAGACAGCTGGCGCGCAGGAGCAGCCGTCGTCATATGTCGAGCAGGCGATCGCGGTCTTCAACGCCAGCGAGTTCCCGCGCCGAGTCGCCGGCGTCGCCCGCTCGCTGGGAGCGCCCGTCGTGAACGTTCGCTCGGCCGAGCACCTCTCGAGCGTCGTCTCGATCGTCGTCGCCTGGGAGCTGTGCTGGTACCGCTACGAGGTCGATCTCAGCGAACCTGTCGTCGAGGCCCAGGTGATCGCCCAGGGCACCGAGCTCGGGGAGCTGCCTCGCGAGGACCGGCGGGCGAATGCCGCCGCCGGGGAGTCTGGGACTTTGGCCCTAGCGGCCGTGTGACGATTCGGTATGCGCCGCTTGCGTATTGGCGCGTGCGGAGTAACATCGCAGGAGTAATGATCTACTGCGTCGTACCAAGACCGCTCGCCGACGAGCTTTACCCGAAGCTCGTCGAGCACTACAGCGGCGATGAGAACGTCACCGTGATCGTCGATCGGCGCGAGTTCGACCGCCGCGCACGCTACGCCCGCACCGGCGCATCCGTCGATGCCGACGTGCAGCAGCGGCGCATCGTGCGCGACCGCCGTCGAGCGCGTGTAGCCGGCGATCTGCTGCCGCTCGCCACGCCTCCTAGCGTTCGCACGCCAACCGCTCCGCCTGATCGTGCGACCCGTCGGTTGCTCGCCAGAGCTTCGTCCCCGGCGAGCTTCATACTGCAGCCGCGATGAAGGTGATCGTCCACGTCGACGGCGGCGCACGCGGCAACCCCGGTCCCGCAGCCGCCGCATGCGTCGTGCGCTCGCCCGGCGGCGAGCTCCTCGACGAGCACGCGCAGCTCCTGGGCACGGCGACCAACAACGTCGCCGAGTACCGCGCGCTCCTGCTCGGCCTGGCGCGCGCGCGCGAGCTCGGCGCCGAGCGAGGTCGAGGTCATCGGCGACTCCGAGCTGATCGCCAAGCAGGTGCAGGGCCTCTACAAGGTCAAGCACCCGGCGATGCGCCCGCTGTACCTGGAGGCGATGGAGGCGCTCCGTGGCTTCGAGCGCTGGTCGATCCGGACCGTGCCGCGAGCACAGAACGCCGACGCCGACGCGCTCGTCAACGCCGCTCTCGATCAGGCGGCCGCAGCCGCGAGCTGAGCGCTACCGCAGCGGCTGCGCCGATTTGGCGATCGCGAACATCTGCGAGTTGGACAGTTCCTCCAGCAGCGTGTTGGTCAGCCAGTAGAGGACTTTGCCGGTGACGCCAGCCGATGACGTGGATGTGCGAGCCGTCGTTCACGAATTTGTATTCGGTGCCGTCGATCTTCTGCGATGCGGGAGTGCGCGAACAGCGGCGGCCTCAGCCAGTCGGTCGCCCTCGAAGTCGTAGTAGCCGCCGATCGGGTTCTGCTGCCAGACGACGACGTAGGCGTGGTGCGGCCTGCCCTGCTCGTCTTTGAGCGTGTACGCGCGCACCGTCTGCTGTTCGCCCTCGCCGGTCTGCAGCGTCGGGTAGAGCACCCGGAAGGGGACAGCGAGCGCCGCTTTGACCACTTCGCTCTCGCCGCTTGAGGACGTCGGGTAGAGGTTCGAGGCGACGCCGGCGAGAAGCCGCCGCTCGCGGTGGCGTGTGGTGGTGATGGCTCGAGTGGTGCTTGCTCGGCGCCTTCGTCGCCGGCAGCTGCAGCTGTTCGTGGCCGTTGAGGAACGTGTTCGAGCGTCTGCTTCTCGAGTTCCGGGGTGGAGGTCACGTAGTCGCCGCCGTTGAGATCTGATCGTCGACGTTGGTCGTCAGGAACTTCACCTGGCGCAGCGGCTTGGTCTGCGAGAACGCGATCAGCTTCGACAGTAGGATCAGCTCGCTCGCGGATGCCGGGAAGTTCGTCCTGATCGCGTGTCCGACCGCCTTCGCGACCGTTGTCGATCTGCCCGAGCTCGTTGCGCGGGGTCGATCTGCTCGCGCAGGTCGCGCAGGAAGTCCTGCTGGCGCGCCACGCGCACGAAGTCCGAGTCGGTGTGGCGGTAGCGCACGTAGTCGAGCGCGTTTTCGTAGCAGAGCTTCTGGTAGCCGGGCTCGCAGGTTGATGCTCGTGTAGTCGGTTTCGGTCGAGCCGACGTTCTCGTTGTAGTAGCGGTGGTCGACGTTCACGTACGCGCAGCCGAGCGTGTCGACGACTTTGATGAAGCCCGCGAAGTTGACGTCGATGATCCCGTTCAGCTGCAGTTCCGGGAAGACTTCGTGTTTGATCGTTTCGGCCGCCAGCACGCTCGCCTCGTTGGCGCCGCCGATCTGGCTGCCGATCGTGTACGCCGCGTTGATCTTTTCCTTGGCGTAGACGTGGCCGGTGGGCGTGGTGATGTTGACCATCAGATCGCGCGGGATCGACAGCACCGAGGTCTGGCCCTGTTCGGGGTCGAAGCGCACCAGCAGGATCGTGTCGCTGTGCGGCGCAGGCGTCGCGTTCTTCGGCGTTCTTGGAGCCCGAGCGCCGGTCCGAGCCGAGGATCAGGAAGGTCTGCGGGCCGCCGCCGTATTCAGGCGTGATCAGGCCCTTGGGCGCGGTGATGTGGCTGAGCTTCGGGAAGACCTCGTCGGCGAGCGTCGTGATCTTGTTCAGCGCCACCGTCGCCGTCGCCGCGCCGCTCAGCACCACGATCAGCACGCCTGCGATCAGGAAGCGCTTCCACATGCCCCACCACAGCGAGGGCGGGCGCTCGTCATTCATGGGGTATCGAGCGTGGCAGGTCATAAAGCCCGAGGGCAAGCTCGCGCCACCCCCGGCCTGCCCGTGCCCGGCAGGGTATGCCCGTAAGGGTGTGGCGCACTTCAACCGAAGACGTAGCGGGCCGATCGGAGCGCACGCGCCGGGATCGACGGGTACGCTCGATCGGTGCTCAGCCCGCGCAACCGAGAGCTGCTCGGGCCTCGTGCCCTCGGCGCTGCTCGTCACCGCCGGCTTCACCGCGATCTTCATCCAGGCCCAGAACAACTCGCCGGGCGCCGCCACCAACCTGACGCTCAACCACGCCTCCAGCGTGTCGCTCACCTACGGCGCCCTGTTCCTCGGCGCTGTGCCTGGCCGCGCACCTCGTGATCCGCTTCGCGCTGCCGCACGCCGACCCCTACCTGTTCCCGCTGGTGGCGGTGCTCGCCAGCGTCGGGATCGTGATGGTCTACCGCATCGAACCGACGCTCGCGCGCCAGCAGGCGCAGTGGATGGTGCTCGGGCTGGTGCTGTTCGCCGCGACGATCCTCGGCGCTGCGCAAGCGCGGCGTGGGCGTGCTCGAGCGCTACCGCTACACGATCGCCGCGGTCGGCATCGGCATGACCGTGCTGCCGCGGCTGCCCGGTATCGGCGAGCAGGTCAACGGCGCCTACCTGGACATCCACGTCGGCAGCGTCTCCTTCCAGCCGGCCGAGCTCGCGAAGGTCGCGATCGTGATCTTCCTCGCCAGCTACCTGCGCGACAACCGCCAGATCCTCGTCACCGCCGGGCGGCGCGTGCTGGGCCTGACGATCCCGCCGATGAAGCAGTTCGGGCCGATGCTGATCGTGTGGGGCGCGGCGATGGCGACGCTGCTGCTGACGCGCGAGCTCGGCACCTCGCTGATGTTCTACGGCGCCTTCCTCGCGCTGCTGTACGTCGCCACCGGGCGCCTGTCGTTCCCGCTGATCGGGCTCGTGCTGTTCGCCGCTCGGCGCCTGGTACCTCGCCGGCCACGTCAGCCACGTGCAGGCGCGCGTGCTCGCCTGGGAACACCCGTTCGACCCGGCGCTCTACGAACAGCTCGAAGGCGGCAGCTACCAGCTCGCGCAGTCGCTGTTCGCGCAGGCCGACGGCGGGCTGCTCGGCACCGGCTTCGACCGCTCGCTGCTGCGCAGTCGGCCACGCACGGCGCCTCGATCCTGCCGGTCCCCGAAAGCGACATGATCTACGCGGTCATCGTCAACGAGCTCGGCCTCGTCGGCGCCGCGGCGCTGCTGCTGGTGTACCTGCTGCTCGATCGCGCGCGGGCTGAAGACGGCGGTGCTCGCGCGCGACTCCTTCTCCAAGCTGCTCGCCACCGGGCTGTCGTTCGTGATCGCGATGCAGGTGTTCGTGATCGTCGGCGGCGTCACGCGCGTGATCCCGCTGACCGGCGTGACGCTGCCGTTCGTCGCCTACGGCGGCTCCTCGGTGGTGATGAACTTCGTGCTCGTCGCGCTGCTGCTCGTCGATCTCCGACCGCGCGCGGCGACCGTACGTCGGTCGCCGCGCAGCTGACGGCCTCGCCGCAGCGGCGCGTGTATCGCGCCACGCAGGCGCAGCGGGCGCGCGCGTCGTGGCTGCGCCCGCAGGTGAGCCCGCGGCGCCGTCGAAGACCTTCGCGGCGATGCTGAGCTCGACGAGCACCCGATGCCACGCCGCGCCTGTTCGCTGAGGACGCCGCTGTCGCCCGGGCACGCGGCTACCGCGGGCTCGTCGATGCGCGGCGCGCTCAGCGCAGGCTTCTGCTCGCCCGCCGGGCTGCACCGGCGCCCGTGGCTCGCGCGCCTGCGCCGCGCGCTCGCCGAGCGACCTGTTCGTGCTCCACTTCCAGCCGATCGTCTCGCTCGAGCGACCGGCAGCGTCTCCCACCACGAGGCGCTGCTGCGGCTCGCCGACGAGCCCGACGGGCGCCTGATCGCGCCCGGGCAGCTTCCTGCCGGCGGCCGAGCGCTACGGCCTGATCCGCGAGATCGACCGGATGGTGATCGAGAAGGTCGCCGCGCTGCTCGGCTCGCCGCAGCGGCGCCGAGCGCGCGGCATCGCGATCAACGTGTCCGCGCTGTCGGTCACCGACCCGGCGATGCTCGCGCTACCTCGAGCGCCGCCTGCGAGCGCCACGGGGTCGACCCCTCGCAGCTGGTCGATCGAGATCACCGAGACCGCCGCGATCTCCGACATGGACAGCGCCACGAGCTTTCTGCGCCGGCGTGCTCGCGCTCGGCTGCGCGGTCGCGCTCGATGACTTCGGCGCCGGCTTCGGCTCCTTCCAGTACCTCAAGCACCTGCCCTTCAGCTATCTGAAGATCGACGGCGACTTCATCCGCCGCCTGCCCGTCTCGCGCACCGACCAGCTCGTCGTGAGGGCGCTCGCCGGCGTCGTCCGCGGCATGGGCGCGCAGACGATCGCCGAGTTCGTCGGCGACGAGACGACGATCGAGATGCTGCGCAGCTACGGCGTCGACTACGCGCAGGGCTTCGCGGTCGGGCGCCCGGCCGGCCCCGACGCTGCCAGCGTCGCCGCCTCGAACCGGGCTGCAGGCTCTACTGCGGCTGCGGGAACTGCGCGCGCATCGCCGCGTCCCACGCGCGGTCGCTCAACAGCCGCCGCGTCGCGATCGAGCAGCTTCGCCGACGGCGTGATCGTGATCCGCGCCGGCGGGCGGCGGCGGGTGATCGCGCGCTCGATCACCTTCGCCACGCGCTCCGGTCCGGCGCCGAGGTGGCGCATCGGGCCGTCGTAGGCGCCCGCGGTGACCGCGCCGACGGTCGCGTTGAAGTGCGCGTAGGGGTCGCTCGCCTGGCCGTCGCCGCCGGCTGAGCTGCGCGGCATGCGATGGCGTCGGCGGCTCGCGCGCGGCGTCGCGCCGAACTCGGTCGTGATCAGCCCCGGCTCGAGCAGGACCACGTCGATGCCGAAGCCGCGCAGCTCGAAGCGCAGCGCGTCGGAGATCGCCTCGAGCGCGTGCTTGGTCGCGTGGTAGTGGCCCGCCGCCGGGGAACGTCAGGCGCCCGCCCATCGAGCCGACGTTGACGATCTTGCCCCAGCGCTGCGCGCGCATCTTCGGCAGCACCAGCTGGGTCAGGCGCACGAGCCCGAAGACGTTCGTCTCGAACTGCCGGCGCACGGCCTCCATCGGCACCGTCTCGATCGCGCCGCTCTGGCTGTAGCCGGCGTTGTTGATCGAGCACGCCGACCGCGCCCTCGCGCGCTGCTCGACCGCTCGCGACCGCCGCGCGCATCGAGTCCTCGTCGGTGACGTCGAGCGCGAGCGTGTGGCAGCCGGCGTCGCGCGAGCTCGGCGATCGTCTCGGGCCGGCGCGCGGTCGCGTACACGGTCCAGCCCGAGCGCGCCAGGCGCAGCGCGCTCGCGCGGCCGATGCCGGAGGAGCAGCCGGTCACCAGCACCGCCTTGGAGGGCTCGGCCATGCGCGCAGCATAGGTGCTCGCGGTGTCGCGCGAGGTACGCTCCCTGCATGACCACAATCTCCGCAGACACCCTCCCCGACGCGCTCGGCGCCCCCGCGCGCGAGTTCATCGCCCAGTCGCACCGTCTCCTGATCGGCGCCGAGCGTCTGGACGCGGCCGACGGGCGCACGTTCGCCACGCGTCGATCCCGGCCACCGGCCGGGAGATCGCGGAGGTCGCGCTCGCGCGGCGCCGAGGACGTCGAGCGGGCGGTCGCCGCCGCGCGCGCCGCCTTCGCCGAGGGTCCGTGGTCCTCGATGCCGGCGGCCGGACGCGAGCGGCTGATGCACGCGCTCGCCGACGCGATCGAGGAGCGCGCCGAGGAGATCGCCCAGATCGAGTCGCTCGACAACGGCAAGCCCGTCGGGCTCGCCCAGTACGTGGACGTCAACGGCGCGGTCGGCCACCTGCGCTACTTCGCCGGCTGGCCGACGAAGATCGAGGGCGGCGTGCTGCCGGTGACCGCGCCGAACATGCACTGCTACACCCGCCGCGAGCCCGTCGGCGTGTGCGCGCAGATCATCCCCTGGAACTTCCCGCTGCTGATGGCCGCGTGGAAGCTCGGCCCGGCGCTCGCCGCCGGCTGCACGATCGTGCTCAAGCCCGCCGAGCAGACGCCGCTGAGCGCGCTGCGCATCGGCGAGCTCGCGCTCGAGGTCGGCTTCCCGCCGGGCGTGCTCAACGTGCTCACCGGCGACGGCAGCACCGGCGCGGCGCTCGTCGATCACCCCGGCGTCGACAAGATCGCGTTCACCGGCTCGACCGCCGTCGGGCGCGAGATCGGCGCGCAAGGCCGGCAAGGCGCTCAAGCGCGTGACGCTCGAGCTCGGCGGCAAGTCGCCGAACATCATCCTCCCCGACGCCGACATCGACGCCGCCGTCAAGGGCTCCTTCCAGGCGATCTACTTCAACTCCGGGCAGGCGTGCAACGCCGGCTCGCGCCTGTTCGTGCCGGCCGAGCGCTTCGACGAGGTCATGAGCGGGCTCGCCGAGGCCGCCAAGGCGGCGCAGCTCGGGCCGGGCCTGGACGCCGGCACCCAGCTCGGGCCGCTCGTCTCCGCCGAGCAGCACGAGCGCGTGCTCGGCTACATCGACGCCGGCCGCGAGGAGGGCGCCGAGGTGCTCGCCGGCGGCGAGGCGGCGCTCACCGACAGCGGTGGCTACTTCGTCGCGCCGACGCTGTTCGCCACCACCTCCGACGAGCTGCGGATCGCCCGCGAGGAGATCTTCGGGCCGGTGCTCGTCGCCTCGCCGTACGACTCGCTCGAGGAGGTCGCCGCGCGCGCGAACGCCGGCGAGTACGGCCTCGCCGCCGGCGTGTGGACGCGCGACGTCTCCAGCGCCCACCGCCTGGCCGCGATGCTGCACGCGGGCATGGTCTACATCAACACCTGGGGCGCCGTCGATCCCGCGGCGCCGTTCGGCGGCTTCAAGGCCTCCGGCATCGGCCGCGAGCACGGCCACGACGGTCTCGACGCCTATCTGGAGACGAAGACCGTGTGGACGGCGTTGTGAGCCTTCGCCGCTTCGTGAGCGTCGTCGCGCAGAGCGAGCGCGGCGCTCGCCCATGTCCGCTCCGAGCGGTGGGTGCCCGCGCTCGCCACGCTGCTGCGCGCTGCTGCTCGTGGCCGCCGCCGCCGAGATCGTCCTCGACGGCGCCGCCGGCGCTCTCGCCGCTGATCCCGAAATCGCCGCAGATCGCCGGCTGGCTCGGCGGGCATCGGCGAGCGGCTCGGCTACCGCGTGCTTCCTGATCGCGCTGCTCGTCTCGACCGGCGCCTACGGCGGGCTGATCGTGCTCGCCGCGGCGCTCGCGCCCGCCGCTCGATGCGCCGAGCGCGCCACGCGTCGCGTGATCTCCAAACGCTGGGCGATCGCGCTGGTCGCGGCGCTGCAGCTGATCGTGTTCGCCGGGCCGATCCTGCTCTCGACCGACGTCTTCAGCTACATCGCCTACGCCCGCATGGGCGTCGAGCACGGCCTGAACCCCTACCTGCACGGTCCCGTGCGCGATCGCCGACGACCCGGTCTTCCAGTACGTCGGCCACGACTGGGACCGCGTGGCCACCGCCTACGGGCCCGCTGTACACGCTGCTGTCCTATCCGCTCGCGCCGCTCGGCGTGGTCGGCGCGCTGTGGGGGATGAAGCTCGAGGCGCTGCTCGCGAGCGCCGGCACGCTCGCGCTGACCTGGCGCTGCGCGCGCGCGCGCGGCTTCGACCCGGTCGCTCGCGATCCTCGTCGTCGGCGCCAACCCGCTGTACGTGATCTACGGGCTCGGTGGCGCCCACAACGACCTGATCATGATGCTCGCGATGATGGCCGCCGTCAGCCTCATGGTCGCTCGGCACGCCGTCGGGCCGCCGCGAAGGCAGGCGCCGCCGCGCTGGTCGTCGCCGGCGCGCTGATCAAGGCCACGGTCGCGGTGCTGCTGCCGTTCATGATCGTCTCCAGCCGGCGCCTCGCGCCGATCGCTCGGGACCGTCGGCGGCGCTCGCGCTCGGCGCGCTGGTCGGCTACGCCGTCTTCGGCATCCACGGCATCGACGTCGTCGCCGCGCTCAACCGCGACGCCGCGTTCGTCTCCACCGACAGCTTCGCCACCGAGATCGCGCACCTGCTCGGCAAGCCGGGCGTGTTCCCGTCGACCACGACCTGCTGAAGGCGGCGCTCGTGCTGATCCTCGTGCACCTGCTGTGGCGCACCTGGCGCGGCTATGACTGGGTCGCCGCCTCCGGCTGGGCGCTGCTGGCGATCTCCGTCACCAGCACCTGGCTGCTGGCGTGGTACATCCTGTGGCCGCTGCCGCTCGCGGTCGTCACCCGCGACCGACGCCTGCTGGCCGCCACGCTCGCCGTGCAGGCGCTGTTCGTCATCCACCAGATCTCGCCGCTGCTGGTGCCGGTGCAATGAGCGGGCCGCGCTGCCGATCGAGGACGGCCGTTCGGACGTCTGCCGCCGCGGCTGCGCCCGCGCGCGGTCGAGCTGCGCGGCACCGGGCAGCTTGTGGCGATCGAGACGACGCTGCTGGTGCTCGTCGGCGCTGGTGCTGGCGGTCGCCACCGTCAACGACCTCGCGCGCCAGACGCAGCATCAACCACCGCCTGATCGCCGACCTGACGCACCTGGCGCCACTACACCGGCCACGACTACCGCAACATCTCGATCGACCAGGAAACGCTCGGCGCCAGCAGCGACCGCGAGGTGCTCTGCGGCAACACCAGCCCGGGCCGCCCGGATGCAAGGACGCAGATCTGCCTGGCGATCTGGGGGCCGGCCGTGGACGGCCGGCGCACGGTCCACGGCGGCTGGTACCTGCCGCCGCACGTCGAAGACGTGCGCAGCGAGCGCTACGGCTGCTTCGGGAGCGGCCGTGCGAGGGATGTGTCCGCGATGAGCGCCACCGCGGACGCCGCTCGCGGCGGCTCGCCGCGGCGCGCGCGCGCGACGCCGGCTGCCGCGTGGTGGCCGCTGGCCGCGCTGACGCTGCTCGCCGCGGCGCTGCGGCTCTCGACGCTCGACCTGCAGAGCTTCTGGTACGACGAGGCGTTCACGCCCGTGCACGTCCTGCACCCGAGCCTGTGGGCGACGCTGCGCTCGGTCGTGCACACGCGAGAACACGCCGCCGCTGTGGTACGTGATCGCGTGGGCCGACTCGCGCGTGCTCGGCACCGGCGAGGTCGCGCTGCGCCTGCCCTCGGCGCTCGCCGGGATCGCCACCGTGCCCGTCGCCTGGGCGATCGGCCGCGAGCTGAGCCGGCCGCCGCGCCGCGACTCGTCTGCGCGGCGCTCGTCGCGGTCAACCCGCTGTTCGTGTGGTACTCGCAGGAGGCGCGCGCGTACGCGCTGTTCGTGCTCACGGCGGCGCTGGCGATGCTGTGCTTCCTGCGCGCGCGGCGCGAGCCGACGCCGCGGCGCATGGCCGCGTTCGCGCTGACCGGCGCGCTGGCGCTGCTGACCCACTACTTCGCCGTGTTCCTGCTGATCCCGATGGTGCTGTGGCTGGCTGTGCGACCGGCGCACGCCGCCGCGCGGCGCTGCCCGCGCGTCGGCGTGCTCGCGCTCGTCGGGCGCGGCGCTGCTGCCGCTGATCTCCGCCCAGGGCGGGCACGGCACGCAGTGGATCGGCCGCTGGCCGCTGTCGGAACGGCTGCAGGCGATCCCGCAGTACTACCTCACCGGCTACTCCGGCGCGCCGCTCGGACACGGCATCGAGCTGCTGGTCGCGCTGCCGATCCTCGCCGGCCTCGGCGCTCGGCCTGTGGCGCATGCACGAAGCGGCGCAGCGCGATCCGGCCGGCAGCGAGAGCGAGCGGCAAGCCGCGCGGCGAGCCTGCTGATCGCGCTGGCGATCGCCGCCTGCGGGGTGCTGATCCCGATCGTGCTGGTCGCCTTCGGCGCCGACTACCTGGCGCCGCGCAACCTCGTCGCGGCGATGATCCCCGTCACCGCCGCGATCGCTGTGGTCGTCACGTGCGCCGGCGGAGCCGGTCGGCAGGCCGGCGGTGGCCGCGGTGGCGCTCGTCGCGACGATCGCGCTGGCGTTCCTGGCGATCTCGACTCGACGTCGATCTCAGCCCGCGCCTGCAGCGCGGCAACTGGCGCGATCTCGCCAAGGCGCTGCGCGGCGAGCCCGCCGAGCGCGTGATCACGACCGTCGAGCTGGGCTCGGCGCCGCTCGAGTACTACCTGCCGGGCTGCACGAGTCTCCACGAGGGCAGCTCCGTGCGCGTGCGCGAGATCGACGAGACCGGCTACGCGCCGCTGCGCGCGTCGCGCCGGTGAGCCGCCGGCGCCGGGCTTTCACCTGCTGCGCGCGCCTGGACATCGACGGGCTGATCGTCTACCGCTTCGTCTCGCCCGTCGCGCGGCTGGTCAGCGAGGCGACGCTGCGCCGCCACGTGATCACGCTTGGCCAGCCCGAGGTGCTCGTGCCCGCCGGCGTCACGGGTGTCGTCATGAAGGCTGCGGATGAGACGATGTGTGCGCAACTGTCGTCCCGAGCGAAAAGATTTAGTTTGTCCGGCATGCCGCAGTTGACATTGGAAGCTCGCAGCGAGGCGCAGGTCGCGCTGGAGCTGGCCTGCGAGCACCTGCTCTCGCTGCAGGACGACGCCGGCTGGTGGCGCGGCGAGCTGCAGACGAACGTGACGATGGACGCCGAGGACATGCTCCTGCGCGAGTTCCTGGGGATTCGTCGCGCCGATGAGACCGAGCGCTCGGCCGCGTGGATTCGCTCCCAGCAGCGCGCCGACGGCACCTGGGCGAACTTCCACGGCGGTCCCGGCGAGCTGTCGACGACGATCGAGGCCTACTGGGCGCTGCGGCTCGCCGGCGACGCGCCCGAGGCCGAGCACATGCGCGCCGCCGCCGAGTTCATCCGCGGCGAAGGTGGCCTCGAGCGCGCTCGCGTGTTCACCCACGTGTGGCTGGCGCTGTTCGGCCTGTGGTCGTGGGAGCGCGTGCCGGCGCTGCCGCCCGAGGTGATCCTGCTGCCGCCGTCGGTCCCGCTGAACGTCTACGACTTCGCCTGCTGGGCACGTCAGACGATCGTGGCGCTGTCGATCGTCAAAGCCCATCGTCCGGTGCGCCCGCTGCCCTTCGACCTCGACGAGCTGCACGCGCCGGCCGACGACGCCCAGCCGGACGCTCCGGCCGAAGGCGGGCGCTCTCGTCGGCGGGCTGGCTCGGATGCCTCGACCGGCTGCTGCGCGCCTACGAGCGCCGCCCGCTGGCGCCGCTGCGCCGGCTGGCGCTCGCCCGGGCCGAGCGCTGGATCGTGCGTCGTCAGGAGGCCGACGGCTCCTGGGGCGGCATCCAGCCGCCGTGGGTGTACTCGCTGATGGCGCTGCACCTGCGCGGCTATCCGCTCGAGCATCCGGTGATGCGGCGCGGCCTGGAGGGGCTCGACCGGTTCATGGTCGAGGATCGCGACGACTCACGCGGCGTCGGTGCGCCGGCCGGGCGAGAGCCGGCGCCTGGAAGCGTGCCAGTCGCCGGTGTGGGACACGGCGCTGGCGATGCTCGCGCTCAGCGACGCCGGCCTCGCCGGCGGATCATCCGGCGACTCGTGAGCGCCGCCGAGTGGCTGCTCGGCGAGGAGGTCACCGAGCGGGCGACTGGTCGGTCAGGAGCCCCGGCCTGGAGCCCGGTGGCTGGGCGTTCGAGTTCGCCAACGTCAACTATCCCGACGTCGACGACACGGTCGAGGTCGTGCTCGCGCTGCAGCGCCTCGTCGGCCAGCAGCCGATTGCAGCCGGCGTCGACGGTGCGGTCGGCCGCGCGCTGCGCTGGGTCGAGGGGATGCAGAGCTCCGGCGGCGGCTGGGGCGCGTTCGACGCCGACAACACGCGCGCGCTCGTGCGCGAGCTGCCGTTCCTGGACTTCGGCGAGGTGATCGACGAGCCGAGCGCCGACGTCACCGCCCACGCGGTCGAGATGCTCGGCGTGCTCGGGCTCGCCGAGACGCCCGCAGCGCGTCGCGGAGTGCACTGGCTGATCGACCACCAGGAGCCCGACGGGTCGTGGTTCGGGCGCTGGGGCATCAACCACGTGTACGGCACCGGTGCGGCCGTACCCGGGCTGATCGCCGCCGGGATCGAGTCCTCGCAGGCGTGCATCCGCCGCGCGGTCGACTGGCTGGAGCGCCACCAGAACGAAGACGGCGGCTGGGGCGAGGACCCGCGCTCCTACGACGAGCCGGAGTGGATCGGCCGCGGCCCGAGCACCGCCTCGCAGACGGCCTGGGCGCTGCTCGCGCTGCACGCCGCCGGGGAGCGCTCGCAGGCGCTCGCGCGCGGCATCGCCTGGCTGGTGTCGACCCAGCGCGCCGACGGCGGCTGGGACGAGCCGCAGTACACCGGCACCGGCTTCCCGTCGGACTACTACATCAACTACCACCTCTACCGGCTCACGTTCCCGATCATGGCCCTCGGACGCTGCCTGGCCACGGACGCCGGCAGGGTGGCGCGAGCTCCACGACATCCACGACGAGCTCGGCCGGCGACCCCGAGCGACTGGAGTGACGCTGATAGCCGACGCGCCGATCGACGCCCCCGGCGCGGAGGCGGTCATGGCGCGGGCGGCGGGCGAGAACTTCCCCGTCGCCAGCCGCGTGCTGCCGCGTCGCGAGCGCGCTCACCTGCTGGCCGTGTACGGCTTCGCCCGGCTCGTCGACGAGCTCGGCGACAGCGACAACGTCCCGCCGGCGAGCGACTGGCGGCGCTGGACTGGCTGGAAGCAGAGCTCGAGCGGGCCTTCCGCGGCGAGGCCGAGCACCCGCTGCTGGTGCGCCTGACCGGCACGCTGCGCGAGTGCTCGCTGACGCGCCAGCCGTTCGTGCGACTGATCGAGGCCAACCGCGTCGACCAGCGCGTCAGCCGCTATCAGACCTGGACACAGCTGCACGGCTACTGCGCGCTGTCGGCCGACCCGGTGGGCGAGCTCGTGCTGGCGGTCTTCGGCCTGGCCAGCCCCGCGCGGATCGCGCTGTCGGACTCGATCTGCACGGCGCTGCAGCTGACCGAGCACTGCCAGGACGTCGCCGAGGACCTCGCCCGCGGACGCGTGTACCTGCCGCCGGAGGACCTGCGCCGATTCGGCTGCAGCGAGACGGACCTGGCGGGCGAGCACGCCAGTGAGGCGCTGCGCGAGGTGCTCGCCTTCGAGGTCGCGCGCGCGCGCGGGCTGCTCGCCGACGGGCTACCCCTGGTCGCGCAGCTGCGCGGGCGTCCGCGGCTCGCCGTCGCCGCGTTCCTCGCCGGCGGGCGCGCCGCCCTGGACGCGATCGAGCGGGCCCGCTACGACGTGCTCGCAGGCCCGCCGCGGGCCGGACGCGTGCGACGTGCGCTGGCGCTCGCCGGCACGCTGCGCTCGGCGCGGGGCGCAGGGTCGTGAGCGCGACGGCGGAGATCGCCGACGCTTACGCGCACTGCGAAGCGATCACGCGCAGCCAGGCCGCCAACTTCTTCTACGGCATCCGTCTGCTGGCCCGCGAGCGCCGCCGCGCGATGTGCGCCGTGTACGCGTTCGCACGGCGCGTCGACGACATCGGCGACGGCACGCTCGCCCGCGAGGAGAAGCTGCGCCTGCTCGACCGCGAGTCCCGGGCGCTCGCGACGACCATCCCAGCCGGCGACGGCAACGGCAACGGCCACGACCACGGCCCGGCCACGGCAACGGCCAAGCGACCGATTCCGTCGGCGGCGATCCGGTGATGGTCGCGCTGGCGGACGCGCAGCGACGCTTCCCGCTGCCCGCGGATGCGCTGGGCGAGCTGATCGAGGGCGTGCGCATGGACGTCACGGGCGTCACCTACGAGAGCTTCGAGGAGCTGGTCCTCTACTGCCGTCGCGTCGCCGGTGCGATCGGACGGGTGTGCCTGGCGATCTTCGGCCTGCGAGAGGACGCCGGCGCGGATCGTGCCCGCGCCGAAGCGCTCGCCGACGACCTCGGCGTGGCGCTGCAGCTGACGAACATCCTGCGCGACGTGCGCGAGGACGCGGAGAACGGCCGCGTGTACCTGCCGGCGGAGGACCTGCGGCGCTTCGGCGTGCTCGCCGACGGCGATTCCTCGCAGCAGGACGCGTCCGGGGCCGCGTCCGGGGCCGCGGCTGCCACGGTGCTCGGTGCGCTCAACCGCGCGAGCGAAGCGCAGCAGCTCGCGGCGCTCGTGCGCTTCGAGTCCGAGCGCGCCGCGCAGTGGTTCGACGACGGGCTCGCGCTCACCGGGCTGCTGGACCGGCGCAGCGCCGCCTGCGTGCTGGCGATGGCCGGCATCTACCGGCGGCTGCTCGAGCGCATCGAGGCGCATCCCGAGGTGGCGCTGCGCGGGCGCATGTCGCTGCCGGCGCACGAGAAGGCCTGGGTCGCCGCGCGGGGCATGCTCGGGGCGGGGGCGTGAGCGCCGGGAGAGCCCCAGCTCTCGTCGTGTGGTGGTCCTCGGCGGTGGCCTCGCCGGGATCGCCGCGGCGCTCGACTGCGCCGCAGCGGGCGCGCGCGTGACGCTCGTCGAGGTCAGACGCAGGCTCGGCGGCGCCGCCTACTCGTTCGAGCGCGACGGCCTGCAGATGGACAACGGCCAGCACGTGTTCCTGCGCTGCTGCATCGCCTACCGCGCGCTGCTCGAGCGCCTGGGCAGCGAGCAGCTGACGTCGGTGCAGCCGCGGCTGCAGATCCCGGTGCTGAAGCCGGGTGCCAAGCCGACGCTGCTGCGCCGCGGCTCGCTGCCGGCGCCGCTGCACCTGGCCGGCGCGCTCGCCCGCTACCCGCACCTCTCGCCGCCAGCGCCTCGGCGCCGCCCGCGCGGCGCTCGCGCTGATGCGCCTGGATCCCGGCGATCGGGAGCTGGACCGCGTGAGCTTCGGCGACTGGCTGGCCCGACACGGCCAGGGCGCCGCGGCGGTCGACGCGCTGTGGGACCTGATCGCGCTGCCGACGCTCAACCTGCGCGCCGCAGAGGCGTCGCTGGCGCTGGCGGCGTTCGTGTTCCGGACGGGGCTGCTCTCCGGAGCGGACGCCGGCGACATCGGCTTTCACCAGGCGACGCTCGGCGAGACGATCGGCGAGCCCGCCGAGCGTGCGCTGCGCGAGGCCGGCGTGGAGGTGCGACTGGGCTGGCGCGCTGAGCGGCTGCAGCGGACCGCGGGCGGGCTCGAGGTGCACGGGCGCGGTGCACGCAACGCGCCTGAAGCGGACGATCCCGACGAGCGGCTCGATCAGCAGCCAAGCGGGCCTGATGATGGCCTCAGTGCCGAGGCGGTCGTGGTCGCGCTGCCGCACGCCCGCGCGGCGACGCTGCTGGAGCCGCTGCTGGGGGAGGCCGCCACCGCGCTGCGTGGCTTGGGCAGCTCGCCGATCGTCAACCTGCACGTCGTCTATGACCGCCACGTCTGCGACGAGCCGTTCGCCGCCGGTGTCGGCACGCCGGTGCAGTACGTGTTCGACCGCACCGCGGCGGCGGAGCGCCCGCCGGCTGCCAGTACCTGGCGGTGTCGCTGTCCGGCGCCGAGCGCGAGATGGGGATGAGCGTGGACGCGCTGCGCGAGCGCTACCTGCCGGCGCTGGCGCAGCTGCTGCCGCGTGCGCGCCGGGCGAAGGTCGAGCTGTTCGTGGTCACGCGCGAGCACGCCGCGACGTTCCGTGCTGCGCCGGGCACCGGCGCGCTGCGCCCGGGCCCGGTGACCGCGGTTCCCGGCCTGGTGCTGGCCGGCGCGTGGACGGCCACCGGCTGGCCGGCGACGCTCGAGGGCGCTGTGCTCAGCGGACACGCCGCCGCGAGCGTGGCGGTGCCGGCGCGATGAGCGAGCTGCTGGTTGCCGCGCCGCTGCGGATCGAGGCCGCGCTGATCTCCTCCGCGACCCGCTCGAAGCGCTCCGCGCCCCGCGCCGTGGTGCGCAAGACCGGCATGGGCCCGGACCGCGCGAAGGCGGCCGCCGGGCAGCTCGCCGGCGACGCCGGCAGCGCGATGCTCGTGCTCGGCTTCTGCGGCGGGCTCGACGCGAGCTCGGTGCCGGGCGAAGTGATCGTCGCCGAGGAGGTGTACGCGGCCGGCGACGAAGGCCACGCCGAGCAGCGTGTCCGCTGCGAGCTGACCGGCCAGCTCGTCCAGCAGCTCACCGGGCTGGGCCTGAAGGTGCGCACCGGGGACGTGGTGTGCGTCTCGCGCCTGGCGCTCGGGCCGCGGCGCGCCGAGCTGCACGCCGGCGGGGCGATCGCCGTGGACATGGAGTCGGTGTGGCTCGCGGCCGGCGCCGGCGGGCGCCCGTTCGGCGTCGTGCGGGTCGTGCTGGACAGCCCCGAGCACGAGCTGCTGCGCGTGCGGGCGGCCGCCGGGGCGCTGCGCGCGGCGCTGGCGCTGCGGCGTGTGGCGGGGGCCCTTCACGAGTGGACGCCGGACGACTAAGGTAGGCCGCATGGCGGTCCGGGTCAGGCAGAGCACGCGCATGGGCTGGTACCTGATGCGCCAGCGGCTGGCCAAACGCGAGAAGTTCCCGCTGATCGTCGAGCTGGAGCCGCTGTTCCAGTGCAACCTCGCGTGCTCGGGCTGCGGCAAGATCCAGCACCCCGAGCACGAGCTGCGCCGGCGGATGCCCGTCGAGCAGGCGATCGGCGCGATCGAGGAGAGCGGCGCGCCGATGGTCTCGATCGCCGGCGGCGAGCCGCTGATCCACCCCGAGATCCACGTGATCGCGGCGGAGCTGGTCAAGCGCAAGAAGTTCGTCTACCTGTGCACCAACGCGCTGCTGCTGGAGAAGAAGCTCGAGAACTTCAAGCCGAGCCCGTACTTCTCCTGGGCGTCCACATGGACGGCCTGCGCGAGCGCCACGACGCGTCGGTCGAGCGCGAGGGCGTCTTCGACAAGGCCGTCGCAGCGATCAAGGCCGCCAAGGCTGCCGGCTTTCGCGTGACGACCAACACGACCTTCTTCACCCACGACTCGCCCAAGACCGTGCGCGAGGTGCTCGACTTCCTCAACGACGACCTCGAGGTCGACGAGATGATGATCTCGCCCGCCTACGCCTACGAGAAAGCGCCCGACCAGGAGCACTTCCTCGGCGTGACGCAGACGCGCAAGCTGTTCAGCGAGGCGTTCGCCGACGGGCGGCGCAAGAAGTGGCGGCTGAACCACAGCCCGCTGTTCCTCGACTTCCTCGAGGGCAAGGCCGAATTCGACTGCACCGCCTGGGGGATCCCCAGCTACTCGCTGTTCGGCTGGCAGCGTCCCTGCTACCTGATGTCCGACGGCTACACCGAGACCTACAAAGAGCTGCTCGAGACGACCGACTGGAGCAAGTACGGTCGCGGCAAGGACCCGCGCTGCGAAAACTGCATGGCCCACTGCGGCTACGAGCCGACGGCCGTGCTGCAGACGACCAGCTCGCTGCGCCAGTCGCTGCGCGCGATCGCCGGCTAGGAGCTCGCTCACGAGCGTCGCCGCCGCTGCGGCGGATGTCCTGCCAGGACAGGCCCTCCTTGAGCAGCGCCGGCACGCCGAGCACCAGCGCGGTCACCACCTCGACCGCCTGCAGGATGATGCCGTAGGCGAGCGCCTGCCCGGCGCCGACGCCGTAGGCGGCGAGCACCACCAGGCAGGCGGCCTGGAAGACGCCGACGTTCGACGGCGTCGCCGGCAGGATCGCGCTGAGGTTGACCGCCAGCAGGATCGCCGCGGCCGCCACCAGGCCCGCCTGCGACTGGAGCCCGAGCGCGAGGATCACCATGTAGCAGGCGAGCCACTGCAGCGCCCACGCGAGCAGCTGGAAGGCGATCGCGGTGGACGCCGTAGCGCGGGCGGCGCGAACACGACGCAGGCCCTGCCGCGCGAGCTGCAGCATGCGGCTGACCGTGTTCGCCGCCAGCGCGACCCGCGGCGAGCGCGAGCGCCGTCCCAGCGCCAGCAGGCGCGGGCCGGCGAGCACCAGCACGCACACGCGCCAGCGGCAGCGCCAGCGCGGTCGCGATCGCCGCGACGTGGCCGCTCGGCAGCGGCACGCTCGTGAACGTGACCGCGAGCAGGATCACCAGCGCGAGCAGGTTGATCAGCGTCTGCGAGAACACCGTGCCGGCGACGACCGGCAGCAGGCGGCTGGTGCGGCCCTCGAGCCGGCGTGACAGCACCAGCACGCGCGAGGGCTCGCCGATCCGTCCCGGGCACCAGCGCCGAGGCCATCACGCCGATCATCGTCGCGCGCACGACCGGCGCCCACGGCATCGGCGTGTCGGGCAGCGCCGCGCGCAGCGTCTGGTGCCAGGAGACCGAGCGCATCAGCATCGCCAGCGACATCAGCACGAGCGCCAGCGCGATCCACCCGGGCGAGGCCGTCACCAGCGCGTGGCCGACGCGCTGCAGTTCCAGGCGCGAGAGCGCGAACACGACCAGCCCGGCGAGCAGCGATCACCGCGAGCGCGATCACCACGCGTCTGAGCGCGGGCCCGCGCGATCGGACGGGGACGTTCTCCGGTGCACCCATCGGCGGGGTCTATCAGGTCGCGTTGGTGCTAGGCCGAGCGTGCCGATGCGCCTCGCGATCGGCTCGCTATGCTGCGCGCAGCGATGAGGCCCGCTCCATAACCGCGGCTTGCGGCCGCTGATGGCTTCTACGTCACCGTCACTCGAACGTCAGTGAGGGCTTGTCGTGGAACGCGACGCGACAGCCGGCAGGGACCGCGTCGGGACCGAGACTGCGAGCGGCTGCGCGCGGCCGACGCTCGATCGCCAGGAGCTCGCGGCGATCTTCGCCGGCGGGCTTCATCGGCGCGATCGCGCGCGCGGCGCTCGCGCAGAGCCTGGTCGCGCCGCGCCGATGAGTGGCCGTGGGCGACGTTCGTCGTGAACATGCTCGGCGCGGCGCTGCTCGGCTACTTCATCACGCGCCTGCAGGAGCGCCTGCCGCCGTCGCTGTACCGGCGTGCGTTCCTCGGCACCGGCGTCTGCGGCGCGCTGACGACGTTCTCGACGGTGATGGTCGAGCTGGTGAAGATGATCGAAGGCGGCCACCTGGCGCTGGCCGCGCGGCTACGCCGCCGCGAGCCTGGCCGGCGGCTTCGCGGCGGTCTTCCTGTCGACCAAGCTCGTGCGTCGCGCGAGGCTGGCGCGATGAGCTTCGTGGCGCTGTGGCTGGCCGTCGGCGTGCTCGGCGGGCTGGGCGCGATCGCGCGCTTCCTGCTCGACGCGCTCGTCTCGGCCAACGCCGGCGCGCGCTTCCCGCTGGGCACGCTGCTCGTCAACCTCTCCGGCGCGCTGGTGCTCGGGCGTGCTCGTGGGGCTCGCGCTCAGCGGCGACGCCTACCTGCTCGCCGGGCACGGCGGTGATCGGCTCCTACACGACGTTCTCCACCTGGATGCTCGAGTCCCACCGCCTCGCCGAGGACGGGCGGCGCTGGCTGCTGGCGGCGAACGTCGTGCTGAGCCTCGCTGCTCGGCGTCGGCGCGGCGGCGCTCGGCCGGCTGCTGGGGGGCGGATGATGGTCGAGGACGGGCTGCGGCTGAGCGTCTACATCGGCGAGCGCGACCGCGCCGGCGGGCGACTGCTCGCGGACGCGCTGATCGACGCTGTTCGCCCGCCACGGCGTGCGGACGAGCGTGCTGCTGCGCGGCATCGAGGGCTTCGGCATCAAGCACCGGCTGCAGACCGAGCGCCTGCTGACGCTCTCCGAAGACCTGCCGCTGCTGGCGCTCGCGCTCGATACCGAGGCGCGCATCGAGGCGGTGCTCGAGGACGTGCGCGCGCTCAGCCGCGCACGGGCTGATCACGCTCGAGCGCGCGCGCCTGCTGAGCGGGCCGGCGCTCGACCGGCCGAGCCGTCGCTCGGACCCGATGCGGTCAAGCTCACGATCTACCTCGGCCGCCAGGAGCGCGTCGGCGTCGCGCGCCGGCCCACATCGCGGTGGTCGACTGCCTGCACCGCCACGGGGTCGCCGGCGCGAGCGTGCTGCTCGGCCTCGACGGCACCGTCGCACGGCGTGCGTCGGCGCGCGACGCTTCTTCGCCGCGCAACGCGCAGGTGCCGCTGATGATCCAGAGCGTCGGCGAGAGCGCGACGCATCGCCGCTGCGCTGGAGGAGATCGCGGGGATGCTCGAGCGAGCCGGCGATGACGCTCGAGCGCGTGCGGGTGTGCAAGCGCGACGGCGTGCTGCTGGCCGAGCCGCTGCGCCCGCCCGCCACCGACGGCGCGGGCCTGGCCTACTGGCAGAAGCTCGTCGTCTACGCGAGCGAGCAGACCCGCCACGAGGGCCAGCCGCTGCACAGCGCGCTGATGCGCCGCCTGCGCCGCGAGGGCGCCGCCGGCGCGACCGCGCTGCGCGGCCAGTGGGGCTACCACGGCGAGCACCGGCCGCACGGCGAACGCTTCTGGTCGCTCCGCCGGCACGTGCCGGTGCTGACGGTGCTGCTGGACACGCCCGCGAACATGCTGCGCTGGTTTGAGATCGTCGATGAGATGACCGGCGAGACGGGGCTGGTGACCAGCGAGATCGTGCCCGCGCTGCGCGCGGCCGGGCCGGGTATCGAGCACGGCGGCTTGAAGCTCGCTGCTCTTCATGGCAGCGCGACAGGGTGAGGGTCCTGCGCCTTCTACGCTTGGCGGGACGAGAACCCCGGCAAAAGGAGCTGCTGTGAAAGCGATCTGGAACGGCGCCACACTGGCTGAAAGCGATGACACGGTGGTCGTCGAGGACAACCACTACTTCCCCGCTGCGAGCATCCACGCGCAGTACTTCGCCGACAGCGACACGCATTCGATCTGCCCGTGGAAGGGCACCGCGAGCTACAAGACCATCGAGGTCGACGGCAAGCAGAACGTCGATGCAGCGTGGTTCTATACAGAGCCAAAGGACGCTGCGGCGAACATCAAGGATCGCTTCGCCTTCTGGAAGGGCGTGACGGTCGAGGCGTGAGACGGTCGGTCGTGGCGGCGCTGGCTATTTCCAGCCTGGGAGTGGCCCTCAGCGATCTTCCGAGAGAGCCCGAGCACATGCCGCCAGCGACCGTGGCCGTGACAAGCTAGCTGTGTTCGCCGACGCAGCAGACGTCGAAGTCAAACACGAGATGGGACTGGCGCTTCCAAAAGTCCTTGTTGTATTCGGGGCTGATAACACGACCGATCGGCACGATGGCGGCGACAGTCGCGCCCGCGTTGTTGAGCGCGGACGCTGCACTCTGAGCGCGGGCGCCGGATGTAAAGGTGTCGTCAACGAGCAGCACTCGCTCACCTCCGAGTGGGCGCAGTGGCTCGTAGCCGTCGTCGCTCGCGGCGTTGTGCTGCGGAGGCATGCCGCCGCGGCGAAGCAGGGGCTCGTATTCCTCCCGCAACGAGGGCACGAGCTTGATCGCAGTTGCAAGCGGGTGCTCACCAGGACGGTTTGTCGAAGACGGTACTGACGTGATGATGTCCCAAGCGCCACCGGCCGCAGTTGAGATGCAGCCGTCGTGCTGCTTTAGGAAATAGCCAAGTAGCGCAGCAGTCTTGACGAGGAAGTCCCACGCCATCTTGCTGCTGTCATCGTCCTTGTAGTGCTTGAGCTGGTAGTGGAGCTGGAGGCCAACCGCGTACAAGCTGATCGGCACGATCAACGAGCAAGGCTGCGACACCTGGCCCTCGACTTGCTCGCAGCTCCAACACCGCGTATACGGGGGACTCGTTGGCCGGTGGCAGCGATCGCATATGTCGTCGCCGACGCGCGGCACTGGCGCGCAGATCGTTGCGAGTGGCAGGGCAACCTCGCGAACCGTCGTCATTGCTGCCGCCGCGCCTAGAAAAGTTGCAATTCAGTGACCGGCTCGCGGTCTGATTCGAGCGCCGCAACCACATCCTCAACGCCGTGCACGACCTGGGCTCCGCGTCTGCTCCGATATCGCTGCGCCCATTCCTCTTGCAGTACAAGGCTCTCGACAAGAAAGAGGCGCTTGCCATGCTCCAACGCGAGACGTGCCTGCATCTTGGCGCCGCTCGTGGCGCTGGCCTCGATCACGATGGTGCCAACAGCGACGCCGCTTGTGACGACGTTGCGCAACGGAAAGTTGGAGCCGCGAGGCGGGGCGCTTGGCCAGAACTGAGAGAGCAAAGCACCGCTCTCGACGATGCGCTCGGCGAGAGCGGCGTTCTCCTTCGGGTAGACACGATCGATCCCCGTGCCCATGACCGCGATAGTCCGCCCGCCTGCGTCGAGCGTAGCGGTGTGGGCCTCGGTGTCGATCCCGGCCGCCATGCCCGAGATCACCGTGACGCCGCGCTCCACGAGAGCTGCGGCCATGTCGCGTGCGACGGCACGTCCTGCATCCGAGGCACGGCGAGTGCCGACGATCGCGACCGATCGCGAATCGTCATCTTGGAGCGTGCCACGGACAAACAAGAATGGCGGACGGTCATACACGCGACGTAGGTTCTGTGGGTAGTCCTTGTCGAGCACGGTCAGCAGACGAGTGCTGGGGCACTCCGCGAGCGTTCGCTCGATGACGTTCGTCCAGTGCTCGATCATCGCTTCGCTGACCCGATCAGCTATTAGGCCCGCAATTACAGCCTGACCCTCGTCATAGAAGACGTGGCTTCTGTCAGCGACAGCGACCGCACTGCCGGCTTCCTCCACAACATCGGCGACCTGATACCAAGGACCAGGAGCAGCCGCTGTCAGTGCAAGGAGCGCTGCTCGCTCGCGAAGAGCGGAGGCCGTCATGGCGAACATACGTTCGACTGTACTACGGGCAGGGGACGCTCGCACAGACCGGCGGGACGAGCAGTGAGCCAAGCCACAGGGTCATCGTACCCGTCACGTAGGCCGCTGGGATGGTCAGTCGCGGGCGAGATCGAGACGGCGAGCGCCCGCTTCGCTAGTCGTTAGCTGTCGACGTCTTAGACCACAACCGCCACAGCAAATAGAGCACCACGAGCACGTTCAGCACTACCGCGCCGATCTTCAGCGGCGTGGCGCTTTTGGTCAGCTCCCAGATCTCCGGGATGAACAGCACCGATGTCGCCACGACGGTCAGCCACTCGCCCCAGCGGCGGCGCTTGAACAGCCCGTAGGCCTCTGCGCCCTCGAGGATTCCGTAGCCGAGCGCGGCCGCGCCGAAGACGATGTCCTGGTGGGTGTGCAGCTTGCTGACGTCGGCGATGATCCGCTGGATCCAGTTGTCGTTGGGATCGAACCCGAGGTGCTGGGCGAGATGGGAGACGTCGCTGGCCCAGTTGGCGTGTGGGTTGCTGAGCAGCACGATCCCGACGGCGAGCAGCACAAGCGCCCTGAAGGTACGCTCAGCGGCGATCCACGGCAGCAGCCGGTCGTGGCCGCCGGAGGCGGCCGTCGGATGTCTCATAGGTGGAGCTCTATCTGGTTTCGGCGGGAGGCGTGTGTGAGGCGTGGCGTCAGCAGGCAGCGCAGAGGTGTGTCTGTGAGCGGCTGGGCGCGTGCGGCACGACGGCGCTGCTGTCGGCGCTCGCTTTAGCCGGCGGGACCTATGCCTCCAGCAGCAGCGTCACCGGTCCGTCGTTGACGAGCTCGACCATCATCTGCGCGCCGAACACCCCGCGCTGCGCCCCGGCCTGCTCGCAGAAGCGCTCGTACAGCGGTTCGGCCAGCTCGGACGGTGCGGCGGCCATGAAGCTTGGACGGTTGCCCCGTCGCGTCTCGCCGTACAGCGTGAACTGGCTCACGCACAGGACCTCGCGCTCGCCCAGTGCCGCGTTCATCTGAGCACGCTCGTCGGCGAAGATGCGCAGCGCTCGCACCTTCGCCGCCAGCCGATCGGCTCGATCGCGATCGTCCTCGTGCGTGATCCCCAACAGCACGAGCAGGCCGGCGCCGATCGATGCGACGGTTTGACCCTCAACCGTTACCGAAGCACGGCTGACCCTCTGCACGAGCGCACGCATCCGGCGGCCGAGTATAGGGGCGCCTGCGTCTCGACTGGCGCTATTGGGCCTGGGCCTGCTGCGCTGCGCTGACAGCGTGTCCACGTGAGGCGCCGGCGAGCTTCCGGTGATGGCCGGTGGCGCGACGTAGGCGCATGATGCCGCGGATGTCTTCACGCGCGGTCGCCAGGATGTCCACCCGCGAGTCCGGGTCATCGACCCAGTGGACGGGAACCTCGTGGATTGCCAGCCTGTTGCGCTGCGCGAGGTAGAGCAGCTCGGTGTCGAAGAACCAGGCGCCATCCTCGACGTCGTGCAGCAGCTCCTGGACGATCTCGCGCCGCCCGGCCTTGAACCCGCATTGGGCGTCGGAGAAGCCCGCGCCGAGGAGCGCGCGCAGCAGCAGGTTGTAGCCGCGTGAGATCACCTCGCGCTTGACGCCGCGGCTGACCTTGGCGTCGGGGGCAAGGCGCGAGCCGATTGCCAGGTCTGCCCGCCGGTCCAGCAGCGGCTGCAGGAGCTCTGCCAGCGCCGCAAGGTCCGTTGACAGGTCGACGTCCATGTAGGCCACCACGTCGGCCTCGCTGACCGACCAGGCCGCACGCAGCGCGTGGCCGCGGCCCTTGCGTGCAAGGTGCAGCACGGTGACGTCACGGAGCTCGTGCGACAGCGCTGTGGCCACTTGCAACGTGGCGTCGGTGCTGGCGTTGTCTGCGATGGTGATCGCGAACGCGAAGCTGAAGTGCTGCTCCAGATAGGTGTGCAGCTCGCGCACGCTGGCTGCAAGCACATGCTGCTCGTTGTAGACGGGTATCACGATCTCAACGGCCGGCGGGTTGTGAGGGCTCATGTCAGGCATCCTGGAGCGCGTGCTTGCGAGGGCCCTGAGCGAAGCCTGAAAGCTGGCTGAGCGTCACGACCGGGGGTGGCTGCACGATCTCGTGGGAGCCGTCGTCGAACACGATCACGCCGCCGTGCGTCAGCCATCTTGCCGCCGCGTGCGGACCGCTGAGCACGGCTGCCTTTGCTCGGATCTCCGCCATCAGTGCGCTGGGGGCGAGCGCCGTGGCCTGCACGACGCCGGTGAACGCCGGGCTGCCGGTGGCGGGGTCGAGCAGGTGATGGGCCGGAGCGCCGTTTCGTCCGCTCCAGCTGCGCCGTCCGATGCCGCTCGTGGCAACCCCGGTCCGGCTCAGGTCGAACGTGTGCAGGATGCGACCGTCAAACGGGCTCTGCACCCTGACCGCACGGGTCATCTCCGCGGCGCCGCCGATCAGCAGGTCGCCGGCGCAGTTGACAGCAAAGCCCGGATGGGCGGCGAGGCGCTCGCCGAGCACGTCCGCGAACAGCCCCTTGGCCAGGCCACCGCTGTCCAGCTGCAGGCCGGCGGGGCGGGTGATGGTGTTCGCGTCCTGCTCGACCGCGATTTGCCGCCAGCGCCGGCCGGCGGAGCCCTGGGCCGGCTTGCGAACGGGCGCTCGTGCGAGAGCCTCCGCGAGCGGCAGTGGCGCTCCTAGCTCGTCGCGGTAGCCGGCGCCCTCGATGTCCGCCAGCAGCGTTGCGTCGACCAGCCCGCCGGTGATGCTCCCGGCGACTCGCACGGCATCCGCAAAGCGCGCCATCAGCGCCGTCACCGGGACCTGCGTCCTCGGGTCGCGGTTCAGCCGCGAGAGCTCGCTGCCGGCCAGGAAGCGCGAGAAGCGCCCGTGCCAGCCCAGCAGCGCGTGCTTGGCGTGAGCGGCTGCCTCGTGCGCCGAGCCGGCCTCTCCGGTGCCGATCACCAGCACCGTGCAGGTCGAGCCGAAGCAGTCGAATTCCTCGCCGGCCTCGGCTTCGGAGCTCATGACTGCGAGGTCGTCACCGCGGAGGCGCCACTGCTCGATTCCGCGCCGGAGGACGAGCTCGACCCGCCGGTGGATTCGCTGCCGGCGGATTCCGAGGCTGTGCTCGTCTGGGCTGCGGCGGTGGTCGTCCGCGACTGCGTGCTGGTTGCGGACCTCGTCTCGCGCTTGGCGTTGGCCGCGAGCGCAGGGTCGTGGCCGGAGGCGAGCTGCACGTAGATGACCAGGAACGCGCTGCTGAAGAGCATTGCGGCGAGACCGGCGACAGATCTGCGGATGCGTCGTGTGCGCCGACGCATCGCTGCGCGGCGATCCTCGGCCAGCGCCTTGGCGCGGAGCTGCTGTGGCGTGGAGGTGGACGTGGCAGGCGTGTGGCGGGAGGAATGCTCATGCGAGTCCATGGTCGCTCCAATCGGGCTGGCGGATTACGGGTGACGCGGGCTTGCCGGGGGCCGGTTGGCGCTGTGCGGAGAGCACGCGGGATGTCTCGGCGTTGCGCCCTGCGCCGGACAGGCGCAGAGCCAGCAGCGCGATTGCCGGCACGACGACGATCGCCGCCATCGCCAGGAACCATGCCTGCCCTGCGTCTGTGCCCTCGCCGAGGGAGTGCACCAGCCCGAGGACCCAGGCGAGTGCGGTGAAGCGGTGGAGCGTGCGCCAGCGCTGCACGCCGATGCGAGCGCGCGCGTAGTAGGACAGGCCGAGCACGGCCAGCAGCCAGAAGCCGACGATGCCGGCGCTCGTCCACAGTGTCTTGTAGCTGCCGAGGAACGGAATCGCGACGTCGCCGAGGCTCGGGTGCAGGTAGCCATCCCCGAGCAGGCTCAGGCCGTGGAGCAGCAGTGCTGTGAGTGTCGCCAGCGACAGCGCCTCGTGGGTCACCCGCAGCTCTTGGCGGTGACCCCTGACGATGCCGGCGCCCATCAGCAGGCCGATGCAGAGCGACAGACTGGACAGCAGCAGCGCGGCGATGCCGGCTGCGCGGCTGGTGATCCAGTAGAGATGCGGGCCGACCGCGGTGGCGAGGACGTTGACGTGAGCGATCATGTGTCGATCAAACTGCAGCTTCCTGGGAGCGCGGTGTGGGTCACCTGAGCCGTCGATGAGCCTTTGCGAGGACGTGCATGGCAGACACGCTTGCCCACGCCGCTGAAGCATCGCTAACCGATTTGTAAGCGCGGGCTAAGAGGGTGCAGGCGAGGGCGCGGCCTCGGGTGCCGACTTGGGCAGCCGCACGACGAACACGGCGCCGCCGCCGGGGGCGTTCTCGGCGCTGATCTGGCCATGGTGGGCCTCGATGACGGCATACGCGATCGCGAGGCCGAGACCAGCCCCGGCCCTGCCGCGCTCACGCCCAGCCTCGGCGCGCCAGAAGCGGTCGAACAAGTTCTCGGCGGCACCATCCGGCAGCCCGGCGCCATGGTCACGAACCCTGATCGTGACCATGTGATCGTCCTGCCCGAAGGTTACCTCGATCGGCGTGCCGGACGGTGTGTGTACGAGCGCGTTGCGCGTCAGGTTGGCCAGCACCTGACGCAGTTGGTGCGGGTCTCCGGAGACCGGAGCCGGGCCGGTGCCGTGGAGCTCGATGGCTCTGTCGGGTGCCGTGGCGCGTGCGTCCTCGACTGCGTCGTGGGCCAGTACGGCGAGATCGACCGGTACCCGTGTGCGCTGTGGCGTCTCATCCAGACGTGCCAGCGTCAGCAGCTCCTCGACGAGCACCCCCATCCGCTCGGACTCCTCCTCGATGCGGCGCATCGCCATCTCCGTCGACGCCCGATCCTCGGTGGCACCCATGCGAAACAGCTCCGCGTAGCCGCGGATCGAGGCCAGCGGCGTGCGCAGCTCGTGCGAGGCGTCGGCCAGGAACCGACGGAGGCGCTCTTCGCTGGCTGTGCGCGCGACGAATGCCTGCTCGAGGCGATCGAGCATCGCGTTCAGCGCGAGCCCCAGCCGCCCGACCTCGGTGCGCGGCGTGGCCGGGCTGACGCGGTGCGAGAGATCGCCCGCGGCAATCTGTCCGGCTGTGATCTCCATGCGATCCAGCGGACGAAGGCCGAGGCGAACGACGAAGAAAGCGGTGAGGCCAAGTGCGATGAGGACGCCGGTGATCACCAGCGCCTCGACGAGCAGCAGGCGGTTGAGGGTCTGTTCGACTTCGCGCAGGGGTACGGCCACGACCGTCAGGCCGCTGTCCTGCGGATCGCGAACCGCCTCCGCGCGGTAGCGCAGGCCGGAGGAGCCGACGGAGCCGACGGTGAAGAGCCTGCCGACGGCGACGTGCGTGGGGATCTTCGGCGCTGCCGGCGCTGTCTGTCCGTATGTGAACTGGACGTGGCCGAGCACCTTGCCTGTGGCGTTGCGGCGCTGGCCGTAGGTCCCCGGGGGCAGCATCGGCGCGGCGCCGGGTCCGCCTGCGCCAGGTGCGCCGGGACTCCCCGGGCCGCCCTGCAGGAAGTTGCCGGCTGCGGGGGACCCGTGAGCCGCGCCCGCGGCGCTGCTCGGGTTGCCGGAAGCTTGCGTCTCGGCGCTTGGTCGATAGCCGGCGTCCTCGAGCGCACGTGAGAGCGCCGGGCCGGCGCCGCGCACCTCTTGGTCGACGCGTCCCTGCAGGAAGGAGCTCTGCTCTGCATAGGTGACGGCCGCCAGCGCCACCAGTCCGGCGGCTGCCAGCACGAGCACGCTGGTGAGTACGCGCGCGCGCAGCGAGGCCATCAGGAGCGCGGCGCTTGCAGGGCGTAGCCGACGCCGCGCACGGTCCTGATCAGCGACGGCCCATGGGCGTCGAGCTTTTTGCGCAGGTAGCTGATGTAGGTCTCGAGGACGCGGCCGTCGCCCCCGAAGTCGTAGTTCCAGACGCGATCGAGGAGCTGCGCTCGCGTGAGCACACGACGCGGGTTCAGCATCAGGTAGCGCAGGAGCCGATATTCGGTGGCGGTTAGCTCGATCGGAGCTCCGGCGCGTGTCACCTCGCGGGACTCCTCGTCCATCTCCAAGTCCTCGAACGAAAGGCGCCCGGACTCGGGGGCGGCGTGGCCGGTGCGTCGCAGGATCGTCCTGATCCTGGCGATCAGCTCCTCCAGGCTGAACGGCTTGGTCATGTAGTCGTCCCCGCCGCCGCTGAGACCGCGGATCTTGTCCTCGGTGGCGTCGCGGGCGGTCAGGAAGACGATCGGCACGGCGGCGCGCTGGGCGCCGAGGCGGGCGGCGACCTCGAAGCCGTCCATGTCGCCGAGCATCACATCGAGGACCATCAGGTGGGGTTTGAACGCGCCGACGGCTGCAAGCGCATCGCGCCCGTTGGCGGCCGTCTCCACGGTGAAACCCTGGAAGCGGAGGGCCATGGTGATCACCTCGGCGATGTTCGGCTCGTCGTCGACGACCAGCACGCGGTGGGCAGCAGGGCTTTCAGGCATGGACGCGCCGTCCTCTGTGGAGTGCGATGGCAAGGAGGCAAGGATCGCCGAGGATTGTGAGCGTATCCGCTGAGAAACCTGTGAGACATCTGAGAGACCCCTCATGTGCTCGCTGCGGGCGCAGCGCTCTAGGATGGACGGCGCCGATGTCGAATCGCTCATTCCGCCTCGCAGTGCTCGCCGGCGTGGTGCTGGCGGCAGCGCTTGCCGGCTCGCTCGGCTCCAGCGCAGGGGCTGCACCCGCGAGCGGTGGCTGGTGGGTGATGCCGCAGCGCCTTACCTGGTACTGGCAGCTGCAGGGCACGGTCGATAACGACGAGCCTGTGGCCGCCTACGACATCGACGGCTTTGAAACGAGTGCCGCCGAGGTTGCGGCGCTGCACGCGCAGGGCGAGCACGTGATCTGCTACATCGACGTCGGCACGGCGGAGAACTTTCGCCCCGACTACTCCGAGTTCCCCAAGTCGGTGCTGGGGCGCTCGAATGGCTGGCCGGGGGAGCGTTGGCTCGACATTCGCCGGCTGAGCGTGCTTGAGCCGATCATGACGGCACGCTTTCAGATGTGCAGGGAAAAGGGCTTTGACGCGGTCGAGCCGGACAACATCGAAGGCTATGCCAACAACAGCGGGTTTCCGCTGACTGCGCAGCAGCAGCTGACATACAACGAGTGGGTGGCCAACGAGGTTCACTCGCTGGGAATGGCTGTGTTGCAGAAGAACGACGGCGAACAGACGCCCGAGCTGCTCGGGTATTTCGACGGGGCGCTGAGCGAGCAGTGCAACCAGTACCGTGAATGCGCTGACTTCGAGCCGTATTTGCAGGAGGGCAAGCCTGTGCTCAATGCTGAGTATCACCTCGCCACGCGCAAGTTTTGCGCGGCGGATGAAGCGGCGGGGATCATGGGCGCGCGCTACAACCTCGCGCTCAACGGCAAGCGCTTCGAAGCCTGCTGGTAGTCGGCTCGCGCACGCGACTGCGCGGCTGCGCGGCGCTCAAGTATCGGCCCCTGGTGTGTCGATGTCGAAGTGGTGTCGACCATCGCAACGGACACGAGCACAGCTGTTGGGCCGCCGGCCTCGCATGCCGGTGTGGTCGCTGCTTCTCCTGCGAGCCCGATGGCGCTTGCAGCACGGGCGTTCGGCGATGACTATCCACCGATCAGCCGCCACTGGCTCGTGCGCTGTGCGGGAATCGCGTATGTGATCTCAGCCCTGATCTACGTGCCGTGGCTGTTCTCCTCGCTCGATCGACACCTGCCATGGCTGGCCTGGCCGTTTCTCGCAGCCAATCTATTCACGCTGGCGACCACCTTGCTGAGCGTGTTCAACCACTGGTGGCGGGCGGTGCCAGAACCTCATCCGTTGGTGCGCGGCTCCGAGCCGCCGGTTGGAATCATCGTCCCGTGCTGCGGGGAGCCGGTGGGAATGGTGCTGCGCACGATCACCTCGGTGCTCGAGCAGGACTGGCCGACTGAGCGGATGGTGATCGTGGTGAGCGACGACGGCCACGATCCGGCGCTGGCTGAGGCATTGCGCGGCTGGCCGGTGCTCTATCACTCGCCGCCCGCGCGGTTCGCGCCCGGTCGCGACGGCGCCGCCAAGGCCGGCAACCTGAACTCGGCGTTTGCGATGCTGATCGCAGCGCACCCCGAGCTGAACTACATCGAGACGCGCGACTGCGACGACGAGCTCGGCTCCAACGCCTTCCTACGGCAGGTGCTGGGACAGCTGGAGCGCGACGAGCGACTGGCGTATGTGCAGACGATCAAGGAATCGCAGGTCAGCGCCGGCGACCCATTCAACAATCGCGAGGCTATGTTCTACCGCGGTCAGATGCTCTCGCGCAACGCTGCCAACGCGACGTTCCCGTGCGGCTCGGGCGTGGTCTGGCGCCGAGCGGCGCTGGAGGACATCGGCCTGTTCCCGACGTGGAACCTGGTCGAGGATCTGCAGTCGGGCGTCGAGGCGCTGCGGCGCGGCTGGCACAGCCGCTATCTGCCGATCGTGGGCGCCATGGGCCAGCACTCGCCGGAGGACGTCCCCAATGTCTACAAGCAGCGGGGGACGTGGGCGATCGACACGGTGCGACTGATGATCTGGGGCGACTTGCGTGGCCTCAGCCTGCGCCAGCGGGCGCAGTTCTACGAGCTGCTTTGTTACTACCTGCAATCGTTCACGGTCCTGGTGTACGTGCCGAGCATCATCGGTGCGCTACTTGGATACGTCCCGTTCGCGGCCAGCGGACAGAGCTTCCTCGTGCACATGCTGCCGATCGTGCTGGCGACGGAGGCGTGGCTGCTGGCGATCAACCGCCCATACAACGACCGTCGGCGCCGTCAGCGCCACCCGGTCCGAGAGCTGTGGCGGGTACGGGTCGTGTGGAGCGGCATGGCGCCGGTGTTCATGAAGGCCTCGCTCCAGGCGATTCTCGGTGGGCCGAACCGCAAGCCTGTGTACAAGGTCACCCGCAAGCACAATGATCCACGTTGGCATTGGGGGCACACGCTGCCGCAGACGAGCGTGCTGCTGCTGGTGGCCTTCACGGTGCTCTACGGCGCCCTTCACGGCACCTTGCCGCGCGCCACGCTGCTGTTCCCGTTCGTCTACTGGGGCGCTGTACGTGGCGCTGTTCGCCGGCTTCATCGCTCGCAGCTGGTACGGCGTACGAAATCTGCGCCGCGTGGTCGTGCCGATCATCGCCGCAACGAGCGATCGCGCCGGCGAGCCGGCGGGTCAGCTCTCGGAGCAGGTTTGAGGCATCGGAGGCGGCTCCGGTCCGGCCGGCGCCGTGTGCTCAGGCAACTTGTTCGAGGTCGATCGCCAGTTCGAGCAGGCTCACATCCAACGCCTTGAGGATGCTCCGGACGGTTGCCCAGTTAGGGCTGTTGCGGCCACGTTCGATCCTGGACAGCGCCGAGACGGTGATGCCGGCGTCGAACGCCAGTTGTTCCTGCGTCACTTTGTGCTCCTCGCGAAGTCGTTTCAGGAGGACCGACAAGAGCGGATCGGGCTCGTCGCGCATATGAGAGAAACATGCCGTACTGCTAGGGTCAAAGTCCAGGGGCAGAAGTCCTAGGACTTAAAGCCGTGTAATCTTGTGGAACCGCCCGAGCCATCGATACTTGATGGCACTGGTGCGCAAGCCAGGCGGAGCGCTGACCCCACTTCGGCGCTACGCCTACCTCATAGCTGGGGGTCCTCCGGGTATGGCTCCCCGGGGACCCCCGGCGAGTAGGCCGTCCACGAGGCGGGCGCTCCGGCACTGACTCGCGTAGGCTCTGGCGGCTGTGCCTTTGCCGCCGTTTCCAGTACCGAACATCGCCATGCGTGCTGGGCTGGCGCTGCGCAGCGGCGTGCTGGGGCTGGCCGACCGCCTGATGCCCGCCGAGGCAGCGCTGTGGGACCTGGCGGCGGGGATGCAGCGCACGCGGCTGGCCGGCGTGCTGGTCACCTCAGGCTTGGCCGATGCGCTGGGCGACGGCCCGCGCGACGCGCGCGAGCTTGCCAAGGAGCTGGGTCTCTCCGAGGACGTCACGCTACGCGTGCTCGGCGCGGCGGCAGCCTCTCGCCTGGTACGCCTGGATCGCTCGGGGCGTGCGCGCCTGGCGCGCCTTGGCGGGCCGCTCAACACTCGGCATCCGCGCTCGATGGCCTCTTGGGTGGCCTACCAGGCGGCACCGGCCAACGCGGCCGCGCACGGAGAGCTGGAGGGCCAGTTGCGCGAGGGTGCGCAGCCGTCGGGGCACAGGCGTGCGTTCGGTAACTCGGTGTGGGAGCACTTCGGCGAGCACCCCGAGGAGGGGGCTCGCTTCGGCGAGGCGATGCGCGAGCTCACGGCGATCGACCTGGCGGCACTCGCGCGCGCGTACCCGTGGCCACGCGACGGCGTGATCTGCGATGTCGCCGGCGGGATCGGCACGCTGCTGGCGGCGATCCTGGAGCGTCGCCCGGGCGCGCGGGGCGTCCTGCTGGACGCCCCGGAGGTCCTCGCTGAGGCGGACGGCTTCCTGCGAGCGCGTGGCGTCGCAGATCGTGTGCAACGCCGGCCCGGCGATCTCTTCGGCGAGCTCGACGTGCAGGCCGACGTCTATGTGCTCAAGTGGATCCTGCACGACTGGAGCGATGACGCCTGCCGCGGGATCCTCAGCCGCCTCCGGGCGAGGATGCCCACCGGATCCAGGGTCGTGGCGATCGACCAGCACCTCGAGCCCAATCGCCCGAGCGCGGTCAGCTCGATGGTGGACCTGCTGATGCTCGTAGAGTGCGAGGGCGGGCGCGAGCGCTCGCCCGGGGAGGTGCACGGGCTGATGCGCGACGCGGGGATCGCGCCCGGCCGTGTCCGGCATGCGGGCCTGCACATGGTCGTCGAGGGCATCGCCGCGGGCTAGCTGTAAGACCCGAGCAGGTTGTTCATGCGGCCGGCGGACCGGTCAGCCAATCTGCTCCGCCAGCTCGACGATGATCCCCTCGGGGCCGCGGACATAGCAGAGCCTGTACCTGTCCTCGTAGCGCCCCAGCTCGCCGACGAGCTCTGCGCCGCGGGCGCGTAGGCGAGCGAGGACGGCGTCGATGTCCTCGACGGTGAACGCGACGTGGCGGATGCCCGAAGCGTTCGCCGGCGCGCGCTGGTAGCCGCTGTCGGTCGACGGCGTGTGAAACTTCGTCAGCTCGAGTCGTCCGTGCCCGTCTGGGGTCTGCAGCATGGCGATCTGCGCCCGGACGCCCTCGAGCCCGACGATGCGGTCCACCCACTCGCCCTCGACCGGCGCCTCGCCGTGCAGCTCGAGTCCGAGTGTGGCGAAGAACGCCACCGCGTCCGCGAGGTCTTCGACGACTATGCCCACGTGGTCCATCCGCTGGATTGTCATGTGCTCGATGGTAGGCACACGACTGAGCCTGGGCGCCAACAGCACCCGTTGCTGGCGCTCAAGCCAGATGCCAGTTTGGCGGCTGGTTGCCCGTGGCAGGTGACCGTTTGTGGGGTAGTCGCTAGCCCTTCCGAGCATGAGGTGCAGATGGTCAACGAAGCGTTTACGCCTGCATCGAGCGAGCCGGTCACGCTCGGTCCTCGTCCGAGGCGGCTGTCTGCGCGGTCGCGGCGTGGACGCTCGCTTCTCGCAGAGTCCTGGAGCCGTTATCAGGGAAACGAGATGGGTCGGCGTGTTGGCCTAAACGCAATCGGACCGCTCAGGCGTACGACGCAAGGAATCACCGTAGTGAGGTATTCCCCGGCCGGTTCGCCCTTGAGTGCTTCCGCGCAGGCCTTCGGAGTGGTTTCGCCGTTGCCGGGAGCCGTCGCTTCATACGCCCGAAGCCCTGCTGCCATCGCGAATCCGGTGAGCTCGGTGAACGTAGTCGCTCGAACGTACGTATCGTGACTCGGATCGAATCCATACACGTAGATGCAGTGTTCGACGCACTCAGGAAGACCGTCCTCGTAGAAGTAGAGCTTTCCTTCTGACCAGGAGGGACCGAGCCAGAACGTTTCTCCCCCGCCTTCTTCAACTCCTTGCAGCGCGATGAGATGCTGCGGACCGCCCTTGACCGACTCGGTCAGGACCTCGCCTTCCCCGTTCCCGCCTCCGTTTCTGGTGTAGAAGGAGTCGGTCAGCGCCAGCCGCCCGTAGTACAGCTGCAGACCGGTGACGCTGCGGTTCGTCGTGGTTGCGCAGCTCGCGCGCGTTTCTTTGTTGGCTGGCGGGCACAGCCTTAGCGGCGCGCCGCCGAGCATTCTTCGCCCGCTGCCGTCGAGCAGGCTTGTCATCACCTGATTCGCGCCCCTTACCCAAGCGACCCGATCGCCCCAAATCGTCGGCTCCCGAGCCGCGTCGCTGCCGGGGACCGCACGAGGATCGCTCCCATCGACTCCTGAAACGACAAGATGGCAGCCGCTTTGGCAGACCTTGTAGACGAGTAGCGGTGAGCCGGATGGACCAGGACCAACGTCGGCTTCGATCGTGTTTGCGGCGGCAGGGATAGGCGGCGTCGAGATCAGGCCGTCGCTGTCCACGACAAGGTGCCAGCTCTTGTCGGTCGCGTTGTAGTCACTCCACACCTGCAGGGCGCCGAAAGACTCGATGGTGGTCGCCCCGTGCAGCGGCGCGATCAACGTTGGCGCTGCAACGGCGCTGCTCGCGGCGGAAAGTGCAATCCCGACAGTTAGCGCCAGGACTCGTCTCATGACAGCTAAGACAACCACATCGGACCGGAGTTGCGTAGGCCATCGCCGGAGGCAAACGAAAGTTCAGCGTCGAGGCATCGCAGCATATCTCGACGGGGTGGCTCGCAGCGGATGACGAGGGCAGTCAACGCTCCCAGCTCGTGGGACCTCGAAAAGGGGTCTTTCGTGTCGGTGCGGTGCTGTTGGTGGTCGAGGTTCTGGCGTGGGTAGTTGCCCTCGTGGTCCAGGGCTAGACTTGTGGCAATGTCTGGCAAGCCGACTCCACAGCCATCACCAGCGCCTCCGCGCCCTGAGCCTGTGCGTCCTAGTCCGATGGTCGGCGAGACACGCGGCGGGGGCAACTCAGGCCGTTAGCTTCGCGCGGCAGTCACAGCGTCTGATGCAGGCGCTCGATCCGCCCAACCGCATCGCGGTTCAAATACCGTCCGGTTAGGGCGATAGAAGTCTCGCTGGATGCTGGGAGGGGCTGGGGGCGGCCTAAGAGGGCAGGACTTGGCTCTGGGGATCGGATCGCGGGGTGATCTGGCCGGTGAACGTTGGCGGCCGAGCCGGGCTGCTTTCTGCACGCTCCGCCCACGAACCACCCGCGTGACGAGGGGGCTGACCGCCCACGGCCGACAATCAACGTGGTTGTGATTTGGGCGTCCGAGTCCAAACACCTGGGTTGTGTACGGCCGAGATCCCAGGCGCGACGAAGGGTTGACACGCGTCCATCGAGACAGTCTCCTAGATCCATCTGGACGCGAACGACGCGCACATTTAGGCTGGCACCCTTCGATGGTCGGTCATACGATGGTCGGCCTTCCACTCCAGTCGAGACCGACCTCTGTGTCGCGGCGACGTAAAGGGGGCTGACGTGGAGCTCAACGAGTACCAGCGCCGTGCGAACCTGACCGACCAGCGTGCAGGGGATGACGACCAGGCACTGATGTTCCCGCTGATGGGCCTGGCGTCGGAGATCGGTTCGCTTCCACACATCCGCATGCCCCCACGACTGGCACTCGTATCGGTGGCGGCTGTACTGCGTGCTAACATGGGCAACACAACGATATTGATGGGTCATGCCGATTCCAGAGCCTGATGCTCTTACCGGCAACCTGCCACCTGGAGTGCACGATGCGACATGGGATGAGCTGGTCGACGCCTTCGGCTTCAACGGCCGACGGGCCGAGCTGCTGCAGGGACTCCGTGAGGCGCTTGAGAGTCTTGCGCGGGCCGGTTGCAAACGCGCCTACATCGATGGGAGTTTCGTCACGGCCAAGGAGCACCCTGGAGACTTTGATGGGTGCTGGGAGACGGCTGGAGTCGACCCGACTCTGCTCGACCCCGAGCTGCTGGACTTCGACGAAGCGCGAGCTGCTCAGAAGGCGAAGTATGGCGGCGAGCTCTTCCTTGCGAACGGGGCAGCTGATCCTGCAGGCAGAGCATTTCTGGAGTTCTTTCAGGTCGACCGGGAAGGACGGCCCAAGGGCATTGTCGCGATCGATCCAGGAGCGCTGCAATGATCACAAATGAGCGCCAGCGCAACGTCGTCTCGGGTGAGAAAAAGCGTTTCGAGCAGGCGATCGCGCGTGCGCGAGCTGAAGGTCCGGGCGCCGATGTTCATCCCGTGCTGCACGACGCGATGATCGCCGGGATGGACAGCCAGCTTGCGGACCTGAATGCTGAACTCAGCGCGTACGAGGCGCTGCGAGCCGGCCAGGTCAAGCAGCGCGAGTTCCACTCGATTGGCGAGCTCCCCACTGCCCTGATTGAGGGCCGGATCGTGGCGGGACTGACGCAGAAGGCGCTCGCTCGGCGGATCGGCGTCTCAGAGCAGCAGATTCAGCGCTACGAGCAGACCCGCTACAGCGCGGCCAGCCTCAAGCGACTACAGAGCGTCGCTGAGGCATTGAAGCTGACCGTCAGAGAGTCGATCGGATACCACCTTGCGAGTGGTGCTTCAGGCAGACGGGCAGTTCGCCCCAAGGCAATCAAAGGAGCAGCGATGACAGGCAGAGCAACGGGTAAGCGGGCGGCATCAGCGGCAGGGAAGACGCTGAGGTCTAGTAACGCAGGTAAGCAGGCGAAGAGCGCTGCAGCGTCAGATCTGGCCCAGGTCGGCAATAGGAAGACGACCGGCAAAAAGGCCGCTTCGGCCGCCGGAAAGACGCTGCGCGCCAAAGGATCCAGCAGCGCGGCGAAGACCGCCGCAGCATCGGACCTCTCACAAGCGGTCCGCAGGAAGAAGCGCTAGAACACTTCAGCTCGCGCCTGGGTCAGCGAGGCCTGAGATCAGGCGCGCGACCGAGCTGTCTCCCCGATATCTAAATGGCTGCAAATAGGCGTCGTTCTCGTTTCAGCTGCGCGCCTGCCGATGGAGCCGACGGGGAACAAATCGATAGTACGACACGGTGATTTGTGCCGCGACGCTAGCTCTCGGCTCGGGGCTTTCAGTGGTCGCCGTCCCGTCCGCCGCCGTCGCTGGGCATGGCGACCATCACGCCGAGCTCATGCAGCGTGCGGGCAGGGGCGGCGAACCTGCGACCACCGGGTCGTTTGAGGTGGTTCCGTGGTGTCCGCAGTTCACGCCGGCAGTCGACTGGGGAGCTTGTGGGTCAGCGTCAGCGGGCCTGATCGTGATACCATGGCGGTATGACTGGCGGGAACGTGATCCTGATGGCTCGTCGCCGAGCGCAGCTGACCCAGCGGGAGCTGGCCTCACGGTTGGGGTGCCAGCAGGCGACGATCGCGCGTTGGGAGGGTGGTGATCGCCAACCGGCTTTCCAGGACGTGCAGGACGTGGTCGGGGCATGCGGACTGCAGCTCGACGCCCACCTTCTTCAGGAGGACCGCTCGTGGTGGCCGCAGATCGTCACGCAGCTCGGGCGCAGGCCGGTCGAGCGTGTGCGCCAGCTCAGTCCGCCCGGCGCGTTCGGCGGTATCGCGGCTGTGCTTGCGGCCGTTGCTGACGCGCGCTCACCGGTGATCGTGATCGGTGAGGTTGCAGGGGCGCTTCATGGTTGGCCACTCGTGCTGAGCGGAAATGCGGTTGAGGTCTGCGCCCACAGGGATGTGGTGGGCCCCGCGCTAGAGAGCGTAGAACCCAAGGACAGTGACGTTGGGCCCTACGACCTTCCTTCGGGTGGACACCTTTGCATTACGGACGCTCCCAATGGCACGATGGGCTATGCCGACCTTTCACGTGGCTCCGAATCAGTCGAGGTCCATGGGGGAGAGGTGCAGGTGGCCGGCCTTCTGGACCTCCTGCGGATCGCCGACGCTTCCCCGGATCGAGACGCCCGGCGCGATGCCTTGGCCTACCGGGCCGTGCTGGATGTCCAACATGCCCAATCTGACGCTGGACGTGCTGACGGCCGCACCGGCGAGGAGAGACTCCAAGCGTGGCTGAGCGAGCAGATTCCGGTGGCATAGATCCCGACCGGGAGGCTCTGCTCGGCGTGCTCGCTCATCATGGCGTCGCGTTCGTCTTGATCGGTGGCGCCGCGATCCAATCCCACGGCCTCCGTTATGACACCCGGGACATGGACGTCACTCCGGACACCACGCCTGAGAACCTGGCCGCGCTCGCTGATGCTCTGAACGAACTGGACTGCCGACTGATTACCGATCCGGCCGATGCCAGAAGCTGGGTCTCGCTTCCCTTCGACTACTTCACCGAGCACAGCCTTCGCTCCGCCAGCCTTTGGAACCTCGCCACCCGGCACGGCCAACTCGATCTCTGCTTCACCCCCGCCGGCTTCCCAGACGGCTACACGATCTGGAGCCACGCGCCAGGCAACGAGCGGTCGCAGAAACGACTGTCATCGTGTCAGTCGCCGCCCTTGACGATGTCCACGAGTCCAAGCGCCAGGCCGATCGACCCAAGGATCGCGAGTATCTGCAACGCGCACTAGACCCGGGGTCATGATGCGCGCGCGGGAACAAAACGGGGAACAAACTGAGCCAAACAGCGTCTCGGAGATTCTTGTTCCCCGGTTGTTCACCGTCGGTCCTCATCGCGACCCTCCGCCGACCAGGAAAATGCTCATTTGCAGGCAGTTCGTAAGTCGGGCGAGACGGGATTGCGTCGCGTGTGTTCAGCGGTGCTTGAGCGAAGCTTCGGAGGCGGTGGCGAGGGAGCTGGCTATCGGCGGCGGCGCGGAACGGCTAGTTGACGGCTGGCGTTGGCTCAGGCGGTGACGGATGGGATGACGTTGAGGCGGGCGGCTGGGCGCTTCGGTGTCTCGGTGGCAACGGCTCACCGCTGGTGGCATCGGTGGTTGGATGCCGGCTCGGATGAGCTCGCTTCAGGTGTCTGGCTGTTCGACCGTTCCAGCCGCCCTCGGCGCAGCCCCCGATTGCTTGACGCGATCGAGCAGGAGCGGATCTGTGAGGCTCGCAGGCACACTGGTTGGGGACCGCGGTTGGTCGCAGGGCAGACGGGTCATCCGCACTCGACGGTGTGGAAGGTGCTGCATCGTCATGGCCTCTCTCGGCGCCCGCGCCAGCCTCGGGAGACCCCTCGGCGCTATGAGTGGCCGTGCCCCGGTGACCTTCGGGCCTTCTGGACGAGTTTCCGACACTGGCTGCCTATGTTGCCCGCGGCGAGGCGCGGCCTGCATACGAACGGGCTTTCGCCGCCCAATGGGCGATCAACGCCGGTCATTCACAAGCTGGGTGACGAAGTTCTGCATTGCGTCGTCGTCCCGGGGCTTGGCGGTGGGCGGACATCTCACCGCGCGACCGGGACTTCTCCTTCCACGGCTTTGCGATTCTCAGCGCGCTGAGGATCGCGCGCGTGGCGGGGGAGCGGTTGAGCGTGATGAAGTGGATGCCGGGCACGCCCTCGCGCAGTAGCTCCGCGCACTGCAGCGTCGCGTAGGCGACGCCGAAGTCGAGCACCGCCTCGGGGTTCTCGCCGCGCGCGTGCAGCTCGCGGCGCAGGCCGTCGGGAATGGAGGCTCCGCAGCGCTTGGCCATGCGCTCGGCCTGCCCCGCCTGCGTGATGGGCATGATGCCGGGGATGATCGGCACGTTCACGCCCGCCGCGCGTGCGCGCTGGACGAAGTCGAAGTAGAGGGCGTTGTCGAAGAACAACTGTGTGATTAGGAACTGCACGCCCGCGGCCACCTTCTCCGCGAGATGTTCCAGGTCCTCCTCGGGGCTGACTGCGTGGATGTGCGTCTCGGGGAAGCAGGCGCCGCCGATCGCAAAGGGGTAGTCGGCGGCGATCAGTTCCACCAGTTCGCGCGAGTACTCCAAGCCGCCCTCCGTTTTGCGCCACTGCTCCTGGCCCGCGGGGGGGTCGCCGCGCAGCGCGAGCACGTTGTCGATGCCCGCGCTCTGCATCTCGTCGAGCGTGGCGCGCAGTTCCGCCACCGTGGCGCCCACGCAGGTGAAGTGCGCGATCGCCTCCAGCCCGTGCTGTTCGCGGATGCGCTTGACGATCTCGATCGTTTTGCCCCTGGTGGAGCCGCCGGCGCCGTAGGTGACGGACACGAACGACGGGTCCAGGCCGCGCAGCTCGGCGAGCGCCGTGCGCAGGTTCTCCTCCCCCGCCTCCGTCTTGGGCGGGAAGAACTCGAAGGAGAACGTCGGCCCGGAGGAGGCTAGGCGGTCGATGCGCATCCCGGGATTATGCAGCCCAGCGCTCGGGCTAGCCGGTGATGCGGCGGATCTCCCCGATGGCCTCCAGGTGGGTGAGGATGGAATCCAGCGGACACGATCGGTCAGATACAGGCCGGCGCAAACGGGCGCACACGCGCCGGTTCCGCGCTGGGGATGGGGAGTGGCGCCGCCATACCAACCCGGATAGCCCTTCGCTCATAAGTACCGTGAGCGCCTGGAATACCGTCCCAGGACGCGGATAACTTGGCCCAATGACGCCATCAAGTATCCGACCTCATAGCGTCATCTACGATCCCGATGCGGTCGTGGAGTTGCTGGCGATGAAGTCCAAGGAGGAGCACCGCGCACTGTTGAACGCCGTCCGGAAGCTGGACGAACTCGGCGAGCAGCTTGGGCCGCCGCACATGAAGCCGCTGAAGGGCGCGGCGGCGCTGCGCGAGTTGCGCCCGAGACAGGGACAGAGCGATTGGCGCGCCATCTACCGTCGAGTTGGCCTTCTACGCCATCCTGGCTATCGATCGGCACAAGAACTTTGCCTCCCTGATCGAACGCGCACAAATTCGCGCAGAGCAATACGAGCCGCTGTTGAAGATCGATAAGCCATGACCTATCATGAGCCTATGACCGAGATCCCGAGCCGTTGGCCGAAGGGCATCAAGACGGCTGAGGAGGTGCTGGCCGCCGCGCTGGAGGCCGACCCGGAGTTCGCCGCCGAGTGGGAACGCTTGGCGCTGGCGCGTATGGTCGCCGCACGGCTGATCGCCTATCGCTCCGACAACGGGCTGTCGCAGCGCGAGTTGGCCAAGCGCCTCGGCGTGAGCCAGCCGCGTGTTGTTGAGCTTGAGTCCGGTGAGAAGAACCCGCAGATCGAGACGCTGGTCAAGATCGCGGCGACGACCGGTATCGAGTTCGCGTTCGACGTCGTCCCGGTCGGCCAAGAGCCCACGCTTGTTCGTAAGGCCTTCAAGGGGGCGTCCGCGCACGTATACGCAGGCGGTTCTGTGATCGTCGCGGCTCGCTAATCCGGCTGTTGAAGGTGGATGAGCTAGGCAGCCGGTGGCCAGATATGAGTCAAGCGGCTAGTGAGGCTCGCGGCGTCCCCGTGGTGGTCGGCGAGGGCACGCGGCTATTCCCTGACACCGGCCCGGACATAGCGCTTGACCTGGTCGACTCGCGAGCCTTCCAGAAGGGCACGATGCTCCAAATCTACCGGCCCATCGGGTGCCCGCAGTACGCAATCGCCTGAAGCACGTGGCATAGGTGCCCTTGACAGCGGTGCGAACATATGTTCGCATGCGCTTCGAATCCGACACGCAGCGGCCGGCCCGGGAGCCGGCGCCAACGCCGCGACCCGCTCCTGCCGGTCCCTGGGCGCTGAGCCGACGACTGGGGCGCGTTGCCGAGGCGTGCGAGCGGCCGGATTCGACGCTGGGCTCCCTCCTGAAACGGCTCCGCGAAGACCGGAGCATCACCCAGGAACAGGCGGCCTTCGATGCTGGCATCACGGTGTCGGCGCTGTCACGGATCGAGCGCGGTCTCAACAGCCCCGGCTGGACGACGGTCAGCCATGTTGCGGGTGCCCTCGGTGTCAGCATCGTGGAGCTGGGCGCAGCGCTCGAGCGGGCCGCCGGCCACCGGTCGGGCTGACGCTCTCTTACCCAGGGAGGAGTCGCAGAATCAGCTCTCTTCCCGGGATCTGCCCTTGCACGAGCGATACGACCACATAGGCGGAAACAGCTATGAGCAGGACCAGCTTGATGGTCTGATGGGCCGTCCAGAAGAACAGCTCGCGCTCGGCCTTACGAACCTCGATAGATGTGCGGGCTTTATGGAGCAATGCCACCGGGAGGCCTCCAGCGCCTTTGCAGCTGCAGGACGCGCCTTGCTGGACGTCGTGAGGATTTCCTTGACCGGGACGATTCTCATCAGTCGGGACGGATTCCGGAAGATATGTTTCTTTCTCGGACGGTTGTCGCAGGACGGCCGGCGACCCGCCGTCCAGGGGCAGGCTCGGCCGGCCGGCGTAGCCGCTCGGCGATGTCCTGAAGGCCCCGGAGTCGCTTGAAGCCGTCCGGTGACCGTTCTGCCGACTGGGTACGGACATCTCAGCCGCGAGCCGGCGCTCGGACCGTGCTCGGCTATCTGACTTGGCTTACTGGTCGTCCATGCGGGAGGCGACGTAGTGCTCGAGCAGTTCGGCGGGGGACAGGCTGAGGCCGCGGCTCAGCCTGACGAGGGTGTCCAGCCGAGGTTCTCGGACGTCGCGCTCCAGGAGAGAGATGTGGGTTCGGTGGATGCCGGTCGCCCTGCCGAAGTCGTCTTGTGACATGCCGGCTCGTTCACGCGCGTCTCGGAGGGTCTGACCAAAGGTCATCGTTCGCGTCCAGCCAGCTGTAGCCGAGAGGCGACGGCGGGGCGTTCTTCGAGCGCCCGCGTCTCCGGCGCCAACCCCATTGCCTGCCGGACCACGTCGCTGAGGGACACCCCGCGCATCCGGGCCAGCTCGTGGAGATCTTCCAGCTCGTGCGGCAGGAGCCTTACGCCCAGGACATGCCAGTGAGCGTCCATCAGATAGCGATAAGGCCGAGCCTGTCCAGGTGTTGCAGTGCGGCGGAGGCCCGGAGCCCGCTGGCGGGGTCTTGGCGCAGGACGCCTGCCTCGGCCAGGCTATCCACGGCCGCATCGATGTCCGAGGGCGTTAGCCCGCCTCGAATCACGGCGTAGAGCTCGGCGGCTTTTGTGGGGCTGGTCCGTTCGATGAGTTGCACGACTACGGCGCGTTCGGCAACAGTAGGATCATCCGGCATTCGCAGAAGCACTTTCGTTCTGTCTGTGGAGGCGGAGCGGAGCCCGATCCTGCCATCTCGCCACGTACTGCACAAGCACTAAAAGCCTAGCAGATTACGCCTGTCAGTGGAATCCAAATAGATGACCGCTCCCGATGAGGACTACATCGCGCTTGGCAGAGCGCTCGCTGCGCTTCGCCGTAAAGCCGGCCTGACGCAGGCCGAGGCCGGCGAACGAGCCGGCATTCGCAACACGCATGTCTCGGCCGTCGAGCGCGGTGAACGCGGGCTGAGCTACAAGACGATGCTGGCATTGTTGCGTGGCTATGGCGTTGGGCTGCGTGAGCTGGTCGAGACGATCGAGCGCGGAGAAGCCCCCTAGCGGGCCAAGCCGCGCGCTCGGTTACTATGACAGTTGTCTGCGAGGACTAGGCACCTGCTTCGCTGTCCGGCGGCCGGAGTCCCTGCACGAGTTCGGCTGGGTCAACGCCGAGACCGTTGGCGATCTTGAGCAGGTTGTGCAGGTTCAGGTTGCGTCGGCCACGCTCGACCTGGCCGAGGAAGGTCCAGTGGATACCGCTGTTGTCGGCTAAGGCTTCCTGACTGAGGCCAAGGGCTTGGCGGCGCGCACGGACACGTTCGCCGAAGGCGCGGGTGGCGGGGGAGATGGGCTCTGGCACGGCAGGCCCAACCCCATACGTCCCGACTATCTATGTCCAGAGCGTTGACGTCCCATGTCTTTATGTGCTGTTACGATGTAGCGCTATGTCTGCATCGCCTGATTGGACCGTTGCACCAGATGGGCGGCGGTCTCAGCTCTGTAGCGCCCGCTTCGAGCGGCTTCAGCGGACCCGTGGCTCGGACTCGTGGCTGAGAGCTGCACTGTCACGCTAGTCCTAGCTGGCTTTGACCCCGTGATCGGTCGTGGCTTGCTGGACGTCTTGCGACATGACGATCGTCTCAGCGTTCTCGCCAGTGACGTCGCGTACTCCGAGCTCCCGCACACGATCGCAGAGCACGCCCCGCAGGTGGTAATCATGGACGAGACGGGCGAGCGCGCAGTTGGAGAGCGCCTGAGATCGGATCATCCCGTGACCGAGATCGCGGTGTTCGCCTACGAACCAACGATGGCTTACGGCATGCTGTTGCTCGCGAGCGGCACCACCTGCATTGCGTGGAGCCTTTCAGCGGCGGACATCGTGGCGGCCGTCCACCTGGCGGCGCACAGGGTGCGCGGAGCTTCGCATATGCCACGGGGAAGAGAGTCGAGCGACTCTATCCGAGTGACGCGCGTTTGCTCACCGACCGCGAGTTTGAGGTGCTTGCGCATCTCAGCAAAGACGCCGCTTATGCAGAGATCGCGCTCGCTCTCGGGATCGCGTCCGAAACGGTCCGAAGGCACGCAGTCAGTATCCGCCGGAAGCTGAAGGTTCCGAGTAGGGATGACCTGATTGGACTGCCGGTGCCGCACCAGGCGCGCGAGAAGCCCAGTTGACACTTTTAGCAGGCTATGGATGTTCCGCTCATACCCGGAAGTCATAGCAATCGGGTATAGCCACAGCGAAGAACAGCGAATACGGTCACCCGCAACTGTTCCGGTCGTGTCGGTAGAAGTGGTGTAACGGGCGGCGGTTGAGCTGGAGATGGTTCCGGCCACCGCGGCGTCCAGACTCGTCGGTTCTTCCAGGAATCGATGAGAAGGAGACACCACGATGGCCGAAGTGCAGAGGATGACTACTGCTGATGTCGTTGCCAAGGTTATGGCGGGTGAGCACGGTGATTTCGTGCGGGACGCTGTCGCGCTGGTCGCTCGTGAGCTGATGGAGGCTGAGGTCTCCGCTGAGGTCGGCGCTGAGCTGGGGCAGGTCTCGAGCGAGCGGTTGACGCACCGCAACGGCTACCGGCCGAGGGGGTGGGAGACGCGGGTCGGGGAGATCGAGCTGTTGATCCCGAAGAAGCGCCAAGGCCCGGCGTATTTCCCGAGTTTCCTCGAGCCGCGCCGGCGTTCTGAGCAGGCGATCGTCGCGGTCGTGCTGGAGGCGTATGTCAACGGTGTCTCGACCCGCAAGGTCGACCGCCTCGTCGAGCAGCTGGGGATCGCCGGGATGAGCAAGGACCGCGTCTCCGCGCTCTGCAGGACCCTCGACGAGCAGGTCACCGTGTTCCGGGAGCGCCCGCTTGAAGGCGCCTACCCCTATCTGTGGCTGGACGCGAAGCACGTGAAGGTCCGCTCCGGCGGGCACGTCCGCTCGAAGGCGCTCGTGATCGCCTATGCGGTCCACGACTCCGGAGTGCGCGAGGTGATCGGCCTGGACATCGGCGAGGTCGAGTCCGAGGCGTTCTGGGTCGAGTTCCTGCGCTCCCTCAGAGCGCGTGGCCTGCAGGGCGTCCGGCTCGCGGTCTCTGACCAGCACGAAGGTCTCAAGCACGCGATCGAGCGGGTCCTCGCCTGCCCCTGGCAGCGCTGCACCGTTCACTTCGTGCGCAACATGCACCAGCACTGCCGGCCCTCGCAGAGAGGACTCGTCTCCGCCGCTTTGCGGGAGCTCTTCCAGGCCGAGGACGGCGAGCAAGCACGCGAACGTCTCGGGCAGGTCATCGAACGACTCGACCCGACGGTCCCGAAGGTCTGCCGGCTCCTCGAAGACGCCGAGGAAGACCTCCTGGCGTTCTACGCGTTCCCCGCCGCTCACTGGCCAAAGCTGCGCTCCACGAACCCCTTGGAGCGAGTCAACCGCGAGATCGGCAGACGCTCTGACGTCGTCGGGATCTTCCCCAACGACCAGTCCGTGATCCGTCTCGCCGGCGCGCTGTTGATCGAGCAGAACGACGAGTGGCTCGTCTGCCGACGCTACCTCTCCGCCGAGAGCATGAACCAACTCGACGCAGCGAACGACGAGGACACCCCCACCCACAACAACGAAAACCAGCAGGAGGTGGCCAAGCTCAACGCCGCCTGAGCAGCGAGCCCCTCACCGACGAGCTGCCGTTACACCACAACAACCGACTTGACTTCTAGCCGATAGATACGGCCGCACTGGCGACGGTTTGTAGGCTCTTTCGATGACGCCTGCCAAGCCTAGTACCGCTGACATACATACAGGTAGACGGCGCAGGAGCTTGTTGCGTGTGGCTACCTTGTTGGCAGCTGCCGCCATCCTTATCGGAGGCCACCAATGGTATCTTTGGATTCCGGTCGCGTTGGTGATAATGATCCTCGCGGTGGAACTTGCGCGAGGGTGGGTGGAACGGCGACGATAAAGCTCGCGAGTCACTTTGCTTTCAGTGGCGCTAGTCTTGGGTGTTAGGAGCGAGCTTGGCGGATATTATGCGACTTGTAGCGGTGAAGAGGACGTTTATCCTACTCGCGTGTGGCGGGTCGGTATTCGTGTCGGTGCCGGCGCTCGCCGCCGGCCGGCGGGACGATGCGACCGCTACGCAAGCGTATCTGCGAGCGAGCGAGGAATACGCGCATGGAGCAAGCGCCGAGGCCGGGGCGAGCGTTGCGGCGATCGAAGCCCGTGCGAGTGACATCGCCGGGGAATGCCCGTCCGCTTTGACCGGTGCTCCGCGTGACGCAGCGTTCAGCGAAATTGGCGAAGAGGTAAGCATGACATTGTTCCAGGCAAGCGTTGCTCCCCAGCGCGCGATGAGGCTGGGGTTCGCCCGGGCAGTAGCGGGGCTGAGCTGGAGCGATCGCACGCTCACACGGCTTGTGCGCGCGCAAGCTGCCGGAGAAGCTCCGTTCGTGGCGGTGGCACTGCCGGACGTGTGCGCTGATATCGAGGCGTGGAAGTCGAACGCGTATGCAGCGTTGCCGCAGAGCGCCACGGAATTCCTCGCGCGGGTGAGGGCGATCCAATCAAACCTGTACGTTGGCGCGTCCGAAGAATTTCGCGAAGCGGCGATCATGCGTCTACTCAGGCGGTATGAGGGGCCGAGCGAGAGGCTAACGGCGAAGCGGGTCGAACGCCGGGAACAAAGCATCGAACGGAAGTTGGGGGCCACGATCGACGCTGCCCGGACGAGGCTTGCGGCGGCGCTCGGAGTCTCGACGCTGTGAGCTGGTCTGACTCTCGCTCGGTCGCTTTGTCATTGCGGCTTCTCTCGTCTTTCGCCGTGTAGGCACGCGACGGTCACAGTGATGATGACCGGGCCCCGTTCATGGGTCCACCTGTTGTGAGAGTCGGTGGTTGTTGTTGTGTTGTAGGTTAGGGGTGTCGCCGCGTCGCGGAGTGAGCCCGGAGGGCGAACGCAGGGAGGCGGCGAGCGCGTCTTGTCGGGCTCTCCATGCCCAGGCGAACTTGGCGGGTGCTTGCATGCCAAGGGCTGAGTGTGGCCGGTGCTCGTTGTAGTCCTCGCGCCAGTCCTCGACCATAACCTGCGCCTCGGCGAGGCAGGAGAAGATCTCGACGGCGAGCAGCTCGTCACGGATACGCGAGCCGAAGGACTCGACGTAGGCGTTCTGCCAGGGCGAGCCGGGCTCGATATACGCGCTGCCCGCGCGGGAGAAGCGCCACCAGTCCCGCAGCGCGTTGGCGGTGAACTCCGGGCCGTTGTCGCAGCGGATGAACTCAGGTGAGCGGCCACGAGTGGCAACGATCCGGTCCAGCACTGCGACGGTTCGGTCGGCGTCGATTCGCCGGCGACACTCGACGACGAGCGCCTCGCGGGTGAACTCGTTCAACGACGTGCAGCAGCTTCAGGATCCTGCCGTCGGCGGTCTGGTCGAACTGGAAGTCGATCGCCCACACGTGATCGGGGCGCTCAGCGGCCAGTCGCGCAGCGGGCACGGTCGAGTCTCCCAGCCGCCGGCGCTTTCTGCGGCGCACGGGCACACGCAGGCCCTCCTCACGCCACAGCCGCTGCACCCGCTTGCGGTTCACCTCCCAGCCCTCACCACGCAGCGTCGCGTGCGCGCGACGGTAGCCCCACCGCGGCCGCTCGCGGGAGATCTCACGCAGCCGGTCACGCAACGCGCCGTCATCGACGGCGACGCACGCCTCGCGACGCTGGGTCGAGCGGTGCTGACCGACGTATCGGCACGCCCGCCGCTCCGAGAGCCCAAGACGGTCCTGGAGCATCAGGACCGCGGCTCTACGGCGCGACGGGCTCACCAGTTTCCCTTCGAGATCTCCCGCAACGCGAGGTTCTCCAGCTCCTTGTCCGCGACCAGCCGCTTCAGCTGCGCGTTCTCGCGCTCGAGCTCCTTCAAGCGCTTCACGTCGTCGGCCTGCATCCCGCCGTACTGCGCACGCCAACGGTGATACGTCTGCTCGGAGACCTCGAGCGCCTTCGCGACCTCCGGCACCTCCATGCCCTCCGCGACCAGCCTGTCGGCCTCTCTGAGCTTCCTGACGATCTGCTCCGCGGTGTGTCGTCTGCGCTTCACGTGATCGGTCCTCCTCTCGCCCATTTTGCATGGGCAGAAGGACTCTCACACGAACCGGACCGAACCTACGGGGTCGGGCCAATATCATCGGAACAGCAGCGATCAGCGAAACCGAATCGAAACTCATCCCGGCCAACGAAACAAGCGAGTACGGCGTGCCCCGCACAACGATCACTGCCCGGTACTCGTGGCTGGGATCCGACCAGGCGTACAGAACTGCCTACTGGGGTCATCGACATGGGCGCCAGGGCCTACATCCCGCAGCTCGGTCGCTTCGAGCAAACCGACCCTCAGCCAGGCGGCTTTGCGAACGCCTACGCCTACACCGACGACGACCCCGTCAACGAATCAGACTCCACCGGCGAATGCACCAGCACCATCACCTACAACACCGAAGCCGTAGACTCCGGGCCAGCCGCAGCAGGCCTCGCCCAGGAATACGCAGGCCCCGGCGCCATCTACCCACCACCCGTCAACATGCAAATCGAGGAAGAATTCAACGCCCACCCTCCATGGGGCGCCCCCGCCCAAGCAGCCGCTGCGACTGGCGGTGGCGGTGATGTCGGTGACGGGCGCTTTGGACGCTTCGCGAACCTCGTGGACACCGACGACAACGGCCCCGACGTCGAATCAGAATGCAACAAAACGGGCCAAGGATGCTCGGGGCACCGCGGCGGAGGGAGCGGAGGTGGAGGTAGCGTAAACCTCAACGGGATATGCGAGGGAGCTGGCTTTGGTGCTGCTATCAAGGTCGTTACCAAACAGGCTTTGGGGCCAGCCGGCACCGTCGTGACAGTCGCCTGCGGCGTCTACGGCGGCGTTGAGTTGGTAAAGCAACTCTTTCATTAGGCGCTGTACTATGCCGCGAACGACGCGCTCAATTGGCAAGCGCACTGCTTTGCAAGGTCCAGGTGAAATTGTCGCGTGGCTTCTAGCTGTCGGCGCATTGATCGGTGCTGTGGTCACCGAAGGCGCCGATGCGGCATTGCTTCATGCCGTGTTGTTCGCGAGTGCCTTTATGCTGCTGGGAATCGTGATTAGACGCCGGATGCGTCGATGAGGCAGCGGAATTTAGCCGACTTGGCGTCAGGAGCGAACTCGTTGTGAACAATTTATGCAACCTGTAACGCTGAAAGCTGCAGCCGTACTTCTTGCCGCGGCGGCTGACGAAGCGGTAGTTGGCGCTGGAGTCGCGACCGCCGGAGTCGACGAGCGCGTCGCTGCCGTGGTTGACGACGCAACGACTTGTCGCACTGAACTACCGCAACCACACAGAAGTGCCGCCATCAGACCCGCACCAACCAAATACTCCGCAACACGGGACGGCGTAATAACTGTCGGTCGGCGCTGGGCCGCGTGACCCCGCAGTGCACAGGCAGGACGCGAGCGAGCCATCCGGAGCCGCTCGACGACCGGGCCCTACTCGCTGCTGACGCTCAGAGGACCGCTCCGGCTAGCGCACCGCGCGTTGGGGGATGCTGGTCCTTCGACGAGAAATCGCGCGCGGGAGCAAAAACCTATACCGTATTGTCCGCGATGAGGCTCCCAGGGGGATCCCGCCATACGGTTTCGTGTCGCATATCGGGCTCGAGCTGTCGGCACTGCGGACATCCGAGGAGGACGGTCGGCGCTCTGACGGAGGTTCGGGAACAATGAACGGCAGGCGTCCTTGGAGGCCCACGCTGAGGAGAGTTCGTGCATCTCGCGTTGCAGATGCCATTCGCGGCAGACGCGCTAACGTCGCCGCAGCGGTTGTGGGGATCGGCGTCCTCCTCGCTGTCGCGCCGAGCGCCGCGATCGCGGCACGTACCGGCAGCACGGCCTCGGCTGCCGACACGAGCGCGTTGGGCGATTTCGCTCCGACGTTTCATTGCCGCGGCACGGGGTCACCGTCCTTGTCAGGGACAGGCCTGAACGGCACCGACCTCGAGCTCAGCGTCGGGCACACCGGACACGACGCGAACCGGGTTGAGAATGTCACGCTCGCGGGCACGCTGCACTTCACGCTCGACGCCAAGCTCAGCGGGAGGGTCCGCTGCGAAGCAGCCGCGCTAGCGCCGGTCCCGGACTTGCCGAGCGTGCGAGTCGGCCCTGATTTCAGCATCGAAACGACGGGGACTGTGGACGGCGACTTCACCTGGACACCGTCAATCCACGTCAGCTTCGACCTCAGCCGGCATGGCTTCACGCATCCCGTCTTGCGGTTCGTCAATCACTCTGGCGTCGTCCTCACCGGCGACGGCACGGCCCGGCTTGATTTGCTTCTGAAGGCCACCGCTGGCACGCGGGCCGGGGAGCCGCTCACGGCTGGTTTGACCGCTGCCGTCGGCCCGGAGATCACGGCGACGGCCAGCGCCAGCACAGCAGACCACACCCTATGTTGGTCGATCACCGGCGACCTCGCCGCACGCCTCCACGCTTACTTCGATGTGTGGCACTGGCTCAAAGCGAACAAGACCTGGTCGGCGCAATCCCGTGCGTTCGGGTTCGCGCCGCAATGCACCAGCATGGCACCGCCGCCGCCCGTGCCACCGCCAGTCGCGCTCCCGGCGCCACCGCCCCCATCGCCGTGGTCGGCGCCACGCACGATCGACCAAGGCAACAGCCTCGCCTCCGTGTCTTGTCCGACAACGTCCTTCTGCGCGGCGGTCGATTCCGCTGGGAATCTGCTCACCGACACCGGCGGCGTTTGGAGCACACCTCAATCAATCGACGGTAGCACCGCGCTTGTGTCCATCGCCTGCACATCGGCGAGCTTTTGCGTAGCCGACGACACGCAAGGCGCAATCCTCGTCGAGGAAAACGGACGCTGGACGATCTCGGACTCCACTAACAACACCCTTGGCCAAGTCTCCTGCGTGTCGAGCTCGTTCTGCGTTGCGGACGGCTACGATGGATCCGGCGGCAATGTGTTCACCTGGAACGGCACATCCTGGTCCGCACCATCGCTCGTCGATCCAGGCTACAAGCTGCACTCCATATCGTGCACATCCGCGACGTTCTGCGTCGCGGGCGCATCCGTCAACGTCTTCACCTGGAACGGATCGACATGGTCGGCGCCAGACCCTGTTGATCCCAGCAACGGCAACGGCACGGGCCTGCCGTCGGTGTCGTGCGTCTCGGAAAGCTTCTGTGCCACCGGCGATGCCAACGGGAATGTTCTCACCTACAACGGCTCCTCATGGACCACACCCCAAGACGTTGACGGCAGCACAACCATCGACGCCGTTTCCTGCACCTCGAACACCTTCTGCGCGGCAGTCGACGCCGACGGGAACGCCCTGACTTACAACGGCAGCACGTGGACCTCACCCCAGGACGTCGACTCCGCAAACACGATCGACTGGGTCTCTTGCGCCTCTGAATCGTTCTGCGTCGCCGTCGACGACCAAGGCGACGTGATCGAATACACATAGGCCCTGATGGTGGGGGCTCAGGGGCGGCCGGCCGGCTCCCGGCACGGAGCCCTCAGCAGTCTCATAGAAGATGACCTCCACGTCATTCCCGCAGCCTACGAACCGGCGCGGCCGTTATTGAAGCCCGTCAGGCTCGTACAGCGGCGCGCTTGCCGTTCGATATGTGTGGGCGGCGCTTGATCTCGATGCTGGCGTCGAGAGCATTGGCTATCGAGATGATGAGAGGTAGCTCTGGGCGGGCCTGTTCGGCCGTGAACAGGCGTCTGATGCTGGCAGGGTTGCGTCCCACACGCCGCGCGAGCTCGGCCTTCGACATTCCGGCGTCCTCGCGCAACTCGTCCAGTGAGCGGATGACGGCATCGATCTGCTCGATCTCGCTCCGGGCTCGCTCGTACTCGGCGCGGGTGGCCTCGTCCGCGAGCCAGCCTTTGCGGCGCTTTTCGTAGTAGCTGGTGTCGAGAGTCTTGGCCATGATTTGGGACTGACGCGGGTGGCAACGTGACCTTCTGTCGTGCCATCGCTCATCAGAGCGTAACACAAGCGCTACAGTCGATTGCTGAGGCGCCCGATCGAGAGGCGATCAACCGCCTCGCTCCTCATGCGGATCTCGATGGGGTGCCGAACGAGGGATGGACACCCGTCGCTCCCGCTCTTTACTCTGAGTATGTAATCCGCGTGCGGGAAGGCGTGTGACGTCACGAGCACGGGCCACACGTAACCGACAATCGCCGGGTGGCCCTCGGCATAGTCAGGACCGAGCCTCCGGGGTCTCCGCCCTTGCAGGCCTGTTGGTCAGGCGCTGCGGAGCAGATCTGCGACTACTTCGGCTGGCCGCTGGTGGCGGCGCGCGGCGAGCTGCTGTAGCCGCTCGGCGTCCTCATCCTCGACGCCGACGACGATTGTCAGTTTGGCATCGGGATTGCCGACATGCGCCTCGACGTAGCGCGGATCGACCGCTGTTAGGTCAGCGTCGAAGTCGCCGGGCTGGGGGTCAGGATCTGTCCAAGGATCGTGCGCCATGTTCATCTCCTAAGCAGTTTACGCTCGCGGGGCGAGGAGTCCCATCCTGTGACGATCAGCCAGGTTGTCGGGTCGACGGTCTGCTCGACAACTAGCGTCAGGACTCGGCCGCCGTCGGTGCGGCCGATGAGCAGGCGGCGTTTGCCGAGGGATGTCTTGTTCGGGTTGTGTACGACGACATGGGCGTTGCGAGGGATCTGGCGTGCGTCGTGGGTTGTGATGCCGCGGGCTCCGAGCTTGTCGATCGCAACCTCGGTTACGAGCAGTTCGGCAATCGCGTCGGGCATGCCACAGGTGTATCGAACCCGCACGTCGTCGTGCTGCGCGGCGGCCCGTCACGCACACCAGCTCGCGTACCTCGACTCTAGGGCCGCTCCTCCTGCGGCGGCGTGCGCCAAACCTCAATATCGCCGGGGGCAAAGTCTGGGATAGACCCCCGTTGCTCCCGCGATCCTATGCCTGCTCGCGAGTCGGCGTAGCAGCGCGCCAGCGTCACGGGCTCGCAGCGCCTCCGCCGTTGACGAGACGCCGTCCCCATCCGTCGGGGGGCTCAGTCGGACATCGCCCCGAACAGAGGCTGGCCGAGGGCTGTCTGATGCTGACCCGCTTGGAGCGGCAGGCCCGGATCGAGCTCGTAGGAATCGTCGTGCGGCAGTATCGGCCATGCGGGCCCCATTTACCGGCCATACAGGATTGAAATTATCGGCCATACCGCGCTACCTTTGGTCGTGCCATGGAGTCTCTGAGGCTGGTTGCGTCCGAACTTTCGATCCTGGAGCGTACGCTGCGCCGTGCCGGGACCTCGACGCGCTGAGGAATGCCAGCGTGCGCTCGAGCGAGCTGACGCGGCGCCTGCAACGACTACGCGAGCTGCGCCGCATGCTCGTCCACGAATACGCGACGGCCACAGCCGAGCAGGTTCACGAGTCCGCCCTCATCGTGACTGGCAACTTCCCGGCTTTCTACGACGCGTACCGGGCGTGGATCAAGCGCGGCTTCGCGTCTAAAGGTTGAAGCGCCGGTTACCGAGCCGCAACTAGGATGACCGCCGGCGGGATGCGCCGGATCACCGTCGGCCCGCTGACCAGCCCGACACGTCGGTTTCCGGGCTTCCCGTTCGTCTTCAAGCTCAACAAGACACCGATGTGACCCACGACTTCAGGAGTGACCATGACCGGCTCTTGCACCCAGGGAATCAAGATCGTGCTGCATCCCGTGTCCGACCTGGCGACGGCTAAGGCGGTGTACGAAGCCCTGCTCGGCGTCGCGCCGCAGGCGGACTCGTCCTACTACGTTGGCTTTGAGGCCGCGGGCCAGCACATCGGGCTGCTTCAGAACCCGTGAGCGCGAACCCCCCGCACCCGCGCTCAGCGCCGTCGCTGCCCGACCGTGAGCTGATGCGCACCGCCGACAGCCACGATCTGATCCGCGTGCACGGTGCCCGGGTGAACAACCTCAAGGACATCAGCGTCGAGCTCCCGAAGCGCCGGCTAACGGTGTTCACCGGCGTCTCCGGCTCAGGCAAGAGCTCGCTGGTGTTCGCCACGATCGCCGCGGAGTCCCAGCGGATGATCAACGAGACGTACAGCGCCTTCGTGCAGGGCTTCATGCCGACGCCGGCGCGGCCCGAGGTCGACGTACTCGAAGGGCTGACGACCGCGATCATCGTCGACCAAGAGCGGATGGGCACCGACGCCCGCTCCACCGTCGGCACCGCCACCGACTCCGGCGCGATGCTGCGCATCCTCTTCAGCCGGCTCGGGAAGCCGCACATCGGCTCGCCCCAGGCGTTCTCCTTCAACGTCGCCTCCATCTCCGGCGCCGGCGCGGTCACCCTCGAACGCGGCGGCCGCACGACAAAACAGAGGCGCAGCTTCAGCATCCTCGGCGGCATGTGCCCGCGCTGCGAGGGCCGGGGCTCTGTGAACGACATCGACCTCACGCAGCTCTACGACGACACCAAGTCGCTCAACGACGGTGCGCTCACGATCCCCGGCTACAGCATGGACGGCTGGTACGGCCGGATCTTCACCGGCTGCGGCTTCTTCGACCCGGACAAGCCGATCAAGAAGTTCACCAAGAAAGAGCTGGGCGACCTGCTCCACAAGGAGCCGACCAAGATCAAGGTCGACGGCATCAACCTGACCTACGAGGGCGTGATCCCCAGGATCCAGAAGTCGATGCTCGCCAAGGACCTCGACGCGCTACAGCCGCACGTCCGCGCCTTCGTGGAGCGGGCGGTCACCTTCACCACCTGTCCCGAGTGCGACGGGACCCGGCTCAGGGCGGAGGCCCGATCGTCGAAGATCAATGCGATCAACATCGCCGATGCCTGCGCGATGCAGATCAGCGACCTCGCCGCGTGGGTAGGCGAGCTCGAGGATCCGTCGGTAGCGCCGCTGCTCGAGGCACTTGGGGCGACCCTCGACTCGTTCGTGGACATCGGGCTGGGCTACCTCTCGCTCGACCGGCCGTCGGGCACGCTCTCCGGGGGAGAGGCGCAGCGCGTCAAGATGATTCGCCACCTCGGATCCTCGCTCACCGACGTCACCTACGTCTTCGACGAGCCGACGATCGGGCTGCACCCCCACGACATCCAGCGGATGAACGACCTGCTGCTGCAGCTGCGCGACAAGGGCAACACCGTGCTGGTCGTGGAGCACAAGCCGGAGGCGATCGCGATCGCAGAGCACGTCGTCGACCTCGGCCCCGGCGCCGGCACCGAGGGCGGTGAGGTGGTGTTCGAGGGCACCGTCGACGGGCTGCGCGCCAGCGGCACGCTCACCGGGCGCCACCTGGACGATCGCGCCGCGCTGAAGTCGTCGGTGCGCACGCCGGAGGGGGTACTGGAAGTGCGCCACGCCGGCACCCACAACCTGAAGGACGTCGACGTCGACATCCCGCTCGGCGTGCTCGTCGTCGTCACCGGCGTGGCAGGCTCCGGCAAGAGCTCGCTGATCCACGGCTCGGTGTCCGGGCGCGACGGGGTCGTCTCGGTCGACCAGGCAGCGATCAAGGGCTCGCGGCGCAGCAACCCGGCGACGTACACGGGACTGCTCGACCCGGTCCGCAAGGCGTTCGCGAAGGAGAACGGCGTGAAGGCGGCGCTGTTCAGCGCCAACTCCGATGGCGCCTGCCCCAACTGCAACGGCGCCGGCGTCATCTACACCGACCTGGCGATGATGGCAGGCGTCGCCGTCCCCTGCGAGGTGTGCGACGGGAAGCGGTTCCAGGCCGAGGTGCTCGAGTACAGGCTCGGCGGCAAGGACATCAGCGAGGTGCTCGCGATGCCGGTGACGGCGGCGACCGAGTTCTTCGGGTCCGGCGAGGGCAAGAACGCTCCCGCGCACACGATCCTGACCCGGCTCGCCGACGTCGGGCTCGGCTACCTCAGCCTCGGCCAGCCGCTCCCCACGCTGTCCGGCGGCGAGCGCCAGCGGCTCAAGCTGGCCACGCAGATGGCGGAGAATCGGTCCCGCCGGGTGGGCGGGACCGATTCCATCTACGTCCTCGACGAGCCGACGACCGGCCTGCACCTCGCCGACGTCCAGCATCTACTCGGCCTGCTCGACCGGCTCGTCGACTCCGGCAAGTCGGTCATCGTCATCGAGCACCACCAGGCGGTCATGGCGCACGCCGACTGGATCATCGACCTCGGCCCCGGCGCCGGCCACGACGGCGGCCGGATCGTCTTCGAGGGCACACCCTCCGACCTGCTCGCCGGGCCGGACGGAACCCCATCATCCCTCACCGGCGAATACCTCGCGGCCTACGTCCGCAGCTGATCCAGGCCTCGCGGACGCCGTCAGACGCCTGCCGGGAATGGCTAGACATGGCTTTCGGCTTCTCCTGCACCGGCGGGAGCGCCGGGCGCCCCAGGTTGACTGCCGCGTTAGGACCCCGGAGTAGTGTCGTTAGCTCCGGTGCACCACACGTCGCACCGGACCCGCCCAACCATGTTAAGGAGACGCAATGGCTGAGCTGACTAACTTGGAGAGCAAGATCGCGGAGGTGCTAGGCCTGGCCTCACAAGAAGACCCGAACGAGACTGCCGAGTAGACCGGAGATGACGCGTGAACGAACACGCGCGTGGCTCGACACCAGGCCGCCCCGACGAAGCATGCCCCTTCGTCTCACCCGAGTCGCCTCGAACTAGCATGAACACAGCTCCGCTAACGATGGACGGGATACCGAGCGTCGCCGGCGTCACTCATCGTTTCGTCGATGCCAACGGCGTGAGACTTCACGTCGCCGAAGCTGGCAGCGGACCCGCTCTCGTCCTTCTGCACGGCTGGCCTCAGCATTGGTGGTCGTGGCGCATGCTGATTCCGGAGCTCGCCGAGCGCTACCGCGTGATCGCTCCCGACCTTCGCGGCTTCGGATGGTCTGGAGCCCCGCAAGGCTCCTATGCCAAGAGCACGTTCGCCGCCGACGTTCTCGCGCTGCTCGATATTGAAAATCTCGACCGCGTGCGGCTCGTCGGACACGACTGGGGCGGATACACAGCCTTCCTGCTCGCCTTGGAGCATCCCGAGCGCGTCCTGCGAATGGTCGCACTCGACATCATCCCACCATGGCGGTCCCCGCCGCAGCTATCGAACATCGGCATCCCGGTTCTCGCCTCCTACCAGTTGCTGCTGGCGACGCCGCTGCTCGGACGGCTCGCGCTCACTTCCAGCCCGGCGTTCGTTCGTGCGCTGATCCGCGCCGGCAGCGGCAGCTCGATGGATTGGAGCGAGCAAGATCTCGACCAGTACGCGAGCGTGCTCCAACAGCCTGAGCGCGCGCGAGCGAGCTCCAGCTGCTACCGCACCTTCCTCACTCGTGAGCTCGCTCTGGCCGGCGGCAGCCGCTACAGCCCTCACGACCTTCGCGTCCCGTCCAAGCTCGTGATGGGGAGCCAGAGCGCGATCCGCCGCGTCTTCAACCCGACCGCCAGCAAGAACCTGCGGGTCCGAACAATTCACGGCGCCGGCCACTTCCTGCCCGAGGAGGCCCCGGTCGAAACCCTCCGACAGATTCAGGCATGGATCGCATGACGTCCCGCCTCCACCTCTCATTTGCCCGCGGCGCCGGCGTAGGGGAGCGCTCATGACCGCCCAGCAGGATTCGGAGAAGCCGACGGTCGCGATCTTCGACATCGACGGGACACTCGTCGACACCAACTACCAGCACGCGCTGTCCTGGTACAGAGCACTTCGCGCTAAGCACTACATCGTGCCGATATGGCAGATCCATCGCGCGATCGGAATGGGCAGCGATCGCGTCGTCACCGAGCTCCTCAGCGAGCAGGTCGAGACCGAACACGGCGATGAGCTACGCGAGGCCGAGGGGTCGCAATATGAGCAGCTCGTCGGCGAAGTCGAGCCGATGAAGGGAGCACACGAGCTCCTAGCTGAGCTCAAGCAGAAGGGCCACCCGATCATCCTCGCCAGCTCGGCCGAGGATAGCGACGTCGAGCACTACCTTGCGCTCCTCGACGCGAGCGACATCATCGACGCCTACACCACATCGGCTGATGTGAAAGCGAGCAAGCCCGAACCCGACATCGTGCACGCCGCAATCGGAAAGGCCGGCGGCGGAGCAGCCGTGATGATCGGCGACAGCACCTGGGACTGCAAGGCGGCAACCCGGGCCCAGATCCCCAGCATCGCAGTCCTCACCGGCGGCTTCTCCGAGCAAGAGCTCACCGCGGCAGGAGCCAGCGTCGTGTTCGACTCCGTCGAGCATCTCCGCCAACACCTCCACGACACCAGCCTGAGCGACACCGTCAGGTGACCCAAAAGGGACATCCGCTCAGGCTGTACGTTCTTGCGGAGTAGCGCAGCAAGCGAAGGTGGCGCTCATGTCATCCGCCGCTGCCGCTCCGCGCACCTTTCGTGCTCGACCGCGCTGCTGTTTTCGATGCGCTCCTGGCTCGTGGCTTGCTCCTGCGCTGCGAAGCAGGGATCTCTGCCGTTGCCACTGCCTTGGTCAGCCGCACGATCTCTTTGGCGAGATAGGACTGCATGCGTTCCTCCTCGCGCCCGATCGAGCGCGCGAGTTTCTGCGTGTCCGTGTCACCGAGGACACCAGCCAACGTCTCGAGCGCAGCGTACGTCGCGATCTCCTCGGCCTCGCTCGTGTACTCGGTCTTGGCGTTCTTCAACTGCTTCTCCTGCTCGCCGGTTCCCCTCAGCGCGTGCAGCGGGCCCTGCGCCAGCGCGGTCGCCTTCTGAGCGCCGCTGACCACCGCCTGTGCCGCCACCGCCACCGGCGCCGGTCCCGGCGCGTCGATCGTGCTGGCTGCGCCGCCGAGCTGTTTGATCCGTTTCTTGACGTCGCGACCGTGCCGCTTGGTTTCGGAGAGATGCTCGCGCAGGCGCTTCTTGTAAGCGGGGTGCTCGGCCATCGCGATATGAGCCTCGAGCGCCGTCTCCAAGCGCTTCTCGAGGCCAAACGCCTCGTTGAGATACTGCACCAGCTTCGCATCGGCTGAAGAGAGCTCTGCCATTTTTTCCTTTCTCCCTTACAGGCGCCCGCGACGGCCGCGGTAGGGGCCAAGGAACAGTACGAGCACTACGAGCAGCAGCAGCAACACCAGCGGGCTCACGAACGCGCCGCCGGCGATGCTCAACACGACCAAGACAATGATGAGCAACAGCAATAGATCCAAAACGTCCCCTCTCGCAACGTTGAAGTGACCAGGCACTACGACTACCCAGAAAGTTGCCTGTTGAAGCCCTGCGGTGGGCATACATCACCGCGGAGCCGATCACGATCGATACGAATGTGTGGATCGGAGCCATGCCAACCGCTCCGCTGCGCCGCGAGCTATAACCGAACTCCGCGCAGATACGCCCGCGCGCGGCTCGGACTTCGTACCGTCCGAGTATGTCTCACCGGGCGGTCAGCGAGTGCGTCATCACCTGACGGCGCGGTAGCCGAGGTAAAAGTGGAGCGCTGCCGGTGCGATGAACAGCACTCCCCACCAAACGCCCTGGGAGCACAGGTACGCGCCGAGGCCGAGAAGCCAGACACCGACGCCAAAGCGCACGCTGGCGACAGCGCGACCGTGGCCCTGGGCGTATGCATTCAGTCGTTTCATGCTTCACAGCAAGTGTAGGCGCGGCGGCGCCGGGCAGTTCGGCCTTGCTCTGAACGACCAGCGTTTGGCTTTGCGCGAGGAAGTGCGGTCAGCGACCGGGGTGGACCGTGCGCAGGCCGGCCAGCCGGGCGGCTGCGCTCTGGCGTTCGTCATAGCTGACAAACGCATCGATCGGCGAGAGATCGATCGCGGCGGCGAGGTGAATTGCGTCCAAGGCGCGCAAGGCGGGCTCCTCGAGCGCGCCTGCCGCAGCGAGAAGCGCACGATCGACTGGCAGCAGAGCGACGGCATCGAGGAGCTCTCCGGCTCGAGTCATGAGCGGCTCGGGCGCAAGCGCGGGATCGTGGGCTGCGGCGCGGCATATCGCGCGGGGCACCTCGGTGAGCGCGAGCTCACTCGAGAGCAGGTCGGCGTCCACGAGGAAGGCGCGAAGTGCACCGGTCTCGGGCTCGGCCCGTACCAGCTTCACAAGTGCAGAGGCGTCGAGATAGAACAGTGCCAAGCTCAGCGCTCGCCGCGGATCTCATCGAGCGCCCGGCTAAGCGCTTGCGAATCGCCGGCGAGCTGAAGCGGCTCGGGCAGGCCAGAGCGCCGCGGACGCACAACGCGCCCTTCGGCGATCAGCCGGTCAAGCGCCTGACCGGTACTGGGCGGTGGTCCGAGCTCTGCGACGGGCTTATTGCGCTCCGTCACGACAAGCCGCTCGCCTTTGTCGACGAGGCGGAGGTACTTGCTCAGGTTCTGGCGCAGCTCGCCTACGCCAACGGTCATCATGTACATCAAGGTAGCAGGAGGTCACGGCAGTGATGGCGCTCTGTTCAACACCGCCGATCCCGTGGAGGAGGGCTCGAACCCCGAGTTGATGCAGGCCCGCGCGTGGTTTGTTCGATCCACATTGGGATGAGGCAAAAATCAAGTCGGGGTTGGCGTGCGGTGGGCGGACCGCTGGCCAGCCAAGCGGCCGGCGCCTTATCGCAGACGTCACCTCCGGTCGAGGCGGACGGGCTTTCCGTCCGGGCGGATGAATGAGATGTCGATCCCGAGCCGCATCGCGTTGGCGATGTTGGCCAGCTGGCCGAGCGTCAGGTTGCGACGGCCTGCTTCGACAGCGGAGATGTAGGAAGGGGAGACGCCGAGGCGCTCGGCGACCTCGGCTTGGGTGAGCCCGAGCGCTTGGCGGGTGTCTTTGATCTCGCGGCCGACGACCTTCGCGTGGATCTCGGATACCGCGGTGCGCGGCACGCGGCTCAGGCGGCGGTGGAGTAGTGAAAGCTGGCGGCGACCGGCTCGACCGCAGCGACCTCGATGACCTCAATGTTGAGGTCTCCGCAAGGGCCGCTCGAGCGCAGCGGGTCGCCGGCGCGCGGCAGCCCGTGGCGACTACATCGGCTACCTACCCGACGGCTACATGCTCGTATTCGACCTAGACGAGCGCGGCGCGGTAAGCAAGCGAATGGTTATCGACCCTGACCGCGAGCCGCTGTACCGGTTGATCTTTCGCCTCGCGCTGCGCGGCAAGCGCTCCGGCACGATCGCACGTGCCGTCAACGACGCTGGATGGCTCACTAAACCCTTCTTCAAACGTGGTGCTCCGAGGGTCTTCACGCCCGACCGTGTGCTGGCGATCATCAAAAACCCGAGGTATGCCGGCCTGTCGATCTTCGACGGGGAAGTCCTCGCACGCGGGCACTGGCCCGCCTACATCACCGAGCGCCAGCACAACCGACTGCGAGCCGCGTTCGGCGAGCGCCGCCCCACCAAAGAGCCTCGGCAGCTTGAGACATATCTGCTCAGGCACCTCGCGATCTGTGGGCATTGCGGGGCGCCGCTCTACACGCGAACGGGTCTGCCCCACCGGGATGGCACGTTCGCGCGACGCTATGCCTGCCGCGACCATGCACGTGACCGGCACTCCAAACGCTGCACCGCCATGCCGATCGACGCCGGCATCCTGGAGGCGATGTTCGTCTCAAGCCTGCGGTCGCTGCTCATCGGAGACCGCGATAACCCCGATGCCACTCGCGGGGACGCTGCGCATACCGAGGCGCAGGGGATCGTCGCTGGGCGCGAGCGTTTGCGTGATGCGGTGCTCGCAGGCGACGAGCGCCAGCTCGACTCGGCGCTGGACGCGCTGTTCGCGCGGATGCAGCCCGAGGCGGCGCTGATCCGCGACACGGCGATATCCCAACGCCGGGCGCGCGAGCTCGACCAAGCCCAGCGCTTCCAAACGTGGATTCTGCAAGACGCGTCCATGCGAACCGAGGCATCCAGAGTCGAAGCACACGATCTGAACTTGCTGTTGCGTACATGGTTCTCGACGGTCCTAGTCAGGTTCGACGCCGCGACCGTCCGGATCGTGGCGCAGCGCCACCCGAGCGCCGGCTGGCCACCATTCCGCTCCGCGGAGGTGTCTATCGATCGCAGCCAGTGGACGCGCTTCGCGCCGCTCGACCGCGCGCGCCAGCGCCACGACCGCTGGGAAGACGCGGAAATCATCGGTGCCATCCAGGCCTGGGCAGACACGCACGGACACCGCCCCACCTGGGCAGACTGGTCAAACGACGCCGCCGGCTACCCCAACACGAGAACAGTCCTCGCCCATTTCGGGAGCTGGCGGCGAGCGTACCGTCAGGCCAGTCTCAAACCAGAGAACGCCAGCCCAGCACGCAAACCCAAGTGGGACGACATCGACGTCATCCACGCGCTCACCGACTGGACCTCCGCCCACGGCCAGCCACCCGGATGGGCCGACTGGCTAAAGGGCACACCCAACCACCCCTGCGCAACCACGGTCCGCACACACTTCGGCACCTTCCAAGCCGCCCTCGCTGCCGCCGGACTACAGCCTGGCGACACCAGCCACGCCACAGCCTGAGGTCGGCACGGGCAGGAAGCAGTCCGGTTTCGACTCGATGCGAGTGAACCCATGCGATCAGCAATTTGTCGGATCCGTATGCGTAGGAGTCATGGATTTTGTCCAGCGCTCGCGGTAATTGGAGAGCTGATCCCTGATTTGTTCGACCGCGCGCCGCTGGTATGGCCATCTCGCCGTGTCGCCCAAGGCGACCCGCGTCCCGTCTGAGCGCACTGCGAAGACCGCGATCATCCCCGCCACGTAGCTCCCGGTCTCGAACCCAGCGATGTCCGTCCAAGCGAGAAGCCGCGACCCATAAGGGCCGACGCTCCGAATTCCATCTTCACACACATGGACTCCGCGTCGCCTGTCCCAGACCAGCAACACAACTGGTATCAGCAGACCGAGTCCAATAAAAATTATCACCACTCCGGTCGATGTACCCGAAGCAGAATGGTGATTCGAGCCGGTCAAAGTAGGCACAAGGATGATCGCGGCCGTGGCCGCAGCAGCCAGCCGGACCATCCAGCTATGCGCTCGAAACGTGCGCACCGTAGCTGCCGTCGGGCTTACCCTGTTGAACATCCGCAAGACGATGAGCCGTGGGACACTCCCCCTGATGATGCACTGTTCGATGCGGCTGTTCCTGCCAGACCACCGGCGGTAAGACCTGCTCCTACACCCAGGCGGTACGCCCACTCCGAAGCTTCCCATACGTGCTTCGCGACCACACCGCCGGCGAATGGCAGAGCCCCTACACCAGCACCAACCAGTGCAGGCACAATCTGAGGCCACGGACTGCACCCGGTTTCGGCGCTGCTGATATCAGCGGCGATCACGTGAGCATCCAGGACCCCGAGCCCGACCGGAACACAGACCTCCGGGCCAAGCAGACAGGACGCGCCGACGCCGAGCCCTTCACCGATTGACTCCCATGGAAATAGGCCGCTCGGATCGGAGTAGTTCAACGGGTTGTCGCTAGCGTATGTATAAGGTGCGTGCGTCCATTGATCAAGTGGATCGACGCTCAGGAATTGCGCCGTGGCTGGGTCGTACTCTCGTGCCCGCATGTAGATGAGGCCCGTGTCCGAGCTGGTGTATTGCCCGTCGAACCCAAGCGGTGTTGTAGTCGTGCCTTCGCAAATGGGGGTGCCGTAGGCGGAGTAGGAGCATTTGCCGGTGACAGTGCCGGTCGATCCAGTCAGCAGCCGTGTGCTGCCGGCCTGGTCGTGATGCAGATACGTCACGGTCCCGGTGCTGTTGTTGATTTGCTCGATCCTAGATTCAGAATGACCGTAGATGAAGCACACCGCGTTTCAACTCCCGTCGTCCTGCGCCGACCGCACGCTGTCCAGAACGCCCTGCTCGCCGAACGACAATTCGATCAATGCCACGTCGTCCTCGTCATCAGTGAGGTATTGATGACCGGCGCCATGTTCGCATAGGGCCTGCACAAGATCGCGCATATGTAGCCAGCCGTCGTCCGTGGCTGACCACTCAAACGACCGCTCGGAGCCAGCACGAGCGTCAAGCTCTTGAATCGATACGAGGGGGCCGCTAGATCGGCGCACCAGCTCAATCTCGCCCACATTCTTCAGACAAATCTCCGGGGCAGCTGTAAGGACGTGCGGCCCTCCTCGTTCGGCCATGTCACAAAAAAGTCTCTGCAGCCACGCACATGCGGCAGACGACATCATGACTAGCAATATTGTCGGTCCATAGGCGCCATCATAATAGTCACCCCTGATCAATGCCGAGCGGCGACTGCTGGATTTACTTTCACCAGTCATTGCTCAACTAATCAATTGGGATTTCTTCCCACGGAGCTAGCTTGCCCGGAAGCCGTTTGTAATCCCAGTGGGGCACTTCATGGTGCCTGTCCGGTGCGTGATAGTGCCACTCGCCACCTTCCGGGTCATAGTAGTTTTCGTCGGGCTCTTTGGCCCTCGATGCCGGACCTTTCGTCCACGTTTCGGGATCGTAGCCCGGCGGCGTTGGGTCACACGCGTTCTCGCGTTCGGCTTCCTTTTCATGTAGCGCGGCTTCGCCTTCGTCGTTTGGTCCTTCGTTTTCGTTGACCGAGTTCCATACGCTTTCGAGTCCGTGTTCGACTTTTTCGAGGCCGTGTTGGACTCCTTCGACCGCTGGCGGCGGTGGGCCGCAGAAGGGGAAGTAGCACGGGACGCCTTCGAGTCCTTCGGCTGAGAGCCCGTCTGGGTCGCGGCGGTTGACGGGGTTATCCCCGCCGTAGACGTAGGGCTCCCGTGTGATCGACACGGCCGGATCGACGGTCAGGAACTGAGCCGTGCTCGGGTCGTAGACGCGATTGCGTAGGTAGATGAGCCCGGTGTCGCTGCTGGTGTATTGCCCGTCGTATCCGAGCGGCGTGGTGGCCGTGCCGCTGTGTTCGGGCGTGCCGTAGGCGCCGTAGCTGTAGGAGCCTTCCGTTTTGCCCGTCGATCCGGTCAGCAGCCTCGTGGAGCCTGCTTGGTCGTGGTGCAGATACGTCACGGTGCCTGTGGTGTTGTTGATTTGCTCGATCGGCGCGCTTGGTCCATAGATGTAGCTGTTCGTGCTGTCGCTAAGGACTAGAGGAAGTGTTTCGGTCATGTCCCAGGCAAGGTAGCTGGTTGTGCCGGCGATGGTCTGGGATGTGCGTAGGTTTTCGCCGTTGTAGGTGTCGGTGTCTTTGATTTCGGAGGTTTCGCCTTCTTTGGGGCGTTCTATGGAGATCAGGTTGCCTTCTTGGTCATAGCCGTATGTCGTGGCTGGGCCTTTTTCAGGCGTTGCTTTCGTGCGCTCGCCGAGTTCGTCGTAGGTGTACGTCTCGCCGGTGCTTTTTTCGAGCTCGTCACCTTCGTTGTAGGTGTTCGTGCTTGACCCCTCGGCGGTGGGGTTGTTGTCCGCGTCGTATTTGTATTCGGTGCTGCCGTATTTCGTGAGGCGGTTGTTTTCGTCGTATGTGTTTTCGGTGACTTCGGCGCCGGGTAGCCCTTTGGCGGTGGTCTTTTTGACCTGGCCATCGTTGTCGCGCGTGTAGACAAGCGCGGCTAGTGTTTCCGTGCTTTTCGTCATTTTGACTTCGCTGATCTGATCCGCATCGTTGTAGGTGTAGGCGTCTTCGTCTTTGGTTTCACTGGGGAAAGTGACCTTTTTCAACGCGGAGTCTTCGTCGTAGGTAAATCTCGTTTCCTTTTTGTTCCAATCCGTGACCTTTTCCAGCCGTCCGTCTTTGTCGTAGGCACGTTCTACGGCTTTGCTGTTGGGGTAGGTGATCTTTATCTGCTGGTTCCCCAGGTTATATTCGTATTTGACGACTTCTTTCTGGCCGTCTTCGCTTTCGGTCATACGGTCGAGCTGGTCATAGCTGTACGTGGTGGTACCGGTCCCGTCGGTCATCTTCGTGCGGTAGCCGTCTTTGTTGTATTCGTATTTGATTGTCGCGGGTTTGCCGCTGGAGTAGCTGATTTCGGTGAGCCGGCTTGCGGGATCGTACGTGTAGGTAGTGTTCCGTTTCGTTGGGTCGGTCACTTTGACGAGGTTCCCGGCGGCGTCGTATTCCTTGAGGGTTTTGTTACCGAGCGGATCGACTTCTTCTTCGATCTCCTCCAAGCCGTTACGGACGTATTTGGTGGCATGTTTGTTGCCGTCGGTTTGGCTGGTGACTCGGCCCATCGAGTCGTATCCCGTTTCCGTGACCGTTTTGTTAGGTTCTTCGGTCTTGGTCGGCTCGTTGTCGGCGTCGTAGGTGTATTTCGTTTTGTGCGAGTTGCCGTCGGTCACCGATTCAATGTTGCCGTCCCCGTCGTAGGTGGATTTCGTGGTGTGGCCGAGTGGATCGGTGAGCTTTAGCGGACGGCCCTCCGCGTCGCGTTCGGTTTTGGTCGTGAATTCGCTGGCTTTTGCGCCTGCGGCGTTTCCCCGCGGGCTGACTTCCGCGATCTCCTGGGAGTCTTCGTTGTATTCCCAGGTGCGCTTGTTGCCTTCGGGGTCGGTTTCGGCCTTACGGTCCCCGTAGGCATCGTATTCGTATTTCCACGTGCGGCCCAGCGGGTTCGCTATGCTTTCGACGTCGCCGTCGGCGTCGTATTTGTAGGTCGTTTTCTGCGTGGTGCTGCCAGGCGCTGGCCGTTCGGTCACTTCGGGGTTGCCGTGAGCTTCTCGTTTGTAGGTCGTGGTCTCCCCGTCCGGGGTCGTTTCACTTTCTATGTCATGTGTGCCGTCGTATGTCCATTTCCGTTCGGCTTTGGTCGGATCGATTTCACTCAACCTGTCGCCTTGGGCGTCATAACTGTATTCCGTCTTGCGTTCATCGGGGTCAGTGACGGCGGTCAGCTCATTTGATGCGTTGTATTCGTAGTGCGTCGTCGCGGCGATAGAGGCTCCCCATGCGCGCGTGACACGCAGTGGTAGCCCCGCTAGATTGAACCTCTCCACAGTCAGAGAGCCATTAGGTTCTGTGATCGTCGTTTCGGTTTCCGATGGACCCTCCCGGTCGTATTCCCATTCACGTTTCCTGCCTAGCGCATCGGTCTGAGAAATCGCCTGCTGGGAACCGTTGTATTCGGTCGTAACAGCGTGTCCGCGGCCGTCGGTCTCCGAGGTGAGCTCGTGTTCGCTGTTGTATTTGAACTGCCAGCGCAACGTGGCTTCCGCTGGCTGTGTGACGCTCTTGAGGTTCCCGCTTTCGTACACGTATTTGACGGTATGACCCATTGGATCTTTGGCGCTTTCGACCTCTCCTTCACCGTTGTAAGCGAAAGTCAGTTTCCGCCCTGCACCATCGGTGACCGACACGAGATGCCCGGATTCATAGCTCATGGTCAGCGTGTTACCGTCGCGGTCGGTCTCGGTCGTGAGCGCGCCACGGCTGTTGAAATACATTTTGGTCTGATCTGGAAGGGTATACACGAACCCGCTACCTTCATCGACGAGGGTCGCCTCGTTCAGACTGGAAGCCGCGGTCCAAGGCGCTTCCGTTTCTGGACGCCCGAACGTGGCCGTACTCCCATTATCCTGATAGACAACCGCCTCCTTGGCTTCATAGGCCAATTCGACATGCGCACTGTAGGAGCCCGTCCAACCAAAGCCAAAAGCGCCATGTTCTTCCTGTTTCGCGGCCAATCGCGAATTGTACGTCCGTGTCAAGTTAAGTGTCAGGCCGCGCCCGCCGACCGCTAGATCGGTCTGGGTGGTCGTCTCATTGCCGGTGGCGCAATTAACTGGTTTACTAAGCAGGCACCGCTTGTGGTTCGGTTCATTGGCGTTTTCGGAACCGAATTGTTCGCTTTCTGTTTCGAGCGGCTTCCACGCATAAATGAACACAAGATCAAGCCAGCGTATTCCGTGGCTATAGAGATACCCACTATGGATGACTTGGTGAAGTTCTTTATAGCGGGGCGCAAGATAAGTCGTAGACGCCGACGGCCGTTCGAAATTATAGCTTTCGCAGCCTTCGTCGCGTTCAGCGTCAGTACAGCGATCTTCGCCCCATTCGTGTATACGTACTGTATTCAAGCCAGAGTGGTAGGACTCAAGATACCATCCGGGGGGAACGATGGACGTGGCTTTCCCGCAGGTTTCAGCGCATTCTTCAGTTGTTTCTTCGACCCCCTGAGGGTGTTCTTCGAAAAACTCTTCGTGTTCATTTGCTGCGACTTTTTCTGCTTCGCTAGGCCAATACGCAGACGCCGACGCGACGCCAACGAGCAACAAGAGAGCGAGACCACTCGCCAGGGCAGCCAGCACACGACCAGCCCTCAAAAAACCCAACCCCTGCGTAGCGCCGACTGGCCCGGACATGCGCACCCTTCCCGTAGTTTGCGTAGCGTTGCGGCCCACCCCGTAGTGCCGTGGCGCATGCTAATCACAAAAGCAGACAACTCGCCGCAGCCGCTGCGCCTTCTACTCGCATTTTGCGGCTTAATTTGTGCGGTCCCAAACGCAGGTTTGAATTGCTCCGGGATCCGAACTTCATTCCCGGAGCGATTCAGGTTGGATCAATCATCTACGCCGCTCGCCGCGTGTGCGTCGTGGATGCACGCGCTCACGGTCCTCCCGGCGCCCGGCATGATGACAACGGCATCTCCTGTGGCTAGCAGCTTGATGACGCTCGGCTACACCGCAAACTCATAGCCGCGTCCGTTGGTGCCACGGCCGCCGTGCAGCTGCGAGGAGCGCTGGCTCTGGCGCCGGTGGCATAGAAGGGTGCTTGTGCGGTGCGGTCGGCCGTGGTAGCTCCGTTCTCCGTTGCGGTCAAGGTCGGGCCTTCGGCCTGGCCCCTGCGGGGCCACCCCTGTCGGGGCTCGCTTGACCTCCACTCCGCACTCCGCTTTAGATCGATGAGGTCGGCTGGCAGCCGACCACGTCAAAAATTAGGGGGGGTCTATAGCGACTTCTGAGCGACATGCCTTTGAGAGGTGTTGTTGTCGATCGTTGTTAGGAGGCGTGATGCAGACGGAGAAGGACGCGGAAATAGTGGGTTGGGTCGGTCGTGTCGGTGCGGCTGGCGCGGAGCATGTGATGGGCCGGTTTGGGATGCGCCGCAGTTGGGCGTACGGCCCGCCTGAACCGGCTGGTGGCGGATGGGTTGCTGATGCAGAAGTCGCTGCTGTATCGGCAGCCGGGGTTGTATATTGCGAGCGCTGAAGGGTTCGCTGGGTCGTGGGGTTTGCTCGGTGCTTTGGCTTCTTGCCCACTAGGGCTTCTTCCACGGGCGCGTCGATTGTGGACCGAACGGCGGCTGGAGCGTGTAGAAGTTGACGAGCGTGTAGCCCTCGGGGGCGAGCGGAGCTGTCTTCTCTTCACGCTCGACTGTCAGCAGACCCGCTTCTCGCAGCTCACGAAAGCCGCGGGCGGCAGTACTCTCGCTTATGCCGTACCAGCTTGGGGCGCGCGCCCCTGGTAGCGGGAACCGGTCGGGCAGCGACAGCGCAATCAAAAGCATTGTCTTCGCCGCGAGCGAGAGTCTTGTGTGGTAGCCGTCGAGCCAGTACTCAAACGGCAACTGCAGATAGCTCGGACGCCGATCCTTAGACGGGTGCGTATAGGGGGCTCCAGATCCGTCCTCGCGCAGCAGCGTGACCGAGGCCAGTCGTTTCTTTCTCGCAACACGAACAAGCTTGAGATTGCGCAGAAAAGCCCAGTTACGCGACACAGCCGCTCGCCCGGATGCATTTTCCGGGAGCCCGACGGCCCTCGCCCAGATACGCGAGTCGCGGTTAACATCGTGCGGATGCCCGGTTGCCAACGCCACCGCAAGGAGGTACTGCTCTAGCGTCCTCTCCCGCCCTCGCCGGACGATCTCCGCCATCGGACCTGGCTGTGCTTGCGGCCCACGTGGGCCATGCTGCAGCAAGACGTTCCTGAACGGAACCCGCTCAGGACGCTCGGACTCCCGCAGAATCGCGGCAATGGTTTCCTCGCGCGATGCGACTGGATGGACTTTCGGCATGGGCAGGTAATCTATCGCACAAGCCTGCTCATCAGACCACGACCAAAGCACCCATCAGGGCATGTTTCAGACAGGGCTATAGAGAGCACACTGCTTAGACCCCCATATGACCCCTTGTAAGACCCCCTGTGAGATAACAAAGACGTCAGATGACAATGCGAGCGGGACATCTACTCGCGTCCGCGAGTAGTGACCCATCGGCCCGGAAAGTCATCACTGCTAAATCACGTATAACGAGGAAGCGACCGAATGTCGCCCGCGCCGTGCGACGGTCGACATTCGACTTTGCAACGTCTTCCCTTGCGTCAAGCGTGTCCCGGAGAGGGCCGCGACGACGGTACGAGCGGGGCCGACGGACTTGCCGAGAACGCATCCGCGATCAGGTCGGCGTCGTTTGCACGCGGAGCGAAGTGCAGGTACTTCATCGTCGTGTCGATGTCGGCATGGCCCATCCACTCCTTCAGCTGCAAGATGGAGACGTGTGGGTTGCCAATGACCTGTGTGCCGAACGTGTGCCGCAGGTCGTGGAAGCGCAGGTCCCGTAGTCCAGCCCGCTTAAGGGCTGCCTTGTAGCGCCGGTAAAGCGCGGAACCATCGAGGAAGCCGCCGCCGAGGCCCGGGAAGACGAGGTCATCCTCGCTGCTGTAGCGGTCGCGCTGTGCGAGCCGCGCGAGTGCTTCCGCGACGTCTGGCGCCATCGGAACCGAGCGGGCCTTGCCGGACTTTGGCGTTGAGAGAGCACGCTCAGTGTAAGAGGCGGTGACTCGGATATGGCGCCGGGGAAAATCCACCTCGCGCCAGCGCAGCGCGACTAGCTCGCCGCGGCGGAGCCCCGTGAACGCCGCGGTTAGGTAGATCGCGGCGTCCTGCTCGGAGTCCGATGCTCGTACCAGCGCCATGACATCCTCAGGCGAGAACGCCTCCATGTCAGTGCTCCGTCGCTGAATAGGCTTCTCGACATCGGTGATCGGGTTACGCGGCAGCTTCCAGACCCGCTTGGCGCGCTGCATGACTCCGTGGAGAACTGTGAGGATCTTGAGCCGCGTGCGGTTGTTCATGCGACCACTGGCCGCGAGCGATGCCGACCAGCGCTCAACGCCCTCGGTCGTAATGTCCTCTAGCCGCTCGCGGCCGAACGCCGGCAGCAGGTGCGCTCGGATGACCGACTGGTAGTCCCGGAGCGTCGATGGCTTGCGCTGGCGATCGTGCTCAAGCCAGCGCATGTACTCGCTGGTGGCGTCCGCGAACGTCGCGCCCGTCTGAACCATCCCCGGAAGCTCGCCCCGGCGAGCTTCGTCAAGCAGCTGCGAAAGCCATCCTTCGGCCGACCGCTTGTTGTAGTAGCCGGGCGCCGGGCGTCCGCGCGCCGTCCACGCCGGTCCGATCCTACGCTGCATCTGGCGACCATCGGGGAGCCGGTACTTCGCGTACCAGACATCGCCGCGCGCGCCTTGGCGGCGGAACACGTGGCCGGTGGGAATGCGCGTTTGCTGGGCTCGCATATCGACGCCCGCCGCGCCTCGATCTCGCTGGTCGGGCATCTCCTACTCCGACCCCAGCCACCATCTCGGGACAAAGTTGGGACAAAGTTCATGTCCAGCCCCGACGCGTGCAACACGAAAAGCCGTGTATTGCAGCCACTTTCTAGTGCCGGAGGAGGGACTCGAACCCCCGACACGCGGATTATGATTCCGCTGCTCTAACCAGCTGAGCTACTCCGGCCCGGACGAGGCAGAAGTCTAGCCGCAGGACCGTCATCGATCTTCGACGCTAGCCTCGTAGCGCGATGGAGCCGCCGATCCTACTGGCAATCCCGAACGTCTCCGAGGGGCGCGAGGAGCCCAAGATCGCCGCGATCGAGGCTGCTTTCGCGGGCGAGGCCGCGGATGGCGTGCGGATGTTGGATGTTCACTCAGACGCCGACCATCACCGCTCGGTGTTCACGATCGCCGGTCCCCCCGGTCGGCTGGCAGACGCGCTGCTGCGGGGCGCCCGGGTTGCGGTGGAGCGGATCGACGTGGTGACCCGCTCTCAGCACGACTCTGCAGGGCTCGATTCGCAAGCGGCCGGTCAGCATCCGCATGTCGGCGCGCTCGACGTCGCCCCGGTCGTGTACCTGGAGCCGGATGCCAGGGGGGCCGCCTGCGCCGAGGCGCTGGTGCTGGCAGACCGCATCGGGGAGGAGCTGGAGGTACCGGTGTTCCTGTACGGAGAGCTGTCCGCTGAGGAGCCGGCCGACGCAATCACCCGCGCGCGGCTGCGGCGCGGTGGGGTCGCCGGTTTGGCTGCTCGCATGGCCGGCGGCGAGCAGCCGATCGCTCCGGACTTCGGGCCGCCGCGGATGCATCCGAGCGCCGGCGCCACGCTGGTCGCCGCCAGGCCGCCGCTGGTGGCGTTCAACCTGCAGCTGGCAGCGCCCGCCGGTTTGCAAGACGCGCGCCGGATCGCCGCGTTGATCCGCGACGGCGGGGAGCACGGACTGCCGGGCGTACGCGCGATCGGCGTCTTGCTGGATGGCGGCGTGGCGCAGGTCTCGATGAACGTGGAGCGTCCGTTTGAGATCTCGCTGGCGATGGTCGTCGAGGCCGTTCGCGTGCATCATGAGGTTGCCGGCGCCGAGCTCGTCGGGCTCGCACCGGCTGCTGCGCTGGAGGGCTTTCCGCAGGACGTCCCCATCCCGGGGTTCGATCCTGGGTGCCACTTGATCGAGAACGCTCTACGCTCCTAGGTCGTGGCTCAGACCAAGCGCAAGCGTCAGACCAAGCACCGCGGCAACGCTGCCGGGGTCGTCGAGTCGCGCGGGCGCACCGGTCGCAAGCCGACCGCAGGCGAGAAGAGCGGGGATCCGCGCGAGCTGGCGCGTGAGAAGGAGAAACTTCTCGACAAACGCGACCGGCCGCCGACCTGGCGAGGAGCGTTCCTCAAGGCGATGTTCGCCGCGATCGCGCTGCTGTTCGTGATGATCCTCGTGCTCCACCAGTCCAACCAGGCGATCGCCCTGTTCCCGGTCGTGCTGGTGGGATACACGGTGATCGTCTACTACGGCGACAAGTGGACCTACGCTCGCCGCCAACGCAAGAAGACAAGCTCCGGTGGCGGGAGGACTGCATAGCGATGAGCGGGCTGGACGTGCGCGCGTTCACGGTAGGGCCGGTGCAGGAGAACAGCTACATCGTGCGCGCCGACGGTGACGCCACGCACGCGGTGCTCGTCGATCCCGGAGATGAGCCCGAGCGTTTGATCGAGGCGATCGACGAGCTGGGCGTCACGATCGATGCGATCCTGGTGACCCACTGCCACTTCGATCACATCGGCGCCGTCGCACCGCTCGCCCGTGCCACCGGCGCGCCCGTGTACTGCCCGGAGATCGAGCGGCCGGTGCTGGCAGACGTGATGAGCTGGGTGCCTCCCGGGTTCGGTCCATTCGAGAGCTACGAGGCCGACCACACGGTCGCCGGTGGCGAGCGGCTGAGCCTCGCCGGCCTGGACATCGAGGTGGTGTTCACCCCCGGGCACAGCCCCGGCCACGTGACCTACGCGGTGCCCGGAGCGCTGCTGTCCGGAGACGTGCTCTTCCAGGGCTCCGTCGGTCGTGTGGATCTCCCCGGCGGGAACTGGCCCACGCTTGCGCGATCGATCGAGGGCCTGCTCGGGGCCTATCCGGATGAGACCGTCGTCTACCCCGGGCACATGGGCGTCACGACGCTGGGGCGCGAGCGCGCGACCAACCCGTTCCTGAGCGAGCTTCGCGTACGCGTGCCGATCTCCGATCGGTCGGCTGCGGACCCGCCGGCCCTCTGAAGTTGAGCGCAGCCAAGCTCAAAGCACCGCGCGGCACCTACGACGTGCTCGGCGAGCAGGCGGCCGCGCGCACGAACCTGGAGACCCGTGCACGCTCGATCCTCGAGGGCGCCGGATACGAGCGCATCGAGACGCCGATGTTCGAGGCCACCGAGCTGTTTGCCCGTGGGGTCGGTGAGTCGACCGACATCGTGCGCAAGGAGATGTTCACGTTCGAGGACCAGGGGGGACGCTCGCTGACGCTGCGGCCCGAGGGCACCGCCCCGGTTTGCAGGGCATACGTCGAGCATGGCATGCACAAGCGCCGCCAGCCGGTGAAGCTCTGGTATCTGTCGAGCTTCTTTCGCCACGAGCGGGCACAGGCAGGGCGCTACCGGCAGTTCTGGCAGGTTGGTGCTGAGGCGATCGGCTCAGAGGACCCGGCAGTAGACGCGGAGCTGATCTCGCTGCTGAGCGCGCTGCTCGCGGAGATGGGGGTACGTGGTCTGCGGCTGCGTCTCTCCAGCCTCGGCAGCATCGAGAGCAGGCGCGAGTACCGCGAGCGCCTGCAGGCGCATCTGCGCGCCAACGAAGCAAGCCTGTCCGACGATGTCAGGAGCAGGATCGAGCTCAACCCGCTGCGTGCGTTTGACTCCGAAGACGCCGCTACGCGCAGCGTTATGAGCAGCGCGCCGCTGCTGCTGGAGCAGCTGAGCGCGCAGGACGCACAGCACTTCGAACACGTGCGCGAGCTGCTGGACATAGCCGGCGTCACCTACGAGGTCGATCCCACGCTGGTGCGCGGCCTCGACTACTACACGCGCACGGTTTTCGAGTTCACCTCCGATGCGCTCGGCGCACAGAGCGGGGTTGGCGGCGGGGGACGCTACGACGGGCTGGTCGAGCAGCTCGGTGGCCCGGCGACGCCAGGTATGGGCTGGGCGGCCGGGATCGAGCGGATCATGCTCGCCGGCGAGCTGGAAGGCGCGGCCCCGAGCGACGGCACCCGCGCAGCGCCGCCGCCGGTGGAGCTATTCCTGGCGCTGGACGGGTCCGGCGATGAGCTCCGCGCGGTGGCGTTTGGCCTGCTCAACGAGGCGCGCTCGGCCGGGCTGTCCGCGCAGATGGATCTTGGCGGGCGCTCGCTGAAGGGCCAGCTCGGCCACGCCAACGCTCTCGGCGCTCGCTACGTCGCGATCGTCGCCGCTGAGCAGACGGTGCTCAAGGACATGCAGGGCGCCACCCAGGAGCCGCTGCCCACCAATGCCGTCGTGCACGCGGTACTGCGCAGCCATCACGCCATCTGAGCGCCGTACACCAAGTCGTTTGGCGCATTCGTCAGGGACGGCGATGCTCTTCAGCCAGGCTCGGCGCTCGGGCTGACCGTCCAAGGCTGCATGCGCCGTTCAACTTCTCCGGCGCAGATGCCGAAGCTGGGGGAGATGGCGCAGCTCTCCCGACCATTTCAGATCGCGCTCGTAGCCGTACTGCTGTTCGCAGGCGTGTGGCTGTTCGCCCTGCAGGGGCACTCGACGAGCAGCAGCTCAGGCTCCTCGTCGTCCGCGTCGGCCAGTGCACCCGCTGCGTCCACGCCGGCCAACAGCCCTGCGGCCACAGCGACAGGCGCGGCGAAAGCCGCCGCCAAGCCCGCGCACGGCAGTCAGGGCTCAGGCTCCAGCTTGGGAGGCCTGTCGCACGCCATCGCCAAGGCCCACGGTGCCGCCGCCATCTCTCAGCAGAACACGCAGCAGCTCGAACGGAAATCCGCCCAGGCGAGCGACGAATCCGCCAAGGCCGCCGGCTCTGCGACCGCCGCCAAGCCCTCCCGGCCGACAACGCCGGCGACGCACCACGGGTCCTCGGCGACAGCGACCGCGCAGCACCCCGCTGTCACCACCCCTGCTTCCACCGCCCCCGCTGTCACCGCTCACCCCGCGGTCAAGGCGCAGCCGATCAAAGCGCAGGCCGGGGCTGGACGCACGCCGGCACGGCAGGTGCTCGTGGAACGTGCGCTGGACGAAGGCAAGATCGCGGTCATCCTGTTCTGGAACCCCAAGGGCACCGAGGATGTGATCGTCAACGACGAACTCAGGCTGCTCGAGGCGGTCCACCATCTGATCCGCCCGCTTGCCCGCACCCCGCAGCTGCGCAGCGCGCTGAAGGCCTCCGGCCTCGAACTTGAAAAGCCGTTTGCCGCGTTCTCCTCACCCGCGAGCCAGGTCGCCTCCTACGGCTCGATCACCCGCGGCGTGCAGGTCTACGCGACACCCACCATCCTCGTCGTCAACAAGAGCGGACAGACCACTGTCCTGAACGGCCTGCAGGACTCCTTCTCGATCGAACAAGCAATCGACGAAGCCCGCAGCTCATAGCCTTACACTCGCTCGTGTGAGCGTCGAAGCCGCATCGTCCCCGGAGGGGGAGCAGCTGGCCAGCCATCTGGAACGACCCATCGGGCAGCGGGCACACGCCGCATGGCGCCTTCACCGGCGCCGCCGGCGGGGCAGCCTGTGGAGACCTGATCCGCATCTCGCTGGCGCTCGACCCGAGCAGCCCCGACGGGGTCATCCTCGACGCCGGCTTTGACGCCAGCGGCTGCGGAGCCACCGTTGCAGCCGGCAGCGCGACGGTCAGCCTGCTGCGAGGCGTGCCGCTACTGCAGGCCGCAAGAATCGGAGCGCACGAGATTGCAGCGGAGCTCGGCGGGCTCAGTACCGGTAAGCGTCACGCGGCCGAGCTGGCCGCAGATGCGCTGCATCGTGCCCTGGGGGCCGGCGCCCGCGAGGGCGCTTCGCTGGCGCCCGTCGACGGCCGCACGCTGGTGGCGATGAGCGGCGGGGTCGACAGCGCAGTGGCGGCGCTGCTCGTCACACAGGCCGGCGGGCAGGCCGTGGGCGTGACGCTGGAGCTGTGGTCGGACCCAGCCAACGACGGCGATCTCAGCTGCTGCTCGGCGCAGGCCGTGCGTGGCGCGCGCGAGCTGGCACACGAGCTGGGGATGCCCCATCTCTCGATCGACCTGCGCGCGGAGTTCCGCGCCGGCGTCGTCGACGGCTGGCTCGCCGATCACGCCGACGGGCTCACCCCCAACCCGTGCGTTCGCTGCAACGGCAACGTCCGCCTCGACGCGATGCTCGAGCTGGCCGGAGGACTCGGGTCCCAGACGCTGGCCACCGGGCACTACGCACGCGTCAGCGAAAGTCCCGCAACTGAGGCCGGCGTCACGCCCGTGCCACTGCTGCGGACCGCAGCCGATCTGTCCAAGGACCAGAGCTACGTGCTCTCGGCGCTCACCCCCGCCTCGCTTGCGCGGCTGCGCTTCCCGCTGGGGGACATGCGCAAGCAGCAGGTGCGCGAGCTCGCCGAGCGCGCCGGGCTGGCTGTCGCGCGCAAGCGCGACTCGCAGGACCTGTGCTTCCTGGCAGGGACTCGTCACGGCGACTTCCTCGAGCGTCACGGCGGACTCGACAGGCGCACCGGCCCGATCGTCGATGCGCGCGGGAACGTGCTCGGGGAGCACGCCGGCGCCCACCGCTACACGGTCGGACAGCGCCACGGGCTCGGCATCTCGGCGCCCGAGCCGCAGTACGTGCTTCAGACAGACACGCACGCCAACACCGTCACCGTCGGCCCGCGCGCCGCCCTGCTCGCGCACGCGGTCGCCGTGCGCGAGGCGACGCTTCACCGTGACGGTCACTGCGTCGACGGCGTGCGTGTACGTGCGCACGGGCGCCGGTTTCCCTGCCGTCTGCCCGGCGATCTGGCGGCTGGGCGTCATGCAAGCGCTGGCGGTCGAGCTGGACGAGCCCGCCGAGCGCACCGCTCCGGGGCAGTTCGCATGTCTGTACGCAGGCGACGTCGTCGTCGGCTACGGCACCATCGCGAGCTCAGCGCCGCCTAAGATCCGTCGCGGGATGACCTCCGATGAGATACGCGAGCGCTACCTGAGCTTCTTCGAGGAGCGCGGGCACAAGCGCATACCGTCAGCCTCGCTGGTGCCCTCCGCGCACGACCCCTCGGCGCTGTTGACCGTCGCGGGGATGCACCCACTGAAGCCGTACTTCCTGGGCCAGCAGACGCCGCCGGCACCGCGGCTGACCGACTGCCAGAAGGTGTTCCGCACGGTCGACATCGACAACGTCGGCAACACCGCCCGCCATCTCACGTTCTTCGAGATGCTCGGCAACTTCTCGTTCGGCGACTACTTCAAGGACGAGGCCATCGAGTTCGCCTGGGAGCTCTCGCGTGAGGTGTTCGGCTTTGCCGAGCGCGACATCTGGGTGACCGTGTTCGAAGGTGACGAAGGGCTCGGGCTCGAAAGCGACCAGGAGGCAATCGACCGCTGGCTGGCTGTCGGCGTGCCGCGCGAGCGGATCGTCGAATGCCCCCGCTCGGAGAACTTCTGGCAGGCCGGGCCCACCGGTCCGTGCGGCCCGTGCTCTGAGCTGTACCTCGACCGCGGCGAGCAGCACGGCAGCCTCGGGGACCTGCCCGGTGGTGAGAACGAGCGCTTCCTGGAGTACTGGAACCTGGTGTTCATGCAGTACGACCAGCAGCCGGCGCCCGACGGGGTGGGCGGGAGTAGATCGGTGCTCAAGCCGCTGCCCGCCCGCAACATCGACACCGGGCTCGGCCTCAACCGCCTGGCGGCGATCCTGCAGGACAAGCAGTCGGTGTTCGAGACCGACCAGTTCCAGCCGCTGATCGGCCTCGGCGAGGAGCTCTCCGGCCGGCGCTACGGCTCAGAGTTCGAGAGCGACCGCGCGTTGCGCATCCTCTCCGACCATGCGCGGGCGATGACGTTCCTGACCGCCGACGGCGTCGTTCCCTCCAACGAGGATCGCGGCTACGTGCTGCGCCGGGTGATGCGCCGCGCGATCCAGCAGGGGCTTGCGCTCGAGCTCGAGCCAGGCTTCCTCACGCGTTACTCGGAGCGCGTACGCGATGTCATGGGAGACGTCTACCCCGAGCTGCGCGAGCAGGCGGACGCGACCGACATGTGGCTGGCAGCCGAGGAGGAGGGATTCGGGCGCACGCTCGCGCAGGGCATGGACATGCTGCGCGAGCAGATCGAGCAGGCGCGCTCGGCCGGGCGCTCGTCGGTGGCGGCGGCCGATGTCTTTCGCCTGCACGACACGCACGGCTTCCCGTATGAGATGACCAGCGAGCTGCTCGCCGGCGAAGGCATCGGGATCGAGGGCGACTTCGAGGAGCTGATGGAGCAGCAGCGCGCCCGCGGCAGGGTGGGGGCGGGGAGAGCCGGAGCGGGCGCCCGCGCGCTCGACCTCGACATCGGCTCACTCGACGGCGCGCCGACGCGATTCACCGGCTATGAGACCGAGGTGCAGCAGACGACCGTTCTCGCCGTCCGCCCCGCCGACGGGCACGTCAACGGCGCGAACGGGGCAGACGCGCCGGCGCGGTTGCTCGTCAAGCTCGCCGAGTCGCCGTTCTACGCCGCCGGCGGCGGGCAGATCTCCGACGTCGGGACGATCGAATGTGAGCACGGCGACTGCCTGGCGCGGGTCGAGGACGTGCTGTTCCTCGGTGAGGATCGAATCCCAGAGGTGGTCATCGAGGCGGGGACCCTCGCGGTTGGAGAGCACGTGCTTGCACGTGTCGACCATCTGGCCAGGCACAAGACCGAGTGCAACCACACGGCGACGCACCTGCTGCAGGCGGCGCTGCGCGAGCGCGTCGGCAGCCACGTGCGCCAGGCCGGCTCCTACGTCGGCCCGGACAAGCTGCGCTTTGACTTCAGCCACGGCCAGGCGTTGAGCGCGCAGGAGCTGCGCGACGTCGAGGACCGCGTCAACGCATGGATCGCTCGCAACGATCCCGTGCGTTCGATCACGACCACGCTCGACGAGGCCAAGCAGCTCGGTGCGATGGCGCTCTTCGGCGAGAAGTACGGCGAGGTCGTGCGCATGGTCGAGGTCGGCGACGGCGATTACTCGCGCGAGCTGTGTGGCGGCACCCACGTGCGCTCGACGGCCGAGATCGGCGCTTTTCGCATCCTCCACGAGACCTCGAGCGCAGCCAACGTCCGCCGCATCGAGGCCGTCACGGGACCTGTCGCGGTCGACCTGCTGCGCGGGCATGACCGTCTGTTGCGCGACATAGCTGCGCAGCTGCGCACCCGTCCCGAGGATGCCCCCGATGCGGTTGGCGCTCTGGCGCAGGAGCGCAAGCGCCTCGAGAAGGAGCTCAAGCAGGGCGGCGGGGCGCGCGGCGTGGCCGGCGGTCTCGATCTGGAGTCGCTGGTGAGCAGCGCCCGCGAGACCGGCGGCGCAACCGTCCTGGCGGCTGTCGTCGATGTCGCCGACGCCAAGGCGCTGCTCGCGGCTGTGGACCTGCTCAAGGGCCGTCTCGGGGACGCGGCGGTGCTGCTGGGGACCGCCGTCGATGGTCGCGTGCATCTCGTCGCAAGCGTCGCTCCGACGCTCGTCGATCGAGGTGTCAAGGCCGGCGCCGTGGTCAAGGTCGCCGCGGAGCTCGCCGGTGGTGGCGGCGGTGGCCGCGACACGATGGCGCAGGCCGGCGGACGCGACCCCGAGCGACTGGACGAGGCCATCGATGCCGGGCGCAAGGCAATCGAGGCCGCGCTCGCGGGCTGAGACGCACATGCGCGTGCTAGCGCTCGACTACGGCAGCGCTCGCTGCGGCTGTGCGCTCAGCGACCCCAGCGGCACGATCGTCACACCGATCGAGGTCATCGCGCGCCCCGCCACCAAGCGTGGGTTCGCGCAACTGCGCGAGCTCGTGCGCACACGCGAGGTGGAGCGCGTGATCGTGGGACTACCGCTGTCGCTCGCCGGTACCGACACCGAGCAGACACGCGAGACGCGCGCCTTTGCCTCCGAGCTCTCCCGGCGCCTGGGCGACGGCGTTCCCGTGGAGATGCACGACGAGCGCTTCACCACGCGTCTCGCGCAAAGGACGGATCGAGCCGCCCGTGCGGGCGCGGCCTTCAGGACGGCTGAGGACTCGCGGGCGGCCGCTCATCTGCTGGAGAGCTGGCTCGCGGCCAGGTCGCGTTAGGGTTCTGAGTCCTTGTCTCGCGGCGATCGATCCGAACGTACCGCAGCAGATCGCGAGCGCGACCGTCAGGAGCGCGCGCGCCGGCGGGGACTCGAGCAAGCATCCGCGCTGCCGCCGCCTGAGCCTGTGTCAGAGCCACAGACACAGCCGTCACCTGGGTCCTCTCACGATGTCACGGTCCCCATGCAGCCGGGAGCGGCGCCGATCGAGCCGTCGCCGGTCGCGCTGGCGTCGCCGATCGCGCTGCATGCGCCGATCGTGCCGCCGGCTCCGCTCAGCCAGGCGGCGCCGCCGCCACAAGCATCAGCGCCGGCGCAGCCACCCTCGCCAGGGCCGGCCGAGCCACAGCCGGCGCCGCTGCAGCCACCGCTCCCACCACCCAATCCGCCGCCTGTGGCGCTCCAGCGACCAGCCGGGACGCCGCCGCCGCCGCGCAGGCGCGGACGCTCGTGGCTCGCACGGCTGGCAGCGGTGCTGGCGCTCGCGGCGGTCGTGGTGGCGGTGGTGGCGCTGCTCCACTCGCGCGACCCCAAACAGACGGCAACGATCGCGCCACCGCCGGTCGTCAAGGTCCTGATCCCGGAGGGCAAGACCCGCGCGCAGATCGCCCAGATCGCTCAAGCGGACGGCCTCAAGGGAAGCTACCGCGCCGCGTCCAGGCATTCGGCGCTGCTCGAACCAGCCGTCTATCGCGCGCCGCACGGCACGCCGGATCTCGAAGGCTTCCTGTTCCCGGCGACGTACGACATGAACCCGGGTGCGTCCGTCTACCGTCTGGTCGAAGAGCAGCTGATCGCGTTCCGTGAAAACTTCGGGGCCACCGAGGTCGCCCGTGCGCGGGCGCTGCACGTGACGCCCTATCAGCTGCTGATCGTCGCCTCGATGGTCGAGCGTGAGGCGCTGATCCCCGGCGACAGAGCGAAGATCGCCGCTGTGATCTACAACCGCCTGGCGCAGAGAATGCCGCTGGGGATCGACGCCAGCATCTACTACGCCGTCGAGCTGGCGAGCGGCATTGCGACGTACACCCACGAACTGACAGAAGCGCAGCTGCACATCGACTCGCCATATAACACCCGCACCCACGTCGGCCTGCCACCCACGCCGATATCCAACCCCGGCGCCGCCTCGATCCACGCGGCGGCCCACCCGGCCCACGTCTCATACCTGTACTACGTCGCCGGCGCGGACGGCTGCGGTGAGCAGGTGTTCTCCAACACGCAGGCCGAATTCGAAGTCGACGCCGCGGCGTACAAGGCGGCGGTGGCGCGCAACGGTGGGCACCCGCCGAGCTGCAAGCACAAGTGATGACCCGCCTGGGCGTGCTCGGCTGGCCGGTGGCGCACAGTCGCTCGCCCGCCATCCACAACGCCGCGCTGGCCGCGTTGGGGATGGACGGCTGGCACTACCAGCGCCTGCCGGTCCCGCCGGCGCTGTTCGCCCAGACCGCCGGCGCGCTGCACCAGGCGGGCTTCCTCGGAGCGAACGTCACGATCCCCCACAAGCACGCGGCGCTCGCGCTGGCCGGCCACGCCAGCGAGACGGCGCGCCAGATCGGCGCCGCCAACACGCTTACGTTCGCCCCGGATGGGACGATCGCGGCCGATAACACCGACGCCCCGGGGTTGATCGCGGCGCTCGAGCGCTCCCCGCGCGGACTCAGCGCGGTGATCCTCGGCGCCGGCGGTAGCGCCCGCGCAGCGGCATGGGCGCTGCGCGAGGCGGGCGCCGGCGAGGTCTCGATCTGGAATCGCACGCACGAGCGTGCCCAGACTCTGGCGCGCGAGCTCGGCGTGCGTGCGGTGCGCACCGCGCCGGTGGCTGACCTGCTCGTCAACTGCACATCTGTCGGTCTGGACGCCGGTGCGATCGAACGCTCGGCCACTGACGCTGAGGCGCTCAACCTACTCGGATTGACGTTCGATCAAGTCGGTAAGTACTCCTATGTCGTCGACTTCGTCTATCGCTCCGGTTCCACGCAGCTGCTCGCGGCTGCCAGGGCGCATGGTTCGCACACCCTCGACGGGCTGGACATTCTCGTCGCCCAGGGAGCGCTCAGCTTCGAACTGTGGACGGGCAGGAAGGCGCCGATCGACGTCATGTGCAGCGCCGCGCGCCAACAGCACGCGGGGGCCCGCTAGCGCTCAGACGCCGGGGGGGACGCGATGAGCGATGCTCCCCAGCAGGCCGGCCCGGACCTACACGCGATCTTCGGGATCGACGGGGCACCCGAGGAAGGCGCCGATCGCCTGATCTCCGTAGAGCGTGGCGCCAGGGGCGATGCCGGCACCGGAGAGCTTCCATCGGCTGAGGTGCGCGTCGAGATTGATCCGCACGAGATCTCCGCGGCCGACATCGCGCTCGACCCGTTGCCCGGCGCCGATGTCCATTTCGAGACGGTCGCCGGCGCCGACCCCTACATCGAAGTGGAGTCCGCAAACGGCGGCGGACACGGGTTTGCAGGCGAGCTCGAGCCCATGGAGAGGGCGGCAGGCACCGAAGCGGTCGGCGACGACGAGGAGGCGACACAGCGCTCAGTGCAGGAGGTCGTGACCAACGGCCTGACCAAGCCCTCGCGCCGCGGCTCCTCCCAGCGCTTTCTGACGGACGTGATCGTCGACATGGGACTGGCCTCGCGCAAGCAGGTCGATGAGGCCCTCGAGAGCTCCCGCATATCCGGCACCACCCCGGAGCGGGCACTGCTCGACCACGGCGCGATCTCCCAGGATGCCCTGGCGCGTGCGCTGGCTGAGCGCTACGGGCTCGACCATGTCGACCTGGCCGTCTTCCAGGTCGACATGACAGCCGCCAACCTCGTGAGCACGACGATCGCCAAGCGCTACCAGGCTGTCCCGGTGGCCTTTGCCGACAAGCGCACGCTGTTGGTGGCGATGGCCGACCCATCGAACGTGCTCGCGGTCGACGACATCGCGATCATGACCGGATATGAGATCCGGGTTGCGGTCGCCCCTGCGGAGGACCTTGCGACGCTGATCTCGCGCCTTGACAGGCTCGAAGACGTCGTCGGCGAGTCAGCTGAGATCACCGAGGAGGCGGAGGACGGGGCGGAGGTCGTCGCCCTGCATGAGACCTCCGAAGACGCGCCTGTCATCAAGCTCGTCAACCAGATCGTGGCGCAGGCGGTCGAGCGTGGCGCCTCCGACATCCACCTGGCCCCCGATGGGCGCGAGCTGCGGGTGCGCTTCAGGATCGACGGCGTGCTGCACGACATCACGACCGTCCAGCGGCGGATGGCCGCCGGGGTGATCTCCCGCATCAAGATCATGGCCGAGCTGAACATCGCCGAGAAGCGCCTGCCCCAAGATGGGCGTGTCGGGCTGGTGGTCGACGGTCGGCACGTCGATCTGCGTGTGGTGACGCTGCCGAGCGTGCACGGCGAGGGCGCTGTGATGCGCGTTCTGGACAAGGCATCGGTAGTCGTCGATCTCGACAAGCTCGGCATGGCCGACCCGGAGCGCGAACGCTTCGAACGCGCCTGTCGCGAGACCCACGGCGCCGTGCTCGTGACCGGCCCGACCGGCTCGGGGAAGTCCACGACGCTTTACGCCGCTCTGCAGATGGTCAACACCCCTGAGAAGAACATCATCACCGTCGAGGACCCGGTCGAGTACGAAATGGCAGGACTCACCCAGGTGCAGGTGTCGAACAAGGTTGGGCTGACGTTCGCAGCCGGCCTGCGCTCGATGGTGCGCGCCGACCCGGACATCATCATGGTCGGCGAGATCCGCGACCGCGAGACCGCGCAGATCGCCGTGGAGTCGGCGCTGACCGGGCATCTGGTGCTCTCCACGCTGCACACCAACGATGCACCTTCGGCGATATCGAGGCTGATCGAGATGGGCATCGAGCCCTTCCTCGTGGCCTCTGCGCTCGACTGCGTCGTCGCCCAACGCCTGGCGCGGATGCTGTGCCCGAGCTGCAAGCGGCGGACGATCATCCCCGCCAAAGTGCTGCAGGAAAACGGCTATAGGGCGCGCATGGAGCTGGAGGCCTACGAGCCCGTCGGCTGCAGTCGCTGCGGCGGCAGCGGCTACCGTGGGCGCCTGGGCCTGTATGAGGTGATGAAGATGTCCCCGGAGATCCAGTCGCTGTCGCTGGAACGCAAGTCCGCCGAGATGATCCGCGACGTCGCCGTCAGCCAGGGGATGACGCGGATGCGCGACGACGGCCTGCAGAAGGTCAGGCAGGGTCGCACCTCGATGTCTGAGATCGCCCGCGTGATCGGCACCGACTGAGGTCATACCTTCGTCCAGGCGCCGCATATCGGGCATGCGCGCCCTAATGGACCCGGCGCGATCTGTCGATGGAGGGACCCATGGACATCGATTTCGCAGACCTCCTGATGGAGGTCGTACACCGCCGGGCATCCGATCTGCACCTCAGCTCGGGCGCGCACCCGACCGTTCGCGTTCGCGGGAAACTCGCGCCGCTCGAGGACTACCCGAAGCTCTCGCCGACGGACACGCGCGAGATCGTCTACTCGATCCTCACGGGCGATCAGCGTCAGCGCCTGGAGACCGACTGGCAGCTGGACTTCGCCTACTCGATCCCCGGCCACGCCCGCTTCCGTGTGAACGCCTACTACCAGCGCGGCGCGATCGGGGCGGCGTTCCGCCTGATCCCGTTCGGCATGACCTCGATCGACGAATTGGGCCTGCCCGCGGCCGTGCACGAGTTCACGCGCCGCCCGCGCGGCTTCGTGCTCGTGACCGGCCCGACCGGCTCTGGCAAGTCGACCTCGCTGGCGGCGATGATCGATGAGATCAACTCCACCCGTGAGGAGCACATCATGACGATCGAGGACCCGATCGAGTTCCTGCACGGACACAAGAAGTGCATCGTCAACCAGCGTGAGCTTGGCTCCGACGCGCAGAGCTTCGGTGACGCGTTGAAGGCCGCGCTGCGCCAGGACCCCGACGTGATCCTCGTCGGCGAGATGCGCGACCTGGAGACGATCTCGACGGCCCTGACCGCCGCTGAGACCGGCCACCTCGTGTTCGCCACGTTGCACACACAGGACGCCGCCCAGACGATCGACCGCGTGATCGACGTGTTCCCCGCCCACCAGCAGGGTCAGGTGCGGGTGCAGCTCTCGGTCGCTCTGCAGGGGATCATGACGCAGCAGCTGCTGCCCAACGCCGACGGCTCCGGTCGGGTGGTGGCGTGTGAGGTGCTGGTGCCCAACCCGGCGATCCGCAACCTGATCCGCGAGGGCAAGACCCACCAGATCTACTCGGTGCTGCAGACCAGCTCGGCGGTCGGCATGCAGACGATGGACGCCTCGCTGGCCACGCTCGTGCGCCAGGGCAAGGTCACCCAGAAGCTGGCCGAAGCGCGCTCTTCCACGCCGGAGGAGCTGAGGCGCCTGCTGGGCGCGACCTCGCTGGCGGCAGCCTAGGGAACCCGCGATGAGCACGTACGTCTTCAAGGCGATCGACCTCAGCGGCGGCAAGGCGCGCGGCGAGGTCGAGGCCGACTCCAAGCAGGCGGTCTCCGATCAGCTCAAGCAGCGCGGGCTGATCGTCCTTGACATCGCCGACAAGCACACCTCGCGCGAGATCGAGCTGGCGTTCCTGCAGAAAGTCAAGCCGACCGAGCTGGCGATCTTCGCTCGCCAGCTCTCGACGATGATCTCCTCGGGCATGAGCATCCTGCGTGCGTTGTACGTGCTGGAGGAGCAGACGGACAACAAACTCCTGACGGAGACGATCGTCGCGGTGCGCAAGGACGTCGAGGCCGGCCTGGCGCTGAGCGATGCGATGGCGCGCCACCCGAAGGTGTTCAACCCGCTGTTCGTGGCGATGACGCAGGCGGGGGAGATGGGAGGCGTCCTGGAGGACGCGCTCGTGCGCGTCGCCGATCAGCTTCAGAAGGACGCGGCCCTGCGCAAACAGGTCAAATCGGCGATGGTCTACCCGTGCCTGGTGATCTTCTTCGCCGTCGGCGTGATGATGGCGCTCGTGGCGTTCCTGGTGCCGGTGTTCGAGAACGTGTTCGCGGAATTCGGCGGCGAACTCCCGGCCATGACCCAGGTGTCGGTGCTGATGTCGAAGATCGTCACCAAAGACTGGTGGGCGATGTTCGGTGGCACGGCGGTGCTTGTGGTGGCGTTTGTCAAGTGGAAGAAAACCACCTGGGGTCGCCATCAGTGGGACCATTTCCGCCTGCACATACCGCTGCGGATCGGCACGATCGTCCAGCAGATCGCCGTGGCGCGCTGGTCGCGCACGCTCGCGTCGCTGACGGCAGCCGGCGTGCCGCTGCTGCAGGCGCTGGAGATCACCGGCCGCACCGGCGGCAACGTCGCCGTGGAAGACGCGATGGACGGCGTGATCGCGTCCGTCAAGCGCGGTGGCACGATCGCCGCGCCGCTCGCGCAGGCGCCGATCTTCCCATCGATGGTCACGCACATGGTCGGCGTCGGTGAGGAAACCGGTGCGCTGGACGCGATGCTCGACCGGGTCGCCGAGTTCTACGAGGAACAGGTCGAGGCGTCAGTCAAAACGCTGACCTCGATCCTGGAGCCGATCATGATCATCCTGATCGGCGGCATCGTCGGCTTCATCGTCATCTCGATGTACCTGCCGCTGTTCGAAATCTACAACCACATCGAATAAGGCTTCCCGGCTGTCAGTCGGCTGGGCTCGGGCCACGCGGCGAGCGCTCGATGAGCACCCGCCGACCGTGTCCTGCCTCGTCGACGGACAGCGACACGCCACCGTCGAGGAGCTCCAGCAGCTCGGCGCCGGCGAGCTCGCGTCGCCAGCCGCGCAGCGTGCGCACGTCGGCCTCGCCCTCGCCGGCACGCACGGCGGCGACGATCGCCTGCAGGTCAGCGCGTGCGGCCAGCAACTCGTATGCCAAACCCGCCTCGCGTGCCCGCGTTCGTAGCAGCGCCTCGCCGAGCGCCACCAGCGGCGCGTCGTCGGGCTTGGGCGCTGGTGGGCGCGCGCTCTGAGGCGGCGGGTCGGGCGGGCGCTCGCGTCCGGAGCGGATTGCCTCGAGCAGATCCTCGGCCCGGCGTCCGCCGCTTGCGCCCACGCCGCGGATCTTCTCCAGCTCGCCGCGCGAGGATGGTCTGCGCTTGGCGATCTCCACGAGCGTGGCGTCTCCCAGCACGCCCTGCACGGGGCGGTTCTGGCGCTCGGCGGTCCGCTCGCGCCAGCGCACGAGCTCATGCGCAACGGCGCGCGCGGACGGATTCAGGCTGGCGATGCGGGGCAGGCGCGAGAAGATCGTGTCCGCGTCACGCTCGTCGCTCGAGCGAGCCAGCGGCTCGCACTCCTCGAAGGCCCACTGCAGGCGCCCGAGCTCGGTCAGGCGGCGTTCCAGCTCGGCGGCCAGCTCGTGCAGGTGCACGACGTCCTCGCGTGCATAGGCCAGCTGCTCGGGCGAGAGCGGACGCGCGTCCCAGCGGGTGAAGCTCGCCGACTTGGCCACGCGCAGCCCCAGTACCTCGCTGAGCAGCGAGTCATATGAGGATTGGGCTCCGAGTCCGGCGAAGCCTGCGGCGACCTGCGTGTCGAAGACGTTGCGCACCTCCGTCTGAAAGCGCCTGCGCACCAGCGCGACGTCCTGTCGCCCAGCGTGCACCACCACCTGGATGTCGGGGTCTGCCAGCACCTCCGCCAGTGGCGATCCGTCGAGATCCTCGGGCAGCGGGTCGAGCACCAGGATGCGCTCGCCGGCATCCTCGCTCTCCCCCTCCGGGGACGATGCGGGAATCGCAAGCTGGACGAGGCACAGCAGCGTGCGATAGCGGCCCTCGCCCATGAACTCGGTGTCCAGCGCCAGTCGACCCGTTGCGCGCGCGCCGTCGGCGAGCGCCTGCAAGCGCTGGTGCTCCCCGGCGCTCATGGCGTAGCGCCGGGGAGCACGTACAGCAGGCCTCCCTGGGGCAGGCCGGCCTTGATCGAGACGTCCTTGCCGTGCGCGCGCACCCACCGCGCGGGCGCGGAGCATGCAGGGTTGACGGATTGGTCGGGACCCGCGCAGAAGGTGTTCAGGAACGCGTAGCGCACTTTTCCCTCGGCAATCAGACGCTTCAGCTTGGACACGGTGGTAAAGACGCGCGCATCGTATGTGGTCAGGACGAGGACCGGGCGGGCGTCTTGAACGATCAGCGAGCCGACCGCCGTGGCCGACTCGGCGGCAACCTCATAGAAGGCGCCGTTCTGGTGGGCCAGCAGATAGGCGCTCAATGGGTGCTGCTGGGCGCCGGGCAGCTCGCCGACGAGCCCGGCGTCGCTCACACGATCGACGATCGCCGTGCGGTCGGCGTTCAGCGGGATCGCAAGTACCGCCACCAGCGTCATAGCGATCACGCCGGCGGGTAGCAGCAGCCGACGCTGCCTGTCCGCGAGCCTGGGCGCACGCGCCAGTAGCGCGAACGCGAGCGCGGCGAGCGCTGCGAGCGCCGACAGCCACCACTGCAGCGGATACCCGTACTGCAAGCGCTGGCCGTAGAGGACGACGAGCGCCAGCGCCACCACGAGGCTCGCCAGGCGCGCGCGCGACCAGCTTCCCCCGCCTCGCCACGAGGCCGCCCAGGCGAGGCCGATCCCGAGCATCGCGGCGACCGCCGGGGTGAAGCCTTCGACATAACGCGGGTGCAATCGGATCTGGTGACTGAACAGGACGATGCCCACGAGCATCCACAGGCTGAGCCCGGCCGCGCTCGCGCGACGCATCCGCCGGCGAACGTCCAGCCGCTCATCGCCGTCTTGGTCGCTCTCCTGCGGGCCGTCGCCCTCTCCGCGCAGGCCCCACAGCAGCGCCGGTATCCCCAGCAGCACCCCCGCGACGATCTCCAGGCCCAGGCGCTCGCCGGACAGCGGCCCCACCCGCGCCAGCAGCCGCGTCGCTGACGGCGGGCCGATCGGGATGTGGTCGCGCTGCTCCTGCGTGGCCACGGGATAGTGCTTGTCCGCTTCGAATTCGCTCGCGCCCAGTTCCTGCGTTTTCCCGCCGAGTCGGTCGGTGCCGTTGAACACAAACGCTGCGTTCCACGCGCTGCCGTTGGAGGAGCCGATCGCGTACGGGCGATCGTGGGCGGGGAACAGCAGCGTCGCCGTCAGCCACGACAGCGCCACGACCACGTAGATCGCCGCCTGCCGCTGCCAGTCTGCAGCAGGCGCCGTCTGCGCGTGCCTGCCAGCCCGAGGTAGGCGAACACGGCGATCCCCGGCAGCGCCACGAACGACTCGAGCAGCTTGACGTCGAACGCCACGCCGAGCGCCGCCGCGCCGGCGAACAGCCACGCGCTGCGCCCCGTCTCGACCGCGTGCACAACCGCCAGCAGCGCCAGCACGAGCGCCAGCATCATCACCCCGTCCATCGTGTCGCTGCGTGCCGTGATCACCTCGATCGGCAGCACCGCCATCGCCGCGGCCGCGGCGACGCCGGCCGGCGCGCTCCACATCCGCCGCACGAGCACGTACAGCAGCGGCACCGAGGCGATCCCCGCGAGCGCCTCGGGCAGCTTCAGCGTCGTCGAGCTGAAGCCGAGCAGCTTCACGCTGATCACCTGCAGCCACAGGTCGATCGGCGGCTTGTCGATCGAGACGCTGCCGCCGGGCTCGAACGCGCCGAAGAAGAAGTTGTGCCACGACATCGCCATGCTGCGCACGGCCGCGTCGTAGAACGGGTCCGGGGGAACCTGGCCGATGTGCACCAGGCGCAGCACCGCCGCGCCCACCGTGATCGCCGCCACGAGCGCCCACTCGGACGGTGCGTCCGGGTCTTCTCACGCGCGGAACGCTAGTCTCATCGGCTCGTGGCAAGCGACGAGACAGCGACAGCGAGGATCAGGCACCGGCGTCCCATGGGCCGCGGGAGTGTATGGCCTGCCGCGGCAGCGGCCAGGTGATCTCCAACCTCGGTGGCACCCCCAGCAAGCTCACGCTGCCCGTGGTGCGGCGGCGCCGGCGTGCGCGTGCGCGATATCGACGCTCAGGCGAGATGGCTCGAGCAGGATGCCCAGGCCGGCGAGGCCACCGAGGCCGGACCGGGCCCCGGGTCGGCCGCCTAGCAACGCGTCCGGATCCCGGCGCCGGCGCGCGCCGCGGGTTCAAGCCTGTGCCCGTGTGTCCACCGTCTGTCCAAGCCTTCGTGCACCGATAAAGGTCACTGACTCGTGCGTCGATGCAGCCGCTGACAAAGCCAGTACCGAGGTGCCAAGGCAGAGCATCCCTGAGGTGCGTAGCAAAGCCGGCGGCCCTCGCGAAGGGGGACGCATCGTCGTTTGAGACGATTACCGAGGGCTGGCGCCCAAACCGGATCCTAGGAGGATCACATGCTGTATCGACTGCGCCAGCGTTCAAATGATCAGAGTGGTTTTACGCTGATCGAACTTCTGGTCGTTATCCTGATCATCGGCATCCTCGCCGCGATCGCCATTCCGTCACTCCTGAGCCAGAAGAGCAAGGCGTATGACGCCGGGGCGAAGGAACTCGCCCGCTCGGCAGAGACCACCATCGAAACGTACGCGACCGACCACAACGGCAGCTACGCGGGTCTGAACGGTGCAGCTGGAATCAAAATCCTGCACGAATACGAGACATCGATTCCTGAAACAGAAGCAGCCGCCAAAGGTGGCGCTTGGCTCCCCACCGCCGGTCTCGTAGGCGCTGCCGAAACGTACAGCGTGACGGCACAGGCTGCGAACACCAAAACCGAATACACAATCGCAAGGAACAGTGAAGGTGGGATCAGCCGCACGTGTAAAAGCGCGACGGGCAAGAAGGACTGCTCTGGGTCTGAATCGGGCGAATGGTAGTTGCCTGACCCGTGGCGCTGGCGCCGCGGAGATGCAGTGTGAATCGCGAGTGGAGGCGGCCTACGGGCCGCCTTTACTCGTTGTATGCCCGACTCGTCGTATGCCCGGCAGGGCCATTCAAGCTTTTCTGCGCTTGCGCCGATGAGGGGGTCATGATTACTCGCCGACTCCCGCGACTCACCCGCGACGAGCGGGGCTTCACCCTGATCGAACTCCTCGTCGTGATCTTGATCATCGGCATCCTTGCCGCAATTGCGATCCCGACGCTGCTGAACCAGAAAGGCAAGGCGACCGACGCGGGCGCCAAGGAAATGGCGCACGAGAGCGAGGTGGCGGCCGAGACCTACTCGACCGAACACGGCGCCGAATACAAAAACCTGTCAGTGCAGGCGCTGCACGAAATCGACCCGTCGATCCTGACTGCGGCGACGAACAACGGCGCATACCTGAAGGTCGCTGAAAGCAAGGAATCGGGCAAGGGCTACGTCGTCACCGCGGTGGCGGCGGGACAGGCTCAGGACACGTTCACCATCACCCGCACGGAAAACGGTCAGGTGACGCGCACGTGTGAAGCGAAGGGCTCGAACACCGCCGGATGCCCGACCGGCAGCTGGTGAGGTGGCGGCAGCAACCTTCGCGGGTGTCCTCGGCGCGGTCTTCGGATCGTTCCTGAACGTCGTCGCCTACCGGCTGCCCCGCCACGAGTCGCTGGTCACCCCGGCTTCGCACTGCACGCGCTGCGGGACGCCGGTCAAGCCCTACGACAACATCCCGATCCTCTCGTGGCTGCTGCTGCGCGGGCACTGCCGCAGCTGTGGCAGTGCGATATCGCCCCGCTATCCGCTCGTGGAGGCGCTCACCGCGGCGCTCTGTGGCGGCGCGGTGCTCGTGCACCATTCGGCAAGTGCGATCGCGCTGAGCGTCGCGCTGATCCTGCTGGTGGTGCCGGCGGCGCTGATCGACCTCGAGTACCGGATCATCCCCAACCGGATCACCGCTCTCGGCGCCGTGCTCGCGGTTGTACTAGGTCTGGCGCTGGACCCGGCCGGCGAGCCGGAAAGGCTGATCGCCGCCGCCGGCGCCGGCGGCTTCCTGCTCCTGGCCGCCCTCGCCTATCCGGGAGGCATGGGTATGGGTGACGTCAAGCTCGCAGGGATGATGGGGCTGTTCCTCGGCAGCGCGGTCGCACCGGCGCTCCTGATCGCGCTGGTCGCGGGGGTGGCGCTCGGTGTGGTTGTGATCTATCGCAAGGGCACGGAGGTTGGTCGCAAGACCGCTGTCCCGTTCGGGCCGTTCCTGGCGCTGGGGGCGCTGCTGGCGGTTTTCCTCGGGCATCAGCTGGTCAATGTCTACGTCAACCACTTCCTGCACTAAAGCGCCGTCGCGTTGGCGCCGATACCCCCCGTGCGGATGATCCGCCCGCCGTCTGAAGCGCTCAAATAGAGATGCAACTACCTTCACGAATCCCCTCACTTCGCGTGTCGCTTCCGAGCTTCGGCCGCCGCTCCGGCGAGGAGCTCGTCGGGCTGGATATCCAGCCCGGCTTCGTCGCTGCGGTCAAGGCGCATGTCAACGGATCGATCGTCGCCGAGCGAGCCGTCGCTTTGCCGCTCCCGGCGGACGCGGTGCGCGACGGTGAAGTCATCGACGAGGACGCCGTCAGCGAGGTCCTGCGCGAGCTGTTCGACGGCAGCGGATTGAGCAAGCACGTCCGCGTCGGCGTCGCCAACCAGCGCACGGTGCTGCGCACGCTGGAGCTTCCTCCTGTGACCGATCAGAAGGAACTCGCGGCCGCTGTCAACTTCCAGGCACAGGACCAGGTGCCGATGCCGCTCAACAACGCCGTCATGGACTTTCACCCGCTCGGCATCGTCGACACCCCAGCCGGGCCCCGCCAACGCGTGGTGCTGGTGGCCGCTCAGCGCGACATGATCGAACGTCTGCTCTCAGCGGTGCGCCGCGCCGGTCTGACCCCCGCCGGGGTCGACCTGTCGGCGTTCGCGCTGATTCGCTCGCTGTACCGCCCTGAACCCGAGCAGACAGGACGCGTGCTCTACCTGAACGTCAACGGGTTGACCAACCTCGCCATCGCCGAGGGCAAGGTCTGTCGCTTCACCCGTGTGGTCGGCAGTGGCCTGGAGGGGATGGCGAGCGAGTTGGCCGAGCGTCGCAGCATCGCTCTGGCCGAGGCTCGCGCGCTGCTGGCGGCCGTTGACCTCACTGCTCCCGCTCCGGTTGTGCCGGAGCTCGCCGTGCCCGAGGATGACCCCGAGGCAGGCGATCTAGCGGAGGGCGAGCAGTCCCTCAGCCAGGAGGAGGCCGAGGAGGACGAGCGCGCGATGAGCTATGAGGAGCTCGCGGCGGTCGAGAACGTTCCGACGGCGCCGGCGCCACAGTCCAACGCCGACCTGTGGGCGGTGCTGGAGAACGGTATCCGGGACATCTCCGGAGAGGTACGCAACTCGCTGGACTTTCATCGCTCTCAGGACGGTGGCGGCGACGTCTCGCATGTCGTGATGAGCGGCTGTGCCCAGGACATCCCGGGCTTCGCCGAAGCTCTGCAGACGTCGTTGGGGGTTGAAGTGCGCTGCGAGGAGGTGGGTGTGACCGGGGAGGGCCTCGCCGACACCGTCGCGCCACACCGGCTTGCGATCGCCACCGGCCTAGCTGCCGCGGAGGCTCCGCAATGAGAGCCGTAAACCTGATTCCCTCCGAGCAGCGAAGCGGCCAGCCAGTCGGCTCAGGACGCTCGCAAGGCGGCGCCTACGCCGTGCTTCTGGTCGTCGCGGGGCTCGCGCTCTTGGCATTCCTCTACGGGCGCGCTCGTCACCAGATCACCAGCGGTCACACGCAGATCACGTCGCTGGCCGCTCAGACGCAGCAGGCGCAGACTGCGGCAGACCAGCTAGCTCCATACACGAGCTTCATCGCGCTGCGCGAACAGCGAACGCAGGCCGTCCAGACGCTTGCCGACTCGCGCTTTGACTGGGCGCACGTGATGCACGAATTCGGTCGTGTACTTCCTCCGGCGACGTCGATCTCCTCGCTGAGCGGCACGATCGCTGGTACTACGGCGCTCGCTGCGGCACCCACCTCGACCACCGCCGCTCCGGCTGCATCCGCCACCGCCACCAGCGCCACCAGCGCCGAAAGCGCTGTGGCCTCCGCGACTCCGCCCGGCAGCGTTCCCACGTTCACGATCGCGGGGTGCGCCACCAGCCAGACGGCCGTCGCGCTGACGCTCGAGCGCCTGCATCTGATCGATGGTGTTGCAGAAGTGACACTTCAAAGCTCGACTGCGGGCAGCGGCGGTCCTACGACCGGCGGCGGTGGATGCTCGGGCCACGACGCGTCGTTCGCCGCCCAGGTGAGCTTCGATCCGCTGCCGAGCACCTCTGCGGTGGCCAGCGCGAGCAAGACTGCCGCCAAGACGGTCTCCAATCCTGCCAATGCCGGTACGGCGGCCGGACAAACCAGTACCTCGGGAGTGAACGCGAGATGACCGGACGCGATCGCATGGTTCTGATGATCATCGCTTGTGTGGTTGTCCTCGGGGCGGTCTGGATCGAGGCGGTTTCACCTGAGCGCAAGCAGGCCAGCCAGCTCGCCGTTCAGGTATCCGCCGCGCAGGCGCAGCTGGCCAGCGCCGAAGGCAACGTGGCCAGTGCGCGTCAGGCGCAGTCGCAGTACGCCGCGGCGTATGCGTCAGTGGTGAGTCTCGGCAAAGCGGTGCCGCCGACACAGGAAGTGCCGGCGCTGATCGACGAGCTCACGCAGGCTTCGAGCGAGAAGAACGTCGAATTTGCCTCGATCACGAACAGCGGGGGCGCGAGTTCGAGCGCGACCGCGGCCGCCAGTGGGGCGAGCGCCTCAGGCGCTGCCGGCGGCTTCACCCAGGTGCCGTTCACGTTCACGTTCGAAGGCAGCTATTTCTCCCTGGAACATCTCTTCAACAAGCTCACCGACTTTGCCGTGCCCGGCGCTTCAGGGAGCATTCAGGTCAGTGGACGCCTGCTGACGATCCAGAGCGTCAAGCTCACGCCGGCTTCAACCGCGCCGGGGCACACCGGTGCTGAAAAGCTCGTCGGCTCGATCACGGCCACCGCTTACACGCTGCCCGCCAGCCAGGGACTGACAGGCTCTGCGAGCCCAGCATCTCCCACAAGCGCCCCTGCGGCGGCCTCCACCGCCGCAGCGACAAGCTCGCCGGCCCCTCCCGCGATCGTGCAGGTGACCCGATGACCGACTTCCTGAGCTCCCTGAAGGCCGACCTTCTCGACCGACGGCTGCTGCCACTGGTGGCTGTCGTCGCTGTCGCGCTCGTTGCCGCGATTGCCTACGTGGAGTTCGGCGGCTCGACCGCGACGACGCCGCGTGCCGGCGCCTCGACGGGGCCCGCGACCGCTTCCTCTGGGCTTGCCACGAGCCAGAAGACATCAGAAAACGCGGTTGCCGAGGTGACCAGCGGAACTTCCAATCAGCACAAGGGCACGGCCCACAATCCATTCACACCGCTGCCGGAAGCGAAGGCCAAGACTGCCGCCACTTCCACCACCAGCGGGACATCCTCGACGCCGAGCGGTGGCTCCTCGAGCTCGACGTCTGCGTCAGGCTCGGGCTCTTCTTCAGCGACACCCGCAGCGCCCACGCCCACGCCCACGACGCCGGCTGCGCCCGCCAAGCCCTCGACACCGGCCAAGCCGAAGACCATTTACCACGTGGCTGTGCTGTTTGGGGCTTTGCCCACGACCACTACGCCGCTGACCCCGTATGTGGACCTCAAGCTGCTGACCCCGCTTCCTTCGAGCGAGCAGCCGCTGGTGGTGTTCCGCGGCGTCACCGCCGGCGGCAAGAGCGCCACCTTCACGCTCGTCGGCGAAGCGCCGATCCTGCACGGCGAAGGCGCCTGCCTGCCGAGCGCGTCGCAGTGTGAAGCGCTCGACCTGCAGACCGGCAAGGCTGAGCAGCTCGAATACCTGTCCTCCTCCGGCCAGGTGGTCAGCTACGAACTGAAGGTCGTGAGCATCGTCTCCGGCAAAGCATCCAGCTCCGCCTTCAAGAGCGCGATGCGCGGCGAGTCGAAGGCCGGGCGTGAACTGCTCCGCCACGCCGGCCTGACGAGCATTCCCTACCTGCACTACTCCTCGCAGATGGGCGTGCTCGTGTTCGCCGAGCACAGCGCGTTCGGTACCGGCGCGCACGTCGCTGCGCACGGCCGCCACGGCCGCTGAGCACGCAGCAAATAAGCTAGTGGCGTGGCGCTACGTCTCATAACCGCCGGCGAGTCGCACGGCCCGGGCCTGACATGCATCGTCGAGGGGATGCCCGCCGGCATCGAGCTCGTCCCCGAGGACCTCAACCGCGACATGGCGCGCCGCCAGCTCGGCCACGGCCGCGGCGGACGCATGAAGATCGAGCGCGACAGCGCTGAGGTCACCGGCGGCGTGCGCCATGGACGCACGCTCGGCGGCCCGATCGCCCTGCAGGTAGCCAACCGCGACTACGCCAACTGGGAGGAGCGGATGAACCCGTGGCCGGTATCGGACCCCGCCCACCCCGTGGCCGAGGTGCATCTGCCGCGTCCCGGCCACGCGGACCTGGTGGGCGCCGGCAAGTACAAGCAGAGCGACGTGCGCAACATCCTCGAGCGCGCCTCCGCACGCGAGACAGCGGCGCGCGTCGCCGGTGGAGGGGTGTGCAAGGCGTTCCTGCGCGCGCTCGGGGTGAGCGTCTACTCACACGTCATCCAGATCACCTCGGTGCACGCGCCCACGTACGAGCGCGAGCTGACGCCCGCGGACTTCGCCGATGTCGACAGCTCACCCGTGCGCTGTCTGGATACGGATGCGTCGAAGGCGATGGTGCGCGAGATCGACACGCTGCGCAAGGCCAACGAGTCACTTGGCGGCGTTTTCGAGGTGCAGGCGTTCGGACTGGTGCCGGGCCTCGGCTCGCACGTCTCCTGGGAGGAGCGTCTGGACGGGCGCCTGGCGATGGCGATCAGCTCGATCCAGGCGATCAAGGGCGTCGCCGTCGGCGATGCCTTCTCGGTGGCCGGCGTGCCCGGTTCCCAGGCTCACGATGAGATCTTCTTCTCCCCCGAGCGGGGCTACTACCGCGAGACCAACCGCGCCGGTGGGCTGGAGGGAGGCATGACCAACGGCTCGCCGTTGATCGTGCGCGGCGCGATGAAGCCGCTGCCGACGCTCACCAAGCCTCTGCGCTCGGTCGACACCGAGACCCACGAGCCTGCTCAGGCGCTGCGCGAGCGCACCGACTCCTGCACGGTGCCGGCAGCCGGCGTCGTGGGGGAGGCGATGGTGGCGCTGGTACTCGCCGACGCCTACCGACGTAAGTTCGGCGGCGATCACATCGACGACGTCCGCCAGGCCGTGGACGCCTACACAGACCGGATCGGATGGCATTCGTCCTGATCGGCTTCATGGGCGCCGGCAAGTCGACCGTCGCCGGTGAGCTCGCCACAGCCCTCGGTGGCCCTGTGCTCGACAGCGACGTACTGCTGGCCGAGCACTTCGGGCATCCGCTGGCGGAGGAGTTCGAGCGTAGCGGCGAGGCGGCGTTTCGCGTCGCAGAGGAGGAGCTCGTATGCGCGCTGCTCGCTCGGGCGGGGTCTGAGGATGTGATCGCGCTCGGTGGCGGCAGCATCATCTCCGAGCGTGTGCAGGCGGCGCTGGAGGGCCACACGACGGTGCTCCTCGACGTCGACCCAGAGATCGCCTGGAGTCGCGTGCAGGCACAGCCGGGTGCAGTGGAGCGTCCGCTGGCCCGATCACAAGACGAGTTCTTCGCGCTGCACGCCCGCCGCCGGGCACTGTATGAGGAGCCGGCCGATGCAATCCTCACCGAGCTGCCACTCGGCGGCTCCGCGCGCACCGTGCCGGCGTTGCGGGCCCTGGCGGCGGCGCCCCGCGGGACGCGATTGCTGTGGGCGAGATCCGCGTCGGGTGAATACCCGGTGCTCGTCGGGCGCGGACTGCTCGGCGGCGACGCGGCGTTTGAGCTGGGTCGGATCTGGCCGCTGGATCGCTCGCGGTCGCGTCCGTTCTGCGTGAGCGATCATGCCGTCTCGGCCCTCTACGGCGAGCGCCTGGGGGAGCTGGCGGGAATGGTGGCGATCGCGCCGGGAGAGACGCACAAGACGCTGGCGAGCGCAGAACGCGTGTGGCACGCGCTGCTTGCGGCGGGCATCACGCGCGCCGATCACGTGGTGGCGCTCGGCGGTGGTGTGGTCGGCGACCTGGCCGGCTTCTGTGCAGCTACCTACCAGCGCGGCGTGCCGGTCGTGCACGTGCCCACCACGCTGGTGGCGCAGGTCGACTCGGCCTACGGCGGCAAGACGGGCGTGGACCTGCCCGCGGCAAAGAACTACGTCGGCGCCTACCACCAGCCGGCGGGTGTGCTCGTGGACCCTGACACGCTCGACACGCTCCCGGCTGCCGAGCTGGCAGCGGGTTGGGTTGAGGTGATCAAGACGGCGCTGATCGCCGGTGGGAGCCTGTGGGAGCGCGTGTCAGCCGGCGGAGATGTCGACGAGCAGGTGATCCTGGCGTGCGCGCGCACCAAGCTGGCGATCGTCGCCGCCGACGAGCGCGACGGAGGACGTCGCCAGGTCCTGAATCTCGGGCACACTGTCGGGCATGCGATCGAGACGGTCACCGGCTATGCCCGCTACCGCCATGGCGAAGCCGTCGGCTTGGGGCTGCTGGCGGCGCTGGAGCTCTCCGGGCAGGACGAGCTGCGCGAGCAGGTGCGCTCGCTGATGCTCGAGCGTGGCCTGCCTGTGAGCCTTGACAGCGACGTGTCGCCGGACGCGGTCGTGGAGGCCATCGCCCGCGACAAGAAGCGTGTGGGAGCTGAGGTTCCGTTTGTGCTGGTGAGGGCCCCCGGCAGTGTCGAGTTCGGCTGTGCCCTGGCTCCCGAGGATGTGCGGGCGGCTGTGGCGGAGATCACGCGATGACAGCGCCAACCCGTATAGAGGTGATGCACGGAGTCAACCTCGACCAGCTGGGGCGCCGCGATCCGCTTGTGTACGGGACGCTCACGCTCGCCGAGCTGGAGCAGAGGATCGAGGCTGACGCACACGCGCTGGGCCTGCAGACACGCTTCTTTCACAGCAACCACGAAGGCGAGTTCATCGAGCACCTGCACTCGTTGAGAGGCCCGCCCACCCAGGCCGACGCGATCATCGTCAACCCCGGTGCCTGGACGCACTACGCGTGGGCGATCCGTGACGCTTTGGAGATCGCCGCCCTGCCGACCGTCGAGATCCACCTTTCCGACATCGAGCATCGCGAGCCGTGGCGCCGCGTGTCGGTCATCTCCGAGCTGTGCATCGCGAAGATCTCCGGCAAAGGCGCCGATGGCTACCACGACGCGCTGGTGGGACTGCGCGACGAGCTCCAGCGAGGCAACGCATGAGCGAGGGACGACAGGTGGGCCCCGAGCCTGGGCGCGTACAGCGGCTGGCGAGCGAGCTGGTCGAGCTAGGACTCGACGCGCTGCTGGTGGAGTCGCTCGTCGACGTGCGCTACCTGGCCGGCTTCACCGGCAGCCACGGGCTGGCGCTCGTGATCGGCGGGTCCGCCGGTGCAACGCTCGGTCCGCACCGCTTCGTCAGCGACTTTCGCTACGAAGCTCAGTCGGCGGAGCAGGTGCCGGATGTGTTCGAGCGCGAGATCGTCACCGGCGAGCTGCTCGAGGCTGTCGCCAGGGAGCTCGACGGGCACACAGGGCGGCTGGGTTTCGAGGAGGCCAACCTGACGGTCAAGGGACACCGACGGCTGACGGAGCTGCTGGGGGAGGGGTGGGAGCTGGTGCCATGCACGGGGGCGGTGCAGGCGCTGCGCGCCGTCAAGGAGCCTGGTGAGATCGCGCGCATCCGCGCCGCCGGCGAGCTCGCAGACGAGGCGCTGCGCACGGTGCTGGAAGCGGGGCTGGTGGGGCGCACCGAGCGCGAGGTGGCGATCGAGCTGGAGCTGCGTATGCGCCGCCTCGGCGCGCAGGCGCCCAGCTTTCCCTCGATTGTCGCCGCCGGCGCCCACGGCGCCCTACCGCACGCTGAGCCGAGAGAGGAGCAGATCCCGCGTGACGTGCTCGTGACGATCGACTGGGGTGCGCTACACGACGGCTACTGCTCGGATTGCACGCGCACGTACGCCACCGGCGAGGGGATCTCCGCGCAGGCGCGGGAGATCTACGAGCTCGTGCTGAGCGCCCAGCAGCAGGGCCTGGCAGCTGTCATCGCCGGGCGCAGCGGCCGCGAGGTGGACGCGATCGCACGAGAGGTGATCGAGCGGGCCGGTCACGGCGAGCACTTCGGCCACGGCCTCGGCCACGGCGTCGGTATGGAGATCCACGAGCGGCCCCGCCTGTCGCGCACCGCCGGCGAGGAGCCGCTGCAAATTGGGAATGTCGTAACCGTGGAGCCCGGGGTGTACCTCCCAGGCGTGCTCGGCGTTCGCATCGAGGACCTGGTGGTTGTGGGCGAGGATGCTCAGGAGGTGCTGACCAGCCTGCCCAAGACGCTGACGGTCGTATCGTGAGCGTCAGCTGAGCGGCTGGGCGTGTCGGTCTCTGCACTGCAAGCTCGTGTGGGGGCGAACAGCCGCAAGCCCAGCCAGGCGACCAACGCCAGCGTCCACGCCATGAACAGCGCCGCCTGTGCGTCTGGGCTGATGTGATGCTCGGAGAGTTCCTGCAGGCCAAACCATGGCAGCACAGTGCTCGTCAACACCAAGAACGGCGGGCGATCTGCGCCACGAACCTCCCACGCGAGCAGTGCGATCACAAAGGGGAGCATGTAGTAGCCGGTGTCCCACGTGTCGAGCAGGCAACGGAGTAGCAGCACCAGCGCGAGCAGCAGCATCGCGCTGCGTTCCCCGATCGCACTGTGCTCGCGGCGCCGCTTGAGCCACAACGCCACACTCAGCGCCAGCCCCACCGCGATGATCAGCGGGTGGCTGACCGCGCTCGTCCACGCCGGGCCGGTGCGATAGCCGGGCAACGGTGTCCCGAACACGCCATGCACGAGCGCTCCGTGCGAGCCCAGGAACCACCACACCTGCCACGGTTGGAAGATCGCGCTGCCGGCCACCGCTGCTCCGTGCGCGCTTGACACGAAGCCACCGGCGGCGGTGAGCACCAACGGTCCGAGGATCACAGCGGTCACGAGGCAAGTGCTCGCCAAGCAGGTGAGGATTGCTCGGCGCTCCCGGATACGGCCTGCTATGCGCTTAGCGGTCGGCTCGACCGGCAGCGCCAGCAGCACCGGTCCGGTGGCGAGCAGCGCCCACTCCTTGTTGGCGATTGCAAGCCCCAGCAGCACTCCTGCCCACAGCGGCCGCTTGCGGCTCGCCAATACGACCGCTGCGACGCACAGGCATGCACCCAGCAGTTCCTCGGGGTGACCAAGTTCCAGTGCGTCCAGTGTCAGCGGGTTGGCCACGCAGATCCCCAACGCCAGCGCTCGCGCAAGCGTGCTGCGGCGTTCCGCGCGCATCCGCGCGCACAGCCACACGGCGAATGCGGCCATTGCCATCAGGCACGGCACGGCGACGATTCGGTAGACCGCAAGCGGGCCGCCGCCCCATAGCCCCGTTAGGAGCGCGAACGGGGCGCGCTCGATCAGCGAGCCGCCGTACGCCGGCGCCAGCTGGAGGAACCGCAGGAGGTGCCCATGCGCGAGCGCTTCGAACGCCGGACGGGCCTCGTTTTCGTAGTCATTCCACGCGAAGCCGTAAAGCCCCAGCCAGCCCATCACCACGCAGCTACCGGCGGCCACGAGCGCGCACAGGGCGTTCTCGCGCAGGATTCGACGCATAGGTAGGCATCGGCGCCCTTGCAGACGGGCTTGAGCGATCGAAAAGCTCCACGTTTACGACGAGCTCTACGAGCGCTCCTCAGCCGATCTGGGCTCGGATTGGAAGCGTCGTGGGGGCGGCCTCTGTTTACTTGACAGATAGAGACCCGGGGATTGACGCGGTCCAGTCTGGGGTGTTAGGTTCGTGCCGGAGGTTGGATCGTCTCGATCAATCGAAAGAGAGAGGGGCTTGGCGATGTCCGGGGATGGAGGATGCACGCCGTCGCGCCGTGGCGCGGGCAGGCGCGCGAGGCGGGTGCGAGTGTTGGGGGCCATCATCGGCGTGCTGTCAGCGGGTCTGCTCGTGGTGGGGGGCGCCCAGGCCTCGGCGCCGCCGGAAAACACGGCGCTGCCGGTCGTCTCCGGCACTGTCGGCGAAGGCCACACGCTGACTGCGAGCAGCGGTAGCTGGTCGGGCTCTGGATCGATCACCTACGCCTACCAGTGGGAACGCTGCAACAGCCGCGGCGCGTGCAGCGAAATCCCCGCGGCGACAGGATCGAGCTATGTGCAGGTCAGCGGCGACACCGGCAAGCTCCTGCTGGTGGTGGTCACGGCTACCAACGAAGAAGGGTCGGCGAGTGCGACTTCGCGTGGCATCTCAGCCGCTTCGTGGGGGCAGAACGATCACGGCCAGCTCGGCGCGATCTACAAGGACCCGTATGAGGAAGTCCCCATCGACGTTGAAGGGCTTACGAGCATCAAGGCTTTCGCGGCCGCCGAAAGCTTCAACCTTGCGCTGCTGAGCAACGGCACCGTCGCCTCCTTCGGCGGCGACACGCATGGCCAGCTTGGCGACAACGAATACAAAGCCAACTGGGAACGCGAAGCGAGCCACGAGATGGTCAAAGGCCTCAAAGAAGTGACGGCAATCGCGGCTGCCAACGAGCACGCTCTTGCCCTGCTGAAGAACGGCAAGGTCGAGGCATGGGGAGCCAACGTGGACGGTGACCTCGGGCAGGGCGTCGGCGGCTTTGAAGGAGAATCCGGCGTCGATTCGCGCATTCCCAACGAAGTCCCCGGACTGAAAGAAAAAGCCAAGGCGATCGCGGCGGGCGGTGCCTCCGACTACGCGCTGCTCGACGACGGCGAAGTCGAGGCATGGGGAAACAACGACTACGGGCAGCTGGGCGTGGCATGGAAATCGGAATGCGAGAAAACCAACTCGAAATCCGAAGCCTGCAAACCGTATATCTGTAAGACCGGGGGAGGCCCAAAGCTGTGCGAGACGAGCGCCGAGCCGGTTGTCGACGCCGAAGGGAGCCCGATCAAAGGAGTCGTCGCGGTCTCCGCGGGCGGGGAAGCCGCATATGCCCTACTCGAAAGCGGCAAGGTGCTTTCGTGGGGCGGCAATGTGATGGGTACCCTCGGACGTCCGAGTGTCGAAGTTGGAGCGGGAGTCAAGTTCATCGCGCCCGGGGAAGTGATGCGCCAAGCTGGATTGTTCTCCGAAGCTCTCTCCCACGTCACGGAACTCGCGGCCGGGCCGAACCATACCCTTGCCGTCCTGGAAAACGGCGAAGTGTTCGGATGGGGCGAAGCCGAAGAAGGCGATCTTGGCGAACCGCCTGTATCGCATTGGACCTGCAACAAATCGCTATGCCTCGACCGGGCTACGCCGATAAGCGGGCTTGAACACACCGTTGCCGAAGCCGTCGCTGCCGGCAACAAGTACAGCCTTGTGCTCAGCGGAGGCCGGGTGTACGGTTTCGGGCGCAACCAATACGGCGAACTTGCCAACGGCACCACATCCGAAGATGGGCAGCCGACACCGGGGCTGGCAAGCGCGCTCGGCAGCGGCGTGCGGGAGATATCCGCTGGGCCAAGCCACGCCGTGGGGCTGCTTGGCGAACCGCCGGCGCCGGTTGTGAGCGTGCAGCGCGAACCCGGCGTCGTGCGGATCTCCTGGGCCGGAGAAAACCCGTCTCATCTCAACTATTACGAATTCGAACGTCCGGGTCTCACGGAAATCATCGAAGAAGAAGAGGAAGAAGGAGGAGGCGGCGGCGGCGGCGAAGAAGCCGAAGGCCCGCTGATCAACAAGAGCCGGCCGAAAATCGGCCACAAACCGGTCAGCGACAGCAACCTGACGTATGTGGGCCAAACACTCGAAGGGACCAACGGCAGCTGGAAAGGTGCCGAACCGATCACGTTCAGCTATCAGTGGCAGCGGTGCGAAGTGCCGGTCGAAGGAGCATGCTCGAACATCGCCGGTGCGACGGGGATCGAATACAAACCGACAGAAGCAGACGTCGGCGACTACCTGCGATTCGTCGTCACGGCCAAAAACGCTGAAGTCGAAGAAGGCGTCTCGGCAGGCGCTGAAATCACCACGGTCGTCAAAAAAGAAAAAGCCAGAGAAGTGACCGTCATCAGCATCAGCATCAAAAGGGAGCTGGAACACGGCGAACTGACCAAACCGGAAATCGTGATCCCCCAGCCGGGGCACGGCGAACCGGAACTCGCCGACGTTCCCTATGAATTCAAACTCCAGTTCAACAAACGAGCACGCTGGTTCATCGCCACGCCGGGCACTTAGGACAAGGCGATTGCTCGCCTGACGCCTGACAGGTTCCCGGTGTGCCGTCACGGCGGTGAGGATCGTCTCGGCGTTTACGCGGGAGCCGGTCGCGTCTCGCCGCGAAGCGCCATGATCGATAGACCCAGCCGCAGCGCACAGAGTCAGGGACGACGGCTCCATCTCGGCTGGAGCCCATCTCGCCGAAACGTGGCTTCCACGCGCCCAGCGCAGGCCGCGCGGGGGGCAGCGCGCTGGCATCGCCGTCTACGGCAAGATAGGGGTGTGAGCAGGGAGCAGATTTGGTGCCGCGGGCGCGTCTCGCACCGGCCGTAATTGAGTACGCACGACCGGAGCCCACAGCGAAGTCCCGCGCTTGAGATAGGAGCCACGTGTCTTGAAGGTTCGTACTTGCAGAGGCGTTTGGGCCACCGGGGGATTGCTGGTCGCGGCTGCGGTGGTGGGCGCCGGTTTCGCTGGCTCCGTCGCAGCTCGAGTTGCTCCCGTCACGATTGCAGCGTTGCAGGGCAACACGGTGGTCGAGGCGTATGGTGGCGTCGAGGCGTGGAGTGACTACGACGCGACAGAGGGTTTATGGCACGTTCTGGTTCGCCGCGACGGGCAGATCTCGACAACGTCTGTCCCCTCCGCCGGCAAGGCAATCGAAGTCGCGGTCGGTCCGGGTCCATCCGGCCCGCCGGTCCTCGCCTACCTCAGCTGCGCCGGCAAGTGCCACCTGGTGGTCTCGGCCTTGAATGGCAGCGACCCCCAAGCCGTCCCCGACACACAAGGCGCCTCGCATCCGACCGTCTGGGGTGACCGGGTCGCGTGGGTGAGCGGCGCCGCGACGGTGATGACCAGCCTATGGAACGGCGCCGACCGAAGGGTGCTGGGCGGGGCGCCGCGACGCAAGTGCTACGAATCGTTCATCCGGTCGAAGGTCGTGTGCGAGCCTCCCAAAGCGCCCAGCGTCGAAGCGCTCGCGCTTCATGGCCGGCAACTCGCGCTGATCGATACCTTCATCCTCAACGACGGCATCGGGGGTGGGACCACCACAGAGGTACGGATAGAGACGGTCACAGGCGGGCCTCAGCGGCTGGTCGCACTCCTGGACGTTGGCGAAGGCAACGAGCGCTGGCTGGGGCCGTCCTGGTTGGGCGGCGAGCTGTACTTCTACGAGGACACCAATGGCACGACAGAGGGGGCCGTGGACGGCTTCGACCCCGCGCGCAACACGTACGTGAGCGCGCCGGCGTACGCCTATCTAACGGGCTTCTCGATGATCAACAGCCGACAGGCATACGAGGCGACGGCGCCGGGCGACCCGAGAGCCGGCTACGTATGCGGGCAAGCACAAGCCACTCCCTGTTCGATTCGCGTCAGCGCTCCGTTCGCGTTCAAGTCGTCCAGGTCGCTGGTGCACATTCCCTGAGAGCCTCAAGCGAGCTGTGCATTTTGCGGAAGCTTGCGGCTAATCCGTGTGTTCGAGAATTGCGCCACAGATTTGTGGCCACAGCGGCTTCGGTCGGTCGTGGCCCATGTCCTCGATGAGGAGCAGGCGAGCGTCTGGGATCAGAGCGGCCGTGCGCCGGCCACCGCTCGGTGCTATGAGCGTGTCGTCGAGGCCGTGGATCACCACCGTAGGGATCTGCAGGCGCCGCAGTCTCTCGGCGCGTGATCCGCTTGCGATCATCGCCGCGAGCTGGCGAGTGACGCCCTCGGGGTAGTAGCAGCGGTCGTAGCTTTCGCCGGCCAGCTCGCGAGTCCCGGCGAGATCGGGGTACTTCTTCGACCTCCAGATCAGCGAGCTCTCGGCCGCGTCGACGTAGCCGGCTCGGTCGGCGGGAGCGGGCGTGAGCAACGCCTGCCTTGCCTCCGGCGTGGACTGGCCGAACTCGGGCTCACCGGTAGTGGACATCATCGAGGTGAGCGTCAGCAGCCTCTCCGGATGCTTGATCGCCATGGTCTGGGCGATCATTCCGCCCATCGAGGAACCGAGGACATGCGCCCGCTCAATGCCCAGCGCGGAGAGCAACTGAAGTCCGTCATCGGACATCTCGCTCAACGTGTAGGCCGCAAGCGCTCTGGCTTGCTCGAAGTCGCCGGCCGAGGCCGCTGCGACGACCGAGGCCAGGTCTGCGCCTTGGTCGTCTAACTTCGAGGAGAGGCCGCAGTCGCGATTGTCGAAACTGATCACGAAGCGTCCGCCGGCCGCCAGCCGCTCACAGAATGCTCGTGGCCAGGCGATCAGCTGCGCGCCGAAGCCCATAACGAGCAGCACGGGGGGATCCGTCGGTGAGCCGACGGTCTCGTACTCGAGCGCCACCCCTTGCGGCGTTGTGACCTGGGACATTCGCTGAGGATGTCACGACGCGGGCCGCGACCCGCGCGAAGCGTTGGACTTCCATTTCAGCCGCATCGAGTTCGGGCGAAGGCTCAGGGAGGCAGGTGGGGGAGTGGCCCGAGACAAGGGTAAGCTGAACACGTGCTAGGCACAAATCAATTCAAAAACGGGAACCACATCGAGGTGGAGGGGACCGTCTTCAAGATTCTCGAGTTCCAGCACGTCAAGCCCGGCAAGGGCGGGGCGTTCGTGCGCACCAAACTGCGCAGGGCCTCCGACGGGAACGTGATCGACCGGACATTCAGGGCGGGCGAGAAGTTCCGCCCGGTGCACACGGAGTCGCGGACGATGCAGTTCCTGTACGCCGACGGCACCGACGCGCACTTCATGGATACCGAGTCCTTCGAGCAGATCGCCGTGGCGGAGTCCAGTGTCAGCGACGCGCTGCGCTGGATCACCCCGAGCAGCGAGGTGGACGTGCTGTTCATCGACGAGCAGCCGGGCGACGTGCAACTCCCGAGCGCCGTCGACCTGGACGTGACCGAGACCGATCCCGGCCTGCGTGGCGACTCTGTCTCCGGCGGCGGCACCAAGCCGGCGACGCTCGAGACCGGCGCGGTCATCCAGGTGCCGCTGTTCGTCGAGCCGGGCCAGCGCATCCGCGTGGACACGCGCTCGGGCGAATACGTCGCGCGGGCCTGAATGCGCCGCTCCGATCAACGTCGCGCTGCAGTGATCGCGCTCTATCAGAACGACCTCACCGGCCAGCCGCTGGCGGAGACGCTGGGGCCGAACGCATCGCTGTTCGCGCGCGCTCTCGCACATGCTGCCGCCGACCGTGCCGAGGAGCTCGACGAGGTGATCGACCGCCACGCCCACGGTTGGTCGGTCCAGCGGATCCAGCCGCTGGAGCGCAGCATCATGCGTGTGGCGCTGATCGAGATACTCCACCCCGACGTCGCCCCAGCCGAGGAGCCGATACCCCCGGAGGGAGCGATCGAGGAGGCGGTTGAGAGCGCCAAGACGTTCTGCGGCTCTGACGCGCCCGGGTTCGTCAATGGAGTGCTGGCCGCAGTGTTGCGCGAGGTGCGAGAGAATGCGGGGATCCGATGAGCAGCGTTGAGCGCCTTGACGAGTTGATTGCACGCCTGGAGCGCGCGGCCGAGCAGCTGCGCTCGGGCGAGCTGTCCTCAGATGCGGCAGCCACGCTGGTCGAGGACTGCGCCTCGCTGGCGACCCAGGCCGCGGCGGAGCTGGAGCAGCTGACGCGCGCGGAGGCATTTGCTCCGGCGCCTGGGCAGGACACCCTCCTGTAGGTGACGGCCACGCCTGCGCACCAATCCGTCGGTCCATCTGCCGAGCTCGTCAACGCCGGCTATCCAGACCATCTGCGCGAGCAGGTCGAGCGCTATCTGGAGGCGATCAACTTCGCCGAGGAGCCGATCACGCTGGGTCTCGATGAAGCAATGCGCTACTCGTTGCTGGCCGGCGGCAAGCGCATCCGTCCCGTGCTCGCACTGGCGACCGCGCGTGCGGTCGGGCTCGATCAAAGCGAGGTGCTGCCGCTGGCCGGCGCAATCGAGCTGATCCACACGTATTCGCTGATCCACGACGACCTGCCGGCGATGGACGACGACGAGCTGCGCCGCGGAGCGCCGACCTGTCACGTGAAGTTCGGCGAGGACGTCGCGATCCTCGCCGGGGACGGCCTGTACGCGGAGGCCTTTCGCCACCTGCTCAGCAACCACCGCTCGGCGCCCGAGCGGGTGCTGGCGGCGGCAGCCGAGCTGGCCGCGGCTACGGGCGTAAACGGAATGGTCGGCGGGCAGTATGCGGATGTGAACCCGCAAACCCCTTCCAGTCCCAGCGCGTTGCGGCGGCTGCACGAGCTCAAGACTGGCCGTTTGATTGGTGCGTCGGTGTTGTGCGTACTACTGTTGAGGGGGATCGAAGATCCGGCTGAGACCGCGCCCTTCCGCCGCTTTGCCGCGGAGTTGGGCGTGCTGTTCCAGATCGTGGACGACATACTTGATGTGACCGGCACCGACGATGCACTGGGAAAGCCACGAGGTAGCGATGAGCGTCACGGGAAGCGCACGTACGTGAGCGAGTTCGGCATTGACCGCGCCAGGGAGCTGGCGGCGGAGTCCCACCGGATGGCCCAAGAGGCGCTGGCTGAGGTCGCCGGTCGCTTCTCCGCCGATGACGGCGCGCCCACGCACGCGACCGCCGAGCTCGAGGGCATCGCCGACTTCATCTACACCCGCACCTCATGAGCCTGCTCGAGAACATCGACGGCCCCGAGGATCTGCGCGAGCTCTCCGAGCAGGAGCTCGCCCAGCTTGCCCAGGAGGTGCGCGAGCACATCATCGACACCGTTGGCGAGATCGGCGGTCACTTCGGCGCCAACCTCGGCACCTGCGAGCTGGCGGTTGCGCTGCACTCGGTGCTGGAGTCCCCTCGCGACAAGATCCTTTGGGACGTCGGCCATCAGGCCTATCCGCACAAGGTCCTCACAGGCAGGCGCAATCAGCTCAGCACGATCCGTCAATACGGTGGACTGGCTCCGTTCTGCTCGATCGCAGAGTCTCCACACGACATCATGGGTGCCGGGCACGCCTCCACCTCGATCGGCTACGCGGTCGGGATCAAGGAGGGCATGCGCCATCTGGATACAGACGCCGACGGCAAGGTCGTGGCGGTGATCGGCGACGGCGCCATGACCGGCGGCGTGGCCTTCGAGGCGATTGGCCAGGCGGGCGGCCTGGGCACACCGATCGTCGTGGTGCTCAACGACAACGGCATGTCCATCGCCCCAAACGTCGGCGCGCTGTCGCGCTACTTCAACCGCGTGCGGCTGAACCCCAAGCTGTGGCATGCGCGCGCAGAGGTCGAGGGAGGTCTGACGCGCCTGCCGGGCGGGATCGGATCTGCGTTCGAGCGCCTGGGGCCACACCTGAAGGAGTCGATCAAGGCGTTCTGGGCTCCTGGACTGTGGTGGGAGGAGCTCGATTGGGCCTACATGGGTGTCGTCGACGGTCACGACGTACGTGCCCTGCGCGAGGCCCTGCGCGAGGCGCTCGCGGCACAGCGGCCCGTTGTGGTGCACATCGCGACGGTTAAGGGCAAGGGTTTCGCTCCGGCTGAGGACGGCGGCCTGGAGGGCATGGAGAAGTGGCATGCGGCCAAGCCCAAGTCGATCCTCAACGGCTCTCCCACACGCCCCGCGCCGACGGCGAGCACAACCGGGCCCGGCTCCGTAGGAGCGCCGCCGCCGCAGTACACGCAGGTCTTCGGCGATGCGCTCGTGCGCGAATGCGAACGCGATCAACGCGTGGTCGGCATCACCGCGGCCATGAACTCCGGCACCGGGCTGAACATCCTGCAGAAGGCGATGCCCGAGCGCTACTTCGACGTGGGGATCGCCGAGCAGCAAGCGATCCTGTTTGCAGCCGGTCTTGCGCTCGAGGGCGCCAAGCCGGTTGCGGCGATCTACTCCACGTTCCTGCAGCGCGCCTACGACCAGATCGTGCACGACGTGTGCCTGCAAAAACTGAACGTGGTGTTCGCAATGGATCGGGCGGGTCTGGTCGGCGACGACGGCCCCACCCACCATGGCGCCTTCGATATCGCCTATCTGCGCTGCCTGCCAAACATCGTGCTGATGGCTCCGCGCGACGAGGCGATGCTCGTGAACATGCTGCGCACATCGCTGGAGTACGACGATGGCCCCGTCGCGATGCGCTATCCGCGCGGCGAGGGAACGGGCGTGCCGCTCCCGGGCGAGGCCAAGGCAATCGCAATCGGAACCGGCGAGATCCTCAGCGAGGCCGACCTCACCACATCGTCCGTCGTGGCCGGTCGGCGCGTTGCCCTGATCGGCTATGGCAGCGGCGTTGCCAAGGCATTGCAGGCTGCGGAGCTGCTGCGCACCCAGGAGATCGCCGTGACGGTCGTGGACGCCCGCTTTGCCAAGCCGATCGACGCCGGCCTGATGGCGCAGCTGGCGGCCGAGCACGACCTGCTGGTTACCATCGAGGAGGGTGTGTTGGCCGGGGGCTTCGGCTCAGCGGTGTGGGAGACGCTCAACGACGCCGGCACAACCCCGCGCATTCTCAGGGTGGGGCTCCCCGACCGCTTCGTCACGCACGGCAAGCCGGCGTTACTGCACGAGGAGGTTGGCTTCACTGGTGAGCGCATCGCCGAGCGCGTGGCCGCAGTCATTTCTGACGGCGAGCGTCGCCACACGATTCAGGGAAGCGGCTCCCACAGCGCCGGCTCGGCGATCGTTGGCGCTTGAGGCACCGCTGCGCTTACGGGCGCCCGAACGGTGTGTGCGATCAAGGGCTGCTGGAGCGTGCGCGGCGCGACGGGCCACTTAACTGAAACGACCCGCCGGGGAAGCGGGCCGTTTCGGGAGGAGGGATTCAGGAGAGTGGATGCTGCGCTCTCGATCGTTAATCATGATGCACCGCCGGCCCCGCGCATTGTGTGACATCGATCACAGAGATGCCCAATATGCCTCGATTGCCGTCATCGGTCGGCGCTCAAGGTGCGTGACGCCCAGTTTGTGTAAGGGTTCTTCAACGATGGGCAAGCGTCGTCTCGACACCCTGCTGGCCGAGCGTGGACTGTTTCCATCTCGCAGTCGGGCGGCAGCGTCGGTCATGGCGGGCGAGGTGTTTCTGCTCCCTCTGCACGCGAACGTCGGCCCCGGTGAGCGCCGAGCAGCCAAGCCCGGCGAGCTGGTCGACGAGGACATGCACGTGCGCTTGGCCGAGCGCCCGGCGTTTGTCTCGCGCGGCGGGATCAAGCTTGCCAACGCACTGGCTGCCTGCCGGCTGGAGGTGGCGGGACGGCGCGCGCTTGACGTCGGTGCCTCTACCGGCGGTTTTACCGATTGCCTGCTGCAGCGCGGAGCCGGCGAAGTGATCGCCGTGGACGTCGGCTACGGAATCCTCGACTACCGCCTGCGCACCAACCCACGGGTCCTGGTACTGGAGCGCACGAACGCCCGGACGCTGACGCGCGAGATGCTGCCGGCGGCGACGCTCGGACCCGACGTTCTCCCCGACCTGGCCACCGTCGACGTGTCGTTCATCTCCCTGGGCAAGGTGCTGGGCGCGGTGCTCGGCTGTCTGGGGCCAGGCTATGACGTGCTGGCCATGGTCAAGCCACAGTTCGAGCTCGGCCGCGGCCGGATCGGCAAAGGCGGCGTCGTCCGCGATGCCGAGGACCGGCGTGAGGCACTGATCGGCGTCGGCCACGCAGCTCTGGAGCTCGGCGCCGCCGTCGTTGGCTACCGCTCCTCCGGGCTGGCAGGACCAAAGGGAAATCGCGAGACGTTCATCTGGCTTGCCGATCCCGCCGGCGGGATCGGCTCGCGAGACGGCGCTTCGCTGGAGCCGATGGCGCGGGAGGTCGAGCCGTGAGGGAGATCACGGTGTTCACGCATCGACGCCCCGACGACACCCGCGTCGCGCTCGACCTGCTGGCACAGCGAGCCGCGCAGGCCGGCGTCAGCCTGCGCCTGGATCAGGAGGAGACCCGCAAGCACGGGCTGCAGGCCGGTCCCGGATTGTCCGTGGACGCGCCCGCCAAGAACGACGTCGAGCTGTGCATAGTGCTCGGCGGCGACGGCACGATCCTACGGGCGCTGCAGTGCTACGCCGGCACTGGAATTCCCGTGTTCGCCATCAACTTCGGCGAGATTGGCTTCCTGGCGACGGTCGAGCCGCAGGACATCGAGTCAGGAATCGCCCGTGCGCTGAACGGCGACTTCGAGCTGTTGCGTCTCCCGGCGATCGAGCTCGGGCTGCCCGACGGCAGCTCGGAGGTCGGGCGCCAGACCGCCATCAACGATGTGGCGATTCACCGCAAGGTGGGCGAGCGGGTGGCTGAGCTGGCCTACGCGCTGGGTGGCGAGGAGGCCGGCAGCGTCCGCTGCGATGGTCTGGTAGTGGCCACCCCTGCGGGGTCGACCGGCTACAACCTCGCCAACGGCGGTCCCGTGATGGCGTGGGGGGTGGAGGGGTTCGTGGTGTCGTTCATCGCCCCCCACTCGATGACCGCTCGCGCGCTGGTCGTGGCGCCGGACGATCGGCTGACGATCTACAACCGCTCGCGCGAGCCGTTGGACGTGGCAGTGGACGGGCGTCCCGCGGGGGAGATCTCGCCGGGAGGGCGGATCGAGGCGCGATTCGTCAACGACATCGGCACTATCGCCCAGCTTCCAGGCTCCTCGTTCTACCGCCGCCTGCGTCAGAAGTTCGGGCGCCTGTCCAGCTGACGCGTCGGTCGCTCACGCGACCTGTGCGTCGTGATGCACGACTACATCCGCTGAGCCGGCCGGGCCGGTGCGCTGCATCGAGGCGATGAAGTCATCCAGCTGGGCGCGCGAGAAGCGCCGCTGGCCACCGGGTGTCCTGTAGCAGCCAACGTGGCCTGCATCTGTCCAGCGGCGAACCGTTGCCAAGGAGACACCCAGGTATCGGGCCGCCTGTGAGCTCGTGAAGACGAGCTGGCGCTCGTTGCGGGGTTGCGTTGGTGTTGCGGACAGGGGCATTGCGGGCCTCGATCGGTTGGGGTCGCTGCATGTTTCGTCTGAAAGCTCGGAGAACTTGAGGGCAGGCGAGGTTTGTGGACGTTTGACGCCCATGCTCGAGGGCAGACACAATCGACCAACGGTCGCTGCAACGAATGCTGCACAAACCTCCGCAACGTGCACATCTCGACACGTGCCGTTAGAATCCTTCGTGTAGTGATGCAAACCTACTCATTTGTTTCCTGGATGGAGACGCGGTGTCGCCATGCGGCACCTCACTGGAGAAGGAGACCATATGCCCGAATTCCACAAGTCGTAAGACCAACGAATTAGTTGTTATGTAGGACTCTGAGGGCGCCCCTGGCGCCCTCAGCTCTTGTTCAGAGCCCGCTGTCGCAGCTCACGAACAGTTGAGCGCCAGTCGCCCGTCCGGGACTGCGGGCCGTTGTTACGAGCCTGGTATGAGCCGGAATCTGCCGATCGCGGCTCCGCCATCATCTGCACTCGGCGCTCGAATTCGAGCTCTACCTCGAAGTCGGCGTCCTGGGCGAAGGCAGGTCCTGCGCGCTCGAGTAGAACGATGAAGTGCTCGACCAGGTCGGAGTCCAGTTGGCCATTCTCGGCGCCACGCCTCAGCTCAGCCATCGCTTCCGCGGGCGTCATCTGCGAGCGATAGCTCTCGCGCGCCGTGACGGTGTCGTAGATCGAGCAGATCGCGAGTATGCGCGAGGCCAGAGGGATCTCAGTGCCGATCAAGCCGGCGGGGTAGCCGCGACCATCGACTCGCTCGTGGTGGTAGAGGATCGCGTCCGCTACGTCCCCATAGCCATCGAGTGCACCGACCAGGATCGAGCCCTCCTGCGGGTGGTTCTTGACGATCGCGAGGTCCGCATCATCAATCGTCTCAGCATGCAGCACGCGATCCGGCCACGTGAACTTGCCGATCTCGTGCAGCAGCCCGGCCGCGTGCACGACGTCGCACTCCTCCTCGTTGCAGCCGAGCTCGCCCGCCAGCGCCTTTGCATAACGGGCGACTGATGCGGCATGGCGTCCGCTTGTCTTGTCGCGCATGCCGAGAGCGCGCACCAGGGTTCGCAGCACCCCGAGCTGTAGTCCAACGAGTTGCCTGGAGCGAGCCTGAAGTTCCTCGGCCCGCTCCTCAGAGCGAAGCAACGCAACCGTGAGCTGACGCAGGATCAACAGCACCGCGATCGAGCCGATCAGCATTGGCAGACCGATGCTGGCGTAAGCGACCGCGAGAAATGTCGCGAGCATTCCCGCGGCGAGCTGGCCGGGCAGCAGCGGAAGGAACAAGTCGCGCATCTGCCGCACCAACGGCCGCCCCTCATCGACGCGCTTGTGCAGTGCGAACAAGACGAAATTAAGCACTACAGCGGCGACAAACGCCCCGAGGACAATCAAGCCGAAGATGACGGTTTGCGCCTCGTGATGGTTGTGCAGGACGTGCGCGTCAACCGCCAGCGTGTGAACGAGCCACCCTCCCGCGAAGGGGACAACAGCGAACGTTGAGACGTTGTTAAGCCACTGCCACGGCTCCATCAGACGCCGCGCGCCCGAAGTCAGGACGATCGCGGCGACGCTGAACGCCATGGCTGGTACGGGTCCCAGCAGGGCCATGGCCAACACGATCGCTACCAGTGAGCAGCTCAGCTGCCCGCCAGGAGTCTCGATGCTGAGCCAGTCGCCTACCAAAGTGAGCACCAACAGCAGCACGACCAGTGCCAACGGCTGCCATTCTTCGGCGTTCGACACCCATACGGCGGCGGCGAGTGTGCCTGCCAGGAGCAGGAACTCGGCCGCCCAGAAAAGGCATCTCGTGAGCTTCGGTGCTGGCATCGTCGTCTGTAATCCTTAACGGCCGACACAGCCCCGTCCTTAAGGTACTTCCGCCCTAGGGGACTCCTGACACTTGACTCTCTACCGGCGCGTGGGTCTGCGGGTCACCCGACGCCGGTGCCGATCCGCCGCGTGACCCCGGCGCCAGACGCACCAATGCGGCCGTTGTGGCCACCGCCCCCGACCCAACGATCACGAACGCGATACGTGGCGAGCTGAGCGCCACCAGGACGCCTCCCAACGGCAGGCCGATCGCTCGACACAGCGCGCCGAGCGATTCCACCGCGCCCATCATCCGGCCCTGGAGGTTCTGCGGGGTGATCCGTTGCACGATGCTGATCAGCGAGGGCATTTGCAGGCCGTTGCCGACACCGCCCAACGCCGCCGCCACGCACGCCAGCCCAAGCGACGGAGCGACGGCAAAGCCGACATAGGCCAGTCCGATCGCCACGGTCCCCACGCCCAGCATGCCTCCCAGAGGTCTTTTGACGAAGCGCGCGAACACCGCGCTTCCCAGCACCGCACCTGCGCCCCATGCCGTCAGCAGCAGTCCCAGGCCACGATCGCCGGCGTGCAGCGTGGCCTTTGCGTACGTGACCTCGATCGGTGGGCCGGTTTCAAAGAAGACCAGCGCCACCGCCTCCGCCAACAGCATCCCTCGCAGCGACGGCGCCTCGTTGATATGACGCCAGGCCGAGCGCAAACGGCTGCTCACAGAGTCACCGCCGGCCTCCTCCACGTGAGGGTGAAGGTCCAGCAGCAGCGCCGCGCAGATCAGGAACGAGCCGACGTCAACGAACAGCGCCGTCGACGCTCCCGCCGCCGCCACCACCACTCCGCCGAGCACCGGGCCCAACACGAATGTCGCCGAAAAAGCCACGTTGCGCGCCGCATGCGCCTTGCGCTCAGCCTCCTGCGCACGTTCCTCGATCAGCGCCTCCCTGCCGCTGTTCTCGGCCTGCTGCTCGACAGGGCCGGCAGAGCGCATCTCCGCTTCCACCTGCTCGCGCGCCGCGTGTGCCAGCTCTGCACGCACAAGAGCGCTGCTCGCCAGTGCCGCCGTGCCGTCCAGCGCAGCCAGCACCAGTACCGCGGGAAGCCAGAAGTGCCACATGAGGACCGCCAGCGCCGCGGTCGCGATCGCCTCGAACACATACAGCGCCGTCAGCTCCCGTCGGCGTTGCGACGCCTCCACCCAGGCGACCACCGCCGGGACCACGAATGCCGGAAGCGCCTCCGCGGCGAACGTGAGCGCCGCCACGGCCAGCGCACTGTGCGTGTGGTCATAAACGGCCACCAGTAGCGCGACCAGCCCGAACCACGTACCAAGGCTGTTGATCGTGTAGGCCGCGAGTATCCTGCGCAGCCGCGCTGATCGGAGCGGCGATTGCACGCAGCTACGCTAGCGCCTACCCGCAATCACGTCGAGCGTTGCACGGCTATCTGGCGGCAGGCCTACGGAATCGGTCAGCTCGTGCCGATAGGTTCCAAATATGGAGGCCACCATGCCAGGGGTGAGGAAACCGATCGATGTGATCATCGCCGACGATCACACGGTCGTTCGCGACGGCATCCGCGCCGTGTTGCAGCGCGAGGGCGGCGAGTTCCGCGTGGTTGCCGAGGCCGCCGACGTCCCCACCATGATCCGCGAGGTACGCGAGCACAGGCCCGACCTGCTGACGCTCGATTTGACAATGCCCGGAGGCTCAAGCCTGGGGGCGCTGCCGTCGTGCTTCATCTCCCATCCCACACTCGCCGTCGCCATCCTGACGATGCGCGAGGACCCCGAGTACGCGCGCCAGGCGCTCAGGGCCGGAGCGCGCAGCTACGTGCTCAAGGAGGCAGAGCCCGCCGAGCTGCTGCAGGCGTTCCGCCTAGCCGTCGCCGGCGGCAACTACCTGCATCCTCGGCTCGGTGCGCTGATGGCTACCGGCGACGACGGCTTTGCCGACAGCGTCGTGCTCAGCGAGCGCGAGCGCGAGGTCGTCAGGCTGATCGCCAACGGCTACACCAACCCCGAGATCGCCGAGCAGCTGAACGTCGCCGAGCGCACCGTCAAGACCTACCGCGCCCGCGCCATCGAGAAGCTTGGCTTCTCTTCGCGCGCCGAGATCACCGCATACGTGCGCCGCGCCGGCCTCGCCGATTAGTCGCACCCCGCCGACGTACACGCGGGCGGGACGGCGTCTGCGGCAGGCGCGCCGGTGGTTGTGATCTACGCTGAACAGATGGCTTCCTCGGAATCGAGCGTCCTGGCCGAGGGCTACCGGCTGACCAACATCTCGCCGCGGGCCTTCCAGCATCCAGCCGATCGCGCTGCCACTGCCGCGCTCGGCTCGATTCCCTATCTCGACACCGTCGTGCGCAAGCTCGTGGAGCTCGGCTACGAGCGCGCACTGCGCCAGAGCTACCTCGGATCCTCCGTAAGGCTCTCCGAACAACAGCTCGGCGATGTCTGGCGCGAGCACGCCATCGCCTACGCCACGCTCGACATGCCCGACGTGCCCGACCTCTACCTGACGCAGTTCCCCTCGCCCAACGCGCTTGCAATCGGCGCACGGCACCCCATCGTCGTCGTCCAATCTGAGCTCGTCAGGCTGCTTGACGCCAAGCAGAGGCGAGCTGTGTTCGCCCACGAGGCAGCACATATTCTCGCCGAGCACCAGCTTTATCGCACAGCGCTCACCATCCTCGTACAGCTCACCCGCAACGCAAGGCTGCCGCTGCCGCTGACCCCCGTTCGTACCGTGTTGATGGAGTGGGGGCGGGCCACAGAGTTGAGCGCCGACCGCGCCGCCGCCATCGTCACGCGCGATCCGCTGGTCGTCTGCCGTGCGCTGATGTCGCTCGCCGGCGGCGCCATGGTCGAGGAGCTCGACCTCGACCAGTTCATGCGCCAGGGGATGGACTACGTCGAAGACAGCCGCGGCTTGCAGCGCCTCACGCGACTGATGCTCGACCTCGGCGTCACCCACCCGCTGCCCGTCAAGCGCACGCACGAGCTGATGGCCTGGGTTCGCTCGGGCGAGTTCGACCGTATCGTCGGCGCCGGCGAGTATCCGCGCCGCGACGAGCCGGCCGACCCGCGCGCTGACAGCGGCGAGGCGATGTCCTTCTATTCACAGCGGATTCGCGACGCCTTCCACGACGCCGGCGAGTCCGTCAGCTCAGTCGGGCAGCAACTCGCCGGATGGCTGCGACGCGACAGCGACAGCGACAGCGAGGACGAACAGCCCGGCGAGCAGGTGGCCGAGCAGTCCTAGCCAGCCTCACCGCTCCGACGGCACCTGCGCCGGGCGCCCCGCCAGCGGCACCGTCAGACGCACCATCGTTCCACGCCCGGGCGCCGGCGTCAGCTCGAGCTCTCCGCCCACCAGCTCCGCCCGCTCGCGCATCCCCGACATGCCAAAGCCCCCCTCCAGGCCGTCGCCGCGGGGGCCAAGCCGATCGGCGTTCGGAAGGCCTTTGCCATCGTCTGTGATCGACGCGCGGATAACCGCGCCATGCTCGCGCACGCTCACCACCGCCCTCGTCGCCTGCGCATGGCGGCCGACGTTGGTGAGCGCCTCCTGCACGACCCTGTAGATCGTGCTCTCGAGCTCAGCGTCCAGGCGGCGCGCGTCGCTGTCGCTCACCCCGCCGTTACCCGCCGTCGCCGCATCCTCGCCCAGCTCGAACTCCGTCTCCACATCCAGACCGTCGATCGCCTGTGCGCGCCTGGCCAGCGCCTGCAGCGCCGCCTCCAGCCCCAGGTCGTCCAGCGCCGCCGGGCGCAGCTCCGTGATCAGGTGGCGCAGACCGTCGATCTCATTGCCCAGGCCCTCCAGCACCGTGTCCACAGCCTTGCTCAAAGCTTCCCGGTCGTCCAGGTCCCGCGCGTTGGCCAGCTGCAGGCGCAGCGCGCCGATGCCCTGGATGCTCTCGTCGTGGATCTCCCGCGCCCAGCGCGTGCGCTCGTGCTCGCGTGCCTCCATGCCGTAGCGCAGCCGTTCGATCTCCACCGAGCGCTCCGCTGCAAGACGCTGGGAGACGCTTGCCGCGAACGCGCTCAGCGCCTGGCGGTCCGGTCCGCGGAAGCTCCCGTCGCGTCGCAGCGCAATGATCAGGCCGCTGCCCTGGCCGTCCATGCTCAGTGGCTCAACCAGCGCTGCACGCGCCTCCAGGCCAAGTTCGTGCAGCCACGCCGCTTCATCGCCGCGTGGACGATCGAGCGACACTGCCTTGCCCTCCAAGTACAGCGACCCCAGCGCGCTGCTCTGCACAGGTACGATCCGCACGCGCACCGATTCCGGGCCAGCGCATGCAGCCACCCGCAGCTCGCCGCGCTCCTCGATCACCACCGCCAGCGTGCTGGCGTCCAGCAGCGCCAGACCGCGATCGGCCATCAGGCGCAGCAGCCACAACTCTGATCCAGAAAGCACCGGCTTGAGATTATGAACGTCCGGCGCGACCGAGCACCGGCGGGACGGCCGTGCCCGAGCTCGCGCCTGCCGGCTGTGCCTCCTCCGAGGCCGGCGCAGCCGCGGCGTTTGGGTCCTGCACACGATTCTCGCTGCCCATCCTGCCGGTCGCCGCGCGCGCCTGAGCCATCAGCGCCTGTGCGCTCACATCCGCTCGCCATGCCGCCAAGCCAACCGACACGTGCAGGGGCCTGCGGATGCCACCTGCTTCGACCTTGATCGTGCGCAGTCGCTCCAGTGCCCGCCGTGCCACGATCTCCGCCCGTGGGCTGTCTGCCCCCGGCAGGATGATCAGCAGATCGCCGTCCGCGCTGTGTGCTTCGCGGCCGGCGCGCCCGACGCGGTCGAAGCGACGCAGCTCGCGCCGCAGCGCGCCTGCCACGTACTCCAGCGTCTGCTCGCGCAGCTCCTCGCCGTGCTCACGCGTCATCTCCCCAAGGTTCTCGATCACCACCAGCAGGCAGCTCAGCTGTGTGCCGTGGCGCTCCGCGCGGTTTATCTCTTCTTCCAGGCGCTCGCGCAGCGCGTCTGAGGTGACGCACTGGACATCTGTCGACGGGAGTCGACTGAGGTGCGGATAAGGGTCGCTGGCAGCCATGCCTGTAGCGGACGAGTGTATGTCGGGATAGGTATCCGTTCCTGTATCGCCTGGATGCATTATGCCCGTCCCGGAGCGCTCCGGCAAGCAATCGAGCTCAGCCTGCAACGATCGACGCGGCGATTCGCTCGCCGCGCGCCCGTGCGATCTGTCCCCGTGCGCTGGTACACCACCTGGCGTGCTTCAAGAGCTTCGTGTCGAGAACCTGTTGCTGATCGAGCAGGCGCAGCTGCGGCTGGCACCCGGCCTGAATGTGCTTACCGGCGAGACCGGCGCCGGCAAGACCGTGCTCGCGCATGCGCTCGATCTGCTGCTCGGCGGCCGCGCGCGGCCGGGGATCGTGCGCCCTGGAGCCGGCGAGGCCTACGTCGAGGGGATCTTCGATCTACCCGAGCGGGTGCGCCTGCAGCTGGGCGAGCGCCTGAACGCCGATGCCGAGGAGGTCGTGCTCGCCCGCCGCGTCGGCGCCGACGGGCGTACCCGTGCCTATCTCAACGGCCGCTCCGCCACCGTCGGCGAGCTGCGCGAGATCGGCGGCGCGCTGCTGGCCTTCTACGGGCAGCACGAGCACCGCAAGCTCACCCTCTCCGCCGCCCAGCTGGAGATCCTCGACGGACTCTGTAGCGGCGACCACGACGGCTGCCTGCGCGCCTGCGCGCAGTCATACGCCGACACACAGCTGCTGCAAGGGCGCCTGGAGGAGCTGCGCGAGCTCTCCTCCCAGCGAGAGCGCGAGCTCGGCCTGCTCGAGTTTGAGCTTGCCGAGATCGACGCCGTTGCCCCCGACGCCGGCGAGTACGAGCAGCTGCTCGGTGCGCGGGAGCGGCTGCGCAGCCTCGATGCGCTGTGCTCTGCCGCCGGCTCCGGCGCCGAGGCGCTTGCCCCGGAGTCCGGCGAAGGCCCCGGGGCAGCGCAGCTCGCGGCCGGCGCCGTCGGGGCGCTCGACGCGCTCGCTGGGGTCGACCCCGCGCTCGACGCGCTCAGCGAGCGCATGCACGGCGTCGTCATCGAGTCCCAGGACCTGGCCGCTGAGCTGCGCGACTACTGCGAGCGCGCCGTCGCGCACGGTCTCGACGGAGCATCCACAAGCGAGATGTCGCTGGACGCGCTTGAACAGCGCCTGGCTGCGATCGAGCGGCTCGCCCGTAAGCACGGCGGCAGCGTCGACGCCGTGCTCGAGTATGCGCTGCGCGCTCGCGCCCGCCACGCCGAGCTCGCCGGGGCGGAGACCGCGCTGGCGCAGGTCACCGAGCAGCTAAGCGCAGCCCGCGATTCGCTGAATCGGCACGCGTCCTCGCTGCGCAAAGCCCGGCAGGCCGCCGCCCGCAGCTTCGCGCCCGCCGTCCGCGAGCAGCTCGCCTCGCTGGCCATGGCCGACGCCAGCTTCGAGGTGATCCTCGCCGAGCGCGAGCCCGGACCCACCGGCGGCGACTCCGTCGAGTTCATGATCGCCCCCAACCCCGGGGTGCCCGCCGGGCCGCTGCGAGAGATCGCCTCCGGTGGCGAGCTCTCGCGGGTGATGCTCGCGATCATGAGCGTTGCCGGTGCCTCCAGCGCCGATGCCGCGCTTGTGTTCGACGAGGTCGACGCCGGCATCGGCGGCCAAACCGCGCGTGTGGTCGGTGCCCGCTTGCGCGAGCTGGGGGAGCGCAGACAGGTGCTGTGCATCACCCATCTGCCACAGATCGCCTCGCTCGGCGCTCGTCACTTCTCGATCGTCAAGGACACCAACGCCGAGCCCACGCGCACCACCGTGCTCCAGCTCGGCGAGGGCGATGTCGTCAGCGAGCTGGTACGGATGCTCGGCGCTGACACCGACGACACAGTCGCGCGCCGCCATGCGCGCGACTTGCGCCGCGCTGCCTGAGCGCCTGCAAGAGCTGCGCCCCATGCCTACGGGCGTTACTCTCGCTACTGTGGCCGCCACGCGATCCAGCGGACCGGGCTATCTGCCCTCCACGGGCACGACCGCCCCTGGGAGCGAGATCCCGCACGTCCAGAGCGTCGCCGGCCCCGTACGGCCGGGCAGGCGCACGAAGCTGCTCGTCCGCCATCTCGTGCGCGGCGACATCGCGCTGATTGACCACCTCGACATCGATCGCGTCTCCGCCGAGGAGCTGATCTCCGCCGGCGTCCTCGCCGTGCTCAACTGCAGCCCGTCCTCCGGCGGCTCCTATCCCAACCTCGGACCGCAGCTGCTCGTGGAGGCGGGCATCGTGCTCGTCGACCTGGCCGATGACTCGCTGTTCGACTCGCTCTCCGACGGAGACCCGCTGGTCATCCAGATCCTGCCCGCGGTCGCCGGCCGGCCCGGTGCCGCCGAGCCCGGCGCCGAGCCCGCAGGCGCAGCGCGCGCGGAGGTGTTGCGCAAGGGCGAGCTGCTCGCCCGGGGCGAGGTGCTCGACCTCGAGCGCGTCTGTGCCGAAACCGAGCTGCGCCGCAGCGAGGTTGGAGAGGCGCTGGAGCGCTTTGCCCACAACACCATCGATCACATGCGCGAGGAGCGCGAGCTGCTGGCCGGTAGGATCGAGCTGCCCCGCTTCGCCACCGACTTCCGTGATCGCTCCACGCTCGTCGTCGTCCGCGGCGTCGGCCACCAGCACGACCTGCGCGCGCTGCGGCCGTTCATCCGCGACATGCGCCCCGTGATCGTTGCCGTCGACGGCGGCGCCGACGCGCTGCTGGAGGAGGGCATGACGCCGAACATGATCGTCGGCGACATGGACTCCGCCAGCGAGCAGTCACTGCGCTGCGGTGCTGAGCTCGTCGTGCACTCCTACCCCGACGGGCGCGCCCCCGGTCGCCACCGCCTCGAAGAACTCGGCCTGCTGTTCAAGCTCGTCCCCGCTCCAGGCACCAGCCAGGACGTCGCCATGCTGCTCGCCGCCGAGAAGGGCGCGCGCCTGATCGTCTCCGTCGGCTCGCAGTTCAACCTCGTCGAGTTCCTCGACCGCAACCGCAAAGGCATGTCCTCCACGTTCCTCACGCGCCTGCGTATCGGCGAGATCCTTGTCGACGCCAAGGGCGTCAGCCGGCTCTACCGGCCGCAGCCGGGCTTGACGCCGCTGCTGGTCGTGATCGCCGCCGGGCTGATCGCGCTGATCGCCGTCGTGTGGATGAGCCCAGCCCTGCGCGACGTGGCAGAACTGCTGTGGCTGAAGCTCCAGCTGCTGGCCGAGCTGCGCTCACCCAACATCACCTCCGCCGGCGCCGGCTGACCCGTCCCGCCGGCACACCCACCATGTTTGACTTCCGCTACCACGCGCTCTCACTCGCGGCCGTCCTGTTCGCGCTGGCGCTCGGCGTCGTGCTCGGCGTCGCCATCGGCGACTCCAACCTCGTCTCCTCGGCCAAGAATGGCATCGTCGCCAACCTCAACTCCGAAGTCAGTCACGCTCGCAAGCAGGCCGACACCCTGCAGGAACGGCTGAGCGGGGAGGAAGCGTTCGCAACCGGCCTGTATCCGCTGGCCGTGCACGAACTGCTGGCCGGGCGCACGATCGGGGTGGTGTTCCTCGGTGGCTCCTCCAACACCGTCAACACGCTCGTGCGCACCGCCGTCGCCGACGCCGGTGGCAGCGTCACCACCGTCGTGGCAGTCCGTGAGCCGCTCGACCTGGCCGAAATCTCAACCCAGGTCGCCGGCACGCACTACGCCCCGCTCACCACCTCCATCGGGCTGGTGGAAAGCTTCGGCGACCTGATCGGGCGCCAGCTCGTCAGCGGCGGTCCGCGGGTCGACCGCGAGCTGATCAGCCGGGTGCGCGCAAGCCTGCTCAGCGCCTTCGACGGTCAGCTCACGCGCCTGGAAGGGCTGGTCGTGATGCGTGCCGAACCAACTGGCATGAGCGCAGAACAGAACGAAGCCGGCGCCGCGTTCGAGTCCGGCCTGCTCGCCGGGGTCGCCGCCGTCGGGGTCCCCGCCGTCGGCGTCGAGCTCAGCAACACCGAACCGTCGCAGATCCCTTGGTACCGCGGCAAGGGCATCTCCAGCGTCGATGACCTCGACGATCTCGCCGGTCAAGCCGCGCTCGACTACGCCCTTGCCGGAGACCGCGGCACCTTCGGCGTCAAGGCCACCGCCGACTCGCTGCTGCCAACCGTAACCAGCGGCGCCACACAGCCCTGACGACTTGACAGGACAGCCGTGGGCGCGTCCGCCCGCGCCGCTAGTTTCCACACATGCACGCCCTGCCGTTCCTGATCGCGCTCCTCAGCGCCGCGATCCTCGCGCCGATGCTGCTGCGCGCCCTGCGCGAAGCCGGCCACACGCGGCTCAACTACCGCCGGCGTGCGCTCCCGTTCCCGTTCGGCGTGCTCACGCTCGCCGCCGCGCTGCTCGCGCTGATCCCGCTGACGCTGCTGCAGCGCCTGGCCTCCACCCAGGTGTTCCACCCCGAGCTGCTGCCCATCGCCGTGTACGCGCTCGGCGTGCTCGCGCTCGGGCTGCTCGACGACACGCTCGCCCGCGAGAGCTCCGGCGAGGACGCCCGCCCGCCGCAGCGCGGCTGGCGCGGGCACGGAGCAGCGCTGCTGCGCGGTGAGCTGTCAACCGGCGCGCTCAAGGCCGTCGGCTCGCTCGGTCTGGCGCTGCTGGCGATGAGCTACCTCGGCCTGTCAAACGCGCGCTGGCTGCTCGCCGCCGGCGTGCTCGTGCTCGCCACAAACGTCTTCAACCTGCTCGACCTGCGTCCCGGGCGCGCAACCAAGGCGTTCGTGCTGCTCGGCGCCGGCCTTGCCATCGGCTCCGCCGGCCTGCGCCCGCTGTGGGCGCTCGGGTTGTTCGCGGCGCCCGCGCTCGTCGCCGGCGTGTACGACCTGCGCGAGCGGGCCATGCTCGGCGACACCGGCGCCAACCTGCTGGGGGCGCTCGCCGGGCTGTGGCTGGTGCTGACATTGTCCGGCGCCGGCCAGCTCGTGGCGCTCGTCCTGCTCGCAGTAATCACGGTATATGGGGAGTTGCGCTCGATTTCTGCGCTGATCGAACGGACTCCTGGGCTGCGCCAACTAGACTCCCTAGGCAGGCCCACATGAGCATGCACCACTCCGACCGCCACGCCCAGGCGCCCAGCAAGACCCGGTTCATCTTCGTGACCGGCGGCGTCGTCTCCTCTCTCGGCAAGGGGATCGCCTCCGCCTCGCTCGGGCGGCTGCTCGTCTCACGCGGATTGACTGTCGGGCTGCAGAAGTTCGACCCCTACATCAACGTCGACCCCGGCACGATGTCGCCCTACCAACACGGCGAGGTGTTCGTCACCGAGGACGGCGCCGAGACCGACCTGGACCTCGGGCACTACGAGCGCTTCACCGACTCCAACACCAGCAAAGCCTCCAACGTCACCGCCGGCGGCATCTACGACACGGTCATCCGTCGCGAGCGCCGCGGCGACTACCTTGGCGGCACCGTGCAGGTCGTCCCGCACATCACCGACGAGATCAAGCAGCGGATCGCGTTGATCGCCGAGTCCAGCGACGTCGACTTCGTCATCACCGAGATCGGCGGCACCGTCGGCGACATCGAGTCGCTGCCGTTCCTGGAGGCGATCCGCCAGTTCCCCGTGGACGTCGGACGGCGCAGGTGCATGTTCATCCACTTGACGCTCGTGCCCTACATCGGCCACGCCGGCGAGCTGAAGACCAAGCCGACACAGCACTCCGTCAACGAGCTGCGGGGAATCGGGATCGCCCCGGACATGCTCATGTGCCGCTCGGAGGGCTCGCTGTCGAGTGACATACGCAAGAAGATCGGGCTGTTCGCCAGCCTGCCCATCGACGCGATCATCTCCGCCTGCGACGTGGACAACATCTACAAGGTGCCGCTGACCTTCCGCGACCAGGGCGTCGACGACTTCATCCTCGAGCACTTCGGCCTGGAGGCACCCGCGCCGGAGCTGTCGCGCTGGAAGGAGCCGATCGAACGCTCTGAGCGGGCCAGCCGATCTCCGATCGGTCGCTCCGTGCGGATCGCGCTGGTCGGCAAGTACGTGCAGCTGGAGGACGCCTACCTGTCGGTCTCCGAAGCGCTGCGCCACTCCGCCTCGCTGCAGGACGGCAGGGTGGAGATCGACTGGATCGACTCCGAGAGCTTGGAGGGCAGCGAAGACGCCGACACGCTGCAGCGGCTCACCAGCGCCGACGGCATCCTCATCCCCGGCGGCTTCGGCGGACGCGGCATCGAGGGCAAGATCGCCGCCGCCAGGGTCGCCCGCGAGCGCCACATCCCGTATCTGGGCGTGTGCCTGGGGATGCAGGTCGCCGTCGCCGAGTTCGCCCGCAACGTCGCCGGCATGGAGGGCGCAAACTCGACGGAGTTCGACATCGAGACGCCCTACCCCGTGATCGACCTGCTGCCCGAGCAGAAGGAGGTCGCCGACCTCGGCGGCACCATGCGCCTGGGCGCCGATCCGATCAAGCTCCACGCCGGCACCCGCGCCCTGGAGATGTACGGCGAGGCCGTCATCTACGAGCGTCACCGCCACCGCTATGAGGTCAACAACCTGCTGCGCAAGCGCCTGCAGAGCGCCGGTCTGCGGGTGTCGGGCACCTCCCCGGACGAGCGCCTGGTTGAGGTGATCGAGCTCGACGACCATCCGTTCTTCGTGGCCTCGCAGTTTCACCCCGAGTTCAAGTCTCGTCCGGAGCGCCCCGCGCCGCTGTTCCGTGACTTCGTCGCCGCCGCGCTCCAGCGGGCCTGCGCTCGCGATGGCCTCTCAGATGTCTCGCAGGCGCCTTCCTCGGCGTCCGCGCAGCGCGCCGGCATGTCGTGACGGCTCCCGCCTCGGTGGCAAGAGTCGGCGAGCTCCCCATCCCGGGACGATGCGAGCGCAGCTACCTGAACGGCACGTTCGCCGAGCTCTGCCGCATCGAGAGCCCATCAGGACACGAGCGCCGCTGCGCCGAGCGCGTGATCGCCGAGCTGCGCGCACTCGGTGTCAAGGTCCACGAGGACGATGCCGGCCCGCGCGTGGGCTCGGACTGCGGCAACCTGCTGGCACGTATACCTGTCGCTGACGGCGCCGGCGTGTCGGCAGACGGCAACGGTGTCGCGCGTTCAGTGCTGCTGTGCGCGCACCTGGACACCGTTCCGTTGCTGGCACCCGTCGAGCCGGTGCTGCAGGACGGAGCATGGGAGAACGCCAACGACGGCATCCTCGGCGCCGACAACAAGGCCGCCGTGGCCGTGCTGCTGGCACTCGCGCGCCACATCAGCCGGCAGGGTGCGCCGCTGGACGTGGAGCTGCTGTTCACCGTCGGCGAGGAGACGTCGCTCGCCGGCGCCCGCGCATTCGACGCTTCGCTGCTTCGCAGCCAATTCGGCTACGTCTTCGACCACGCCACGCCGATCGGCGAGGTGGTGATCGACTCGCCCACGCACTTTCGCATCGACGCTGCCTTCCGCGGCGCGGCAGCGCACGCCGGCATCCGCCCTGAGGATGGGCGCAGCGCGATCCTCGCCGCCGCCCGCGCCGTCACCTCACTGCGGCTCGGCCGGCTCGACCGGCACACCACCGTCAACGTGGGAACGATCTCCGGCGGCACTGCCGTCAACGTTGTGCCCGAACACTGCTCGCTCGTGCTTGAGGCACGCGCGCTGGGCGAGCAGCAGGCGGACGAGCTCGTGGCTGAGATCGTCGACCGCATCAACCAGGCGGCCAACCTCGCAGACTGCGACTGTGACGTGGACATCACCGTGCAACGGACGTTCTCCGGCTATGAGGTCCCGGCGAGCAGCCCCGCGCTGCAGGCCGCTGAGGCTGCGTTGCGCGCCTGCGGACACGAACCCGTGCGGATCTCAAGCGGTGGCGCCTCCGACGCCAACGCGCTCGTGGCGCAGGGCTTTCAGACGGTGAACATGGCCAACGGAACCGAGCGCAACCATGAGCCGGGCGAGCGCGTCAGCGTGCAGGCGCTGGAGCAGATGTTCGACGTTGTGCTCGCGCTGCTCGACCAGTCGGCGGCGCTCGCCTCGGGCACGGGCCTGTAGCTTGCAGCGCCGATGCTGAAGCTTCGTCCCGCCACCGTGGTCAACGTCGACCCCCCCGACGCCGGTCCCGAGCAGCGGCTCATAGTTGAGCTGAGCGGACAGCGCAGCGACGGCGGGCGCCGCCCTGCGATCGTCGATGTGGCGCTCGTCGGCCACGCCGAGGTCGGCGATCAAGTCATCGTCAACGTGCAGGCGCTCGACCTCGGTCTCGGCTCCGGCGGCTTTGACGTCGTGCACGTCAACCTCACGCGAGGCCTGGACGGCGACGGAGAGCAGGACGCCAACGTGATGAAGCTCAACTACACGAGCCTCCAGCACGCGATTGTGCCCGTCGAGGATGCCGTCTTGCAGCTGCCCGTCGGGCGCCCCGTGGCGGTGCTCGCGCTGCACGGCCAGCTCGCCGGGCTGGCGTGGGCTTTCGCCCAGAGCGCGCCCGGCTCCAAGCTCGGCTACGTGCAGACCGAGGGCGGCGCCCTGCCTGGCGGGCACTCGCGCACGGTGCGGATGCTCCGCGAGCGCGGGTTGCTCGCCGGCCACCTGACCGCAGGCGCGGCGTTCGGCGGCGAGCAGGAGGCGATCACCACCGCCGGCGCCCTGCACCACGGTCTCGGCGCGCTCGGCTGGGATGCCGTCGTCTGCGGCCCCGGCCCAGGGATCGTCGGCTCCAGCTCGTCGCTGGGACACGGCGGCATGGTCGCCCTCGACTCAGCCCATGTCGCCCTCGCGCTCGGCTGCCCCACGCTGCTCGTGGCACGGCTGTCCTCCAGCGACCAGCGCACACGCCATCGCGGCTTCTCCCATCACACGCTCACCGTCCTGGACCTGCTGTTGGAGCCCGTCACCGTCGCGCTGCCGGCCGGCATGCGTTCCCCCGTCGGCTCGGATCTGCGCGCCGGCCTCGGCGCCATCTTCGCGTCAGCCACGCCCAGCTCCGGCGGCAGCGATCGCCCGCCGACGACCGCCATCGACGTCGAGCGCCCGGCGCGCATCGCCCGCCACGACTGGCGCCGGGCGAGCGTCGACCTGCCCGCCTACGCCGCCAGCGGCCTGCCCGCCGAGACCATGGGCCGCGGCCTGACACAGGACCCGCTGTTCTTTGCCGCTGCGCTCGCCGGCGGCAGCGCGCTCGCGCAGCTCGCCGGACAGGCAGCCGCCGGCCAGGGTAGCTCCGAGGAGCGAAGCGCGGAGAGCGCGTGAGCAGCCACTTCGAGCCCGTCGACGGGGAGACCGTGTACAGCGGGCGCATCGTTGACGTTCGCATCGAGCGCTTCCGCCACGCCGACGGCGCCATCGTCTCCCGCGAGATCGTCCGCCACCAGGGCGCCGTGGCGATCGTCGCCTACGACGAGCAGCACGTCTGGCTCGTGCGCCAGCCGCGCGAGGGCATCGGCGAGCCAGACCTGCTGGAGATCCCCGCCGGTCGCCTCGACGTCCCTGGCGAGCAGCCCCTGGCGGCCGCCCAGCGCGAGCTCGCTGAGGAGATCGGCCGCGGCGCGCACAGCTGGGAGCCGATCGTCGTCTACTACACCGGCGCCGGCTTCACCGACGAGCGCGTGCACCTGTTCTGCGCCGCCGAGCTGTATCCCTCGCACGCCGACAGCGGCGAGGACGAGCGCATCGAGATCGTTCCCTGGCCGCTCACACAGCTCCAGCAGGCAATCGACGAGTGCGTCGATGCCAAGACGCTGATCGGGCTGCTGTGGCTGGCGCGTCGGCTGAACGCCTGATTGCACCGCCAAGGAGCGCCCGCTCCGTCAGCGAAGGTGGAGGGGATGAATCCCGCCGCCAGCCACCCGCCGGCCACCGATGCCGGGATCGAGCCGCTGATCCTCGACTTCCTCGCCTACCTCGAGCTGGAGCGCGGCCTGTCGCGTAACACGCTCGACGCCTATCGCTCCGACCTGCTGCAGTTCGGCGAGTACCTCCAGCGCAGCCAGCTGACCGCCGCCGATGCCGCTCACCGTGATCTCGCAGCGTTCCTGTCCGAGCTGGCAGAGCCCGGCATGCGCGAGCGCCCTGCCGCGCTTGGCCGTGACGGCGCCGCGCGAGCGCCGGTGGCCGCCAGCACGCTCGCCCGCAAGGTCGCCTGCCTGCGCTCCTTCTATCGCCATCTCCGTCGGGAGGGGATCATCGAGCATGACCCCACCGCCGACCTGCGCGGCCCGCGCAAGCAGCAGCGCCTACCGCGGGTGCTCACGCGCGAGCAGGTCGCGCTGCTGCTCGCTCAGCCCACCGGGACCGAGCCGCTCGCGCTGCGCGACCGCGCGCTGCTGGAGGCGATGTACGCGTGCGGCCTGCGCGCCTCCGAGGCCGTCGGGCTGGAGCTCGCCGACGTCGACCTTGACGAGGGGCTGCTGTGTGCCCGCGGCAAGGGCTCCAAGGAGCGGATCGTGCCGATCGGGCGCCAGGCTGTCGCAGCGCTGAACGCCTACTGCCGCCGCGGCCGTCCGCTGCTGCTCGGGGCCCACGCCGCGCGCCCGGCGGCACAGCTGTTCCTCAACAGCCGCGGTAGTCGCCTCACACGCCAGGGGCTGTACAAGATCGTGCAGGGCCACGCCCGCAGCGCCGGCCTGCACGAGCGGATGAGCCCGCACACGCTGCGCCACAGCTTCGCCACGCACCTGCTCGCCGGCGGCTGCGACCTGCGCTCGCTGCAGGAGATGCTCGGCCATGCCGACCTGGCCACCACGCAGGTCTACACCCACCTGTCGGCCGAGCGGCTCAAGCACGCCTACTTCGGCGCGCACCCGCGAGCGACCGGCACGCGGTAGACATCGCGCCCATGCAACGGCGGGCGTTCGTGCTGGTGATCGACGCGTGCGGGGTGGGCGCGCTGCCCGACGCGGCTTCCTACGGAGATGCGGGGACGAACACCCTCGCGCACCTCGCCGACGCCGTCGACGGGCTGGAGCTCCCCGCCCTGCAGGCGCTCGGGCTCGGCTCGATCCTTGCGCTGCGCGGTGTGGACGCGAGCAGCGACCCGGCGATCCACGGCCGGCTGCACCCGCTGGGGCCGGGCAAGGACTCGATCAGCGGCCACTGGGAGCTGATGGGCGTGGTCGCCGAGCGCGCGCTGCCAACCTACCCGTCCGGGTTCCCGCCGGACGTCGTCTCGATGCTGGCTGACGTCGGCGGCCACGAGCTGATCTGCAACCGCCCAGACAGCGGCATCGCTGCCATTGAGGAGTTCGGCGCCGAGCACCTGCGCACCGGTGCGCTGATCCTGTACACCTCGCAGGACTCGGTGCTGCAGCTGGCAGCGCACGTCGAGCGCGTGCCCGTCGCTGAGCTGTACCGCACGTGCGCCGCCGTACGCGCAGCTATGCGCGGCGAGCATGCCGTCGGGCGCGTGATCGCCCGGCCGTTCAGCGGCAGCCCCGGAGGCTTCCGTCGCACCGACGGGCGCCGCGACTTCGCGCTGGCGCTGCCCGGGCGCAGCTACCTGCAGGAGCTCCAGGATGCCGGCGTGCAGGTCCACGGCGTCGGCAAGATCCACGACCTGTTTGCCGGCGTCGGCATCGACATCTCACACGCCGGTGCCACCAACGTCACGGCGCTCGAAGCGGTCGATCGGCTGCTGGCGGACGTGCACGGTGGCCTGGTGTTCGTGAACCTGATCGAGACCGACCAGGTGTATGGCCATCGCAAGGACACCGCCGGCTTCTACGGCGCGCTGCGCGAGATCGATGCGCGTGTGGGCGCCATGCTGGGGCGCCTGCGCCGGGGAGACCTGCTGATCATCACCGCTGACCACGGTGTCGACATGACACATCCTGGGACCGACCACACGCGCGAGTACGCGCCGCTGCTGGCCGTCACCGGGGAGATGCTCGCGCGTCGCGCCCACGGCGGGACCCTCGGCGGCATCCGCCACGACGGCCCGCTGGCCGATGTCGGCGCCACCGTCCTTCACTGGCTCACCGCCCGCCGGGCGGACGGCCTGCCGGGGGCAGCCTTCATAAGCTAGGGCTCGATGCCTGAGCTGCCAGAGGTCGAGACGATCAGACGCCAGCTGGCGCCGCTGGTGGAAGGCTGCAAGCTGACGCGCATCGAGATCCTCGACCCGCGCTGGTCGCGTCCGCTCGCGCCGGAGGAGCTTGAGGCGGCGCTCACCGGCAGGCGCGTCCAGCGGCTCGGTCGCCGCGGCAAGTACCTCATCTGGAGCTTTGACCGTGACGTGCACCTCGCCCAGCATCTGCGCATGACCGGCGCCGTGCTCTCAGAGCCGGACCCCGAGCCCGTGCATACACGCGTTCGCCTGGAGCTTGGGCCGGCGAGCCGCGGGCGCCGCGGGCGCTCCGGGCGGCGGCTGGTGATCGTCGATCCGCGACGCTTCGGCACCGGCGAGCTGCTGCTCGGCAGCGATGCGCTTGAGGCCTTCTTCGCGGCAAGGCTCGGCCTGGAGCCGTTTGACGAGCGTTTCACCGCTCAGTACCTGCGGGCGCTCGCCAAGGGACGCGCGGCGCCGATCAAGGCGTTCCTGCTCGACCAGCGCAAGATCGCCGGCGTTGGCAACATCTACGCCGACGAGGCCCTGTTCAGGGCCGGTGTCCACCCCCGCCGGCCCGCCGGACGGCTGTCAGGTGAGCAGTACGCCCGGCTGCGTGAGGGCATGATCGCAGCGCTCAGCGCCGGCATCGACGCGCGCGGGGCGAGCATCGATGACTTCCGTCACGTAGACGGCGTGCGCGGCTCCTTCCAGGACCAGTTCCTCGTGCACCTGCGCGCCGGCGAGCCATGCGGCACGTGCGGTGCAACGATCGTCAAGATGGTCGTTGGCGGACGCGGAACGTACGTCTGCGAGAGCTGCCAGCCGGTGTTCAGGCCGCGAGCAACTCGTCCAGGCGACCGCTCTCCGCGGCTGCCTGCACCTCGGTGAAGCCGCCCAGCAGCTCACCGTCGATGATCACCTGAGGGAAGCTCATCATCCCCGTTTTGCGCGCCAGCTCCGCGCGGCCTCCCGGGTCCTTCGCCAGGTTGATTTCCGAGAACTCCACGCCACGCGATCGCAGCAGGCCCTTGACGCGGGCGCAGAACGAGCATGGCTCTGTCGTGTAAACGGTTACCTCACTCATTACTTCATAAAATATAGCAACGTGGGGTGCGGGGATTCACATGGTTTGTGGGCGTGTGCGTTGGCTGTGTCTCGTTCAACACGCCGTATAGCCATGGTTATACGGCGGCTCACCGTTCGAGCGCCGCGGCTCGCACTTCGAGCGCAAGCGGACGTATTCGCCGCCTCCGCAGTCGCCGTCACCGTCACCGTCACTGCAGTTGCGGGTGGCACTAGCTCACGACGTAGCGCTCGGGCACGAGACGCTCGGTGCGCTTGGGGGGCCGCACGTACTTACGCTTCTGGCGAGCTGGGAGCTTCGGGCGCTTGGCCTCGTCCAGGTGCTCGTAGGGGATCAGCGAGAGCAGGTGGCTGATCAGGTTCAGCCGCGCGGTGCGCTTGTCGTCGGCCTCCACCACATACCAGGGACTCTGCTCGCTGTCGGTGTAGGCGAACATCCGGTCCTTGGCTTCGGCGTAGTCGACCCAGCGTGCCCGCGCCTGCAGGTCGGAGGGGCTGAACTTCCAGCGCTTGCGCGGATCGGACAGCCGTTTCTCGAAGCGGCGCTCCTGCTCATCGTCGCTGACCGACAGCCAGTACTTGACCAGGACGATGCCGTCGTTCTGCAGCGCCTGCTCGAACAGCGGGCAGAAGCGCAGGAACTCCTCGTACTGCTCGTCGCTGCAATAGCCCATCACGTGCTCGACGCCGGCGCGGTTGTACCAGCTGCGGTTGAACAGCACGATCTCCCCGGCGGCGGGCAGGTGGGGGACGTAGCGCTGGAAGTACCACTGCGTGCGCTCGCGCTCGCCGGGGGTGGGGACGGCGACGACGCGACAGGTGCGCGGGTTCAGGTAGGTGGTGATCCGCTTGATCGCCCCGTCCTTGCCGGCGGTGTCGCGGCCCTCGAACACCACCACCAGGCGCCGGCCGCCGGTGACGACCCACTCCTGCAGGTACACCAGCTCCGTCTGCAGGCGCAGCAGCTCCTTCTCGTATTGCTTCTTGCTGAGCTCCTTCACGTGTTCGCAACTTAGAGGATCACGGGAGGCGTCGGGGGGATCGATCACCATAGGGTGCGTGTCCAGTCGATCTGTCAAGACAGAAGCGGTTGTGCTGCGCTCGATGCGCTACGGAGAGGCTGACCGCATCCTGCACCTGTACACGCCGCATCGCGGGCGCATCAGCGCGATCGCCAAGGGCGTGCGTCGTGCGCGCAGCCGCTTCGGTGGACGGCTGGAGCCGTTCTTCCGCCTGCACATCGAGCTGCACGAAGGGCGCGGCGAGCTGTTGACGGTCACGGGTGCGCAGACGATCGACGCTCACGCGCGTCTGCGCGGCGACGCACGCGCGCTGGATGCGGCCGCGCGGGCGTGTGACGCGGTGGGGCGGCTGTTCGAGACATCGGAGCCGCACCCGGGGGTGTTCAACCTGCTGTGCCGCCAGCTGGCGCTGCTGGACGAACGGGCGGGCGTCGGCGTCGGCGGGCGCGCGGGGGCGTTGGCGTTCCGTCTGAAGCTGCTGCTGGCGGCCGGCCTTGCGCCGCAGCTCGGCGGGTGCGCGAGTTGCGGTGAGCTGGAGCACCTGGTGGGCTTCTCCGGCGCGGCCGGAGGCGTGGTGTGCGCTGCATGCGAGGCAGGATCCTTCCCGCTGGCGCAGGAGGCCCACAGCTTCATGACCGAGGCGCTCGGCCGCGCGCTGACCGAGGTTCCGCAGGCGGGAGCGGCGGCGCTCGGCCAGGTGGAGCGGGCGATCGCGGCCACGCTCGAGCACCATGCCCACCTGCGTCTGATGCCGGCGAGCGGACGCGCGGCCTGATCGCCTCGGGTAGCCGCCCGGGCGGATCCCGGTATCGTGGGGCCTGTGGACGAGGGATCGCCGATCGCGTACCAGGTGCTGGACAAGGGCGTTCCGATTCTGGCATCCGACGGTGAGCAGATCGGCACGGTGCACCACGTGGTGTCAGCGCCCGAGAAGGACATCTTCCACGGCCTGGTGATCTCGACACCGGGGCACGGGCTGCGATTCGTGGAGGCAGCGGACGTGGCCTCGCTGCACGAGTTCGGCGTGGACCTGCGCATCGACACAGCGGCGGCGCAAGGGCTGCCCCAGCCGGGAGGCGGCGCGCCGGTGTTCGCCGATGACCCGGGCGAGATGAAAGGCTGGCACCACTGGGTGCACAAGGCGGCCGGGCGCGGGGACTGGAAACGCGGGAGCTGAGCAGCACCCGCCGGGCGCCGGCCGCAGCCGGTGGCACAATCGAGTGATGAGCATCGCCACCGAAGCGGACACCGTGGCAGCGGGCTTCGCCGAGCGCTGCGCCGGCGAGGAGGAGCGGCTGCTGTCGCCGCTGGCGGCGCGCTCCTACCCGGCGCTGCGCGAGCACGCGGAGGATGACTGCTCGCTGCGCACGCCGTTCCAGCGCGACCGCGACAGGATCGTCCACAGCAAGGCGTTTCGCAGGCTGACGCACAAGACGCAGGTGTTCGTGGCGCCACGTGGCGATCATTACCGCACGCGGTTGACGCACACGCTGGAGGTGACCACGATCTCGCGGACGGTGGCGCGGGCGCTGCGCCTGAACGAGGATCTGGTCGAGGCGATCGGCCTGGGCCACGACCTGGGCCACCCGCCGTTCGGGCACATCGGCGAGGAGGTGCTGGACGGCTGCTCGAAAGAGCGCTTCGGCAGCGACTTCCGCCACTACGAGCACTCGCTGCGAATCGTCGAGCGCCTTGAGCGAGACGGGGCTGGGCTGAACCTGACCGAGCAGGTGCGCGACGGGATCGCCCGTCACTCCAGCCGCGCGCCGCTGCCGAGCACGCTGGAGGGGAGGATCGTGCGGCTGATCGACCGGGTGGCGTACATCAACCACGACATCGATGACGCGGTGCGCGCGGGGCTGCTGCGCGACGAGCAGCTGCCGAGCGAGGCGATCGCGGTGCTGGGCGGCAGCGGCTCGGCACGGATCGACACGCTGGTACACGACATGGTCGAGCACTCCCAGCGGGTGGGGGACATCGTGCAAGGCCCGCTGGCGGGCCCGGCGATGAGCGAGCTGCGCGACTTCATGTTCGAGCGGGTGTACCTCGGCCCGGCGGTGCGCGCCGAGCACGTGAAGATCGCGGCGGTGGTGCGCAGGCTGTTCGAGCATTACGTTGAGCACCCAGAGCTGCTTCCGGACGGCTTGCATAGGAGCGGTGAGGTCAGCGATCTGCAGCTGGCGCAGCGGGTGACGGACTACCTGGCGGGGATGACCGACCGCTACTGCATCAGGCAGTACACGGAGCTGCAGGTGCCGCAGGCGTTCGCCCGCTAGCGTTGCCGGCATGGCGCTCTACACCAGCGACTCCAAGGATCGGGTACGCGATGCGGTCGACTTCGTGGAGCTGGTGGGCGCGCGCACAGATCTGCGCCGGGCGGGCCCGGCGCGCTACGAGGGGCTGTGCCCGTTCCACGACGAGCGCAGCCCGTCGTTTGGGATCGACCCCAACCAGAAGGTGTACTACTGCTTCGGCTGTCAGGCCTCGGGCGACGTGTTCACGTTCGTGCAGGAGACCGAGGGCGTGGACTTCAAAGGTGCGCTGGAGCTACTGGCGGAACGCTATTCGGTGGAGCTGCAGCGCGAGGAGGAGGACCCGCGCGAGGCCGAACGGCGCAAGCGCCGAGATCGGCTGCTCGAGCTGCTGGCCCGCACGTCCGCCTACTACGAGCGCTGCCTGTGGGAGTCCCAGGAGGCGGCGAAGGCGCGCGAGTACCTGCAGAGCAGGGGACTGGGCGAGGAGATCCTGCGCGAGTTCCGTGTCGGCTACGCCCCGAGCGCGTGGGACAGGGTGCTGCTGGCGTCGCGTCGCGGCGGCTTCTCAGAGCAGGAGCTGTATGCGACGGGACTGGCGCAGCGCTCAAAGGAGAACGGGCGCCCCTACGACCGCTTTCGCTCGCGGATCATGTTCCCGCTGGCAGACATCCGTGGACGGGTGCTGGGCTTCGGTGCGCGCGCGATGCGCGACGATCAGCGCCCGAAGTACCTGAACACCTCTGACAACGACCTCTACCACAAGGGTCAGCACCTGTATGGCGCGGACCTGGCGCGCGCTCACGCCACGCGCGCAGGCCAGGTGATCCTGTGCGAGGGCTACACCGACGTGATCGCGTTGCACCAGGCCGGCATCCGCAACACGGTCGCGCAGATGGGCACTGCGCTCACCGCCGAGCAGGTGGGAGAGTTGGCGCGGATGGCGCAGACGGTGCTGCTGGCGCTGGACTCCGACACCGCCGGCCAGGAGGCGATGCTGCGCGCGTCGAGCATGGCGGCCAAGCGCAAGCTGGAGCTGCGCGTCGTGCCGCTGCCGCCGGGCGCCGACCCGGCGGAGCTGGTCCAGCGCGACGGCGCCGAGGCGATGCTGGATGCGGTCAAGCGCTCGGTGGCGTTCGTGCGCTTCCGCGTGGAGCGTGTGCTGGCGGCGGGAGACGACTCGAGCCCTGAGGGTCGTGACCGGATGCTGGAAGAGCTGCGCCCGGTGTTCGCGACGCTGCCGCCGAGCGCAATGCGGATGGAGCTGACGAGGATGGTTTCCAGCAGGCTGGCGCTGCCGGAGAGCCTCGCCGAGCAGCTGCTGGCGTCCCGTGGGGGCGCGCCTGCGGCCTCGACGCCGGGAGGGGCCTCGCGGGGCGTCGTCGGCGGGACGCCCGGCGCCGGCCCAGGCTCCGGCGCGGGGGCGGACAGGGGTGGACAGCGCCGCTCGAACGGATCGGGTGCGCGCCCAGCGGGCCTGTCTGGACGTGAGGAGACCGAGCGGGCGTTCCTGGCGCTGTGCATCGCCTCGCCCGATGAGGGCGCAAGCGCGCTGCAGGGACTTGACGTGGATGAGCATTTCTCCAGCGAGCTGTTGCGGCGGGTGGCCAGGCACCTGCGCGAGGGCGACCTGCACGCGCCGATGACCGGCTTGGGGCAGGGGGGAGGAGCGCAGGAGGACCCGGAGCTGCAGCGGATGCTGGCGGAGCTGATCGTGGAAGCCGGCCGCGACCAGGCCAACGCGGCGATGCTCGAGGTGCAGCGTCTGCAGTTGGAGCTGGCGCGCGTGGACCGCCAAATCCAGCACGCGCGCGGACGCGACGGCTCCGACGTGAGTGCGATGGCCCAGAGGCGCGCTGAGATCAAACGCCAGTTCGATCGGGCATACGGGGGCGTGCTCGAGGCAGACGGGAGATCGGGAGGGGTAGCGGGTCCGCAGCGCCGGCAGGTGACGCGGCTGGCGGGCCAATGACGCCGGTGCGTTCGGGGACGCCAACAAGTCACAAACTAGACACAGAAGTCACAGAAACGAACGTATGTTCGTGCGATGATGTGGGGCATGGATCGCGCTTCTTTGGAGGAGTTCCTTGGCCAGGGCCTGTCGCTCGCGGAGATCGCTCGTCGATTCGATCGCCATGAAGCGACGGTCTCCTATTGGGTCAAGAAACATGGTTTGCAGGCGGCGAACCACGACAAGCACCGGTCGCGCGGAGGTATACCGAAGGCGGACTTGGAGACGCTGGTCGAGGACGGCATGTCGGTCGCTCAGATCGCTGGCAAGGTGGGTTGTAGCAAGGCGACTGTGCGGCATTGGCTGATCAGGTATGGGCTCAAGACTCATGGCAGCCCCGGTGGACGACGCACGAGGCAGGCGAAGGCTGCGAAGAGGGCTGGACTGGCGACGGTGACCATGCGTTGCAGCCACCACGGGGAGACCGATTTCTGGCTTGACGGGCGAGGCTCTTACCGCTGCAAGCGGTGCCGCTCGGCCGCTGTGGCCCGCAGACGCCGGAAGGTCAAGGCGATCCTCGTCGCGGAGGCAGGCGGCGCGTGCTGCATATGCGGATTCGATCGCAACATGCGTGCGCTGCACTTCCATCACGTCGAGCCGTCGCAGAAGCGCCACGAGCTTAACGCCAAAGGAGTGGCGATCGCACTTGAGAAGTTGCGGGTCGAGGCGCAGAAGTGCGTGCTTCTATGCTCTAATTGCCACGCTGAGGTCGAGGATGGGATGGCGTTCATTCCGGCCGATGCGCTGGACAGAACAGACGCTCGTCCGGGGTAGCACTGTCGATGATCCGGGGTAGCTCAATGGCAGAGTAGTCGGCTGTTAACCGATTGGTTGTGGGTTCGAGTCCCACCCCCGGAGTGTTTTTTGCAACAACCGCGGCTCTAGTACGCGCTGAGCGCCGCGCGCTGAAGCCCGCTCCGACCTTCCCGAGTGCCTGCTGGCGGCGCCGGCGTCAGGCTCGGTATGCGTCGCTTCGATGCCGAATGCTGGTGACCTTGACGGTCCTCGCAGCGTCGTCGGTGAGGTAGATGATTCGGTATGCGCCCCGACGCGCTGACCATGCCGGTGCGAGCGGTGCGTTCAGAGCCTTCCCCACTCGCTTTGGATTCTCAATCAGCGCGTTAGTTATGAAGGCGTAGGCGGCAGCGGCTACCTTCGGGGGAAGGGACTTTGTCAGTGCCCGGACTGCTGGACCGGCGATTTCGAGCCTGTAGGGCTCGTGATTCACTTAGCCGACGGCAAGCGGCCCGCGGAGCGCATCGCTTGACGCAGGCCATCTGCATCCAAGCTGTCGCCGGCCTTGAGAGCTGCGGCACCCTTGATGTGATCGCATAGTAGGTCCGTGTCGCTGAGCACGGCGATCGTCTCGCGCAGCGAGTCGAAGTCGTCTGCGCCGAGGAGAACTGCAACGCGTTGCCCACTACGGGTGATCTCGAAGCGCTCGTGGGTCGTCGTTGCTTCCTCCACAAGTCTGGAGAACTGGGCTCGTGCGTCCGCTACAGGGAGAGTAGCCATGTACAGAATTCTAGCGCGTTGGGCGCGAACTCAAGATCGCGCGCTCGCTTGTCACAGCGCGCCGGCGTGGCGGCTTGCCAAGCCCTCCACGAGCTCTGCTGCAGCAACCCCGGCGTCATGGGTGCCGGCCCACGCCGCCAGCTCCCGTGCCCTTGCGCGGATGGATGCCTCGCCGAGCGCACGCTCGACAGCAAGGCGCAGCACGCGCGGCTTGACGAACCGCCGCGGCACGCGCACACCCGCTCCAGACCAGTCGAGGCGGGCGGCGTTCTCGTTCATGTCGCCGACCGCCGGGCAGGCGACCACGGCGCAGCCCGATGACAGCGCGCGCACCAGCGTGCCGTGCCCGGCGTGGCAGACGACGACATCGCAATCGGGCATCGTGCGCGAGTACGACAGCCAGTCCACGACGCGCGCGTTCGCAGGCACAGGCAGCGGGCGCGACGGCAGGCGCCTGTTGTACGTGGCCAGCACGCGCACCGGTGCGTCGGCAAGGCCGCGCAGCGTGGCGTGCAGCAGCGTGTGCTTGGAGTCCTGGGCGGTGGAAGGCGCGATCAGCACCAGCGGCTGATCGCCCGCAGGCAGCTCCACATCCGCGGCAGCCGGCTCCCACATCAGCGGTCCGACGACATGCGTGTTCGGGCCCCACCCGGCAGCTGCAGCATCCGCGATCCGCGGGTACTCAAGCTGCGGGAACGTGGCCACGAGCGCAAGCTGACGGCTGATGCCGTTGTGAACGTGCTCGAGCGGCCGCAGGCCAAGCTGCGCCCGCGTGTTGTTGAGCTCGACGCGTCCCTGCTCGAGACCCTTGTCCACGACCCACTGGGTGCGACCCCAGAAGGCGCGCCCGGCTGCCGTTCGCGGCATGCGCGCGCCCAGCGAGTAGATCGGGAAGTCGCGCCCGCCCTGTGGGTGCACGTGGGGTATCAGCGTGGCGTGCGGGCGGCCGTCCAGCTCGGCTGCCAGCGCCGGGGCGAGCGTCAGGATGTCCGCGACCACCACGTCCGGCTGCAGCCGGCGCACTAGCGGGAGCGTGTCAAGCGAGGCTTGCACCACCGCCTCGTAGAAGTTCAGCGACTCAGAGTTCGCGTTCGCAGGGGGGAACACCGTGTACTCGGGCGCCGGTGCGAAGGCCATGCCCTCCGCCTGCACATCCGGCGCCCAACGCTTCCAGGTCTGCAACGTGACATGGTGGCCGCGCGCCAGCAGCGCACGCCCGAGAGCGATCATCGGGAAGGCATGGCCGGGGTCGCCGAAGGCGCCCAGCAGCACTCGTCTGGGTGTGCCCGCCGTGTCGCTCACAGGGCCCGTCAGGCGGCGAGCTCGGCCAGGAGCCGCAGCTGCTCCAGGCGCTCAGGAGCGGTGAACGCCGTGGGGGTGACGCCCAGCGTGCCGACGCCCGCATCGCGATAGATCGCCAGGCGCTCACGGATCACGTCCGGTGGGCCGCACAGCGACACGGAGTCGATCAACCTCTCCGGGATCGCCGCCATCGCCTCCTCGCGCTTGCCTTCCAGGTACAGATCCTGGATGACCTTCGCCTCGTCCTCGTAGCCGTAGCGCTGGATCAGCTGGTTGTAGAAGTTCTGCTTGCGCGAGCCCATGCCGCCCACGTACAGCGCCACGAACGGGCGCATCGTGTTGCGGCCCGCCTCCAGGTCGTCCGTGATGCACAGGCTGACCGTCGGGGCGATGTCGAAGTCCTCCAGCGATTTGCCCGAGCGCTCGGCGCCTTCCTGCAACAGCGGGCGCAGCTCGGAGACGTGCTCCGGGGAGAACAGCGTCGGGATCCAGCCGTCGGCGATCTCGCCCGCCAGAGCCGTGTTCTTCGGGCCGATCGCAGCAAGGTAGATCGGGATGCGCTCCTGCACCGGGGAGATCGTCAGCTTCAAAGCCTTGCCAGGGCCGTCCGGCAGCGGCAGCTCCAGCGTCTGGCCATGGAAATCCACGCGCTCGCGTGCCAGCGCCATGCGGATCACGGCGACGTACTCGCGCGTGCGCTGAAGCTGCTGGGCGAAGCGCTGCCCGTGCCAGCCCTCGGCCACCTGCGGCCCTGAGGAGCCGATGCCGCAGATCATGCGCCCGTTCGACAGCTGATCGATCGTCGCGGCGGTCATCGCCGTCATCGCAGCCGAACGCCCAGGCATCTGGAAGATCCCCGCGCCCAGGCGGATCTTCGAGGTCTGCCCGGCCAGCCAGCCGAGCACAGTCGCCGTGTCCGAGCCATACGCCTCCGCCGCCCAAACGGAGTCGTAGCCCAGCCGCTCGGCCTCCTGGACGATCGTCAGCTGGTCCTCCGATGTGAGGCCCATGCCCCAGTAGCCAATGTGCACGCCGAGCTTCATGTGCAAGTTTCCTTTCAGCGGGAGGGAATACTTTGCGGGCCGGGAAGGCGTGCCATACGCTTGGCCGCGCAACCGCCTGGTATTGGCCGCACAGCCAACACCGCCGGTGCACAGCCTATGCGAAACCGCCGCCGCCAGAACAGCAGCCCCGTCGAGCGCCTGCGCGTCGCAATCGACTGCCTGCCCGTGCGCACACGCGAAGCGATGCTCGCCGGCGTGCGCGCCAACCCGCGGATCATCGCCGGGGCATACGTGGACGGCCACGGTGGCGTGTGTCCCATGCTCGCCGCGCACCGCGCCGGCGGGCGCACCGACCTGCTGTCGTTCGCGCGCTCCTGGGACCGCTTCACGCGTGCGCTCGGCGGCTCACGCGAGGCCACCGAGCGCGAGGTGCGCATCCTCGTCGCGCAGCTGGAGGGCAGCCTCATCAGCGCCAGCAACCTCGACCTGGATGTGGCGATCGCCCAGCACCGCCAGCTGGTCAGCCGCCGTCGCCTGCCTACGAGCAGGCGCCTGCCCGAGGCCGCCGATCCGACAGGCGAGATTCGTGCCAGACGCCTGCTGCGGTCCTCCGTGCGCCGCCTGCTCGGCACGCCCGTCTAGAGCGCAACGCCCTACAGCGAGTCGCCGGGGCGCACGAACATCATCTCCGGCACGATGCACGCCGGGGAGACCTTCAGCAGGTAGCGCACCGCCTCCGCGATGTCCTGCGGGCGGATCATGTCCTCCGCTGCCACCTGGCCCTTGGCGAAGTCGGTCATCGGCGTGTCGACGAACGCCGGGCACAGCGCCGTCGACTTGATGCCCTCGCCGCCCAGTTCCTTGTTCATCGCTTCCGTCCAGCCCACCACCCCGTGCTTGCTGGCCGAGTACACCGACAGCCACGCCTCGCCGCGCTTGCCTGAGATCGAAGAGGTGTTGACCACCAGCGCGTTGCGGTGCTCCGCGCCCGCCTCCTTCAGCAGGCCCACGCATTCGCGGTAGAACAGCACGATCGAGCGCAGGTTGATGTCCAGCTGCATGTCAAGGCGCTTCGTGGCGATGTCCGCCACCGGAGCACCCACGCCCACACCGGCGTTGTTCACCAGCACATCCAGCCGCCCGTAGCGCTCGCGGTGCGCCGCCACCACCTTCTGGATCTCAGCCTCCTCAGAGACGTTCGCTGCCACCGCCTGCACGTCAAACCCGTCGCCCGCCAGGCCCGCCACGGCAGCCTCCAGCTTCTCCGGGCGCCTTGCCGCCATCGTCACGCCGAACTCCTCCTCGCACAGCACCCTGGCGATCGCCAGCCCGATCCCGCTCGATGCCCCCGTAACGATCGCTGCGCGCTCTGCCGACATAATGCCTTCCCTCCCCGTTGACGATCCCAATGCAAGCCGCCGCCCCCACCGGCAAGGCGGCGCGCGAGAGCATCCCACATCTCGCTGGTAGCGTCTTGCGCCAGCGTGTGCACGCGAATAGCCTGGACGCGCTACGGGCCCGTAGCTCAGCTGGTTAGAGCTGTCGACTCATAATCGATAGGTCGCAGGTTCGAGTCCTGCCGGGCCCATGGTGGACTCGACCTGTCCATCAGGCGAGGTCTAGGCGCGAGACGAGCGGATGACCGCCGTCGCGATTGCGCTCGCTATGAGCGTCCCGTCGTCGCTGAAGAGCTCGCCGGCAAGATGGGCGATCTGGGCACCGCGCCGGGTGACCCGGCCGCGGCCGAGCAGGTGCCCCGGACGGGCAGGCGCCAGGAACTGGACATGGAGATCCGTGGTCGGTGCCCATTCGCCGCGACCGAGCGTGGCGACCAGGGCAGGGCCGAGGGTGTCGTCGAGCATCGCCGCGAGGAAGCCGCCCTGGATGCTCCCAGCGGGATTGAGGAAGCGCTCGTCTGCCTTGAACGTAACTTCGATGGTTTCCGCCTCAGGGTCGACCGCGACCAGCTCCCAGCCAAGCATCTCGGCCGCGGACGGCGGCGGGCACCTTCCCTCGATGACATCCCAGAACGGGCCCTCCCTGCTCATCGGAGAAAACTTACTCAAGATCGAGGAGAGCGTGACCGACTAGACCCCGTGGCTGGATATCCGAATGATGCGGAGCGGCGGGCGCTGCGCTGGAAGGCCCGGATGGCCGTTCTCAATGCGTTGCTCGCTCTCGGAGGAGACGCAAGGCGAGCGATCGTGATCGAGCAAGCGCTGGCTGACGGCGGGTTCACGCCAGACGAGCTGTCCATCCCGTCAACCAAAGGCGCCGGCGAGAAGTACGCCAGCCTGGTCGACTACTACCTGGCGTGGACGCTGAACAACTTGAAGAAGGAAGGGCTGGTTGAGAAACCGGAGTGGGGTGTCTGGCGCTTGACGGACGCGGCGCGTCTGCCGGCCGAGCCGGCTGTGAACCATCCTGTCTCGCGCGAGCGGCTGTCGGAGCTGTCGGGTATGCCTTACTGGCGGTATCTGAGAACTCCCGAGTGGAGGCGGACCAGAGCCATCGCGCTGTTCCGCGCAGGGTATGCGTGTTCGCTGGATGTAACACATACGAGCGACCTCGATGTTCACCATCGCACCTACGAGCGCCGCGGTGCCGAGCTGCCCAGCGACCTGGTGGTTCTCTGCCGTTCCTGCCACCTGCTACATCATCGGGAGAACGGCCGTCCCCGCCGGGAGAGCCGCTGACGTCAGCACGTCCTGTGCGCCGATCCCCCACCCCCGCCTCAGTCCGGCGGCTGCCCCACCGGCTGCACGTGTGACACCAGCCGCCCCCCGACGAGGAGGTGCACGGCGAAGCCGAGTGGCTGCTGGCTGGTGGCGAACGGCAGGTCGTCACGGGGGCGAAGGTCCAGGCGCACCGCGGAGTTGGTGCTCGGACAGATCAGCAGCGGACGTCCTGCGAACGCTGTGGTCATGGTCGTGTGCACGTGCCCGCAGGTGATCGCCTGCACCTGTGGATGCCTGCCCAGCAGTGCCTCCAGCGCGGCGCTGTCGTCATCGGCCAGCGCGATTGCGTCCATCGAGCGCACGCCGGTTTGCACGGGAGGGTGGTGCAGCGCCAGTAGCGTCGGCGTATCGGCCTGCTCGCTGAGGGTGTGATCGAGCCAGTCGAGCTCGTCGCTGCTCAACGCACCGCCCTCGTGTCCCGGTTGCGTACTGTCGCAGCCCACCAGGCGCAGCGAGCCGCAGTTCACCGCGAAATGCACCCGCGCGCCTGCGGGCGCGGGGTGTGGCCCGAAGCAGGCTCGCAGCAGGTCGCGGTCGTCGTGGTTGCCGGGGATCGCGTGCAGCGGCACACCCAGCGGCGCAAGCAGCTCGTGCACCTGCTGATAGGCCGCGCGTGACGGTGCGTGGACGAGGTCGCCGCTCAGCAGCACCGCGTCGGGGCGCGGCTGCAGCGCCGCCACCCGGCGCGCGGCATGCTCCAGGAGCGCGGCCGCTGCCTGACCGTCCTCGCCCTCGCGCAAGTGCAGGTCGCTGAGCTGAACGAGCATGCTGTGAGCGAGATCGCTCATCGCTCACCCGGCGCGCCGGATGCAGCCGACGCCGGCGCCGTGAGCTGGGGTTCCAGAAGCCACTGCCACAGTGACCTCAGGCTAGCCGTGTCACGGCACCGGCATGGCCGCCCATGGGCTGCGAGCCTTCTCCGGTGTTCACGGGGACATGAGAAGTGGTTGCACCGCTGGACCGTCCCATCCACCGCAGGGCCTGTCGATCACCTGTGGCGCAACGCCGGCGATACTCTGGGCGGACCGTGCGCCTGCCGTCCAGGAGGCACGAGATGGCCCCCGACCACGACAAGGAGCAGCCATGAGCGACGAGAGCGTCATGAGCAGGATCGAGCAGCAGTGACGCCCCCGGCTGACGCGGCGGTGCTGCTCGTGGCGGAGCTTCACGGCCGGGCGGCGCTGGCTGAGCAGCTGCGCTCGCTGCTCGAGGAGCTGGCGGGCGCCAGCCTCGCCGAGCCGGCCTGCACGGGCTTTCGTGTGCTCAGCGCGCCCGAGCCGGCCGAGCTGGTGATCCTCGGCTCGTGGGCGACGGAGTCGGCGCTGCGCGGGCATTACGACACCGACCACTACAGGCGCTATCGCGAGCAGGTCGGGCCACTGCTTGCCCGCCCGAGCGACGTGGTCGTGCATCACCTCAGTGCCAGCGTGCATGCGCTTGACCCGAATCCTCCGGACCCAGGGCTTATGGGTTGACGGGATCGCCCGATCGGCGCTTGCAGCCGTTGTCACACAGCGTGATATAAAACGCACTTGTCCCAACAGATGGAGTAGATCTCGGATCGCAGTTGGCCGCGGAAACGGTGTGGCGTCCATGGGGGCTCCCCGCAATGGTGGTGGGCCGGAGCCGGCCCGAGGAGACTCGATGTTCAGCCAGGGGCAGTTGCGCTATTTCGTCACAGTCGCCGAGGAGGGCCAGATCACACGTGCGGCACGGAAGCTGCACCTCGCCCAGCCCGCGCTGTCACAGGCGATTGCGCAGTTGGAATCAGCACTTGACGTCGAGCTGCTCGTACGTCATCCCCGTGGCGTCACACTGACCGACGCCGGGGAGGCTTTCCTGCTGAAGGCTCGTGCCGTGCTTGCCGCCGAGGCGCAGACGGCGCAGGTGGCGCTGTCGCTGAGGCGTGCCGCCAGCGCCGCGATCACGATCGGCTTCGTCGGTCCGCCGCCGCCCGTCAGCACCCCCGAGCTGTTCACCACTTTCGCCGAGCGCAATCCGCATGCCCAGATCTCATTCATGGACCTGGCGTTCCCGGCAGGGGACACATCGGCGTGGATGGCGGAAGTGGATGTCGCCTTCTGCCATCCACCGGTGGCGGGTGAGGGTGTGAACGTGCAGGCGGTGCGCGTGGAGCCGCGTGCGGTCGTGCTCCGTCGCGACCACGCGCTGGCAGGGCGGGCTGCGCTCGATGTCGCCGACGTGGTGGAGGAGACGTTCATCAGCTATCACCCGCAGGTGCAGGAGCAGTGGGCCGGGTTTCACAGCCTTGACGATCATCGCGCTGCGCCCCCGCAACGGATGACCGACGATCACGCGCGAAGCTCACTGCAGATGCTCGGGATCATGTCTGCCGGGCGAGCCATTACGACATTGCCTGCTGGCGACGCCAAGCTCGCGGCGCAGGTGCTGCCGGATGTCGTTGCGATCCCCCTTGCTGACGCGGCGCCGGCGAGCGTGTCGTTGATCTGGCGTGCGGACACCGGCAATGCCCTCGTCGATGACATCGTCGCCTGTGCAAGGGACCTGGTGTCGGGTGACAATGAACTTTAAGCGCGGTCACCTCCTGTATTTCGTCACCGTCGCCGATCATGGCCAGATCACGAGCGCCGCGCGCAAGCTGCGCCTCGCTCAGCCGGCGCTGTCGCGGGCGATCGCTCAGCTGGAGGTGGATCTCGGTTTCAAGCTACTCGTGCGTCATGCCCGTGGGGTGACGCTGACGCCGGCCGGCGAGGCCTTCCTGGTCACCGCGCGTGCCGCGGTGTCGGCGTGGGCGGATGCCGCGGCAACCGCTCAATCGATGTCGCGGGTCCGCCGCGGCACGATCGAGTTCGGCTTCCTGGGGGTTGCGCCCGGGCTCGACAGCCCGGGGCTGCTGGAGGGGTTCGCGCGCGCCTATCCCGAGATTGACATTCGCTATCGCGAGCTGCCGTTCCCACCGGTCGAAACGGACGCCTGGCTGGGCGAAGTCGACGTGGCTGCCTGTCATCTTCCGCCGGCCGATGACAGCGTCTGGGTCCAGGTGCTGCGCACTGAACCACGCGTGGTGCTGGCGCCGATCCGCCACCCGCTGGCGCAGCTGGAGGAGCTGTCCGTGGCGGATGTGTGCGGCGAGGCTTTCATCGGCTTTCACCCGTCGGTCGCCGCCGGCTGGGCCGGCTTCTGGAGCCTCGACGACCATCGCGGCGAGCCGCCGCGGCGTGTGACGGCCGATCGCGCGGCCAACCCGCACGAGGTGCTTGCTGCGCTCGCCGTGCGAAATGCGATCACGACCGTGCCGGCCTCCGTGGCCAGGCTGATTCCGGGAGTCCTGACCGGGGTAGCGGCGATCCCGCTGCGCGATGCCGACCACGCGACGATCGCGCTGGTCGGACACGAGGATCGCGCCAATCCGCTGGCGCAGACGCTGCTTGCCTTCGCCCGCGGCGCCACGCCCTAGACTCGGGCTCTGTGACGTTCAAGCGCGCACGCTGGATCGCGACGGCTGCGGCTGGGGCAATGGCACTGACGCTGCTCGCCGTGTCGGTGCTGGGCGCTCATGGTGAGTCGACTGACAGCCGCGCCGCTGGCTCGTTGGCCGTGGGAACGGCGCTTCAACCGCGGCCCGTTCCGCCGCTGGGCCTGATCGATGAACACGGCAGGCCGACCAGCTTGGCTGCATTCCGGGGCAAATGGGTCGTTTTCGCACCTTCGATGACGCTTTGTCATGAGGTTTGCCCGATCACCACCGGGGCGTTCATGCAGCTCACCGCGCAGCTACGCCATGCCGGCCTGGGCAATCGTGTCCTCGTCGCCGAGGTTACGGTCGACCCGTGGCGTGACACGCCTACTCGGCTGCGCGCTTACCGTCGCCTGACCGGGGCGGACTTCACCCTGCTGACCGGCACCCAGGCCGAGATTCGCCGCCTGTGGAAGTTCTTCGGCGTCTACTACGAGCGAGTACCCCAGGGCAATCCTCCGGACATCGACTGGCTCACGCACAAGCCGGAGACCTTCGACGTTCAGCACACCGACGGGCTGTTCATCCTCGATCCGGCGGGGCGCGAGCGCATGGCCGATGAAGGCATGGCAGGCGTCGACGGCCGGCTCTCCGCGGCGCTGCGCCGACTGCTGGATCGCGAAGGGCTTGAAAACCTCGCGCACCCACAGGCCCCGTGGACGGCCGGGCAGGTGTTCGACGATGTCGGTGAGCTGATGAGCGGGAAGGTCACGGCGACGGCGCGCTTGCAGCCGGCGGACTGACACGACTCGAGCGCAGCCAAGTGCTCGATCCGCCAACGCTGTTTGTGCGTAGACGGATGGGGTATCGACTGTTGGTGGTCGCTGAAGCACATATCGAGTGGTGGCCGGCGTGGCGGGGGGAGAGAGCCCGGTGAGCGCCAAGCCGACGGTTGCGGTGCTCGGCGCCGGTGGCGCGATGGGGCTTGCGATGGCCCACAACATCGCCGCAGCCGGCTTTCCACTGCGGGCGTGGAACCGCTCGCGCGAGAAGGCCGAGCCGCTCGCGAGCTGCGGCGCGCGCGTGGTGGACTCTCCGGCTGAGGCGGCCGACGGCGCCGCGATCGTGGTGACGATGCTGGCCGACGTCGACGTGGTGCTGGCGGTGATGGACGGGGACGACGGCTTTCTCTCGGGCGCCGGCGACTCGGTGATCTGGGTTCAGATGAGCACGATCGGCGTGCCCGGTACCGAACACTGCGCGGAACTCGCCCAGCGCCATGGTTTGACCTTCGTGGACGCCCCCGTGCTCGGCAGCACCGAGCCCGCCAAGAAGGGCGAGCTGATCGTGATGGCGTCGGGTCCGGATGCGGTTCAGGTCACGCTCGAGCCCCTGTTCGCGGCGCTCGGCAGGAAGACCATGTGGGTCGGCCCTGCGGGCGCCGGCAGCGCGCTGAAGGTCGTGGCCAACAGCTGGCTGGTGACCGTCGTAGAGGGCACAGCTGAGACGATTGCGCTGGCGGAGGGCAGCGGCGTGGACCCGCACGCGTTCCTGGAGGCGATCTCCGGCGGCCCGCTCGACCTTCCGTACATGCAGCTGAAGGCCCACGCCATCCTCGAGCGCGAGTTTGAGCCGTCGTTCCGGCTGAAGCTGGCGGCCAAGGACGCACGCCTGTCGGCAGAGCTCGCCGAGCAGCACGATCTGGATCTGCCGTTGATCGCGACCGTGTGCGCCCGCCTGGCCGAAGGCGTGCCGGGCCACGGTGACGAGGATCTGGCGGCGACCTACCTGACGAGTGCTCCCGGCGCTGGGTCCCCGCCCAACTGAGCTTCCTCGACGGAGCCGGGCTGCTCGTCGCGAGCTCCGGCGTTTGCCGATTTGAGCTCGCGCGAGGACTCGGCGTGCACGATCAGGACGGGAACGGGGCTGTGGTGCAGCACGTAGTGGCTGACGCTGCCGAGCAGCACCGAGCGCAGCGCCCCGCGCCCGCGTGAGCCCATCACGACGAGGTCGTAATTGCCGGTCTTGATCTGATGCAGCAGCCCGGGCCTGACCCCGTCGGCGCTGAGCACGGTTGTCACGGATACGTCCTTAGGGACTCGCTCCACGGCCGCTCGCAGGGTCGCCTCTGTTTCCGCGTGGCCTTCGCGGGTCAGTCGCGCCACGACATCGCCGCTGACGCCTGCGTAGGCGGCGGCGGGAGGGGTCACGAGCGCGCTGAAAAGGGTCAGACGGGTGTGCTCGGATTCGGCCAGGTCGATGGCATGGACGAGTGCCTCTTCGGCGTCGGGCGAGCCGTCGATAGCAACGAGGATGTCGTGAAACATGATGCGCTCCCTTCTTGACATGCGTCTGGGATTCAGCAGACCCTTGACATATATATCAGAAACTATATAGTTGCCTATATGTACGCGGGGGCCACCAATATGAGACAGGAGCGTGGGGAGCAGATCGACTTTCTCACCGGCGAGCTGCTGTCGCGCTCTGCGCTACTGGTGCGGCTGCTGGTCAAGCAGGTGCGCAACACGGATATCTCGCGCACCGAAGGCGAGGTCCTCGTGATCCTCAGTGGCGGTCCGCGACGTATCACTGAGCTGGCCGAGCTCGAGGGGATCGCGCAGCCGACGATGACGCTGCTGGTGAAGCGGCTGGAGAGGAATGGCTGGGTGCGTCGCAGGCGGCTGGCGGGGGACGGACGCGTGGCGATGATCGCCATCACAGACGAGGGCAGCGCGGCCCTGGAGCAGTTCCGCCGGCACTTCCAGGCGGCGATGCGGGTGGACCTGGAAGGCCTCCCAGACGAGCAGCTGTCGGCGCTGACGGCTGCAACGGAGGTTCTCGGCTCGTTCGTAGAGGCGTTGCAAAGGCGCATCTGAAGGAAGGTTTCGCTCAGCTGTCAAGTAATCGGTGGCACAGGCCGATGCTGTGCGCGTGCCCGCGCCGATAGGACCTATAACCAATGCCGACGAGGTGATGGCAAGCGCCGATCATGCTGCTGCGGCCGCGCTGCTGGAGCTGCCCGAGGCGCTGATCCTCGCCTTCGACCGGGAGCTGCGCTTCGTGTTGACCGCCGGTCATGCGCTCGAACGCCTTGGCAACCCGGGCGCGTGCGGCGAGGGAGAGCCCGTCGCCGGCACCTTCCCGGCGGAGCTGTGGCGGCAGATGGAGCCGCTGTTTCGCTCGGCGCTCGTCGGCGAGACGCGCTCGCGTGAGATCTGGACGTCCGAGCAGCGCCATTGCCTGATGGTCGACGTGGGTCCGCTGCGTCTGCAGGATGCGGGCGGCGAGGAGCATGGCGCAGGCGTGGCAGGCGGCGTGGCGGTGGTGCTCGACATCACCGCGCGCAGGCATGCGGATCTGCTGGCGGCCAAGCCGCAGGGCGGTGACTTCGAGGAGGTCTTCGAGCGGGCGCCGATCGGCACAGCGCTGCTCGACAACGACGGTCGCTGGCTGCTGGTCAACCGTGCCCTGTGTGACATCACCGGCTATACCGCCGACGAGCTGGTGGGCAAGCGCTTCGACGGGATCGTGCACCCGGCCGACGTCCACAACGACGTCGAGTCGCGCCGGCGTCTGCTGGCCGGCGAGATCCCGGCATTCCAGGTCGAGAAGCGCTACTTCGACGCCGCCGGCGAGATCGTCTCGGCGATCCTGTCCGTGTCGCTGGTGCGCGACCGCAGCGGCGCGCCGCTGCACTACATCGCTCAGCTGCAGGACATCTCCGAGCGCAAGCGCCTGGAGGAGCACCTGCGACATCTGGCCGACCACGACCCGCTGACGGGCCTGCGCAACCGCCGTCTGTTCGAGCACGACCTCAAGCTCCAGGTCGCCCGCTCGCAGCGCTACGGCGAGGTGGCCGGCCTGATGGTGATCGACCTGGACGAGTTCAAGGACATCAACGACCGCCACGGCCACAAGGTCGGAGACGACGCGCTCAAGGCCGTATCCCGCGCGCTCACCCGCAGGCTCAGGGAAACCGATCTGGTTGCCAGGCTGGGAGGCGACGAGTTCGCCGTGCTGCTGCCGCACATCGACGAGGAGGGAGTGGCCGTGGTCGCCGATGGGCTCGCCCGCGTACTGCCGGCTTGCAGCATCGACGCCGGCGACGGCGTGGTGCATCCCCACGCAAGCGTCGGGTTCGCGCTCGTGCACGAAGGCACCGAGAACGCGGAGCAGGTGCTGGCGGAAGCCGACCGCGCGATGTACGCGGTCAAGCACGCCAAGGCCGGCTGAGCCCAGTCGAGCGCCCGGGGACCCTCCGGTCCGGTGAATACGCTCACTGAATGCAGCCAAACGAGCGTCTGGCGGTCGTTGACCTGGGATCGAACTCCTTCAGGCTGGTCGTCTTCATGGCAGGTGAGCGCTGGTGGAAGCGCACCGATGAGATCTACGAGCCGGTGCGCATCGGCGAAGGGCTGATGGCAAGCGGCAGGCTGGGGGAGCAGCCGATGCGACGGGCGCTGGCCACGCTGGACGTGTTCGCGCACTTCTGTCGCGCCAGCGGGCTGGGCGAGGACGCCGTGGACGCGGTTGCCACGAGCGCCATCCGCGACGCCGATAACGCTCCGGACTTCCTCGAGTGGGCACGCGAGTGCTTCGGGCTGCCGATTCGCGTGCTCAGTCGCGAGCAGGAGGCCCACTACGGCTACCTGGCGGCTGTCAACTCCACGACGCTGCGTGACGGCAGCGTGCTCGACCTGGGCGGCGGCTCGATGCAGCTCGTGCACGTGCTCGACAGGCTCGCCGACGAGTCTGGTTCCTGGAGGCTTGGCACCGTGCGAATGAGCGAGCGCTTCCTGCCGCCCAACGGTCCGGCCAAGCGCAGGCAGCTGGAGGAGCTGCGCGAGCATGTCGCCGAGGAGCTCGCCGGTGCGCCGTGGCTGAGCGACGGCTCGGGGGCACGCCTGATCGGCATCGGCGGCACCGTGCGAAACCTCGCCGCCGCGGCCCAGCGCGCCGCCGGTCGACCGTCCAACGGCGTGCAGGGGATGGTGATCGAGCAGGACGCCCTGGAGGAGCTGGTGCAACGGCTCGCTGCGCTGCCGGCCTCCGAGCGCGCCAGCATTCCCGGTATCAAGCCGGCGCGAGCCGACCTGATCCTCGCCGGCGCGGTGGTCGTGCAGGGCGTGCTGCAGGCCGGCGGCTTCGATGCCCTGGAGACGACCGAGGCGGGCCTGCGCGAGGGGGTGTTCTTCGAGCGTCTGCTGGCGGCGCACGAGCCACCGCTGTTCGAGGACGTGCGTCGCTCGAGCGTCATGAACATGGCGGCTCAGTACCAGGTGGACATGGGTCACACCGAGCACGTGGCGGCGCTTGCGCTGGGTATGTTCGACGAGCTTGCGCAGCTCGGACTGCACGACGGCGACCCGCGCGAGCGCGAGCTGCTGTGGGCGGCGAGCATGCTCCACGACATCGGCATGTCGATCGACTACGACGATCACCACAAGCACTCGCGATACCTGATCCTCAACGGCGCGCTCCCCGGCTTCGAACCGGTGGAGACGGCCATCATCGCCCAGGCGGCGCGCTACCACCGCAAGGGCATGCCCTTGCCCGGCCCGATGGCGGCGCTGTTCGGCGAGGGCGACGCCGCCCGCCTGGATCGCTGCGCGACGCTGCTGCGCCTGGCCGAGGACCTCGAGCGCTCCCGCGATCAGCTCGTGCGCTCCACCAGCATCGCGCTTACAGACGGCGAGGTGCAGCTGCGGCTGATCGCCGACGGCGAGTCCGCGGTCCCGCGCTGGGCTGCCGGGCGGGAGCGGGAGCTGTTCGCCCGTGCCTTCCACCGCCAGCTCCGTGTGGCCGCCTGACGTCAGCCGGCTGCGGCGAGCGCTTTTTCGTCTCCGGCGCAGTCGAACAGGACGAGGCCGTAGGGGTAGGCGACGGGGCTGTGCCAGACGGTCGGCGAGAGCTCCTTGCACGCTCGCAGGACCGCCCTGGTGGCGCCGTTTCCGCCGCGCAGGGAGTACTCGCCGCCGAGCAGCACGTAGCGCGCCTGCCCGGCGGCCACCATCTGCGCCAGGCGCGCGCCGTCGACGGCGGGGTCGGTGCCGCTGTAGCCGCCGAGGGCGCCGGCGTCCAGTCCCATCAGGATCAGCGGCGAGCTGGTGTCGGAGGCGACGCTCAACAGCGCCCAGCGCGACCCCGGGTGGTGGGTGACGACGTACACCAGCAGCGCGTGGTCGATTGCTTCGTCGTGCGCGTCCACGCCGTAGCCGCCGGGGCCGGCGAACGCCTTTGGCCCGGCTACCGGGAAGGTGCCCTCGACCGGCGCGAGCCACGTGGTCGTGGCATACGCCGTGGGCACGACCAGCGTCAGCAGGAAGATCAGCGCGACGGCGGGCGCCGCCAGGCGGCGCAGCGCCAGCAGCGCACAGAAGCCCACCGCTGCGCCGATCACGAGCACGGGGATGAACCCCACCATGTAGTGCTCGCGGTGCATCAGCACGACCTGCGCCAGCAGCGTCGTGGCTGCAGCGCATGCGACCAGCGCCAGCCCCAGGATCCGCTGTCGTCCACGGGCGAGCTTGACGAACGCGACCGCCCCAGCGCCTGCCATCGCCCCCGTCCCGGGCGCCAGCGCGGAGACGTAGTAGGGGTGGACGATCCCCTTGGACAGGCTCAGCACGGCCGCCTCCACCAGGAACCACCCGCCCAGCAGGATCGCCGTCGCCAGGCGCGGGTCGCGGCGAACGGGCGTGCGTGCGGGCGTCGTCTGCGCAGTAGCTGGCGTTGCGTCGGCGTCAGGCTGCTCTTGCGGGCTGCGGTCCAGCAGCGCCAGCAGCGCCAGGCCGATCAGCCCGAACAGCGCGAACGGCAGCATCCAGCCGGCCTGGTCGCCGAGGCCCTTGCCGAACAGGCGCAGCGGCCGGGGTGACTCGCCGAAGGGGATCGGGTCTTTTTCCCGTCCCTTGACGACCTTGGGGGGGGAGGTGGGTGAGGGCTTCGGCAGCAGGCTCGCCTGTGCCGGTGGGAGTGGGGCGAGCGGCCTGTGCGGGTGCGCGTGTTCGGCGGCGCGGGTGGCGGCGTCGACGGCGCGCTCGCGCGCTGCGGGCACGTAGGCGCCGGGCTTGACGACGACGCTGTTGGGGCCGCCGGTCTGGCCTTCGACGCGGCCAAGGCCGTTGTATTCGAATGTCAGGCCGAGCTCTGTGTTGTTGGTTGAGCTGCCTACATACGGTCGCTTGGAGGCGGGTGTCAGTTCGACGACGGCGATCCACGCGAACGACACCACCAGCAGCGCCAGGCCGGCGACGAGCAGCTGGCCGATACGCCTGCGCAGCGAGCCGGGCGCACACACGAGGAACGCCAGCGCGATCGACGGGACGACGAGGTAGGCGGCGAGCGTCTTGGTGTTGAAGGCCAGCCCCACGAGCACGGCGCTGCCAATGAGCGTGCGCCAGCGCCCCGTTTCGGTTGCTCGCAGCCCGACGCTGCAGGCGAGCACGAGCAGCAGGATCAGGACGGGGTCGACGCCGTTGTCGCGCGAGACGGCTACGAACGACGGGAATACGGCAAGCGCGAGCGCGCCGGCGAGCCCCGCCACCACCCCCAGGCGCCGCGCGAGCATCACGTACAGCACCGCCACGGCCAGCACGCCGGCGATCGCCTCTGGCAGCAGCAGGCTCAACGGCGAGAAGCCGAACAGCTTGGTGCTGGCGACCTGCACCCACAGCGCGACCGGCGGCTTGTCGACGGTGACGAGGCCGCCGGGGTCGAACGAGGCGAACAGGAAGTTGTGCAGCGAGCGCAGCATCGACTTGTCGCCGGCCGCGTAGAAGATGTTGGCGTAGCCGTTCTGGGAGAGCCGGTGCGTGTTCAGGACCGCCGACAGCGCCAGAACTAGCGGCAGGCCGACGTGGCGCAGCGGCGTGTCCGAGTCGAGCAGGCGCCGCCGTTGCCCGGCCGGCCTCTGGCTGCGCGAGGACTTGCTGTCGGGCGCGAGGACTGCCGGGAAGGGCGCGGTGTCACTCGCCTGCTGCGGGTCGCTCACCTGGGGAGCGTCTCCACGAGCCGCTCCAGGTCACGCTCGTCGTTCCACGCGCCGACGGACGCCCGCAGCCACGGCCGGTCGGGGATGTTGCGTACGATCACGCCGTGCTCGGCCAAGAGCGCGCGCTCGCCCAGGGGGTCGGGGCTGTGGAAGGACACCAGCGTGCTGGGTCCGCGCGGCGCCGGCTCGCGACCGCGCTCGGCGAGCAGCTCGGCCAGGCGCGCGGCGAGCGTGCGTGCGTGCTCGTGCACCTTGTCCCAGCCGGCGGACTCCAGCAGGCGGATGGCGGCGAGCGCGCAGGCGGTGGTCTCGGCGTTCAGCGACATCGTGTCGAAGCGCCGCGCGTCCTCGTGCAGGTGGGCGTCGAGGCCCTCGTTGGGATCGGCGAGGTTGGCGTAGCCGCGTCGGGAGGTGCTGAGGCGCTCGCGCAGCTCCGGGCTGACCCACAAGGACCCCGTGCCGTCGGGGCCGCACAGCCACTTCTGCCCGGCGCCGGCATAGGCGTCGCAGCCGAGCGCGCGCACGTCGACGGGGACGGCGCCGATGCCCTGGGCGCCGTCGAGCAGCACCGGCACGCCGAGCTCGGCCAGCTCTGCCGGCGCGATCAGGCCGCTGACCCAGCCGACGTGCGAGCAGGCAACCAGGCGCGTACGCGGGCCGACGGCGTTTGCAAGCTCGGCGAACGGAGCTTCGCGAACGTTCACGCCGCGCAGCTCGCGCGCGGCGGACAGCGCGCCCAGCAACCCCGGGTGCTCCTCGTCGCTGGTGAGGATCTCATCGCCGCGCCCCAGCTTCAGCCCGCCGATCACCTGCGCCATGCCCTCGCTGGTGCATGTGGTGAGCGCAACGTCGGCGGCATCGGCACCGAGCGCAGTGGCATAGGCGCCGCGCAGCTCGGATGCGAGCTCGGCACGCCGTTCGAAGTGCGCCATCGCACGCCCCTCGCTCAGCTCGCGCTGCAGCTCACGCGCGGAGGCCTGCGCTGCGCGTTCGGGCAGCGGGCCGTCGGTACCTGCGTTGAGGTAGGTGAGGTCGCTCAGAACAGGAAACTCCTCGCGCAATCCCGGCAGGCTCACAAACCGCGAGAATACCCGCATGTCCAGCGCCGCCCAGCAGCATCCCCTGTGGAAGCCCCCGGCCGGACAGCTGAAGGACGTCGAGATGGCACGCTTCATGGCGTGGGTGGGGGAGCGTCGCGGGCGCCCGTTCGGCGACTACGAGGAGCTTTGGCGATGGTCGGTGGACGAGCTGGAGGACTTCTGGGCGAGCATCTGGGAGTTCTGCGGGGTGCGCTCGTCAAAGCCCTACGAGCACGTGCTGGCTTCGCACGAGATGCCCGGCACCCGCTGGTTTACCGGCGCCGAGCTCAACTATGCGGAGAACGTGCTGGCGCGTGGCGCCGGCCGCGAGGAGGAGGTGGCGGTGCTGCACGCCTCCGAGCTGCGCACCCCGGCGGGCACAGGCGAGCTCGGCGAGATCACCTGGGGCGAGCTGAGCGGCGCCGTGGCGTGCGCGGCGGCGGGCCTGCGCGCGCTGGGCGTGCAGCGCGGCGACCGCGTGGTCGCCTACATGCCCAACATCCCGGAGACGCTGATCGCGCTGCTGGCGGTCTCGAGCATCGGCGCGATCTGGTCGAGCGCGGCCCCGGAGTTCGGCGCGCGCAGCGTGATCGATCGCTTCGCGCAGATCGAGCCGAAGGTGCTGCTCAGCATCGACGGCTACCGCCACGGCGGCAAGGACTTCGACCGCACGGACAACGTCCAGCGGATCCTCCAGGAGCTGCCCACGGTCGAGCACGTGGTCGTGCTGCCGTACCTTGCGGAGAGGGACGTCTATGAGGCCGCCTCCGGCGGCCCGTTCGGTGCGCGCGATGTGATGACGTGGGATCGGCTTCTCGATCTGGATCCGCCCACCGAGGGCGCGGAGCCGAGCTTCGAGCAGGTGCCGTTCGATCACCCGCTGTGGGTGCTGTACTCCTCGGGCACGACAGGCCTGCCGAAGGCGATCGTACATGGCCACGGGGGGATCCTGCTGGAGCAGCTGAAGAAGCGCCTGCACCTGGACCTGCGCCATGGCGACCGCATGTTCTGGTTCACGACGACCGGCTGGATGATGTGGAACTTCCTCGTCGGCTGCCTGCTCTCGGATGCGGCGATCGTGCTGTACGACGGCAGCCCCGGCTACCCCGACCTGGACGTGCTGTGGGAGCTGGCGGAGCGCGCACGGATCACGTGCATGGGCGTCAGCCCGGGGCTGCTGGGGAGCTGTGAGCAGGCGGGAATCGAGCCGGCCCGTGACCACGATCTCTCGCCGCTGCGCGCGCTGGGGGCGACCGGCTCGCCGCTGAGCCCGGAGAGCTTTCACTGGGTGTATGGGCACGTCAAGCACGATGTGTGGCTGTTCTCGACGAGCGGCGGCACGGACGTGTGCACGGCGTTCATCGCCGGCTGCCCACTGCTTCCCGTCTATGAGGGCGAACTGCAGTGCCGTGCGCTGGGATGCGCGGTGCAGGCGTGGGACGAGCAGGGCCGCAGCGTGGTGGATGAGGTCGGCGAGCTGGTGATCACCGAGCCGATGCCGTCGATGCCGCTGTATTTTTGGGGGGATGGCGATTGCGCCCAGCCCGGCGAGCGGCTGCGCGAGAGCTATTTCTCGATGTACCCGGGCGTGTGGCGCCACGGCGACTGGATCCGCATCACGCCGCGCGGTGGCGCTGTCATCTATGGCCGCTCGGACTCGACGATCAACCGCATGGGCGTGCGCATGGGCACCAGCGAGATCTACCGCGCGGCGAGCGCCGTGCCGGAGGTGCTGGACGCGCTGGTCGTCGACATCCCCAGGCCTGGGAGCGACAGCGACTCTCAGTCGGAGCTGTGGATGTCGATGTTCGTGGTGCTGCGCGAGGGCGTGGTGCTCGACGACGATCTGGCGGCACAGATCAAGCGGCGCATCCGCGAGGACTGCTCGCCGCGGCACGTTCCCAACGAGATCCGCCAGATCGAGCAGGTGCCGCGGACGCTGTCGGGCAAGGTGCTGGAGGTGCCCGTCAAGCGCATCCTGATGGGCATGGCCCCGGAGCAGGCGGCGAGCGTGGACTCGCTGGCAGACCCACGTTCGCTTGACTACTTCGTGGCGCTGGCACGCGAGCACGCGTCATGAGCGACTACCCGCAGATGATCGTCCCGGTGAACCACATCGAGCCGGTTCCACGGCGGGTTCGCGCGTTTCTGGGCGGGCACGCGGTGCTCGACACCACCAGCGCGCTGTACGTGTGGGAGTGGCCCAACTATCCCCAGTACTACATCCCGCTCGCGGACATCGACCAGGCGGTGCTCGTCGATGAGGATCGTCCCGAGCACCTGAGCCGCGGGTCAGCCGGGCGCCACGGCCTGCGTGTCGGGGAGATCTCCCGGCCGGGCGTGGCCCACGTCTACACCGAGGAGGCGCTGGCGGGGCTGGCCGGCACGGTGCGCTTCGAGTGGGCGGCGCTCGACGCGTGGTTCGAGGAGGACGAGGAGGTGTTCGTGCACCCCCGCAACCCGTACGCCCGGGTCGATGCGCTGCGCTCCACCCGCAACGTCCGCGTCGAGCTGGACGGCGTCCTGCTCGCGGACTGTTCCTGTCCGGTGATGGTGTTCGAGACCGGGCTGCCGACCCGCTACTACGTGGATCGCACGGCCGTCAGCCTCGAGCACCTGCTGGCGAGCGAGACGGTCAGCTCGTGTCCTTACAAGGGCAAGACCAGTGGTTACTGGTCGGTGCGCATCGGTGAGGAGCTGTACCCGGATCTGGCGTGGGCCTACGACTTCCCGACCCGAGGACTGCTGCCAATCGCGGGGCTGATCGCGTTCTACAACGAGAAGGTCGACATCACACTCGACGGGCAGCGGCTGCAGCGCCCGAGCACGCACTTCTCATAGTCCCAGCGAGCGCCCGACAATCTCCTTCATGATCTCGTTGGCGCCGCCGTAGATCCTGGTCACCCGGGCATCGGCGAAGGCACGCGCGATCGGGTACTCGATCATGTAGCCGTAGCCGCCGTGCAGCTGCAGGCAGCGGTCCACGACCCGGCCCTGCAGGTCGGTGCACCACCACTTGGCGGTTGCGGCATCCTCGGCGGTCAGCTCGCCGGCGTTCAGCGCCTGCGCGCATCGATCGACGAACGCGCGCGCGATCTGCACTTCGCCGTGGATCTCCGCGAGCGTGAAGCGCGAGCTCTGGAAGGAGCCGATCGGCTGGCCGAACGCCTTGCGCTCGCGAACGTACTCCAGCGTCCACACGAGCGCCGCCTCTGCTCCGGCCACGGCGGAGGCCGCGATCGACAGGCGCTCCTGTGGCAGGTTGGAGACGAGATAGCGGAAGCCCTCACCCTCCTGGCCGAGCAGATTCTCGACGGGCACGTGCACATCCGCGAAGGACAGCTCGGCGGTGTCCTGGGCGTGCTGGCCGATCTTCTCCAGGTTGCGCCCGCGCTGGAAGCCATCCATGCCGCGCTCGATCACCAGCAGGCTGATGCCACGGTGGCGCTCGCTTGCATCGGTCTTGACGGCCACCACGACGATGTCGGCGTTGATGCCGTTGGTGATGAACGTCTTTGAGCCGTTGACCACGTAGTGATCGCCGTCGCGCCTGGCGCTGGTGGACATCGCCGCCAGGTCAGAGCCGATTCCCGGCTCGGTCATGGCCAGCGCTGTGATCAGCTCGCCGGTGGCGATCCCGGCCAGCCAGCGCTCGCGCTGCTGCTCGTTGCAGTAGGTGAGGAAGTACGGCAGGCAGATGTCGTTGTGCAGCGTGATCCCCAGGCCGAAGCTGCCCACGCCGGCGCGCTGGGTCTCTTCGCCGATGACCAGGTTCAGGCGAAAGTCCTCGGCGCCGGCGCCGCCGTGGCTCTCGGGCACGGCCATGCCGAGGAAGCCACCGGCGCCGGCCGCCGCGAACACGTCGCGGGGCACGATGCCGTTGCGCTCCCATTCGCCGTAGCGTCCGTCATCGCCGAGCACCTCGCGCTCCAGGAACGTGCGGAAGCTCGCGCGAAAGTCTTCATGGAGGTCCTCGAACAGGCTGCGTCTCATGCAGCGACGGACACTACCGCCGCCGGCTCGGCGCGGTAGCCGGGCTTTACCAGCAGCAGCTGCACGTCCTGGATGCGCCGCTCGCGGAAGCCGCCCTCGCAGTAGCACAGGTACAGCTCCCACAGCCGGCGGAAGCGCTCGTCGTAGCCGAGCTCCGACAGGCGCTCGCTGGCGTCGAGGAAGCGCTCGCGCCAGCGCTCCAGGGTGGTTGCGTAGTGCGCGGTGATGTCCTCCAGGTGCACCTGGTGCAGGTCGGTCACGCGTGCGAGCGAGCGCGAGATGATCGCCATCGAGGGCAGGCATCCGCCGGGGAAGATGTAGGTGTTGATGAAGCTTCGCCCGGCCTTCTCCACATGGTAGGCGCGGTCGTCGATCGTGATCGCCTGCAACAGCATGGCGCCGTCGTCCGCCAGCAGCTCAGAGCAGCAGCGGAAGTACGTTTGGAAGTACTGCCAGCCGACGGCCTCGATCATCTCGATGGACACGAGCTTGTCGTAGCTGCCCTCCAGCTCGCGGTAGTCCTTCAGCAGCACGGTCACACGGTCGCCGAGGCCGGCCTTGCGCACCCGCTCGCACGCGTAGGCGTGCTGTTCGCGAGAGATCGTGGTCGTCGTCACGCGACAGCCGTAGTGCTCGGCTGCGTACACGGCCAGCCCGCCCCAGCCGGTGCCGATCTCCAGCAGGTGGTCTGACTCCTGCAGCGCGAGCTTGGAGCACACCAGCTCCAGCTTGGCCAGCGACGCCTGCTCCAGCGAGGACTGCGGCTGCTCGAAAACCGCGCAGGAGTACATCATCGTGCGGTCCAGGAACAGCGCGAACAGCTCGTTGCCGAGGTCGTAGTGCGCGGCGATGCGCCTGCGCGAGCGCACGGGGGTGTTGCGTGCGAGCCATCGCGCCCAGCGCTGCACCGGGATCAGCACCGGCGCCAGCACCCGGCGCAGCTTGTCCAGGGCGCCGACGTTGAGCGCGGCGATCCTGGTCAGCGCTACCAGGTCGTCGCAGTCCCACAGGCCGTCCATGTAGGACTCGCACAGCCCGATGCTGCCGCGCAGCAGCTGTCGGTAGAAGCGCTCCGAGCGCACCTGCACGACCGCGCGCAGCGGGCGCTCCGGGACGCTCTCGCCGAAGCTGAGGACGGTGTCCTGCTCGATCAGCTCCAGCTGGCCGCCGCGTGTTCGCCGCAGCAGGCGCAGCACCAGTCGGCGTGCCGCGTGGTCGCTCAAGCGCCGCAGCCAATGCGTGCTCGGCCGCTGTAGCGACGCCGGTCTGCGCGCTACTGCCTCGCGTGCGCTCATGCCGGCGCCGCCCCGTGGCCGGGTGTCGCCTGGTCGGTGCTCGTCGTGCCGGTGCTCGCCGTGTCTGTGCTCGCCCTGGGCGGATGCGGGAAGTAGCTGGCGCCGCGCAGCCGCAGGCGCAGCGCGTGCCCGTAGATGCGTGCCAGGATCCGCAGTGTCAACAGCGGGTAGCGCGCGAGCGCGCGGTTCAGCTCGCTCCTGCTCAGCTCGCGCCGCTTCAGTGCCAGCGTCGCGTCGAACACGCTCTCGGCGTTCTGTGCGTTGGCGCGATGGGACTCGATGTGCACGGACAGTCGCTCTGCCGGCTCGCTCAGGCGCCAGTCGTAGACGTGGTCCATGCCCATCAGCGGCGAGACGTGCAGGACCTTCTCGAAGCGGGCACCCATCACGGCGACGGTGCCGCGATCGGTCGCCCGATCGACGGGCATCACGTAGGCGTGGCGCTCTCCCCAGGGCGTGTTGGTGACGTGCGCCACCACGGCTACGACGTGCTCGCCGGCGGCGTCGTAGCAGTAGTAGAAGCTGACCGGGTTGAAGCAGTGCCCGAAGTAGCGCAGGTGCGTCAGCAGCCGAATCGGGCCGTCGGGGCGGGTGCCGGTACGCTCGGCCACGAGCTCGCGAACGGCGTGCGCCAGCGGCGTACCGGGGTCGCCGAGATAGTCCGCCCGGCGAAACCATGCAAGCGCCGGGCGCCGCGCCGACCACAGCGGGTGTCCGTCGAACAGCTCCGGCAGCTCGTCCAGATCGACGTACACCATGAACATGCGGTAGTGGAGCTCGTCGTTCGGGGTCCCGTGCCGGCGGTGACGGACGGAGCCCTCGTACAGGCATGACACGCTCGCAGCGCGCTCTCGCGGCAGGCTGTTGACGCTCATAGCGTCACCCCGAACGGCTCACATGCCTGCAGCGCGCTGCGCACGCCGTCCTCGTGGAAGCCCCAGCCCCAGTAGGCGCCGCAGTAGTGCGTACGCCGATCGAGCCCGCTGATCACCCCGTGCCTGCCCTGAGCGGCCACTCCCTCGGGCGTGTACACGGGGTGCGAGTAGGGGATCGTGCGGATGATCTTCGCCGGGTCGATCGCCTCGGTGCGGTTGAGCGTGACGCAGAAGTCACGGTCGGCGTGCAGACGCTGGAGATGGTTCATGTAGTAGGTGATCGTGCTGACTGGCTTGGGCTCGCGCAACAGGTGGAAGTTCCACGCCGCTCGCGCGCTGCGCCGGCGTGGCAGCAGCGTGCTGTCACTGTGAAGGACCGCCTCGTTGCGCTGATAGGGGACGGCACCCAGCAGTCTGGCCTCGTGCGTGGATGGATCGCCCAGCATCGCCAGCGCCTGGTCGGAGTGGGTGGCGATCACCACCTGGTCGTAGCGCTCGGCGGCTGCCCGCCCACGCGCGTCGCCGACCGCCAGCTCGACGTGATCGGCGTGGCGGGTGAGCGTGTGAACGGGGGCGTTCAACCGCACGCGCTCGCGAAACGGCGCCATCAGCGCGTCGACGTAGCGGGCCGAGCCGCCGACGATGGTCGACCAGCGTGGGCGGTCGCGGAAGCCGAGCATGCCGTGGTTGGCGAAGAACTCCGCCATGAAGCGCACCGGGAACGAGCCCATCTGCTGCGGGTTGGCGGACCACACGGCGGATACCTGGGGAACGATCAGGCGCTCGATGAAGACGCGGGAGAAGCGCCGGCGGGCGAGGAAATCGCCGAGTGACTCCTGGCTCGACGCGGGCTCCTCGCGCGCCAGCAGCCCGCGCAGCTCGCGGTTGAAGCGAATCAGGTCGAGGATCATCCGCTGGAAGCGCGGGCTGAGCAGGTTGCGCGGCTGGCAGAACAGGCCACGCGGCGTGCCCGCGTACTCGAAATCCTCATCCTCGCCCTTCACCGAGAAGCTCATGTGCGTCGGCTGCGTGGCCACGCCCAGGCGCTCGAGCAGTCGTGTGAAGTTTGGGTAGTTGCGGTCGTTCATGACGACGAAGCCCGTATCGACGTCGTAACACCCGCGCTCGTTCTCCACGCGGATCGTGTTTGCGTGCCCGCCTGCCTGCGGGCCGGCCTCGTAGAGCACGATCTCGTGCTCGCGGTGCAGCAGGTGGGCCGCGACGAGCCCGGAGACGCCGGCGCCGACGATCGCGATCCTCACGGCTGTCCGTCCGGTCGGCCCCGCATGGGCACAGCAGCAGCAAGTGTGATTTCGAGGCTGGGTTCAGTTGCTGTGCGCATGGGCTGAGCTTATGTACGTACCCCTCAACGCGATGGATCATCGGGTCAACTGCGATCGATTGGGGAGGACTGCGAGCCGCATACGTCGAACAGAAGCGCCGATGAAGCGTGTTGCCACCAAGACAGCCGAGCGTCCCGCCGTCGATTCACCGTCAACCGGGCGGATCTCGCCGATCGGTGGGACCAGCGAGCACCAGAGCCTGTCCAAGTACATCCAGGCGCGTTTCGACGAGTGCTCGCGCTCGCAGAAGGACGTCGCCCAGTACATCGTCGATCACCTCGACGAGGCGGCCTTCCAGACCGCCGAGGAGCTGGCGCGCCGCGCCAACACGTCGAGCTCCACGGTCGTGCGCTTCTCGCAGGCGCTTGGCTTCGAGGGCTTCCCCGAGCTGCAGGCCGCCGCGCGCGAGGAATACCGACGCGTCAACGCCAAGGCCGCCAAGGAGGGCGGGGCGGGCGGGACTTCATCCTCCACGCCACTGTTCTCGCTTGACCAGAACGAGTTCGAGGCTGCGCTCGCCGCAGACCACCTCAACGTCGAGGACACCGCTCGCAAGGTCTCGCGCAGCGCGGTCGACGCGATGATCGCGGCCATCGTGGAAGCCGACAAGGTGCTCGTCGCGGGCACCGACCAGATGGCGTTCTTCGCCAGCTACCTGCGCCATCTGCTGATGCTTCTCGATCTGCGCGTAGACGTCGTCGCCAGCCCCTCGCAGGAGGCGCTCAGCCGTCTCGGACGGATTGATTCCTCAACGCTCGTCATCGGCCTATCCGCCGGGCGCCCGCACCCGCTTGTCGTCCGCGCGATGAAGCTCGCCCGCCACCGCCAGGCGCACACTGCCGCGATCACCGACGCGACCCTCTCAGAGGTTGCCAAGCTCGCGCAGATCAAGCTTTACTACTCATCCAACAGCCCCGCCTACGTGCGCTCGCACACGGCGCTGCTGAGCATCATCCAGGCGCTCGCCTACGGCGTCTACGCCCAGGACACCGCGCAGTACGACGACCGCATCAAGGCGTTCCGCCTGAAGTAGCGCTGCGCGGGTCATCCTCGACGGCTCTCGCCGCCGACGACGACAGCTTCGCTTGGCCGAGCCGGGATACTTGGGCCGTGGGTTCTGCTCGCGCCGTCGCCCTCGTCGCCCTCGTCGCGTTCGTCGCGTTCGGCTGTGTGATTGCGGATGCGGGAGTAGCCGCCGAGCACAGGCTCGCGTTGCGGATGAGCCGGTGACCGTGGCCCGAGCGGTTGCCTTTGCGAGCGCCGTCAACCTTGGTCAGACCGATGTCGGCAGTGGGGCGAGCAGGAGCAGCGGTGGGACGGTCAAGGTGACGCCGGCGGCTATCGCTGCGGCCCATTGCGCCGGCGGCGTGGATCCGCGGCGCTGGGTCACGAACAGGTACTCTTCGACCTACCACGACCCGGACGGCGGGTCCCTGCGTTCGGTGGTTCTGGTCTGGCCGACCGTGGCGCTCGCCGCCGAGAACGCGAAGGCGGAATTGAGCGCCCGGGGCCGTGCGTGCTTTCTGCGCGAAGAAGCCGGCGTGCGGACCTACAGAGCGTCCGGTGTCCTCGTTCGCCAGGTTCTCAAGAGTGTGTCCCGTTTGCCCGATCCGCTTCCCGTGGTGCCCGAAGCATTCGAGTGGGGCACGATCCGGACAGATCATGCGTCTGCACATCGCTACGACGGCTTCGGCCGCCAGATTACGCTTGGACCCGAAACGTCGAGCTCCTACGAAGACCTGTTCGGCTTCGTCGTCGGTCCCGCTCAGATCTGGCTCGTATCGCGCAGCCTCGGCACGATCACGAACAGCACCACCGAGCGGGACCTGCTGAGGACGATCTACGAGCGGGCCGTGGCACGCAGGCTGTCCTCTGCCGGGAGCTGAGCCGTGGCATCCCGTCTCGTATGCGCTTGTGTCGCTGCCGATGTTCTTACTCACACAGCATCTGCCGTCTAACCATGGTGATACGGCGTCTCTGGGAGGAGTTATGCGCTCCGTGATCCCCATCGTGTGCGGCTCCCTGTCAGACTAGGACACATGCGCGACGAGGCGACGTTCCGAGTCAAGACCGGCCTGGCGGAGATGCTCAAGGGCGGGGTGATCATGGATGTGGTGACCCCCGAGCAGGCGACGATCGCCGAGGAGGCTGGGGCGGCGGCGGTGATGGCGCTCGAGCGCGTTCCCTCCGACATCCGGCGTGACGGCGGCGTCGCACGCATGTCCGATCCGGAGATGATCGCCGGCATCCAGGAGGCGGTCAGCATCCCGGTGATGGCCAAGGCACGCATCGGGCACTTCATGGAGGCGCGTGTGCTGGAGGCGCTGGATGTCGACTACGTGGACGAGTCGGAGGTGCTGACGCCGGCGGACGAGGCTAACCACATCGACAAGTGGGACTTCAAGGTGCCGTTCGTGTGCGGCGCGACGAACCTCGGCGAGGCGCTGCGCCGCATCGGCGAGGGCGCGGCGATGATCCGCTCCAAGGGCGAGGCGGGGACCGGGGACATCGTCGAGGCGGTGCGTCACATGCGCAAGATCACCGGTGAAATCCGCCGTCTGGCGACGCTCGGAGCCGACGAGACGGCCACCGTCGCCAAGGAGCTCGCCGCGCCGCTGGATCTCGTACGCGAAGTCGCCGAACGTGGTGCCCTGCCGGTGGTGCTGTTCTGCGCCGGCGGCATCGCCACGCCGGCCGACGCGGCGCTGATGATGGCGCTCGGCGCCGAAGGCGTGTTCGTCGGCTCCGGCATCTTCAAGTCCGAGGACCCGCCCGTGCGAGCACGGGCGATCGTCGAGGCGACAACGCACTGGCAGGACCCCGAGCGCGTGGCAGGAGCATCGCGCGGGCTGGGCACACCGATGGTCAGCCTGGAGAGCTCAAAGCTCGAGGGCGAGCAGCTCCTCGCCCAGCGTGGCTGGTAGCGGCGCGCCGCTGATCGGCGTGCTGGCGCTGCAGGGCGGCTTCGCGGCGCACGCGCGGATGCTCGCGAAATTGGGTCCACACCCCCCGCGCACACGCGAGGTGCGCGTGCCGCAACATCTCGACGGATTGGACGGCCTGGTGGTCCCGGGCGGGGAGTCGACGACGATGACCCTGGGGGTCGCCCGCGAGGGCCTGGCCGAGCCGCTGCGAGCACTGGCAGCGCAGGGCGGGGCGGGCGGGATTCCCATCCTCGGCTCCTGCGCGGGGCTGATCATGCTCGACCGCGACCATCTTGACGTGATGGACATGCGCGCCTCGCGCAACGCGTTCGGTCGTCAGATCAGAAGCTTCGAGGCGGACGTGGCGGTCGCGGGGATCGCGGGGCCGCCGATCAGGGGAATCTTCATCCGTGCGCCGTGGATCGCCGAGCACGGCTCGCAGGTGGAGATCCTCGGCGAGCTTGACGGTCACGCGGTGGCGGCGCGTCAGGGCAACATGCTGGCGGTCTCATTCCACGCCGAGCTGGGCAGCGACGAGCGTCTGCACCGCCTGTTCGTGGAGTGGGTGGAGGAGGCGCGCTGATGATGCGGATCTCGGTTTCGGCCGATGAGCTGACCGGGATCGCGGGCGTGCTCGCGGAGGAGCTCGAGCGCCGCCGCTAGCTGGCTCGGAAGCGCACCACGCCGTCGCGCTCGTCTTCCACGACGAGCTCGTCGCGCAGCAGCAGGTCGACGTGCCCCAGGACCTCGGAGAGCGTGAGGAATGCTTGTGTCACCGCGACGTTGCCCCACAGCTCCTGTGCGATCTCGTGAGCGCTGCGCGGCTGGGTGGCGATCAGGCGACGGATCTTCTCCGCCCGCCGCTGGTGCAGGCGGAAGCGTTCGTCGATCAGCGAGACGTGGTCGGTGATCGGACGCCCGTGGCCCGGCAGCACCAGCGACAGATCCATCGCGCGCGTCTTCTGCAGCGAGTCGATGTAGCTGATCAGCGCTTTGGGGCGAGGCTCGAGGTAGTCCTCCTGGGCGTCCAGCGGGCGCGCGAGCAGCGGGTTGGAGGAGATATGCGCGATCAGGTGATCGGCGGCTAGCAGGATCGAGCGGGACTCGTCCAGGAACACCGTGTCCGAGGGGCTGTGGCCGGGCCGGTGCAGCACGCGCAGCGTGCGGTCTCGCAGCTTCAGCTCGCCCCCGGGCGCCAGCGGCCTGGTCACCTCCACGGCTGAGCCCCACGCGCGGAAGCCGGCGGCGACGGCGCGCAGCGCGGTGACGATTTCCGGCGGGATGCCGTGGCGCAGCATCAGCGCCTCGGCGAACTTGTCTTCGAGGTCGATCTGGTGTCCGTAGCTGGCGAGGAACGGCGCCAGGCCGTCCAGCGCGGCAACCTCCGCGCCGGAGCGTCGAGCGAGGATCGAGGCCAGCCCGAAGTGATCCATGTGCTGGTGGGTGATCACCAGCAGCTCGATGTCCTCGATCGTGTGCCCGCGGGCCGCGAGCGCCTGCTCCAGCTCGTCGAGCGCCTTGGCGGAGTTCGGGCCGGAGTCGAGGAGCGTCAACGGCGAGTCCTCGATCAGGTAGGCGTTGACGCGGCCAACCATGAACGGCGTTGGGATCGCCAGGCGGTGGATGCCGGCGTCGGCGGCCACCGCCAGCGCCTCGCGCTCCTGTTGCTCGCGGGCGTCCTCCGGCGTGCTCACGCGCGGATCAGCGCGAGGACCTCGTCACGGCGGCGCTCCATGTCCGCGGGCGAGACCAGCGACTCCAGGCACAGGCGCAGCAGCGGCTCGGTGTTTGACGAGCGCACGTTGAAGTGCCAGTCCTCGTAGTCGATCGAGATCCCGTCCAGGCGATCCTGGCGGGCGTCGGCGTAGTGCGCGGCGATCTCCTCCATCTTTCCTGCCGGGTCGGCCACTTCGGAGTTGACCTCTCCGGAGATGAAGTACTTGGAGTGGAACGGCGCCAGCAGCTCGGACATGCGCTTGGCGCTCGTGCAGAGCAGCTCGAGCACGAGCAGCGCTGGGATGGTCCCGGAGTCCGCGCAGTAGAAGTCGCGGAAGTAGTAGTGCCCGGAGACCTCGCCGCCGAACAGCGACCCCTCCTTGCGCATGCGTGTCTTGAAGAAGGCGTGCCCGACGCGGTTCATGTATGGCGTGCCGCCTGCCTTCGTGACCGTGTCGGGGACTGCGCGCGAGGCACGCACGTCGTACAGGATCGCCTCGTTGGGGTGCTTCTCCAGCAGCGACTCGGCGAGTAGGGCGGTGAGGAAGTCGCCGTCGACGAACGCACCGGTGTCGTCGATGAAGAAGCAGCGGTCGGCGTCGCCGTCCCAGGCGATGCCGAGGTCGGCGCCGCTGTCGCGGACCTTCTCGATGATCAGCCGCCGGTTCTCCGGTAGCAGCGGGTTGGGCTCGTGGTCGGGGAAGTTGCCGTCCGGTGTCCAGTAGGTGTCGATCAACTCCAGGTTCAGGCTGTCAAGCAGCGGGCCGACCATCGGTCCGGCCATGCCGTTGCCTCCGTCCACGACGACCTTCAAGCGCCGTGGCGCGGCATCGTCCCCGGAGGGGGAGCGCACCGCGTCAGCGTCGATGAACCGCAGCGCCGCCGCCTGGAACTCCTGGAACAGGTCGACCTCTTCCAGCGTGCCCGGCGAGGAGGCATGCTGCTCGCCGACGTGCTGCGAGCCGCCTTCGATCTCGGCGCGGATGTCCTGGATGCCGGAGTCGCCGGACAGCGCGATTGCGCCCTCGCGCACGAGCTTGGCGCCGGTGTAGGCCTTGGGGTTGTGCGAGGCGGTGCACATCAGCCCGCCGTCGAGCTCGCGCGAGCCGACGAGGAAATACAGCATCTCGCTGCCCACCTGACCGGCATCGATCACGTTCGCGCCCTCTGCCAGCAGCCCGTCGCGATAGCGCGCCGCCAGCTCGGGTGCGCTCAGGCGCATGTCACGCCCGAGACCGACCCGCAGCTGGGAGACGGGCTTGCCGGCGAGCCTGCCGAGTACGTGCGCGAACGCGTGGCCGATCGCCTCGGCGACGTCGCCATCGATCTGCTCGCCGTACAGGCCACGAATGTCGTAGGCCTTGAAGATGTCCGGTGACGGTGTAGCGCCCATGCGACCGCGCATCCTATGCGCCGCGCGCTGCTGTGCGCGCACCGGGCCGGCCCGGTGCGCGGCGGATTCGTAGACTTGGGGATATGTCGGGACACTCGAAGTGGTCGAGCATCAAGCACAAGAAGGCCGTGGTGGACTCGCGCCGCGGCGCGCAGTTCTCCAAGCTCTCGCGGGCGATCATGGTCGCCGCCCGTGACGGCGGCGGCGATCCGGAGACCAACGTGGTGCTGGAGAACGCCATTCGCAAGGCGAAAGAGGCGTCGATGCCGAAGGAGAACATCGAGCGCGCGATCGCCAAAGGCACGGGCGAGGGCGGCGAGGCGGACGCGATCGAGAGCGTGCTGTACGAGGGCTACGGTCCAGGCGGGGTGGCGGTGCTGGTGGAGGCGCTGACCGACAACCGCAACCGCACGGGAGCCGATGTCAGGCACGCGTTCTCCAAGAACGGCGGCAGCCTCGGTGAGCCGGGGTCGGTGGCGTACCTGTTCGACAAGAAGGGCGTGATCGTGATCGACGCGGGGCGCTACAGCGAAGATGACCTGATGGTGGCCGTCGACGCCGGTGCCGAGGACATCGGCACCGATGACGATGTCTTCGAGGTGATCACCGAGCCGACGGACTTCGCAGGGGTGCGCAAGGCCTTGGAGGACGCCGGCGTGGAGATGGAGAGCGCCGAGACGGTGTATCGGCCATCGAGTGTCGTGCCTCTCGACGAGGCACACGCGGGCACGCTGATGAGGCTGATCGACTCGCTGGAAGACAACGACGACGTCAGCGCCGTGCACGCCAACTTCGACGTGTCCGCCGACGTGCTCGAGCGTGTCGCAGGCTGAGCCGGCGGGCGGCCCGGCCGGGCCGCCCGGGCCTGTCCAGGCACGGCCGCCGGTGGTGATCCTGTGCGGGGGGCGCGGCACCCGCCTGCAGGAGCACACGCAGGCGATTCCAAAGCCGCTCGTGGAGATCGGCGGCATGCCGATCGTGTGGCACGTGATCCAGCTGTATGCCGTGCAGGGCTTTCGCCGCTTCCTGCTGGCGACCGGCTATCGCGGCGAGCTGATCGAGCAGTTCGTCGCCACGCACGAATGGCCGGAGGGCGTGAGCGTGGAGTGCCTGGACACAGGCCTGGAGACGCAGACCGGCGGGCGCATCAAGCTGATGGAGGAGCGCCTGGCGGGAGAGGATCTGTTCTGCGCGACCTATGCGGACGGGGTCGCCGACATCGACCTGGAGGGGCTGCTGGCGTTCCACGCCGAGCACGGCGCGCTGGCGAGCATGACGGTGGTGCGTCCGCAGCTGCAGTTCGGCGTGACCGAGCTGACCGACGACGGGCGGGTGACGGGCTTTCGCGAGAAGCCGACGTCCGAGCACTGGATCAACGGCGGCTTCTTCTGCTTCGGAACTGCGTTCCTGGAGTACCTGGAGAACGACAGCGTGCTCGAGCGCGCCCCGCTCGAGCGTTTGGCCGCCGCCGGCGAGCTGCGCGCGCGCCGCCACGAAGGCTTCTGGGAGTGCATGGACACCTACAAGGATGCCGTCGCGCTGAACGACCTGTGGGCCTCCGGGCGGGCGCCGTGGCGGTTGTGGGAGCAGGATCCGCGGATCGAACCGGTGCTGGTCGCCGGCGCCGATCGCCGCTCAGACTGACCGGCGCCGCGCGCGGAACAGCGCCACCGGCCCGCGAATGCCCTTCAGGCGTCGCTCGCCGGCGTAGGACCAGCCATAGGCCTCCTTGGCGGACTCGTGCACCTCGCGCTCGGCCAGCAGGCTGCCCGGCCGGGCGATCGAGGTGATGCGGCTGGCGAGGTTGACCGGCCGTCCGAACCAGTCACCGGCCCGCGGCAGCGCCAGCCCGGTGGCAGCGCCGGCGCGCAGCTGCGGGAACTCCTCGCCCTCGGCATCGGCGGCGTCGATCAGCGTCAGCGCCGCGTGCAGCAACGGCTCAGGCTCGGGCGAGGCGAGCATGGCGGCGTCGCCGATCGTCTTGACCAGCCTCACCGGCGGCTCGGCGGCCTCGGTCGCCAGTGCTTCCAGGCGCCCCGCCAAGCGTCCCAGCTCGTCCGCCGGGACTTCCTCGCCCAGGCGAGTGAAGCCGACGAGGTCGGCAAAGCAGATCGTCACCTCGCGCGAGCCCGGCAGGCGCCCGCCGTCGCGCTCCAGTGCGCTGATCACCTCGCTCTGCGCGGTGTGGCGCAGGTGCAGCGCGAGCACGTTGCTGACCAGCGGGTCGACCAGCGGGTAGAGCTGGGCGGTGGCCTCGCCGTAGCGGCTGGCGAGATCGCGCTCGCTCATGCCCGGCTCCAGGACCAGTTTCAGCGGCAGCGCCCGCAGGCTCTCGGCGGCCTGGGACAGGCCGCGGCCGAGGACACGCAGCAGCTCGAGCAGATCCTCGTCGGGGATGCCGGCTTCGCGTGCCGCCACGGTGCTCGCGGCGGACTCCAGCTCCGCTTCTGTGTACACAGCCTCGTCGGGCTCGGGGATCGGCAGCCCCATCGCCCGCTGCGCGGCGACGAGGAACTCGAGCTCGACGCCGCTGCGCTCAGCGACTTCGGCGGCCGTGTAGCGCTCCGGCCCCACGATCGCGCGGCCGGCCGGCAGGAAGATGACGGTGCCGCTGGCCGTCGTGCGGCGCAGTTCTGAGAGTGGCACGCCTTCGTCGGTGAGCTGTTCGAGCAGCGCCACGCGCTCAGCGCGCGCGTTGCCCTGCAGTCCGTCGAGCAGGCCCTCGCCGGCGAAGTCGATCGGCTCGGGCGGGCGTGATTCCATCCTCTGGCAGCGTAGGGCAGGCAGGCGTCCGACGGCCAGCGCAGAATCACAGACCGTGATCGTCCTCGGCATAGATCCCGGGCTGGCCAACACCGGCTACGGCGTGGTGGCGCGCCGCGGTGGGCGCATGCTGGCGCTGGACGGTGGGGTGATCGAGACGCGCGCGGAGCTGGCACCGGAGCGGCGCCTGACGCAGATCCATGCCGCGGTGGACGCGCTGATCGACGAGCATCAACCTGATGCCGTGGCGCTCGAGGAGCTGTACTTCGGGCAGAACGTGCGCACCGCCTTTGCTGTCGGTCAGGCGCGTGGGGTGGTGCTGCTCGCAGCCGGCCAGCACGGCGTGCCGTGCAGCGGCTACACGCCCCAGCAGGTCAAGGGCGCGGTCTGTGGCAGTGGGCGCGCGCAGAAGGACCAGGTGGCGCGGATGGTGACGGTGCTGCTTGGGCTCGCGGAGGAGCCGCGCCCCGATCACGCCGCCGATGCCCTGGCGGTGGCGCTCTGCCATGCCAACTGTGCGCCGCTGGCGATGGCGCTGGCGGGGGCTTCCCAGTGATCGCGCTGCTGCGGGGAGAGGTGGTGGTACGCCGCACCGATCACGTCGTGATCCTCAGCGGTAGCGTCGGCTACCGCGCTGCCGTCTCGGCGCAGACGCTGGCCCACGTACCCGCGGTCGGCGAGGAGGTGACGCTGCACACACATTTGATTGTGCGCGACGACGCACTGGCGCTGTACGGCTTTGCATCCGAGCAGGAGCGCGACCTGTTCCTGATGCTGCTGTCCGTGCAGGCGGTCGGCCCGAAGGTCGCGCTGGCTGTGCTCTCGGCGGGGCCGCCACGGGCGCTGATCGGCGCGCTGGCGGCAGGCGATGCCGCACGCTTTCAGGCGGTGCCGGGGATCGGCAAGCGCACGGCCGAACGGATCATCGTTGAGCTGCGCGAGAAGGTTGGGGTGGACGGTGAGGCCGGCGCTGTCCGTGTGCCGATCGTGGCGCGGCGCGGCGAGGCACAGGATCCGCGGCTGCTGGCGCGCGAGGGCCTGCTCGAGCTCGGCTACGCGCCGAGCGAGGCGGAGGAGCTGCTCGCCGGCGCCGCATCGTCCCCGGAGGGGGAGGGCGAGACCGCGGAGGAGCTGCTCGGCCAGGCGTTGCGCCTGGCGCGCATGCCGTCGTGAGCGTGGACCCGATGACCGACACCGCTGCCCGCATCCAGACGCCGTATCTAGTCGCCGAGGACGAGCTCGACCGCTCGCTGCGCCCGCGGCGGCTGGAGGAGTTCGTCGGTCAGGAAACGCTGCGCGAGCAGCTGACGGTGGCGATCGAGGCGTGCAGCGCCCGTGGCGAGGCGCTCGACCATCTGCTGCTCGCCGGACCACCGGGGCTTGGCAAGACGTCGCTGGCGCAGATCGTCGCGGCGGAGCTGGATGTCCCGTTCGTACAGACCGCCGGACCGGCGCTGGAGCGTAAGGGAGACATTGCCGCGTTTCTGACGGCACTGGAGCCGCGCAGCGTGTTCTTCGTCGATGAGATTCATCGCCTGCCGCGCACGCTGGAGGAGACGTTCTATCCGGCGATGGAGGACCACCGGCTGCCGATCACGGTCGGCCAGGGTGCGGGGGCGCGGGTGGTGACGCTGGAGCTGCCGCCGTTCACGCTTGTCGGGGCGACGACCCGCACGGGCCTGCTGACGACGCCGCTGCGCGATCGCTTCGGCATCCAGGCGCGGCTGGAGCCATATGCGGTGTCTGAGCTCGCGATCATCGTGCGCCGCTCGGCAGGGATCCTCGATATCGAGCTGGAGGAGGACGGCGCGATCGCCATCGCCGCCCGCAGCCGGGGCACCCCCAGGGTGGCCAACCGGCTGCTCAAGCGTGTACGCGACTTCGCGGAGGTGCGCATGGCGGGCGTAGTCACCGCCGCAGCCGCGCACGCGGCGCTGGAGATGCTGGAGGTCAACGAGCGCGGGCTGGATCGTCTGGACCGTGAGATCCTGCAAGCGATCTGCAGCAAGTTCGCCGGTGGGCCGGTCGGCCTGTCGACGCTGGCGGTGGCGGTGGGCGAGGAGCAGGACACGATCGAGGACGTGTATGAGCCTTATCTATTGCAGGAGGGGATGATCAAGCGCACGCCGCGCGGCAGGATGGCGACGCCGGCGGCCTACGAGCATCTCGGGCTCCAGCCTCCGGCCCAGGTCGGCGCGTCGTTGTTCTGAGCCGCCCCCAAGGCGTGGGGGGTCCACCGATTCCCGGCGAGGCGCCTCCGTGGCTCGGCTTGCGTAGTCTGTTAGGGACACCATGGCCCATCCTTTCATCTGCCCAAACTGCGGCCACCGCACCTCCGAGCTCGACCGCAACCTCGGCTTCACGCGCCAGCGCAAGGGCTGCGACAAGTGCGGCTTCGCGTTTCTGTTCGAACTGCTTGACGACTACTATCCGGCACCGGACGCGGCGTTCTTCGTCTGCGACGGGGAGGGTCGGATCGTCGGCTGCGGCAAGAACTCCTTCGCGTTCACGGGCCTCGAGGAGGAAGAGGTGATCGGCCAGCGCGTCGAGCAGGTGCTGGGCTTGAGCTTCGCCAACGGCGATGATCCGGTGGCGACCGTCCTGGAGTGGGGGGTGCGCGCGCTGGAGGTGCCGGTGGAGGTCAGCGGCGAACGCGACGTGGCGGCCAACGCGAAAGCCGACATGTTCCCCGCCTACGATGACGACGGTGGGCTGTTGCTCGTGCTGACCCCCGACAAGTAGTCTCACTAGACCATGACCGACCGCCGCCGCAACACTCTGATCCTGCTAATCGTCGCGGGCCTGGTCGCCGCGTCCGTCGCGATGATCGCGGCCAAGAAGACACGTCTCGGCCTGGAACTGAAGGGTGGCGTCGAGCTCGTCTACCAGGCCCGGCCCACCGCCCAGTCGAAGGTGACCCCCGAATCGCTTGAACGAGCGATCAACATCATGCGCACGCGGGTCGACCAGCTGGGCGTGGCCCAGCCGGAAATCCAACGTTCAGGGCCCGACGAAATCGACGTGGCGCTCCCGGAAGTCAAGAACGCGACGCGCGCGCAGGAAGAGGTCGGCAAGACCGCTCAGCTGCAGTTCTACGATTGGGAGCCGAGCGTGATCGGTCCCAGTGGAAGCCCGGCGCCGACCGAAGGCACGGTGACCGGCGACACGACCAGCGACGGGCCCGGTGGCGCGACGGCGGGCCTGCCTGAGTACCAGGCCGTGCTGCGCGCCGACAAACGGCCGGCGGAACTGCGCAAGACGGACACAACCTGGAGTGCCGGCTGCACGCCCAAACAGGTCGAAGGCTGCATCTACGGCAGCTGGTACCTGCTCGAACCTGGGCACGAAAAGGTGCTGCGCGGCCCGGAAGAAACCGAACAGAACCTCTACAGCGAACCGCCGAAGCTGCCGGCGCGCGACAAGCTCAAGGCGGTGCGGGTCAACCCGGGCACGGTGCTGGCGCAGGCGCACGCCGTGGAAGGCACCTCCGGGAAGGTCATCAACCCCTCGCCCAACAGCTACTACGTGCTCAAGGACGACCCGGTGCTGAACGGCTCGGACATCACCAACCCGACGCAGAGCAACGACGAATCGACCGGTCAGCCGAACGTCACGTTCGGCTTCACCTCCCACGGCAAGGGCGTCTTCGAACGGGTGACCAAGGAAATTGCCCACCGCGGCCAGGAAGCTCAACTCCCGGGCGTGTCCCACGAAGAGGCGCTGCAGCACTTCGCGGTCGAGCTCGACGGCCAGCTGATCACGGTGCCGTCGATCGACTTCAACAAGTACCCCGAAGGCATCGATGCGTCAACCGGATCTGAGATCTCCGGTGGCTTCACGATCACCTCCGCCCAGAACCTCGCCAACGAGCTGCAGTCCGGTGCGCTGCCGATCAAGCTGGTGCTGATCTCGCGCTCGCAGGTGTCTGCGACGCTCGGCAAACAGGCACTCAGCCAGGGCCTGCTTGCGGGCCTGGCCGGCTTCATCGTCGTGTGCCTGTTCCTACTGGCGTTCTACCGTGTACTCGGCGCGATTGCCGTCGGCGGCCTGGTCATCTACGGCGCCTACTTCTTCGCGCTGGTCAAGCTGATTCCCGTCACGCTGACGCTGCCGGGGATCGCCGGCCTGATCCTGACGATCGGCGTGTGCGCGGACGCGAACATCGTGATCTTCGAGCGCGTCAAGGAGGAGATCCGCGGCGGCAGATCGATCGTCTCCGGGATCGCCACTGGCTACAAGCACGGTTTCGCGGCGATCGTCGACGCCAACGTGGTGACGTTCATGACGGCGTTCATCCTGTTCGCGCTGGCCACCGCGGAAGTCAAGGGATTCGCGTTCATGCTCGGCATCGGCGTGCTGGTGTCGCTGTTCACCGCCGTGCTCGCCACACAGGCGGCGCTCGGCATCATGAGTCGCTCGCGGTTCGTCTCGCACCCGGCCGCGCTCGGTGCGGCACGCCGCGGCGGCGGCTGGACGTTCGACTTCATGGGCGCGTCGAAGTGGTTCTTCTCGATGTCGGGCACGATCTTGTTGATCGGCGCCCTGGCGATCGGCGGCAAAGGCCTGAACTTCGGCATCGACTTCAAGTCCGGGACGCGCATCCAGACGGCGTTCATCAGGTCCGCCTCCGAGTCTGAAGTGGCGAAAGTGATGACCGACGCCGGCTACGCGAACGCCGAGGTCCAGAAATTCACCAACGCCAGCATCGGCGGCAACGGCTACCAGATCTCCACCAAGACGCTCGGCCCGGAAAAGATCAAGAACATCGAAGCGGACCTCAACAAAAAGTTCGGCAACGGGCCCAACCAGCCGGGAACCAAGGACTTCTCGTCGACGTCGATCGGGCCGACGTTCGGGAAAACGGTCGCCAATGCGGCGGTGATCGCGATCATCGCCTCGCTGCTGGTGATCTCCGCCTATATCGCGCTGCGCTTTGAGTGGAAGTACGCGGTACCGGTGCTGATCGCCTTGATGCACGACCTGTTGATCACCGCAGGTGTGTACTCGCTGACCGGCCGCGAAGTGACGACGGCGACGGTCGCGGCGCTGCTGACGATCCTGGGCTACTCGCTTTACGACACGATCATCGTGTTCGATCGAATACGTGAGAACGTGCCGCGAATGCCGCGCGCTGCTTTCTCGCAGATCGTCAACCGCTCGATGTCCGAGGTTGTCACGCGATCGCTGGCGACGAGCTTCTGCACGCTGCTGCCGGTGATCGCGCTGCTGCTGTTCGGTGGCGAAACGCTGAAGGACTTCGCGTTCGCCTTGATGATCGGTATCGCCTCCGGTGCCTACTCGTCGATCTTCATCGCGTCACCGGTGCTGACGCACTGGAAGGAGCGCGAGCCCGGCTACCGCGTGCGCCGTGCGCGTATCGTCCGCGAGCTCGGTGCGGTGCCCGCCTACGCGACGACCGCCTCAGGATTGCCGGAGGACGTCGATCCGACCCAGAAGCGCAAACGTACCCGGCGCGGCAGCATCATCGCGCCGGAGGAACCCGGTCAGCAGATCTCCAGGGACGAGTTCCAGGAACTGGTACGCGACCTGGACGTGGAGGGCGAGCCCAACGGTGCGCCCGCCGGCACCCGTGGCCGCGGCGCTCGCACCGTCGAGGCCAGCGCCACCGCGGCGCCGCCCGCCGCAGAGTCCGCACCGTCCCCGCCGGGGGAGCGCGACCCGGCGGCCGACCTGACACCTGAGGACCTGGTGCTCAAGGAAGAGTCCAAGCCGCGCCAGAAGAACCGGCGTCCGCGCAATAAACGTCACGGGAGGTCGCGCTGATGGGAATGCTCGGCTGGGTGATCATGGGCCTCGCGATCTGGCACTTCACGATCTTCATGCCCGACCGCTTCTGGGGCGGCATCGTGGGGGCGTTCATCGGCTCGTTGCTGGGCTCGGTCATCGTCGGCCTGATCGTCTACGGCGTGAAGGTCTCCGCGTTGCAGATCCCCGGCGAAAAGGCCACGGACGTAGCGGTCGTCCTGTACGCGGTGCCCGGCGCTGTGATCGGAATCGCAGCCATCTATTTCGAGGGCATGCGCCGCGAACGCCAGCACCGTGGGCAGACGCCCGACGGCGCTCTTTGAGCTCGCGCCGGCGGCCGCGCACGTAGCGTCCCGCTCGCGCGAACGGGACGAGTGCCGTTGGTGGTCCGATCGCCGTTCCGTCCCAGCACGCCCGTAGTCTCGCTTGGGTGCAGCCGTACCGCTTTGAGATCCCCGAGTGCCCGATGCCGGATGTCGAGCGGCTGCAGCGCGAGCTCGGCGTAAGCGGACCCATGGGGCAGGTGCTCGTGCGGCGCGGCATGTCCGACCCGCGGTTCGCGCGCGCGTTCCTGGACGCCGGCGAGGAGCACTCGCCCGAGCTGTTCTCTGGCATCGGGGAGGCGGTCGAGACGATCCTGCGCCATGTGACGCAGGGCCAACGGATCACGATCCACGGTGACTACGACGTCGATGGCGTGTGCTCTACGGCAGTGCTGATACGGGCCCTACGGGGGCTTGGAGCTGACGTCGACTCCTACTTGCCCGACCGGGCGCGCGACGGATACGGGCTCAACGCGGCGACCGTGGAGCGGCTTGCGGCGCGCGGGACGCGCTTGTTGGTTACGGTCGACTGCGGGATCACGGCCGTGGAGGAGGTCGAGGCCGCGCTGGCGCTCGGCATGGAGGTGGTGATCACCGACCATCACACACCGCGCTCGGACGGCGCGCTGCCGCGAGCGCCGATCGTGCACCCGTCGGTGTGTGGCTATCCCTGCCGCGACCTGTGCGCCACCGCCGTCGCCTACAAGCTCGCCCAGGCTCTGCTGGATGTCGCCTCTGAATTCAGTGCGTCGGTGGGCGCGGAGCCGATGGATCTGGCACGGGCACACCAGGCGCTGCGGGCGGATCTCGATCTGGTGGCGCTGGCCACGATCGCAGACGTCGTGTCGCTGACCGGCGAGAACCGTACGTTGGTGCGCCGCGGGCTGCGCGCGCTGGCGGGCACAGCCAAGCCGGGGCTGCGGGCGCTGATGGCGGTCGCGCGAGTCGATCCGGGGAAGGCGAACGAGCGCTCGGTGGCTTTCGCGCTCGCCCCCCGCTTGAACGCCGCTGGACGCCTGTATCGTGCGGACGCCGGCCTGGAGCTGCTGCTGTGCTCAGATCCGATCCGGGCAGCACAGATAGCCGAGGAGTTGGACAGCGCCAACCGCGAGCGCAGGCAGGTCGAGCAGGGCATTCGCCACCAGGCCGAAGCGCAGATGGCGCAGCTGGGGGAGCGCGGGGCATACGTGCTCGCCGCGGATGGCTGGCATCCGGGCGTGATCGGGATCGTCGCCTCCCGCCTGGTCGAGCAGAGCGGTCGTCCGGTTGTGCTGATCGCGCTGGACGGCGACACGGGCAAGGCGTCGGGCCGCAGCGTGGAGGCATTCGACCTGCTCGGAGGGCTGACAGCGTGCTCACAGCACCTGCTCCGCTACGGCGGACACCGGGCGGCTGCCGGACTTGAGATCGAGCGCACAAACGTGGCAGCCTTCGCCGACGCGCTGTCTGTGCACGCCGAATCCGTCCTGAGCGGCCAGGCGCTGGTGACGGTCGAGCGCGTGGATGCGATCGTTGACGGAGGCGAGCTCGCGATGCCCCTGGCCGAAGAGCTGCAGAGCCTGGCTCCGTTCGGACGGGGCAACCCCACGGTCTGCGTGATGGTCGCCGACGCCGCGTTCGCGGACGTCAGGACGATGGGCGAAGGCAAGCATGTCCGCTTCACGGTGGAGTCCCGTGGCGCGCGCGCGCGGGCGGTCGCGTTTGGCACGGGAGGGCGTCTGCCGGTGCCCGCCGGCGAGCCGGCGCAGGCGACGTTCACGCTGGAGGTGAACGAGTGGAACGGCGTCAGCGAGCCGCGGCTGGTCCTCCGCCGGGCACAGCCGGCGCCACCCGCCGGCGAGGAGCAGCACCTGCTTGTCGACCAGTCCATGGAGGAAACCGCCGCTGCCGAGGAGCAGGCGGAGCTCGTGCTGTTCGCGCTTCCTTGAGCTACGCCTTCAATCCGGCTCGACGGTCCCCTACCCTTAGTACATGGCCATCGCCGAGGACCCCAACCGCTCGCAGCTCACCGCGCCCCCGGTGGGCGAGGACGGCGCTGCGCTGAACGGCGTGCAGGCGCCGCCGGAAGGGGAGGTCACGGCCGGCCGCGCAGCCCAGCAGACGCCCGCGTCGCTGACGCTGAACCGCTCCGAGCGGCGCATGCTCAGCGACCTGTTCGCGATCGTCTCCGAGCACGCCGCCGACTCCGCCGTGGAGATCGACCGTGAGCGCGTGCAGGACGCGTTCGTGTTCGCCTGCGAGCACCACGCCGCCCAGCGGCGCAAGTCCGGTGAGGACTTCATCGTGCACCCTGTGGGCGTCGCGCGCATCTGCGCCGGCATGCGCCTGGACACGGAGACACTGTGTGCGGCGCTGCTGCACGACACTGTCGAGGACACCTCGGCGTCGATCGAGGAGGTGCGAGAGCGCTTCGGCGAGGAGATCGCGGCGATCGTCGACGGCGTGACCAAGCTGACGGGCATCACCTTCCAGTCCCACGACGAGGCGCAGGCGAACAACTACCGCAAGATGATGGTTGCGATGGCCACCGACGTGCGGGTCATCCTGATCAAGCTCGCCGATCGCCTGCACAACATGCGCACGATCGAGGCGATGCCCAAGCAGAAGCAGATGGAGAAGGCACGCGAGACGCTGGACATCTACGCACCGCTGGCACATCGCCTGGGTATCCACGCGATCAAGTGGGAGCTCGAGGACCTGGCGTTCGCCACGCTGCACCCGCGCAAGTACCAGGAGATCAAGGGCTTGGTCGCCCAGCAGCGCGACGAGCGCGAGCACTACGTCAACGAAGCCGGCGACTACCTGCGCAGCGAGCTGGCCGAGGTGGGCATCGAGGCTGAGATCGCCGGGCGCGCCAAGCACTTCTACTCGATCTACTCGAAGATGACCAAGAAGGGCCGCGAGTTCAACGAGATCTACGACCTGACCGCGATGCGCGTGATCGTCGACTCGGTGAAGGACTGCTACGGCACCGTCGGCGTGATCCACTCGCTGTGGAAGCCGCTGCCCGGGCGCTTCAAGGACTTCATCGCGATGCCCAAGTTCAACATGTACCAGTCGCTGCACACGACGGTCATCGGGCCCGAGGGCCGGCCGCTGGAGATCCAGATCCGCACGCAGGAGATGCACGAGATGGCCGAGTTCGGCGTTGCCGCCCACTGGGTCTACAAGCAACCGGGCACCGGCCCCGACCAGCAGTCCGGCTGGCCGGCAGCCGGTGAGGACGCCAAGCTGAAGTGGCTGCGCTCGATGCTGGACTGGCAGAAGGAGCTGTCCGATCCACGCGAGTTCATGGAGACGCTGCGCACCGACCTGTTCGAGGAGGAGGTCTACGTCTTCACGCCCAAGGGCGAAGTCAAGTCGCTGGCAGCCGGCGCCACGCCGCTGGACTTCGCCTACGAGGTGCACACGGAGATCGGCCACCGTTGCGTCGGAGCACGCGTCAACGGGAAAATCGTGCCGCTGCACTACGAGCTGCGCTCGGGCGACATCGTTGAGATCCTCACCGCCAAGCGTGAGCGTGGACCCTCGCGCGACTGGCTGGCAATGGTCAAGACGACGCGCGCCCGCAACAAGATCAAGGCGTGGTTCAAGGCTGAGTCACGTCACGACACCGAGCACACCGGACGCGAGCTGCTGCAGGAGCACCTGCGCAAACAGGGACTGCCGGCGCAGAAGATCACCGGCTCGGCGCTGCTGGCGGACGTGATCCGCGAGGTCGGCTACCGCAAGGCCGACGACTTCTACATCGCGCTGGGGGCTGCCAAGGTCTCGCCGAAGCTGGTGGTCAACAAGGTCATGCAACGCCTGAAGCAGGGCGAGGCAGCCGACGGCGAGGACAGCGCCGCGGACCTGCTGCGCGTGGGCAGAGCGCGACGGCGCCCGACCAAGTCCTCGAACCAGTACGGCATCAGGGTCGAAGGCGTGCAGGACGTGATGCTGCGCCTGGCCAAGTGCTGCCGGCCGGTGCCGGGAGATGACATCGTCGGCTACATCTCGCTCGGCCGTGGCATCACTATCCACCGCGAAGACTGTCCCAACACGACGCTGCTGCGCAAGAGCCCGGAGCGCTTCACCAGCGTGGCGTGGGAAGGAGACCAGTCGACGGGCTTCGTCGTGGAAATCCAGATCGACGCCTGGGACCGCCACCACCTGCTGGCGGACCTCTCGCGCGCGTTCTCGGAGTCCGGCGCCAACATCCTGGAAGCACGTTGCCTGTCGATGCCGCCGATGGTCAAGAACCGCTTCGTCGTGGAGGTGGCCGATACCCACTCGCTGAAGAGCGCGATCACGCGTCTGCGTAACACCGAGTCGGTGTTCGACGCCTACCGCGTGACCCCGGGCGCATCGGCTTAGCCCGCCCGCCGCGTTCGCGCCAGCGCGCTCAGGCGACGACGTTCAGCGCGCTCGGCAGGATCGAGTAGCGCGCCTCGGTGACATCGCCGAGATAGTCCCCGTCCACCTGCAGGGGCAGGGGAGAGCCGTTGGTGCTGCGCACGGTCAGCTCGCTCATGTCCGAGAGGCCGCTGACCTGCCTGTGGCCGGCCACCCGCGCGCGGCGGGAGAAGGCACGCCAGGCGATCGAGAGCATCGATGGCAACGTCGCGCGGTGCAGCACACCGCCGGCCAGTGCGCCTGAGTCCAGTGCCGCGCCGTCGCTGATCTCGATCGGCCGATCCTGGAAGTAGGTGAACGGCGAGCCGTTCTGCACGATCGCCGTCACGCCCGCCAGCGTCCGGCCCTCCGCCTCGACCTCCAGCCGCGGCGGGCTGAGCAGGTAGCGCCGCAGGAACGTCGTCACGGCCACCCACGTGAAGAAGTAGGGCCCCAGGCGAGCCTTCATGCGGGGATTGGCATCCACGCGCTCGACCACGCTGGCATCCAACCCCAGGCCGGAGGCGAAGGTGAAGCAGCGGCCGTTGACGACGCCCAGGTCCACCTTGCGCGGCCGCCAGTCGTCGGCCATCGCCAGCAGGTGCTCGGTGGCGTCGATGACGTCCCCGGGAATGCCGAGCATCTTCCCGAACACGTTGGCCGAGCCTCCAGGCAGGCAGCACAGCGGCGTCTCGGAGCCGAGCAGCCCGTTGGCGGCTTCGTTGACGGTGCCATCGCCACCGAAGGCAACGATCACGTCATAGCCCTCGTGGGCTGCCTCACGGCATAACTTGGTCGCATGGCCGGGCGCCTCGGTGTCGACGGCGTTGACGTCGAAGCGACCTTGCAGGGCGTAGACGACGAGATGGCGCAGGCGATCGGAGACGGTTGTGGCGTAGGGGTTGACGATCAGCAGCATGCGTCGCCTGCTTGCCGGGGAGGCAAAGCGAAACGGCGCATCGGTCCCGGCAGTGCGCCGATCGTCGGCAAGTGGTGCAGAATCAGTGGCCGTGCCGGTGCCGGCGCCACGGTCGTGCCCGGAGGTGTGAGCGCTCATCGCAAATGGCTACACCGTCAGCCGGGAGGCGTTACCCGCGGCTGTCCAGTGCCGTTCACGCCGGGGCTCACCTTCGCCGATAGGGTTGCTAGACTTCCCAACACAGATGGACACATCGAGAGGGGTGGAGGGCCTGGCCCTGCGAAACCCCGGCAACCACCGCCAAGTCACAGGCGGGAACGGTGCCAATTCCAGGTGATGTGTGGCCGGGCTTCGCGCTCTTCGCCACACGTGACAAGGCGAAGGCTAACGCGAAGGAGCCCCAATGGCTGTCAGTCATCTTCAGTGCAAGGAGTGCAAGGCGCAGTATCCGCTGGAGGCGCTTTACGTCTGCGACAAGTGCTTCGGGCCGCTTGAGGTCGTCTACGACCACAGCCGCTCCAGCTATGACGTCGGCGAGCTGCGACGTCGTATCCAAGGTGGTCCTCAGAACATCTGGCGCTACGCCGACTTCCTGCCCCTGGCCGGCGGCCCTCCCGGTCCGTCCGGCAGGCTGGCCTCGCGCGTCGGCCTACCGGCCGGATGCACGCCGCTGATCCGCGCCGACCGTCTCGCTGAGCGGCTTGGCCTGCACGAGGTTTGGGTCAAGAACGACGCCGCCAACCCGACGCACTCGTTCAAGGACCGTGTCGTGTCGGTCGCTGTCACGCGGGCACGTGAGCTGGGCTTCGAGACGATCGCGTGCGCCTCGACCGGCAACCTCGCCAACTCGGTGGCCGCCCACGGGGCGGCTCTGGGGCTGGAGTCATACGTGTTCATCCCGGCTGACCTCGAGGAGCAGAAGATCCTCGCGACCGGTATCTACGGCACCAAGCTGGTGGGTGTGGAGGGCAGCTACGACGACGTCAACCGCCTCTGCACGGAGCTGTGCGCCGAGCGCGATTGGGCGTTCGTGAACATCAACCTGCGTCCGTACTACGCCGAGGGCTCAAAGACGCTGGCCTTCGAGATCGCCGAGCAGCTTGGCTGGGAGCTGCCGGACCGCTGCATCGTGCCGGTGGCCTCGGGCTCGCTGTTCACGAAAATCGCCAGGGGCTTCGAGGAGTGGACGGAGCTGGGCCTGCTCGACGGAGCGACGTCGCAGCTGCCGCGCATGAACGGCGCTCAGGCCGAGGGCTGCTCGCCGGTCGCCAGCGCGTTTGCCGATGGCCACGAAGTGTGCCGTCCGGTGAAGCCGAACACGATCGCCAAGTCGCTGGCGATCGGCAACCCCGCGGACGGACCGTACGCGCTCGATCTGGCGCGACGCACGGGTGGCTCGGTTGACGCTGTCAGCGACGAGGAGATTCGCGCAGGCATCAAGCTCCTGGCCGAGACAACCGGGGTCTTCACAGAGACCGCGGGAGGCGTCACGACTGCCGTGCTGGCCAAGCTGGCCGCGCGCGGCGACATCGACCCTGACGAGCGCGTCGTGCTGGTGATCACCGGCGAGGGACTGAAGACGCTTGACGCCGTGCGGGGCTCGTTCGAGACCAGCACGATCGCCCCGACCGTGGAGGCGTTCGAGGCGGGCGTCCACGAGGGAGTGACGGTCTGATGAGCGTCGTCGTGAAAATCCCCACACAGCTGCGGGCAGCCGCCGGTGGTGAGGCTGAGGCGAAGATCGACGGAGGCACCGTTCAGGAGGTGCTCAACGGCCTGTTCGAGCTCCACGAGGAGCTGCGCATACGAATCTCCGACGACGATGGCTCGCTGCGGCGGTTTGTCAACGTGTACGTGGCCGGCGAAGACATCCGCTTCCTCGACGGCCTGGCCACGCCGGTGGCCGACGGGGCGGAGTTGACGATCCTCCCAGCCGTCGCAGGAGGTTAGGGCGCCCTAACGGGGTGGTTAGTGGTGGTGAACGATTGCGCGGTCGTGGCTGAGGTGGGCGATTGCGCTCGCGTGGCCGGCAGGGGCAGCTGCCGGAGGCGTTGAGCCGCTGAAGCCGATCGTCGAGACGACGCCGGCGGCGCACATCGCTCCGATCGTCAGGCGGCGCATGCGTGTGGGGGTCAGCCAGCGGAAGTCGTGGCTCTGCATCCAGGTTCTGAACCCGCTGGCGGCTGAGGCAGCCGCCATTGCGCAACCGGCGCACATGGCGCCAGCGTAGCGGCTAGGAGCGCTCGGGTGTGCCGGCGCGGGCCTCTGCCGGCTGCAGCTCGCGGGAACGCGCGCGCTTGGGCGCGTCCTGGGTGCGGGCGAGCTCCCAGGCATTGCGCCGGAACAGCCAGTAGAACAGGCACAGGGTGAGGATCGCGTCCTCGGCCGTCATGATCGCCCCGGCGATGTTCTGATCGGCGAGCGGGGAGATGCGGAAGTGCGCCTCGCCCTTGAGGTAGTACGGATAGAAGACGGTGCCCGACCACAGGAAGATGTTGCCCAGGGTCGCGCCGGCGACACGTACGGCGACGACGTAGATGAGCTTGCCCAGGTTCCCGAACCAGCTGGGTGTCGGCAGTGGGCCGAGCAGGCACATCCACATGTTGATCCCGAAGCCGACGATCATGGCGTGCTCCAGCACGCTGATGCCGGTGTGGTGCAGCGCTGCTTCGTAGAACGTGGGCAGGTGCCACAGGTACAGGTCGACGGCCCACAGCGGGAATGCCACGGCGGGGTGCGCCAGGGCGCTCAGACGATCGAACACGCGTATGCGCAGCATCGGCGCCAGCACCGGACCGCTGAGGCCGAGCACGATCAGCAGCGCGGCGATGTCCCCGAGCAGGAACTGCTCGATCGTGTGCACCCACAGCAGTTCACGACCGGCGGCGCCGAGCGGGGCCAGCGCGACCGCGATCACGATGAAGCTGCCGTAGAAGCAGGCCTGACGCCACGCCGCTACGGGATCCTTGGCGGCGAGCGTGCGGGTCCGACTGCAGTAGAGCAGGCACAACACCGCCAGCGGGACGAGCTGGAGGGCGGCGGAGGCGTACGTGGACACGGCGAGCGGCAGGGTTTGCATCCAGCGTCAGGGTACGCGAGCGCCACATTCGGCGAGCAGCACGACGCCCTTGCATAGACTGCCGCTGGCATGAGAGCACCAGCCCGCGGCAAGGTCGTACTGCTGCTCGCCGGCTTGGGCATCGTGGCGCTGGCGCTGCCGGCGAACGCCCTTGCACACGGGATCGTGGGCAAGGCCGACCTGCCGATTCCCGTGTGGCTGTTCAGCTGGACGGCTGCGATCGTGCTCGTCGTCTCGTTCGTCGCGCTGTCGACCATGTGGACACGCCCGCAGCTGCAGGAACAGCGCCTGCGCAGGCTGTTCGCGCTGCCGCAGCCGCTTGAATGGCTGGCGAGCCTCATCGGCGTGCTCCTGTTCGCCGTCGTCCTGTACAGCGGCTTCGCCGGCGCGCAGGTAACCCAGGCGAACTTCTCGGTCACGTTCATCTACGTCGTCTTCTGGGTCGGCACGCCGGTCTTGAGCGTGCTGTTCGGCGACGTCTTCCGAGCGTTCAGCCCGTGGCGGACTTGCGGGCGCGTGCTCGCGGCGCTCGTGCGCGTGGCACGGCGGGGGGACGTGGAGCACCCGCCGCTGCGCTACCCCCAGCGGCTGGGGATGTGGCCGGCGATCGCCGGCATCGTTGGCTTCGCGTGGCTGGAGCTGATCTACGTTGAAAAAGACCATCCGGCGACGCTGGCTGCGCTTTCGCTTGGCTACTTCCTGGCGATGCTCGCCGGTATGGCGGTATTCGGCGTGGAGGAGTGGACCACGCAGGCCGACGGCTTCGGCGTCTACTTCAACCTGCTCTCCAAGCTCGCGGCGCTCGTACGCCGCGACGACGGCGCGGTGTACCTCAGGCGCCCGCTAAGCGGGGTCACCAGCCTGCAGATCGGCGCCGGCACCGTCGCGTTCATCTGCACGCAGATCGGCACCACCACGTTCGACGGCTTCAGCAACGGCGGCATCTGGCGCGACAACGAGCCCAGCCTGCAGAGCCTGTTCGAAAGCCTCGGCTTCAACTCCACGCCCGCGCAGGAGCTGGCCTACTCGGTCGGGCTCGTGTTCTGCATCCTGCTGATACTCGCCGTCTATCGCACGGGCATCCTGGGCGTACGCAAAGTCAGCGACCGCTACGACACGCAGATGCTGACGCGCACGTTCGTCCACACGCTCGTGCCGATCGCTTTCGCATACGTGCTGGCCCACTACTTCTCGCTGCTGCTGTGGCAGAGCCAGGCGATGGTCTACCTGGCCTCGGACCCGCTCGGCAACGGCTCCAACCTGTTCGGGACCAGCGGCTTTCAGATCGACTACCACCTGATCTCCTACGCAGCGATCTGGTACGTGCAGGTGGCTGCGCTGATCAGCGGCCATGTCGGCGGCCTGGCGCTCGCGCACGACCGTGCGCTGGTGCTCTACAAGGGCCCCGAAGAGGCGGTCCGCAGCCAGTACTGGATGCTCGCCGTGATGGTCGCGTTCACGAGCTTCGGGCTGTGGCTGCTCTCGGCGGTGGGGACATGAGCTTTGCGGGCCTGCACTACCGTTGGCGGGCCGTGCGCCATCGCCCGATCCTCCTTGGCATCGTTTGCCTGCTCGTGGCGGGATCGCTAGACGGGACCGGAGCAAACGCGACGGCGGCGGTGGCGACGTCGACCGAGTCCTCCAACCCGATCAACGACCAGGGCTCCAACTACGACTATCGCTCGAACATCACGGCTATCGCGCCACAGGTGCCTGGCCTGAGCGTTGAAGTGCTCGAGTTCGCCGACCGGCTGCTGCTGCGAAACCACACCGGCAAGACGGTCACGATCTACGGCTACGAAGGCGAACCGTACGCGCGCGTGCTCGCCGACGGCACCGCCGAGCAGAACGTGCACGCACCGGCCACCTACCTCAACACGAACTTCTACGCGCAGGTCACCGTCCCGCCAATCGCCAGTGCCAGCGCGCCACCGAAGTGGGAAGTGGTCGACCGCACGGGCGAGTTCGAATGGCACGACCATCGCATCCACTGGATGTCGCCGGTGCCGCCTTCGAACGTCAGGAACAAGAGCACCAAGACGCTGATCTTCGACTGGCAGGTGCCGATCGAAGTCGGCTCCAAGAAGGGCGCCATCGATGGTCAGCTGTTCTGGACGCCTGAGAACTCCAAAGTGCCGGCGGCGGCGATCGTCATCGGCGCGCTGATCGTCCTCGGTGGGCTGCTGTTCGTGCTGTTCGTCCGCCGGCGTCGTGCCCAGGCCACCGGGTCCGCCGGCTCCGGCTCCGGCTCCGGGGGAGCATCGACCGAGGCGTGGTGAGCCCATGCTAGATTTTGCGCGGATGACACCGCTCGCCTGCCTGATGCACTGGTACATCTCGATGATGTACGTCGTACCCGTCCTTGGCGTCGGCGGCTGGGGGTGGCTGAGCTCCAAGCGCATGGCTCGTCGTAAGGCGGAAGGCAAAGCCGGGTCCTCCGGCGACGCCGGCGGCGGCCCCCCGACGGTCACAGCCGTATAGAGACGCAAACGACCGCTGGCTGCGGCATTTCGGAATTTCTTCACGACGCTTGAGGTTGGCGTGAGTAGCATTTAGTTTGCTACTGGCATGACCTCAGAGACACTCATCCGCCCTCCCGCCGAAGGGATGACCGAGCGGTTCGACCCGATCGCCTGCTTGGACGAGAGCGTGCGCCACCGGGCGATGCCCCTCGACCCGGTCGAGCCCGGTCGCTATATCGAAATCCAGGGCCCCGATCGAACGCTGCTGCTTGCGCTCGCCGGCGAGGTGATGCACATCGGACGCGGGCTTGCCGCAGAGCTCCGCCTGGATGAGACATCAGTGTCGCGTCGTCACGCAATCCTCGTCCCACGGCCCGCCGGGGCCAGGATCCTCGACGATCGAAGCTCCAATGGCACGTTCGTCAATGGGCGGCGCATCCAGCAGGTGGATCTCAGCAGCGGCGACGTGATCGTGATCGGTCGTGTCGTGCTGCGGTATCTGGAGCTGTAACAGCGACGCCAGGGTTTTGGTTTTGGCGGTGCTATCCGAGGCGCCGCATTGCACGCGTTCCCCGTCCGTGCCGAGCGCGTGGGCGCGACAGCTGCAGACCTCACAAAATCACTGCGAATCTCCGTATGATGCGCAGCGGCGAAGCCGGACCAGGCATACGCACGTCGCCTGATCCGCGGTGCGTTGCACGACATAGAAGACAACATGACCGGGAGCTGGATGATGGCGGGACGCAACGTTGCGCGAGTGGCTGCACTCGTATCGGCCCTGCTGCTCGTCTTCGTCGCGGGGCTCACCGGGAGCGCGGTGGCTGCCACGCCTGAGATCGCCATCACCCAGCCCCTTGGGGGCACCTCGACTAGGGTCCAGGCCCCCGTGTTCACCGTCACAAGCACTGACACCGTCGACTCGGTCACGCTCGACATATACGCGGGAGCGAACGCCACAGGCACCCCAGTCCAGTCACCGTCGGTATTTGTGCCAGTAGAATTTGGCCCAGAAAACGCCACGTGGGACATCGTGCCGGAAGCGCCGCTGGCACAAGGGCAGTACACGGCGGTTGCCCAGCAGACCAACCAAGAATTGGAAACGGGTGCCAGTACGCCGGTGACGTTCACGATCGACACGACGCCGCCGGCGGTGACGCTGACCAGTCCAGCCAGCGGCGAACTTCTGCACGTCTCGCGACCGAAATTCAGTGGGCGCGCAGGCCAAGCAAGCGGCGACGATCAGCTGGTCGCGCTCAAGATCTACAAGGGCGCGTCGGCATCGGGTAGCCCTACCCAGGAACTCAGTCTTATACCCAGCAAAGGCGAATGGACGACTGGCTCAAACGGCCCGGTGCTGGCTAAAGGGATCTACACGGCCGTGGCGGAACAGGCTGACCTCGCCGGCAACATCGAGGTGAGCATGACGACGTTCACAATCGACACGAGCTCGCCTGAAGTGACGCTCGATACGGCAGGGCTCATACCGCGTGGGCAACAGCTACTCGCAGGTCCGACGCCGAGCTTCAGCGGCACAGGCGCGACAGAACCGGAAGACAGCAGCGCCGTGATCGTCAGTGTCTACAGTGGCACCTCGACATCTGGCACCGCCTTGCGAACTATCGAAGCGGCTCTCAACGGCTCGGCATGGAAGTCCGAACCGGTTGCAGCCCTCCCCGATGGGACATACACGGTGCAGGCTGAGCAGACGGACTCAAACCCAACCGTCCAGATTGGGGTAAGTGAATCGGTGACCTTCACGGTTGATGCGGACGCGCCGCCGGTCACGATCGGCTCGCCCGCAAACGGAAGCTCGACCGTCAATGCTTCAGAGCTCGTCAGCGGGTCGGCAGGCAATAACGAAGGCGATCTGCCGGGCGTCACAGTTGAGCTATACGCTGGTCCTGCGGCTGCCGCGCAGAATGCCATTGAGGCGATCACGGTCCAGGCATCCGGTGCGAGCTGGTCCGCCGTGTTCGGCGGTCTGACGCCTGGGACTTACACGGTTCAAGCCGAACAGAGCGATGACGTTGGAAACACAGGCCGCAGTGCGTCTGTCACGTTCTCCGTCACAGCGGCGCCGCAAGCCACCTTGTTGACGCAACCGCCTGCTGCTTCGTTCAAGTGGATCCCGGCGACTCCCAACACCGACGAACCGGTCACGCTGATATCGACCGCTACCGACGCCGGTGCCGCGATCACGGGGTTTGCATGGGCGCCCGCGGGCAACGGCGTGTTCGCGGCCGGAGAATCCTCGCTTACCACTTCGTTCTCGACGCCTGGACCTCACCTCGTGCAGCTGCGTGTAACCGATGCCAGCGGCGGCTCCAGCCTCGTGGCGGAGACGATCCCGGTGAGCGCTGCGCCCGTTCCCCTGATGCAACCGTTCCCGGTCGTGCGGATGGCTGGCTCCTACAACGCCTCGGGCGCCAAGATCAGCCTCCTGGCCGTACTCGCGCCGGTGGGGGCGAAGGTGGTAGTCACCTGTCACGGACCGCATTGTCCGGCGAAGGCACAGACCCTCGTCGCGATTGCACCGAGCAAGAGCAAGGCCGGCACCGCTGTGATCAACTTCCATCGCTTCGAGCATCAGCTGCGGGCAGGCGTGGTCCTCGAGGTGTCGGTGTCCAAATACGGCGAGATCGGGAAGTTCACGCGTTTCGCCATCCATCGCGGCAAATCGCCGTCGCGAATTGACGAGTGCCTCAACCCGGCTGCAACCGCGCCGATAGTCTGCCCGTCATGAGCAGCTTCCGGATCCCAACCGAACCGACCGGCGTTGGCGTCGCCGGCATGCGTGTGCGCGCCACCGCGATCTCGGCGCTTGCGGGCGTCGCGGTGTTCGCCTTCTGCTTTGTGATCGGACGCGCCGAGAGGCCGGCAAGCTCACCGGGGGAACGGTTGCCACCGAGTTTGCCGGCAGCGGCGGCCGGCATGGCGATACCAGTCGCGCTGAGCAACGCCGCTGTGCTTCGTGCACATGAAGTCCCGGTGCCTCGGGCTCCCGCCCGCGCCATCGGCCCGGCTGCGGCGCTTGATCCTGTGAAAGCAAGCTCGACGGCTGCCTCTTTGAACGCCCCAGCCGGCGCACCTGCAGCGCCATCCCCGTCACAGGCTGCCGGCACGCCCGCGTCCGGCACGCCCACATCCGGCACGCCCACAGGCTCCGGCAAGCGCACCACGGCAGGTAGCTCGGCGCCGTCTGGCGGCGGCTCCTCCGGCGCGAAGTCCGCCCCCCCGTCACAGACGAGCGGCGGCACCTCGTTCGACAGCTCCGGCTGACGCGGTGGAACAACCGCGACGCAGCCTGCCCCGGGTCGTGATCCCGGCTCTGCTAGTCCTAGCTGTAGTCGGCTTCGTGCTCGGTTTCCATCGCACGAGCACTCCGTCGAGCACCTCAGGCCAGCAGCATCTACGGATTGCCTCGGGCGCAAGCGTGCTGCTGGAATACCCCTCGAACTGGCAGCCTGCCAGTTCTGCTCCGACCCTGCCGGGGCTCTCGGTAGCGGCCCCGCTGCTGCTTGCCCCAGGCGGTAAGGCCGCAGATGCGGGCCTGCTCAGTGGCAAGCTACCGGCCGGTGCCTCAGGGCCACTGCCGGCATCTTTGCTCGCGCTCTTACATGTGGTGCCGCATGTGGAAGTGCTCGATCTCCTGCACGGGCAGGCCTACCGATTCAGCGGCCTGAGCGGGTATGAACGGACTCTCGACCTGTATGTGATCCCGACCGCCGGCGGCAGCCCCACGGCTCTGGTCTGCTACGCGTCCAACCGGTCAGCTGCGTATCTCAACGAGTGCGAGCAGATCGTCGCCACGGTCACGCTCGTCGGAGAAACCTCCTACCCGCTGAGCCCGAGCGCCGCATACGCCGACCAGCTCGGCGCGCTGATCGGATCGCTGGACAAGGAACGGCTGAGGTTGAGAAGCGAGATCAGCGCGAGCAGCGCGCCGGCCACGTTGAGCACGCTTGCCAAGGCACTCGCCAGTCGCTTCGCCGGGACGGCTGCTTCGTTGACGGCGCTCGAAGCGCCACAGGCTGCCAGTGCTGCGCAGGCTGCGCTGGCGACTGCGCTGGAGGTGGCGGGCACCGCGTACGTGCAGCTCTCCCGCGCCGCCGCCGCCGAAGACCCCGCCGAATACGACGGCGCCGAGCAGCGGGTCACTGCGGCGGAGGCCGCCGTCAACACAGCGCTTGAGAGCTTTGCGTTGCTTGGCTACAACCACACTTAGGTGGTCTCGCCCCGGCTGATGAGCTACGCGTGCCGGCTAGCGTGGATCGGCGCGATCGAGGTTCCAGTGGCGCGAGGTAGAGCAGAGCCACAGCCAGGGCTCCTCGTCGACATCGGGGCGCGGTGTGAGGTAGAAGCGTGTGATTGTGCGCTGCCCTCCCTCGTGGTCGCCGTACAGGATGTCCACGCTGATGGGGGTGCGCGCGTTGATCGCCGCACGGAGCGGCTCGTACAGCGGGTCACTCTGATCGCGGATGGCTGCCTGCCAGAAGCTGACATCGCCGGCGGGCACGTACAGGTCGCGCTGCAGCCGTCGAGATTCCTCGTTGTCAGGTGAGATCGGAGCATCGTTTGCCGCCGCGCGCTGTGGCCACAGATGCCAGGCGTGCAGCACAGCGATCCCCGAGGCCACGTTACGCAGCGGGATCGCCAGATACAGGTTGTCAGCTGCCTCCTGCACGGCGGCGAGCCCGTCGCGCAGGACGAGCCAGTGGTCGTCGATGAAGCCAACCTTCTGCGGCGGATCCTGCGGGCGAGCGTTGAACAGCACCGGGCGCAACCCGACGTTCAGCGCCTGCTCGGACACACGTGCAGCGCGATTCGCCGAGCGCGTCGATGAGAACGTGGCGAGCGCAAGGATAAGGGTCCCGCCGGCGGTGGCAAGCGATGCGATCGTGCTCGTGTCAGCCATGACGGCGCAGGCTACTAAGGCGGGCCGGCGCGCTGGATACGCACAAACCATGTCAGCCCGGCCAGACACAGGATCGTCGCTACGTAGAAGTTCAAGCGCAAGCCGAAGATGTGGTGGGCCGGATCGATGCGCAACAGCTCCTCGCCCATGCGCGCGAACGAGTAGCCGGCCACGTACAGGGCGAACAGGCCCGGCGGTCGTATGTTGCGTCGCCGCCCGAGCCAGATCAGCGCAGCCGCCAGCAGCAGGTTCCAGATGATCTCGTAGAGGAACGTCGGCTGGAAGGTGGCGTATTGCACGTAGCCGACGGGGCGGTGCGCCTGGGAGATCTCAAGCGCCCAGGGCAGCTTGCTGGGGCCGCCGAACAGCTCCTGGTTGAAGTAGTTCCCCAGTCGCCCGATCGCCTGCGCGACCAGCAGCCCCGGGGCGGCGGCGTCCATGAACGTCGGGACATTCGCGCCGTGTCGGCGCAGCACCCATATCCCCACGAGCGTGCCCAGCGCGATGCCACCCCAGATACCGAGCCCGCCGTCCCAGATCGCGAACGGACCCCACCAGTGCGGCGGCACTTCGCTCCAGCTGGTGGCGAGGAAATACAGGCGCCCGCCGATCACGCCGGCGGGGAAGCCCCACAACGCGACGTCATAGACGAGATCGCGATCGCCGCCCTGGGCCTCCCAGCGGCGCATCGTGAGCCTCACCGCGGCAATCACGGCGAACACGTAACAGAGCCCGTAGAAATGGACGAACAACGGGCCCAGGTAGAAGCCGTTGTTCGGTGGGCTCGGCAGAAACCCCATGGGCAGGTCGATCATTGTCGTCGGTTTCGTTCAGGCACAGGGTCAGCGGCGGTTGCCGGGGCGCTCAAAGCAGACGCCTACAGCGACGCACGCGCGAGCGCCACGGCAGTAGCACATCTTTACGCCCAAGGAGCTCGGGCTCCTGCTCCCACAGCCGGTCGAGGCTCGCCAGAACACCCGCGCGCTCGGTTGCCGCCATCAGGGCGAGGCTACTGCGAGAGCTGGCGAGATCGCGCAGGCTCGCGCGGTCCACGCGTTGCTCGTGGGCGAACTCCCGATCCTCGACCTCGGCGAAGCGGGTGCCCAGCTCCTCGACCGACGGCCAGTGCCCGCGTCGTTCGATCGCCGGCGGTCCGAGGATCTCCCGCACCCTGGCGACCCACGGGACGGACGGCTCGAAGCGGTTGCCGAGCAGACCGAGTACGCCCGGGGGCCGTAGGACGCGCGCTATCTCCGCCTGGGCGACGCGCTGGTCAAACCAGTGAAACGCGGCGCCGACGGTGACCGCATCCACGCTCGCATCCTGGAGCGGCAGCTGCTCGGCGGTCCCGGCCAGCGCCCGTGCGCCGGGCAGCCTGGAGGTGAGGATCGCGCGCATCTGCGCCAGCGGCTCGACGGCGACCACGTTGTGGCCGGCGTCCAGCAGCGCGGCCGTGAGCTTGCCGGTCCCCGCGGCGAGATCGAGCACGTCGAGCGGAGCCGCTCCCAGCAGCCACGCGATCGCCTCGCCCGGATATCCCGGGCGGCCGCGCTCGTACTCATCGGCAACGCGGCCGAAGGAGCTCGCGCGCTCGGCTCTGCTCGCCGGGGCAACCTCGGGCGGCTCATGCGAGCTCATGGCGAAACCATCGACGTTGCGAGCGCGCGGGCGGCGCGCTCGAGCTCGCTAGGATCGCCCGCCTCGGCGATCGATGCCAGCGTGAGCTGCGCCAGCTCAGCGACCGCCAAGGTGCAGGAGCCGACGAGCACGTGAACAGGCACGGCGGCCGGCGCGCAGCGTCGCACGATCTCGCTGACGAGCTTGCCTTCGAGCGTCTGCGCGTCGAGCCTGCCCTCGCCGGTGATCACCGCGTTCGCGTGTGCCAGCCGCTCGTCGAAGCCGATCGCGTCGAGCACCCACGCCGCGCCGGGGACGATCCTGGCCCCGTAATACGCCCACAGCCCGCCTGCAAGTCCACCCGCCGCGCCGCTCAGCGGGACTCCGCGGGGGTCGCGGGGGAACGTCTCGGCGAGCTCGTCCAGGCGCATCTTCAGTCGCTGCACGGCGCCGCGATCGGCCCCCTTCTGCGGCGCGAACACCTCAGCCGAGCGCTCGAACGGCGTGGTCACGTCTGCCAGCACGGTCACCTGTGCACCGCGAAGGCCGCCGCGCTCCTCGATTGCCTGGATCGCCCCGGCGCCCCCGTCCGTGGTCGCCGACCCGCCGGCCGTCACCGTGATCTCGGCGGCACCGGCGTTCACGGCGGCGGCAATCAGCTCACCGGTGCCGTACGTGGAGGCCGCCTCGGCGTCGCGCTCGCCGGCACCCACGAGCTGCAGGCCCGACGCCGCGCTCATCTCCACGATTGCCGTCGAGTGGTCCTCGATCCAGCCCAGTGGCGCTGTGACCACGCGCCCGAGGGGGTCGTGGACGCGCTCCTCGCCGCGAGAACCGCCGAGCCCGTCCAGGAGGATGTCGAGCGTCCCCTCGCCACCGTCCGCAAGCGGGCAGATATCGACGGTACCGGCGCCGTCGATGCCGCCGGCGATCGCCAGTGCCACCGCGCGCGAGGAGTACGTGCCCTTGAAGCTGTCGGGGGCGATCAGCCAGTCGACGTTGCTCGTCACGGCTAGATCAGTAGCAGCAAGGGCATGGCGGCGCGCCGGCCCGCGCGCTCGTGCACGGCGCTAGACTCGCAACTCGATGGCTGAGTCCGTAGCTGAGTCCGACGATGACCTGTTCGGCGCAGAGCATGTCCGTGTCTACCGTGAGACCCGGGGGGAGCGCGGCTATCACTGGCGCGGGACGGAGATCCTGCTGCTGAGCACCGTCGGACGCACGTCCGGCGAGGTACGCACGACGCCGCTGATCCATCGCACCGACGGCGAGCGTTGGGTCGTCATTGCATCCAAGGGCGGCGCTGAGGCGAACCCAAGCTGGTTTGAGAACCTGCAGGTCGATCCAGAGGCGACGATCGAGGTCAAGGACGAGACCGTGCCGGTGCGCGCCACGATCGCCGCGGGGGAGGAGCGCGCACGACTGTGGTCGTCGATGTGTGAGGTTTGGCCCGCTTACAACGACTATCAGGCCAAGACCGAGCGGGAGATTCCCGTCGTCGTGCTGGCGCGGCGCTAGCGCGTTCGTCGCTCAACCACGGCTGCTCGAGGTAGTAAGGTACGTCGCCTCAGAGGTTCAAGTGCTCCCCAGGAGGTCCGGTAGTGAGTGACAACGCTGGCAAGCGCAGGTTTCCAATCGGTTCGCGCGAGACCTCGCCACTGCTGGTCGGGATGGTCGGGATCTCCATCCCGGTCTCGCTGGTCGCCGTCGCCTGCGTCACCGGCAGCGTGGTCGTGCTGGTGCTCGCCGTGCTGGCGATGCTGGCGGTGGGCGCTGCCACGCTGACGTTCGTGATGCTGCTCGCAGGCGACAGCTTCGAGCAGGGTGACGGGAGCGACGCGTCGCACGAGTAATGGCCGGGGCGGCTCAACTTGGGTTGGTGTGAGCAGTGTGTCCTAGGGGCCTTTTGCAGCGGGATTTGTACGTACCGCCACGTAGCTAGAGGTGTCATCTGGGCCGCCGCCGCAGGGGCCCACCTGGTAGTCCCGGCTCAGCCCGTGAAGGATGTGCTTGTGTGACGACCACCACAGGGTCATCGTCGAATAGGCGCGGTTGGTCCCGGCGTCTTCCCGGGGACGGTGGGGGCACGGCACGGACGAGGTCTGAAAGGTCGCGACGTACCGTTCCCGGCCGTCGGGTACGACTTCCGCTACGTCTACCCCGTAGTAACTGGCGGTGTAGAGGTAGGTCTTGCAGGTGCCGGCATCGCAGACGCGGCGGAAATCCCAAGGACGCACCATCCGTTCCCCCGCACATGCATCTATGGCACCGGTGGTCAGCACCGTCTCCCGCGCGGTCCATTCGCCGGTCGGGAAGTTGACCTGGGGTGGGGCGATCTGGCAGGTGCCGGGCCTCTGCGGTTGCGCAGTCGCCGTCGAAATTGGCGCTTGTCCAGTGCTGATGGCTCGATCAGGCGCTTGCGGGGTGCCGGTTGTGGGAGATGTCCCGACCGATACGCTCGCGCTGCACCCGCTCGCGCCCACGAGAAGGAGGATCGCGAACATCGCACCGTAAAGACGCGCAGGGCGAGTGGGCATTGTTCATCTCATCGGCGCCACGCTCTCGGCACTGTAGGCATGATTGGGGCGCAGGCTGCGATCCGGCGATTCGAGGATCGGCTATCCGATCGCCTGGAGCTACTACCGGGCTTGCGACCTCTCGCTTCGGAGGCGAGCGACGGGGGGACGCTTGGGGCGGAATCCCGTATGGGGATTGGGATTGCGGGACGACGAGGGTACGCGCGACCGTGATTGGATCGGCCCAATTTGGGCGATTCGGGGCGATAGTGGCAGGACTGCCATTTCGTTGTGCGCGCAACGCCGGGTGAGGGAGCGTCCGAGGCCCCGTATGAGCAGCTTCGTCGGGGCGCAAGCGTAGGATCGATCAATGCTCACGGTTGCCGAAGCGGCTCAGCGGGTGGGGAGGACTCCGGGGACGGTGCGTCGCTGGATAAGAGACGGTCGTCTACGCGCTGAGACGACGGACGGTCGGCTCTTGATCGATCCCGGCGCCCTGGAGGAGGTGCGCAACGAGATGTATCCGATGTTGCCGCTGCCGCCGGAGTGGCAGAGGCTGGAGGACGGAACACGTGTGCCGAACTGGGTTGCGGCGGTAGCGCTGTCGCGCCTCGGGCGCTGAGCGGTCGCGTACGTTGCTGTGGCGGCTCATCGCTCAGCGCCTTCCTCGACGGCGGCGCGATTCACGAAGGGCCAGGTCAATCGCGCTGGCGTGCTGCTGCTCGATCTCCGCGAGCGGATGGATCAAGATGGAGCCGAGCGTGCCGTTGCGGAGTCCGATGAAGGGAAGCTGGACGAGGCGTGGGAGGCTCTGACGTGGTGGCGCAGCCTGCACGCCCGCCCGCTATCCGCGGTCGCTGCGCATCTTCGCTACCACGTGGACCGCGGCGATGCGCGCGTGCAGGGCCGTATCGAGGTCACGCAGCGCTTGAAGCGGCTCGACACGTTGATTGGGAAGCTCGGCCGTGAGCGGGGCGACGTCACTCAGATGCAGGATGTCGGCGGCGTTCGCGCGGTGCTCCCGAGCCTGCGGCATGTTTACGTCGTCAGACGCCGGCTGCTGAAGTCATGGGTGATCATCAGGGAGCGGGACTACATCGCTGAATCCAAGAGCAGCGGCTATCGCGCGCTGCACCTGATCGTGAGGCGTATGGGGTTTCCGATTGAGGTTCAGCTGCGAACGATCGGTCAGGACGTGTGGGCAAACCAGGTGGAGGAGACCGGGAGGCAGGTTGGTCTGGACCTCAAGTTCGGTGCCGGCGACGAGCAGCTCGACAGCATCTTCGTGGCGATAGGCGAGCTGATCGCTCGCTTCGACAGCGGCGAGCTTTCGCCCGACGAGCTGCGTGAGGGCTTGAGGAGCCTGCCATCATTGACGATACGCACACCGCCCCCGGCATGATCTAAATGAACCCAGACGACGACATCAAGCACTTCCTCGTGACGCGCGACGTAGCGCGCCACAAGACGACCGTCGTCGAGTTCGGTACGGACTATGAGGCTGCCCAGGATGGCTACCAGGCGGCCGAGCAGAAGGCGCGTGGGCGTCGGGATCTCGATGTGGTGCTGCTCAGCGCCGACTCGCTGGAGACGATCAAGCTCACGCACTCCAGCTACTTCGAGCCGAAGTCGCTCGACGAGCTGCTGCCCGCGTAGGGGCGGCACGGAAGCATTAGAGGCTCGACCATCTGGTGCCTCATCGAAGCATCGCTTGGAGGGTGCGGTTGAGCGAGAGATTATCCCGCGCAACCCGGCAAGAGGCCGTGGTGGTCGGGTTCGCGAACGTGCTCCCCGTCGCAGCTACCTGGAGACTGCTGGGCAGATTAGTGCCTTGCTCGGGTCGATCCAGGCGCCTCCGAAGCTCGCTGGGACAACATGATCGCCCTTCTGCGCGAAGGCGGTAACCGGCTTGGGAAGGCGGCAGCACGTAAAGCGGAACTCGGCTATCGGTGGGGTCAAATGGCAGTCCGTGGCAGTCGAGCGCTCAATGCGTCGACCTCAAGCTTCGAGTGACGACAATACCGGTGCGCAAAAATCGCTCATTAGCAGGCAAAACTTCCATGCGCCCGGCAAGATTCGAACTTGCGACCTCTCGCTCCGGAGGCGAGCGCTCTATCCACTGAGCTACGGGCGCAGACAACGTCGAACAGACGGCGTCCCCGAGCCCGGAGCTTAGCGCCGACGCGTGCACCGGGCGAGCCGTGCCGGCATCGTCGTCGGTACCGTAGCCGGCATGGATCTATCTGTGTTCATGGCGGGAACCGCCGGTTCGGTCCCCAGTGCCAGGCGGGGGCTGCCGGCCGTGCTCGTGCGCCGCGGCGGCGACCGCCTGCTGTTCGACTGCGGTGAAGGCACCCAGCGCCAGCTGCTGCGCTCGGTAGGGCTGCTCGACCTGGACACGGTGTTCATCACGCACTTCCACGCCGATCACTGGCTGGGGCTGCCCGGCATGCTGAAGTCGTTCGCGTTGCGCGAACGCACCGAGCCGCTGAGCGTTTACGGGCCACCCGGTCTCGGTGAGGTGATGAGCGTGATGCGAACCGTCTACGGACGGCTGCCGTACGAGCTGGGCATCGTCGAGCTGCAGCCGGCCGAGACCGTCCAGCGCGATGGGTACATCGTCGCCGCCATTCCCGTCAGGCACAAGGGAGCCTCCTCGTTCGGGTATGCGCTGGTCGAGGAGCCGCGCCCGGGCCATCTCGACCCGCGCCTGGCCGAGCAGCTCGGGGTTCGTCCAGGCCCGGACTTCGGGCGCCTGCAGCGAGGCGAGACCGTCGCCGGCGTGAAACCCGAGCAGGTGATGGGACCCACCCGAGAGGGACGCAAGGTCGTCCTCTCCGGCGACACCTCGCCGTGCGAGGCACTTGCCATCGCAGCCCACCAGGCGGATCTGCTCGTGCACGAGGCGACCTTCGTCGAGGAGGAGGCCGAGCGTGCGCGCCTGACCGCACACAGCACGGCACGTCAGGCTGCCGAGCTCGCGCGCGCGGCCGAGGTTCGACTGCTGGTGCTCACCCACGTCTCCAGTCGCTACGCCGGCGGCGAGCTGCGCGACGAGGCACGTGCCGTGTTCGCCGACACGGAGGCCGCTCGTGACTTCGACACGATCGAGGTGCCGTTCCCCGAGCGTGGTCGCGCGAGCCTCTTGCGCTGGTCGGAGCGTGTGGCGCGCGAGCGTGCGCAGGAGCAGCAGCAGACGACAGCGCCCGAGCCCGTCGTGACCCCCTGATACATTCCTGCTTGCTCCTTTAACCCGGTCCCGCGAGGCCAGGAAGGAAACGATGGCAGTCGACGAGAAGGTGGTCCTCCACGAGGAGGAGATCAGGCGGGCGCTGACGCGTATCGCCCACGAGATCCTCGAGCGCAACCCCGGGGATTCGCTGCCGGCGCTCGTCGGGATCCACCGTCGTGGAGCGTTCCTGGCCCACAGGCTGCACGGCCTGCTGGAGGAGATCCTGGGAGCCGAGGTGCCGCTCGGCGACCTCGATATCGGCTTCTACCGCGACGATGTCGCCACGCGGCCCGAAGCGCCCGTGCTGCACGCCTCGCACATCGACTTCGACGTCACCGGTCGGACCGTCGTGATCGTCGATGACGTGCTGTTCACCGGGCGCACCGTGCGGGCAGCCATCGAGGCGCTGTTCGCCTACGGCCGGCCGCAACGCGTGCAGCTGGCGGTGCTCGCCGACCGCGGTCACCGTGAGCTACCGATCCGCCCCGACTACGTCGGCAAGAACCTGCCCACCTCGGCCGTCGAGCACGTTTACGTCCGCCTTCGCGAGCTCGACGGCGTCGACGAGGTCGCGATCGCCGTCGAAGCCGGCGACGCCGCCGCTCACGCGAGCGTGGAGGCCCGCGCGTGAAGCACCTGATATCGATCGAAGATCTCGACCGCGGCGCGATCGAGCGCATCGTCACGCAGGCCGAGCGTTTCGCCGAGGTTTCAGATCGCGAGATCAAGAAGGTGCCGGCGCTGCGCGGGCGGATGGTGCTGAACCTCTTCTACGAGGCCTCCACGCGCACCCGCAGCTCCTTCGAGCTGGCCGCCAAGCGGCTGTCCGCCGACGTCGTCAACTTCGCCGCCAGCGGCTCCAGCGTCGAGAAGGGAGAGTCGCTGAAGGACACCGTGCTCACGCTCAGCGCCCACAAGCCCGACGCCATCGTCCTGCGCACCCCATGGGCCGGTGCCGCCGAGCTTGTCTCAAGATGGTGCAGCGCCGCGATCGTCAACGCCGGCGACGGCAAGCACGAGCACCCCACACAGGCGCTGCTCGACGTCTACACGCTGCGACGGCGCCTCGGTGAGATCGACGACGCCTCGATCTGGATCGTCGGCGACGTCGCCCACTCGCGTGTCGCGCGCTCGAACATCCTTGCCTTCCAGCGGATGGGCGCCCGCGTCACTGTCGCCGGCCCGCCCACGCTGATCCCGCGCGGCATCGAGGAGCTCGGCTGCGAGGTGCGCTACACGCTCGACGAGCTCGACACCGCCGATGTGGTGTACGCGCTGCGGATGCAGCGCGAGCGCATGAGCGAGACGTGGGTGCCGTCCCTGCGCGAGTATGCCTCCTGGTATCAGATCAACGGCTGTCGGCTGACGCCGAGCCAGATCCTGATGCATCCCGGCCCTGTCAACCGCGGCGTCGAGCTCTCCGGCGAGGTGGTCGACTCACCGCAGGCGGTCATCACCGCGCAGGTCGAAGCCGGGGTGGTCGTCCGCATGGCCGTGCTCTATGAGCTGCTCGCCGGAGCCCGCGAGCCGCACGCTGGCGTCGCCGCGGCAACGGCCGACGCCGCCGCCGGGGAGCCACCGGCTGAGCCGGTGCTCGGGAGCCGGCTGGCGTGAACGCACCGGGGCCGCTCACAGGCGGGCGCCACGCGCCCGTGCAGCTGCTGCTGCGCGACGTGCACGTGCTCGATCCCCGCGCGGGGATCGACGCCTGCCACGATCTGCGCGTGCGCGACGGTCTGATCGCCGAGCTGGGCGCGCCTGGAAGCCTTGAGCGTGGGGGGGATGAAGAGCTGATCGAAGGCCACGGTCGCCTGCGGCTGCTGCCCGCGTTCTTCGACCCGCACGTCCACCTGCGCACCCCCGGGCAGGAGCACAAGGAGGATCTGGAGACCGGCACGCGCGCCGCCGCGGCCGGTGGCTTCTGCGGTGTGATCGCGATGCCCAATACCAACCCAGTGCTCGACTCCGCGCCGCTGCTGCGCTCGCTGCGCGACGCCGCCGCGCAGCAGGCGCGCGTCCCCGTCGGCTTCCTGCCGGCGATCACCCGCGGCCTGCAGGGCGAGCAGCTCACCGAGATGGCCGAGCTGCGCCAGGAGGGCGCGTTGGGCTTCAGCGACGACGGCAAGCCCGTCCAGAGCGCCGGCATGCTGCGCAAGGCACTGCAATACCAGCGCCTGTGCGGCGGCGTGATCTCGCTGCACGAGGAGGACCACACGCTGACACGCGGCGGCGCGATGCGCGAGGGCGCCGTCAGCGCCGCACTGGGGATCGCCGGCATCCCGAGCGTCAGCGAGTCGACGATGGTCGCGCGCGACGCTGCGCTCGCCGGCTACGAGGACGCGCGCGTGCACTTCCAGCACCTGTCCTGCGCCGCCTCCGTCGACGCTGTAGCCGCCGCCAAGGCGCACGGCTTCAAGGTCAGCGCCGAGGTCTGTCCGCACCACCTATTGCTCACCGACGAGGACGTACGCGGCCTCGACACGCGCATGAAGATGTACCCGCCGCTGGCCGGCGAGGCCGACCGCCTGGCGCTGATCGAGGGACTGCGCGCCGGAACGATCGACTGCGTGGCCACCGACCACGCACCCCACGCGCGCGAGGAAAAGGAAGTGCCCTTCGAGCAAGCGCCAATGGGCAGCACCGGACTCGAGACGGCGTTTGCCGCGCTGCACACAGGCCTTGTGCTCCCCGGCGTCATCGAGCTGGCATTGCTCGTCGAGCGGATGACCGCCGGCGCCGGCCTGTTCGAGCTGCCGACGCCCACGATCGCGCCCGGCGCGCCCGCCAACCTCACGCTCGTTGACCTCGACGCCGTATGGATTGCCGGCGAGCATGGCTGGGAAAGCCGCTCGGAGAACTGCTGCTTCGCCGGCCGAAAGCTGCAGGGTCGGGTGCTGGCCACGATCGCGGCCGGCTCGCTCGCTCATCGCGACCGCGCGCTGGCGACGGTGAGCAGCCGATGAGCCTGCTGCTCCGCGACCGTGCCGCGCTCGTCGTCGTCGACGTCCAGGAGGGCTTTCGCCCTTACGCGTCCTTCGCCGGTGTCGCCGGCGCCTGCGCCAAGCTTGTGCAAGCCGCGCGCATCCTGCAGCTGCCGACGCTCGTCAGCGAGCAGTACCCCAAAGGGCTCGGTCACACCGCCCCCGAGGTCGGCTTGCAGGACGAGCGGCGCCTTGAGAAGACGGTGTTCTCGGCTGCGCGTGCCGAGGGCTTCGATCTGGCCGACGCCGAGCAGGCGATCGTGTGTGGCATCGAGACACACGTGTGCGTCAGCCAGACCGTCCACGACCTGCTCGCAGACGGCATTGAGGTGCACGTGCTCGCCGACGCCGTCGGCTCGCGCCACGACATCGACTACCAGCGTGGGCTCGAGCGCATGGAGCGCGCCGGTGCCGTCATCAGCACCGTCGAGGCAGCTGTGTTCGAGCTGCTCGAGCGCGCCGGCACGCCCGAGTTCAAGGCCGTCCAGAAGCTGATCCTGTGAACGACGCCACCGCCTATGTATTACTGGAGGACGGCACGCGCTTCGACGGCGAGGCGTGCGGCGCGACGTCGCCGACCGAGGGCCATGCCGTCGGCGAGATCGTTTTCACCACAGGCATGTCCGGCTATCAGGAGTCGCTCACCGACCCATCTTTCGCCGGGCAGCTGATCACCTACACCTATCCGCACATCGGCAACTACGGCGCCAGCTCGCAGGCGATGGAGTCCGAGCGGGCATGGGCGCGCGCGGCGATCATGCGCGAGGCCTGCAACCACGAGGACGCCCCCACCGCCGAGCGAGGATGGCTCGACTGGCTGAACGACTGCGGCGTGCAGGCGATCAGCGGTGTCGACACGCGCTCGCTGGTCATGCACATCCGCGAGGCGGGAGCCATGCGCGGAGGCGTATTCCCGGCGGCGATGACAGAGGCCCAGGCGCGCGAGCTGATCGAGGCCGAGCCGGCGATGGCCGGGCAGGACCTGGCCAGGCTCGTCACCCCCAGCGAAGTCAGCTGCCACGGCGACGGCGACGGGCCGAGCATCGCCGTGATCGACACCGGCATCAAGGCCTCGATGGTGCGCGAGCTCGTTGCCCGCGGCGCGCGCGTATCGCTGTACCCGTGCACCAGCAGCGCCGCTGAGCTACTCGCCGACGATCCCGACGCCGTGTTCCTGTCCAACGGGCCCGGTGACCCGTCTGCTCTGTCCTATGTCGTCGAGACCGTTCGCGAGATCGTCGGCAAGAAGCCGGTGTGGGGCATCTGCCTCGGCCACCAGCTGCTGTGCCGCGCCGTCGGCCTTGACACCTTCAAGCTCCCGTTCGGCCACCACGGCGCCAACCACCCCGTCAGGGACCTGCAGACGGGGCGCGTGGAGATCACCTCCCAGAACCACGGCTTCGCCGCGCTCGGCCCCGGCGGCGCGCGCACGATCGACAGCGACGAGCCCGTGCGCTGGGAGACCGATTTCGGCGCCGCCGCGCTATCGCACGTCAACCTCTACGACCGCACCGTCGAGGGGTTGGAGCTGCTCGACGTTCCCGGCGGCACCGTGCAGTACCACCCAGAGGCAGGGCCGGGGCCGCACGACAGCCTGTATCTGTTCGACCGTTTCCTGCGGCGGATCGAGGAGGCTGCGTGATCGTAGATCGGCTTTCTCGGGAGACGCGTTCGCGCGGGTCCTCGACAGCCTTGGCGGCGCCGGTCGCCACAGCCGCCGGCGTTGCCGACGCGAAGGGGCGCCGTTAGGTGCCCAGACGCGATGACATCCACAAGATCCTGATCCTCGGCTCCGGTCCGATCGTGATCGGCCAGGCCGCCGAGTTCGACTACTCCGGCGTGCAGGCCTGCAAGGTGCTGCGCGAGGAGGGGTACGAGGTCGTGCTCGTCAACTCCAACCCCGCCACGATCATGACCGACCCCGAGTTCGCCGACGCCACCTACATCGAGCCGTTGCTGCCCGGGCCCGTAGCGCAGGTGATCGAGCGCGAGCGCCCCGACGCGCTACTGGGAACGCTAGGCGGGCAGACCGCGCTCAACCTGTCAAAGGCGCTGCACGACGACGGCACGCTGGCGCGCTTCGACGTCGAGCTGATCGGCGCCAACTACGACGCGATCGCCTGCGCCGAGGACCGCGATCTGTTCCGCGAGGCGATGGCCAAGGCCGGGCTGCGGATGCCCAAGAGCGTGATCGCCACCAACGTGCAGCAGGCCAAGGGGGCACTGGCCGAGCTGGGCCTGCCGTGCATCGTGCGGCCCGCGTTCACGCTCGGCGGGCGTGGCGGCGGCATCGCGCGCAGCGCCGCCGAGTTCGAGCAGATCGTCGCGCAGGGCCTGGAGGCCTCGCCGATCGGGCAGGTGCTGCTCGACGAGTCCGTGATCGGCTGGGGCGAGTTCGAGCTGGAGGTGATGCGCGACAGTGCCGACAACGTCGTGATCGTCTGCTCGATCGAGAACGTCGACCCGATGGGCGTACACACCGGCGACTCGGTCACGGTCGCCCCGCAACAGACGCTCACCGACCACCTCTACCAGCAGCTGCGCGACCAGGCGCTCGCCGTGATCCGCGCCGTCGGCGTCGAGACCGGCGGCTCCAACGTGCAGTTCGCGGTCAACCCCGAGACCGACGAGATCCTCGTGATCGAGATGAACCCACGCGTGTCGCGCTCATCTGCGCTGGCCTCCAAGGCCACCGGCTTCCCGATCGCCAAGATCGCCGCGCGCCTGGCCGTCGGCTACCGCCTTGATGAGATCGACAACGACATCACCGGTGCCACGCCAGCCTGCTTTGAGCCAACAATCGACTATGTCGTCGTCAAGTGGCCGCGCTTCGCCTTCGAGAAGTTCCCCAGCGCCGATCCCACGCTGACCACGCACATGAAGTCCGTCGGCGAGGCCATGGCGATCGGACGCACCTTCCAGCAGGCGTTCGCCAAGGCGCTGCGCTCGCGCGAGCTCGACAAGTCGCCGTCGCTCGCGGCGGTCCCCGACGAGCGGCTGCTCGAGAGCCTGCAGACGCCCGCAGCCGACCGCTTCGAGACGGTGCTGGAGCTGTTGGGCAGGGGCGCCGGCATCGAGTCGGTCAATGAGCGCACTCACATCGACCCATGGTTCCTGCGCGAGCTGCGTCAGCTCGCGCTCGACCCCGAGGCGCCGTTCGCCGGCGAGCGATCCTTTCGCTCCGTCGACACCTGCGCCGCCGAGTTCCCAGCACGCACCCCCTATTACTACTCCGGCTGCGAGCGCACCGCCGCCAATGAGGTCCGTCGTGGCGAGCGCGAGTCCGTCGTGATCCTCGGCTCCGGGCCCAACCGCATCGGCCAGGGCATCGAGTTCGACTACTGCTGCGTGCATGCCGCCATGACCGTCCGCGAGTCCGGTCGCGACGCTGTCATGGTCAACTGCAACCCCGAGACCGTCTCCACCGACTACGACACCTCCGATCGCCTCTACTTCGAGCCGCTGACGCTGCAGGACGTGCTCGCCGTCGTCGAGGTCGAGCAGCCGCTGGGCGTGATCGTCCAGTTCGGCGGGCAGACGCCGCTGAAGCTCGCCGCCGGGCTCGTAGCGGCGGGGGTGCCGCTGCTCGGCACCAGCGTCGACGCGATCGACCTGGCCGAGGACCGCGCCCGCTTCGGCGCGCTGCTCGACCGCCTGGGCTACAAGGCGCCGCCGTATGCCACCGCCGGCTCGCTGCAGGAGGCGCTGAAGTGCGCCGACCTGGTCGGCTTCCCACTGATCGTCCGCCCCTCCTACGTCCTCGGTGGGCGCGCCATGGAGATCGTCTACGCCCACGACGGCCTCGCTGACTACCTGCGCCGCGAGGTGCTCGGCGCGCGGGCCGGTCACAGCGCCATCCCGGGCCAGAGCCCGGAGGGCTCTCCATCAATCTTCCTCGACAGGTTTCTCGAGGATGCCACGGAGGTCAACGTCGACGCGCTGTGCGACGGCGAGGACGTATGGATCGGCGGGATCATGCAGCACGTCGAGGAGGCCGGCGTGCACTCCGGCGACAGCGCCTGCGTGCTGCCGCCGCACTCGCTCGGCGAAGAGATGCTCGACCAGATCCGCGCAGCCACACGCGAGATCGCATTGGCGATCGGTGTCGTTGGGTTGCTCAACGTGCAGTACGCGGTAGCCGGCGGCGAGCTGTATGTGATCGAGGCCAACCCGCGCGCGTCCCGAACCGTACCGTTCGTGTCCAAGGCGATCGGCCTGCCGCTCGCCAAGCTCGCCTGTCGGATCATGCTCGGCGAGCGCATCGCCGACTTGGATCTCCCGCAGGGCCGCCAGGGGATGGGCTTCGGCGATCACGTCTCCGTCAAGGAGGCCGTGCTGCCATTCGATCGCTTCGAGGGCTCCGACGCCCTGCTCGGCCCGGAGATGCGCTCCACCGGCGAGGTCATGGGCATCGCCCGCGACTTCCCCACCGCGTTCGCCAAGGCGCAGGCCGCCGCCGGCGTGCCGCTGCCGCAGGAGGGCACCGTCTTCATCACCGTCACCGACTCCGACAAGAACGGCGCCTTCGCCGTCGCCCAGAGCCTGCACGAATGCGGCTTTCAGATTGTCGCCACGCGCGGCACCGCCGAAGCCATCTCGCACATGGGCGTGCCCGTGCAGGCGCTCAACAAGATCGCCGAGGGCTCACCGCACGTGCTCGACTGGATCGAGCGCGGGGACGTGCACCTCGTCGTCAACACCCCCACCGGCGTGGGCGCGCGCAGCGACGGCTATGAGATCCGTCGCGCCGCCGTCGCGCACGGGATCCCCTGCCTGACGACTTTGGCCGCCGGGATCTCCGCTGCGCGCGCGATCGCCAGCGCCCACCGCAACGGGGCGCCCGAGGTCCTATGTCTGCAGGAGCTCCACGCCGGACGGGTTGCGTGAGCGGACAGGGCTCGCCCGGCGCTCACCTTGGCCGTCGCCGGCTCACGGTCACCGGCATCGACGAGCTCGGCGCCTACCGCGTCCTGCGCGTGGCCGACCCCGACGGTGGCTGGGCCGGCGGGCGGGCGCTGATCCCCGGCCAGTTCGCGATGCTCGCCGCAGTCGAGCGCTGGGGTGGGGGCGCCGGCGAGCGGCCCTACCTGCCACGAGCGTTCTCGATCGCGCGGCTGGCCGATGGGGAATCGCACTTCCTGCTCGAGGACGTCGGGCCGGGAACGCGACGGCTGTGCGAGCTGCGAGCCGGCGATCGGCTGTGGGCGCTCGGACCGCTCGGCCATGGCTTCCAGCTGCCGGGCGACGGCCGGCGGGCGCTGCTCGTCGGCGGGGGCGTCGGCATCGCGCCGCTGGCGATCCTCCAGGACACGCTCGCAGCCGCAGCACCCAACACGCAGGTGCAGGTGCTGCTCGGCTTCCGCGACGGCGCACGCGCCGCCGGCGCCGCACTGCTGGATAGCGCCAGCGTGGCCACCGACGACGGTTCCAGCGGCTACCACGGGCTCGTCACCGACCTGCTGGTCGCCGAGATCGAGCGCGACCCGCACGCCGTCGTCTATGCCTGCGGCCCCGCCGGCATGCTCGAGGGCGTCAGGGCGCTGTGCGCGGAGCGCGCAACGCCCGCGCAGCTCGCGCTGGAGGCCGGCATGGCCTGCGGCTTCGGCGCGTGCTTCGGCTGTGTCGTGCCCCGTCGCAGCGGCGGCTACCTGCGGGTGTGCGTCGACGGTCCCGTCGTCGACGCCGCCGAGCTCGATCGCATAGACGCCCACGCTGGAGCGCCGGCATGAGCGTCGAGCTCTGTGGGCTGCAGCTCGCGCATCCGATCATCAACGGCTCAGGGACCTTCGACGCGATCGCTGCCCGACGAGTGTTCGGCGAGCAGCTGCTGGAGGCGTTCCCGTTCGCGGCCTACGTGTCCAAGACGATCACGCTGGAGCCGCGCGCCGGCAACCCGCCGCCACGCCTGTGGGAGACCCCCGCGGGGCTGATCAACTCGATCGGACTGCCCAATAAGGGCCTACACGGATACCTCCGTGAGGATCTTCCCCAGCTGGCCGAGCTCACCGGTGGCAGCGACAGGCGTGCAGCGATCCCGCTGATCACCAACGTCATGGGCGCCACCGCCGAGGAGCTCGCCCGCCTCGTCGAGGCATGCGACGTGCAGGCACAGATCGCCGCGATTGAGCTCAACGTGTCCTGTCCCAACGTCAAGACCGGCCTCGACATCGGCGCCGACCCGCTACAGCTGGAGCAGGTCGTGGGCGCCGTGCGAGGACGTACGTCAAAGCCGCTGATCGTCAAGCTGACGCCCAACACCGCCGACGTGCCCGCGTGTGCGCTGGCCGCCGAGCAGGCCGGCGCCGACGCCGTGTCGCTGATCAACACCCTGCGGGCGACAGCGCTCGCCCCAAGCTCCACGGCGAGTGGGGCGCAGAAGCATCGCCAGCTATGGCTGGGCGGAGGCAACGGCGGGTTGTCCGGTCCGGCGATCCGGGCGGTCGCACTCGCCCAGGTCGCAGCTGTGGCCGCCCGTGTGTCGGTGCCGGTCATCGGCATGGGCGGCGTGCAGAGCGCAGAACACGCACGCGACCTGCTCGATGTCGGGGCGACGCTCGTGGCAGTTGGCACCGAGAGCTTCCGCGATCCCACCGCCGGCCTGCGGATCGCGCGTGAACTGGCCCCGATGGCAGCTGATCGCGGCTGAGCGGGGCTGCACGGCCATAGCCATAGCGGGCCAAGCCATAGCTCGGATGAATGACTCGCCGCCAATCGCCAGGCAGCAATATGAGGCGTATAAAACCCCTGCAAACCCCGCGAGAGACCATCCAGCAGCCTCGATGTATCTATACCTCAACCTTAGGTAGAGGTGAATTCCGCGATTTCTGTTGATCGCCGCTCTCGGGTGTGTAGACTCGCCGCCCATGGCGCCGGCGACCGGAACGACGTCCTCAAACACCTCAACCGCACCCGAGCGTTCCCTCAATCAGAGGATGGATGCGCTTGCCCGCGCCAACCAGATTCGCATCCAGCGTGCGCAGCTCAAGCGCGACCTCAAGTCCGGCCGGCGCTCGATCCACTCGCTGCTGCTCGACCCGCCGGAGTTCGTCGAGACCGCCAAGGTCTTCGACATGCTGCTCGCCGTGCCCAAGTACGGCCGCGTGAAGGTCAACAAGATCCTTGCGCACTGTCGCATCGCCCCCAGCAAGACCATCGGCGGACTCTCCGAGCGCCAGCGCAGCGAGCTGATCTCGCTGCTGCATCACTAAGCGCAGCCGGCGATTCCCACCGAGCCCGTCACTAGGGTGCCGGTCACCGTGGCTCGCGTATTCGTCATCACCGGACCGTCAGGGGTGGGCAAGGGCACGCTCATCCGTGGCCTGATGGAGCGGCTGGCGAGCCTGGAGCTGTCGGTCTCGGCCACCACGCGCGGCGCGCGAGCAGGCGAGCACGACGGTGTCGACTACCACTTCCTCACACGCCAGGAGTTCGACCGTCGGGTCGCCGACGGCGACTTCGTCGAGCACGCCGACTACGCAGGGCGCAGCTACGGGACTCTGCGCTCCGAGCTGGAGTCCCGCGTCAGCGCCGGCGTCCCCGTCGTGCTCGAGATCGAGGTCCAAGGCGCACGCCAGGTACGCGCGGCGATGCCCGAGGCCGTGCAGGTGTTCATCGCGCCGCCGTCGTTGGCGGCACTGCGCACGCGCCTGATCGGGCGGGGCACCGACGACTCCGAGGAGGTTGAGCGTCGGCTGCGGGTGGCCGAGCAGGAGCTGCTCGCGAAGCCCGAGTTCGCGCACGTGGTCGTCAACGATCGCCTCGACGAGGCGCTTGACCGTCTCACCGCGGTCGTCGCCGAGCATCTCGACTGACAGTCTCCCTCGGACGCCGACGGGCATTGTCGCTTTGCCTCGAAGGCCATCGGGCATTGTCGCTTTGCGCGTGTCGTATAGCCATCGTTATACGGTCGTTGTGGGGGGAATGTTGTGTTGCGAGTGCTGTATAGCAATCGCTATACGCCGGCTCGAAAACATGCCATGCGGTTCCGTGCGGCCGCGGCCTACTAGACTGCAAGGTCAACAAGGAAAGGCAACGTAACCGTGATCTCCCCCCGCATCGACCGCCTGCTCGAGCAGGTCGACTCAAACTACGCCGGTGTGATCGTCGCTGCAAAGCGCGCTCGGCAGATCAACAGCTACTACCACAACCTCGGCGAGGGCACTTTCGACGAGTTCCCGCCCCCGATGGTTGAAACAGCCTCCAAAAACTACCTCACGATCGCCCTCGAGGAGGTAGCAGCAGGAAAGATGAAGTACCACTACCGCTGAGCCGGTCGATGGGCGGCGCGAGGCTGCGTCCTCGGTCGCTCGCGTGCACAGCACGCCACGCTCCCTGCGTCCTGGCCTCGCTTGCCCCTCGGCCGGCTCAGGGGCGTAGTGCTTCGGCCCTTGCCAGAAATAATGCTCTAGGTATCGCGGGCGCAATGCTCCGGCCGAGCGCAACGCTCCGGCCAGAGGTTGCCAGCACCGGCTGAGCGCTCTACAACCTCTAGTCATGTCGCGGATATTGCTTGGTGTCAGCGGCGGCATCGCCGCGTACAAGGCGCTGGAGCTCGTGCGCCTGGCTACTGCCGCCGGGCATGCGGTGCGCGTCGTGCAGACGCCCACCAGCCGGCAGTTCGTCGGTGCCGCCTCCTTTGCTGCCCTCAGCGGCGCGCCCGTGCTCGTAAGCGAGTTCGAGCGCGACCCCGCGCGCGGTGCGTTTCCCGACCAGTCGGCGCCGACGCACGACCCGCTCAGCCACCTGGAGCTCGTCGCCAACGCCGACGTGTACCTGATCGCGCCCGCGTCAGCCAACACGATCGCCAAGCTCGCCGGCGGGATCGCGGACAACCTGCTGAGCAGCTGTGCGCTGGCGGCCACCTGTCCCCTGGTGATTGCGCCGGCGATGAACAACCACATGTATGAGCATCCCGCCACGCAGGCGAACCTGAGGACCCTGCGCGAGCGTGGAGCGATCGTTGTCGAGCCGGGCGTCGGACGGCTGGCCTCCAAGGGCGAGCACGGCATCGGGCGCCTGGCCCAGCCCGAGCAGCTGTTGCGCGCATGCGAGGCCGCGCTTGTCGGGGGCGCCGCTCCCAACGGCTCCGCGCCAAGCGCCAGCATGAAGGGGCTGCGCGTGCTCGTGACCGCCGGCGGCACCCGCGAGCCGATCGACAGCGTGCGCTTCGTCGGCAACAGCTCATCTGGGCGCATGGGCTTCGCGCTCGCCCAGGCCGCGCGCGAGCGCGGCGCCGAGGTCACGCTTGTGGCAGCCAACGTCGCGCTACCCACGCCCGCGGGTGTCGCCCGGCGCGAGGTCGTCACCGCCGCCGAGCTCCAGCAGGCTTGCGAGCAGGAGTTCCCCGCCTGTCAGGTGCTGCTGATGGCCGCCGCCGTCGCGGACTTCACACCAGCTGCTCCCGAGCCCGGGAAGATCAAGAAGTTCACGCGCGAGCACCTGGAGCTGGTGCTCGCGCCCACCGCCGACGTGCTCGCCGGTCTCGCAGCTTCCCGCCGCGATGGCCAGACACTCGTGGGCTTCGCCGCCGAGCACGGCGAGCGCGCGATCGAGGGAGCCCGCGGCAAGCTCACCGGCAAGGCACTTGACGCGCTCGTCGTCAACGACATCTCGCGCAGCGATATCGGCTTCAACGCCGAGGCCAACGAGGTCACGATCCTCACTGCCGGCGAGGATCGGCACGTGCCGCGAGCGAGCAAGACGGAGGTCGCCGGCGCGATCCTCGACGTCGTCGAGAGCCTGCGGGATAGTCGTTAAGCTTCTCGGGATGGAGAGTGTCTATGACCTCTACCAGCGGGGCTGTGAGCTGCTGGATCACGGCGACCATCAGGCCGCGATCGTGCCACTCAGCAAGGCACGAGACCGCGAGCCCGACAAGGCCTCGATCCGGGAGGCACTGGGACGCGCGCTGTTCCACGCGCAGCGCTATGAAAGTGCCGCCGTGGAGTTCGACGCAGTGGCCTCCAGGACGCCCACCAACGACTATGCGCAGTTCTGCCTGGGGCGCTCCATGCAGCTGCTCGGACGCCATCGCGAGGCCTGCAAGCCACTGGCTCTGGCCTGCTCGTTGAGGCCCGAGCGCGCCGATTACCGGCTCTACCGGGAACGCGCCCGCCGCGACGCCGAGCGCGCTTGAGCGCGCTATGTGCGCTCGTGCCACTGCTATCCTCGAACTAGAGCTTTCGTGCCGGTGCGCAGGTGCCGGTAGCAGGACCGAGAGTGGGCGCCCGCCCGCTTTTTTTGCGTAAGGAGTGAGTTGATGACCATGCTGCAGACAGAAATAGAGGGGCGTCTGGCCGACACCGAGCCAGACATCGAGGTGCTGCTCGCCGAGGTTTCGGGCGGTCGCTGCCTGCGCGTGTTCATCGATCATCCGGACGGCGTCACGCTGACGATGTGCGAGCGGGTGACGCTGCTGCTGGGCGACCTGCGTGAGCGTTACTCGCTGGAGGTCTCCTCACCGGGCCGCGAGCGTCCGCTGACCAAGCCCGCGCACTTCCGCCGCTTCGTCGGGCGTCGCGCAAGGGTACGCACTCGCCATCCCCGTCCGATCGCCCCGATCGCCGACGGCGAGCGCCCGGGTGGCCCGCGCTCGGCACGACCGACGTCGAAGGCGTTGGCCAGCTTCACAGGGGAGCTCGTGGGCGCCTCAGAGCAGGAGATCACGTTGGCCGCAGATGGGGGCGTCATCGCGATCCCCTACTCGGAGATACGACGTTCGAACTTGATCGAGGAGTAGAGCAAGCCATGTCACGCGAAATCCTTGAGGCGATGCACGCGCTTGCACGCGAGAAGGGCATCGAGCCGGAGAAGTTGATGATCGCGCTCGAGGACGCCCTGCTGTCCGCATACAAGAAGCAGCCCGGCTCCGCCAAGTACGCGCGCGTTGAAATGGACCGCGAGACCGCCGACTTCCGGGTAATCGAGCTGATCATCCCCGAGCGCCTGGAGGCGCACCTGATCGTTGAGACGATCGACGAGGAAACGACCGTCGACCCAGAGACGGGCGAGATGCGCGAACCCGAGGAACCGGAAATCGACCCCAAGAAGTTCGCCGAATACCGCGACCAGATCGACGAACGAGACGTGACCCCCGACGACTTCGGCCGCATCGCTGCGCAGACCGCCAAGCAGGTGATCCTGCAGCGAATCCGCGAGGCCGAGCGCGACATGATGTACGAGGAGTACCGCGACCGCGTAGGCGAGCTGATCACCGGCATCGTGCAGCAGTCGGACTCGCGCTACACGCTCGTGCAGCTGCGCGAACGCGTCGAGGCGCTACTGCCCAAGTCCGAGCAGGTGGAGGGCGAGCGCTACGACCACTCACAGCGCATCAAGGCCGTCATCAAGGAGGTCTCGCCGTCGACCAAGGGGCCGGCCATCATCGTCTCCAGGCGCGATCCCGAGCTGATCAAGAAGCTGTTCGAGCTCGAGGTCCCCGAGATCGCCGACGGCCTGGTGGAGATCGCCAACGTCGCTCGCGAGCCGGGCTACCGCTCGAAGATTGCCGTCATCTCCCATACCGATGGTGTCGACCCCGTCGGTGCCTGCGTAGGCCCGCGTGGCTCGCGCGTCCGCATGGTCGTCTCCGAGCTGCGAGGCGAGAAGATCGACATCATCCCGTTCAACGAGGAGCCCGCCCGCTTCGTCGCCAAGGCGCTCTCGCCCGCCCGCGTGCGTGAGGTGCTCGTCGACGACGAGGCCAAGCAGGCCACCGTGATCGTGCCCGACGACCAGCTGTCGCTGGCGATCGGCCGTGAGGGCCAGAACGCGCGGCTGGCTGCGCGGCTGACCGGTTGGCGTGTGGACATCCGCTCGGAGACCGAGTTCGCTGCCGAGGAGGCCGAGCACGGCTACGAGGAGGAGGAGGTGCAGGGCCGCTGCGCCGCGGTCCTCTCCAACGGCCGCCGCTGCCCCAACGCCTCACTACCCAACTCGCGCTACTGCGGCCTGGACACCCATCAGGCACTCGCCAACATCGATAGTGACAACGTCGCCGACCTCGCCTCCGAGGACGCGGGGACGAGTGAGGCGGCCGACCCGGTCGACGCGGTCGAGGAGCAGGCGACATAGAGCGCCGACCCGGTCGTCCGGACCGTGTGCCCCCCCAGCGCCGCTGCGTCGGCTGTGGGCGGATCGCGCCGAAGTCAGAACTGCTGCGGATCGTCGCCACCGAACAGTCGTCGGTCGCCGACGGCGGGCGCAGGCAGGCGATCGCCGATCGCGACTGCAAGCTGCCCGGCCGGGGTGCCTATGTCTGCCGTGGCGATGACTCCCAGGTGCCCGCAGCCGATTGCCTGATGCGCGCAATGCACCGTGGCGGGATATCGCGGGCGCTGCGATCAGCTGTAACAGTGGACCCCAAGCTCGTAGAATCGGTGAGCTGATGAGTAAGAAGCGAGTACATGAGCTGGCCAAGGAGCACGGTCTCTCCAGCAAGGAGCTGCTGGAGAAGCTGAAGGCTGCCGGCATTGATGCCAAGGCGGCTGCGTCCTCCGTCGACGAGGCGGCCGCGGCAAAGGCTCTCGGCGCCGCTGTGCCCGCTACGCCTGCGAGCTCCAACGGCGCGCCCTCGGCGCCACCGCCGACGGCGCCGACCAGCCCTGCTGCGCCCGCGCCGGTCGCTGCCAAACCCGCACCCGTCACCACGCCTGCGCCCGGCGCGCCTGCAGCCGGCGCTCCGGCCGGGTCCAGCGCTGTGGCTGACGCGCCTGCGGCTCCCACACCAGCCGCTGCAACGGCAGCGGCCGCCGCAGGGTCGGCCGCTGCTGCCGCAGGGTCGGCCGCTGCTGCCGCCGAGCGGGTCCGCCCGACCCGTGACTCGCGTACCGGCGAGCGCACACCCGGAGACATCGGCCCAGGCGGCCGGCGACGCGTGGTGATCGACTCTCAGGCGTCCCGTCGCCAGCAGGGTGGCCCGTCCAACCAGCCACAGCGCCGCCCGCGCCGCGGTAGGCGCCGGCGCGGCACCTACGACGAGACGATCGCCCCGATCGACACGGCCGCGATGGAGGCGACCGACATGATCCGCGTCAACTCCGGCTCGACCGTCAAGGACGTTGCCGAGTACCTCGGCGTGGCGGTGCCTGAGATCATCAAGAAGCTGATGTCGCTGGGGGAGATGGCGACGCTCACGCAGACGCTGTCCGACGACGCCATCCAGGTGATCGCCGACGAGTTCGACAAGCAGATCGAGATCGTCCACGCCGCCGACGACGTCGAGGTCGAGCCGGTGTTCGAAGACGCCGACGAGGATCTCGTCGATCGCCCGCCGGTGGTCACGATCATGGGCCACGTTGACCACGGCAAGACATCGTTGCTGGACGCGATTCGCGAGACCGAGGTCGTCGCCGGCGAGGCGGGCGGCATCACCCAGCACATCGGTGCCTACCAGGTGCGTCATGCGGGCAAAGAGATCACGTTCCTCGACACGCCCGGCCACGAGGCGTTCACGGCGATGCGTGCCCGCGGCGCCAAAGTGACCGACCTGGCCGTGATCGTCGTGGCAGCGGACGACGGCGTCAAGCCGCAGACCGAGGAGGCGATCGATCACGCCAAGGCCGCGGAAGTGCCGATCATCGTGGCTGTCAACAAGATCGACAAGGAGGGCGCTCAGCCCGAGCGCGTGCGCACGGAGATGACCCAGCATGGCCTGCAGCCCTCCGAGTGGGGCGGAGATACCGAGTTCGTGGACGTCAGCGCCAAGACCCACGACGGCCTGGACACGCTGCTGGAGACGATTCAGGTGGTCACCGACCTCGAGGAACTGAAGGCCAACGCCGGCGCTGAGGCCTCGGGCGCGGTGATCGAGTCCAAGCTCGACCCCGGACGTGGCCCGGTGGTGACGATCCTGATCCAGCGCGGAACGCTCAGGGTCGGCGACGCGCTAGTCGCCGGCGCGCACTTCGGGCGCGTGCGCGCCATGCACGACTTCACCGCCGAAAAGCTCAAGCGCGCGATGCCCGGCCAGCCGGTCGAGGTGCTCGGCTTCGACGGCGTGCCCGAGGCCGGCGAGCACGTGCGCGTGGTCGAGAACGAGCGCCGTGCACGCCAACTGGCCGGCGAGCGGGCGAACCGCCTGAAGACCGAGGCGCTGGCTCGGCGCTCGGGCCGCAAGGTGTCGCTGGAGGACGTCTTCAAGCTCGCCCAGGAGGGCACCGTCAAGGAGCTCGCGCTGCTCGTCAAGGCCGACGTCGCCGGCTCGCTCGAGGCGATCGAGGACGAGATCGCCAAGCTGCCCCAGCAGGAGGTCAAGGTCAACATCATCCACCGTGGCGTCGGTGGGATCAACGAGTCCGACGTGATGCTCGCCGCGGCCTCCGCCGGCGTGATCCTGGCGTTCAACGTCCGCCCGGTCGGGGACGCCCGCCAAATCGCCGACCGCGAGGGCGTCGAGATCCGCTCCTACGCAGTCATCTACCGCGCGATCGAAGAGCTGCGCGCAGCCATGCAGGGCATGCTCGAGCCGGCCGAGGTGGAGACGCCGCTGGGTCAGGCGGAGGTGCGCCAGCTGTTCAAAGCGTCGCGCATCGGCACGATCGCCGGGTCGTTCGTCACCGAGGGCAAAGTCACGCGCGGAGCGCGCGTCCGGGTCGTGCGCGAGGGCACCGTGATCTACGACACCACGATCGAGAGCCTGCGCCGCTTCAACGAGGACGCACGCGAGGTCGCAAGCGGCTTCGAGTGCGGCATCGTGCTGGCCAACTTCCAGGACCTGCATGAGGGTGACGTGCTTGAGACCTATGAGACACGACAGGTGGAGCGCGAGCTGTCTTCTTGAAGGTCGAGTCGCGGCCGGCAGGGGCCTGAGGCTCGGCGGGGAATTGGAGGGTAGGATGGCCTCAGGAAGGATGCGCCGGGTAGACGAGGCGATTCGGCAAGTAATCGGCGATGCAGTTGCAGGTGATCTCAAGGACCCGCGAGTGGGATTCGTAACCGTGACCGACGTCAGGACCAGCCCAGATCTAAGCCAGTCGCGCGTGTACGTAAGCGTGCTCGGCGCCGACGGCGGTCCGTCGCAGACGAGCGAGCGGGAGACCACGCTGGAGGGCCTGCGCAGCGCCCACGGTTTCCTGCAGGCGCGGATTGCCGGAGAGCTGCATCTCAAGCGCACGCCGACACTTGAGTTCGCCTACGACGACACCACCGACCGCGCGCTGCGCGTCGAGGAGCTGATCGAGGAGATGGATCGTCCGTGAGCGAGATCCCGCCCGTCACCGAGACACGCGAGCTGGTGCTCGCACGATTGCGCGAGGACGAGCGCTTCGTGCTCGCCGCCCACGAGGGTCCCGACGGCGACGCGCTCGGCTCGCTCGTGGCGATGCAAGGCCTGCTGGAGGCGCTGGGCAAGGACTCGGCGATGTTCATCTCCCCCGACGACCTGCCGCTGCCGCGCGAGTACCGCTTCTTCTCGCTCGACGGGCTCATCACCTTGCCGCCGGCAGACATCGCCGAGCGCACCGTCGTATTCCTGGATTGCGGCAACATCGACCGCAACTCGGCCAGCGTGCTGCGCGACGGCGCGCACCTGCTGAACATCGACCACCACCATGACAACACTCGCTTCGGAACTCTCAACCATGTCGTTCCCGACGCCTCCTGTACGGCCGAGATCGTGTGGGACCTGATGCACGGGCTCGGCGTGCGTCCGACCGCGGCGGTGGCCGAGGCGCTGTACATCGGCTTGATCACCGACACCGGGCGCTTCATGTACGAGAACACCGGCCCGCGTGCGCACCAGATGGCCGGCGAGCTGATCGAGGCCGGCGTCGACGTTCCCGGCGTGTATCGCAGGCTCTACGAGGGTGTGCCGCTGGGCAAGCTCACGCTGCTTGCGCTCGCGCTCTCACAGCTGCAGCGCTTTGACTCCGGCGAGATGGCCATTGCCACGCTCAGCGCCGAGGACTTCGACCGTGCCGACGCCGAGGAGAGCTACTCCGAGGGCATCATCGATCAGCTGCGGGCGCTGGAGCGCACGAAGGTCGCCGTGCTCGTACGCGAGCTTTCCAGCGGCGAGCGCAAGGGCCAGCACAAAGTGTCGCTGCGCGCGACCGACGATGACGTTGACGTGTCGATCATCGCCCGTGCCCAAGGAGGTGGCGGGCACCGCCGTGCCGCCGGCTTCTCGACGTCGCTGGAGACAGGGGAGCTGATCGTGTTCCTACGCGAGGCGCTCGCCGCGCAGCTGCACCCATCCTCTGACGGGCACGCGGCCGCCACGCTCGCCTGAGCGCAGGCGGCGGCGAGCGTGGGTGCAGGAGCGCACGATGGACGGGGTGCTGCTGATCGACAAGCCGGCCGGGATGAGCTCCCACGACGTGGTTGCCGCCGTCAGGCGCTCGCTCGCCGGTGCGCCCGGTGAGCGCACCAGCCGGGTTGGGCACGCCGGCACGTTGGATCCGTTCGCAACCGGGCTGCTGCTCGTGCTCGTCGGCAGGGCCACCAAAGCCCAGAGCGCGCTGATGGCGCTGCCCAAGCGCTATGAGACGGTCGCGCAGCTCGGGGCGGTGTCCAGCACCGGCGACACCGAGGGCGAGATCACCCGCACCGGGCGGCTGCCGCCCGACCCGCCGGCGCTGCCCACCGGGGAGATACGCCAGCGCCCGCCGATCTACTCGGCGGTCAAGATCGGTGGCGTGCGCGCCTACAAGCGCGCACGTCGCGGCGAGAGCTTCGAGACGCCCGAGCGGATCGTCACCGTGTCGCGCTTTGCGCAGCTCTGGCGCGATCCTGATCCCGATCCCGATCGCAAGCCCGGCGACGGCGCGAGCGCCGGGCTGCCGCGCGCCGGCTTTGCAATCGAGTGTGGCTCGGGGACCTATGTGCGCTCGCTGATCGCCGATCTCGGTGACGCCTACTGCCTGGAGCTGAGGCGCACCGCGATAGGCCCCTTCGACGTCCGCGACGCCGTCGGTCCGCCCGAGCGGGGCCGGCCGTGGCAGGACCCGCCGCTGCTGGCGCTCGATCAGGCGCTCGGCGCGCTGTCCAAATAGGCTGTGCGGCCGTGAAGGTCACTCGCCTGCCCGACGTTGAGCGTGGAATCGAGCGCAGCGTCGCAGTGGGCACCTTCGATGGTGTCCACGTCGGCCACCGCCAGGTGATCGCTGGCTCGAACAGCGTACTCACGTTCGACCCCCACCCGGTGACGGTGGTCGCCCCGCAGCACACCCCCAGGCTTCTGACGACGCTCCAGCGTAAGGCCGAGCTCGTCGCGTCACTCGGCGTGGCAGAGTTGATCGTGATCCCCTTCGATGCCGAGTTCGCCAAGCGCTCGGCAGGCGAGTTCATCGACGACGTGCTTCTCGGCGCGCTCGGCGCCACCCAGGTCGCGATCGGTGAGAACTTCCGCTTCGGCCACAAGGCCCAGGGCGACCGGTACCTGCTGGCCGCGGAGGATCGCTTTGCCACCGTCGTGCACCCCCTGCCTCGAGGTCGACGGCGAGATCGTCTCCTCCAGCCACATCCGCGGCCTGGTGCTGGCCGGCGAGATCGTCGAGGCCAACCGGCTGCTGGGCGCCGGCTTCGAGCTGCTCGGCGAGGTGGTGCACGGCGATCAGCGCGGGCGCGAGCTGGGCTTCCCGACCGCCAACCTCGTCCCCGACGAGGCGCTCGCCTGTCCCGGCCACGGCGTCTACGCGTGCGTCGCCGAGAGCGAGGCGATCGGCGCTCGTCCGGCGGCTGTCAGCATCGGGGTACGGCCCACGTTCCAGACCGGCCGCGGCGAGCTGATCGAGGCCTACGTCCTGGATTTCGAGGGCGACCTGTACGGCAGCGATCTGCGCTTGCGCTTCCTCCAGCGCCTGCGCGGCGAGCGGCGCTTCGAGGACCCAGCCGCACTGATCGAGCAGATGCACCGCGACGTGCAGCTAACCCGCGAGATCGTCGGATAGCGCACGCGCGCACGTCTCACACGGCGCGTTAGAGCCCTGGCGGGCGCCGGTGCGGGCGCGGGCTGGGCGCCCGGCGTCTGCTACGGTGCCGCGGATGGCCGTAATGACATCAGAGCGCAAGCGTGAGCTCGCAGCCAAGTTTGGCTCCGGCGAGCAGGACATGGGCAACACCAAGGTCCAGATCGCGCTGCTCACCGAGCGCATCAACCACCTCACCGAGCATCTGCGCGCGCAGGACAAGGACCACAGCTCCCGCCGCGGCCTGCTGATGCTGGTCGGGCGCCGCCGGCGCTTCCTGGCCTATCTGCAACGGCGCGACCTCGAGGGCTACCGCGCCCTCATCAAAGAGCTCGGCCTCCGAAGGTAGGACGGCCGTGGACGCTTCGCGTTTCTGCGTCCTCGGTCGCTCGCGTGCACAGCACGCCACGCTCCCTGCGTCCTGCGGCGCCGGCCCGGTCGTGAACCGCTCGATCCACGACCGTCCTACGGCGTAGTGTCGGTGATCGCGCCCGGCTCGCCCGCGCCGAGCTTCACGCTCGCCCGTGCCGACGGCGAGAGCTTCACCAAGCAGGATCTGCAGGGGCGTATCAGCGTGCTCGTGTTCTACCCGTTCGCCTTCAGTCCCGTGTGCACCGACCAGCTGCAGCTCTACGACGAGCTTCGCGGCGAGCTGGCCGAGCGCGGCGATGCGCTGTACGGCGTCTCCTGCGACTCCAGCTGGGCGCAGAGCGCTTTCGCCGAGAAGCTCGGCGTGGGCAGCGAGCAGCTGTCGGACTTCGAGCCCAAGGGCGCTGCCTGCGCCGCCTTCGGTGTGCTGCACCCCGGCGGCTTTCCTCAGCGGGCGCTCGTGATCACCGGCCCCGACGGGGTCGTGCGCTGGAGCTACGAAGCCGACTCGCCGGGCGAGCTCCCCGGCGTCGAGCTGCTGCGCGAAGGCCTCGTCGCAGCGGCCGCTTAGCTTTCTGAGAACTGCAGTCCGCTAAGCTCCGTCCGTTCGGGAAAAGAGAAAATGAAACGGACCGCCGACCGACGGGCGGAACATGAAAGGCAGTGAATATGAGTAGTGATGCCGTTACACGGGTTTCCGTGGAGATTTCCGGCAGCGAGATCTCGTTCGAGACCGGCAGGATGGCCAAGCAGGCCTCCGGCGCAGTTGTAGTACGTCAGGGCGACACGATGGTTCTGTGTACCGCCGTCGCAGGCAGCCTCCGCGACGTCGACTTCCTCCCGCTGACGGTGGACGTCGAGGAGCGCATGTACGCCTCCGGGAAAATCCCCGGCTCGTTCTTCAAGCGTGAGGGTCGCCCCGGTGAGAAGGGCACGCTGACCGCGCGCATGATCGACCGTCCGATCCGTCCGCTGTTCCCCAAGGAATGGCGCTACGACACGCAGCTGGTCGCGATCCCGCTGTCGATCGACCACGTCCATCCCTATGACATCCTCGCGATGAACGGCGCCTCCGCGGCGCTGATGATCTCCGACATCCCGCTACCCACGCCTGTCGGCGCGGTGCGGATCGGCAAGATCGACGGCAACTTCGTCGTCAACCCGCAGGAGCCCGACCTGCTCCCGGACGCCGAGAACGCCTCGGACCTCGACCTGATCGTCGCCGGCACCGAGGAGGCCATCCTGATGGTCGAGGCGGGCGCCAACGAGATCCCCGAGGCGGAGATCCTCGACGCGCTCGACATCGCCCACGCCGAGATCAAGAAGCTTTGTGCGCTGCAGCGTGAGCTGGCCGAGAAGGTCGGCAAGGAGAAGAAAGTCTTTGAGACGATCTCCGTCGACCCGGCGCTCCTCCAGGAGATTCGCTCCTCACACGGTGCCCAGCTCGACGCGGCCACACAGGTCGAGGACAAGCTCGAGCGCCAGGACACCACCAAGGCTGTCGAGGCCGCGATCCTCGAGCAGCACGCCCCCGGGGCGTCTGAGGGCGCATCCGAGGAGCAGCAGAAGAGCGCCAAGCAGCGTCGCGCCGCGGTGCAGCTGGCCTTCGACAAGCTCGAGAAGTCGATCATCCGTGAGCGCATCGCCGTCCACAAGAAGCGCCCGGACGGTCGTGGCGAGAACGAGATCCGCGACATCACCATCGAGGTTGGCGTCACGCCGCGCACGCACGGCTCGGCGCTGTTCACGCGTGGGCAGACCCAGGCTCTGAGCGTTGTCGCGATGGGCACGCTCAAGGAGGAGATGCGCCTCGACACGCTCGGTCTGGAGACCAAAAAGTACTACTGGCACCACTACAACTTCCCGCCGTTCTCGGTCGGAGAGGCCGGTCGCATGGGTGGCGTCAAGCGTCGCGACATCGGTCACGGCGCGCTCGCCGAGCGAGCGCTCGCGCCGATGGTGCCCTCGATCGAGGAGTTCCCCTACTCGATCCGCGTGGTCTCCGACATCCTCGAGTCCAACGGCTCCTCCTCGATGGCATCGGTGTGCGGCTCCTCGCTGTCGCTGATGGACGCCGGGGTGCCGATCAAGCGCCCCGTCGCCGGTATCGCCATGGGCCTGATCAAGGAGGGCGATGACTACATCGTCCTGACCGACATCGCCGGCGTCGAGGACCACCTCGGCGACATGGACTTCAAGGTCGCCGGCACCGAGCGCGGCATCACCGCGCTGCAGATGGACATCAAGATCACGGGCGTCACGTTCGACATCCTGCGCGACGCGCTGGCGCAGGCCAAAGAGGCTCGCACGTTCATCCTCGGCAAGATGGCCGACACGATCAAGGGGCCGCGTGAGCAGCTCAGCCAGTTCGCCCCGCGTATCCAGACGATCCAGATCGACCCGTCACAGATCGGGCTGCTGATCGGAAAGGGCGGCGAAACGATCAGGGGGCTGGCAGAGGAGTTCGAATCCCAGATCGACGTCAACGACGACGGTCAGGTCCTGATCTACTCCGCCAACGGTGAGCTTGGCGACGCGCTCGTCGAGCGTGTCCGGATGATGATGAAGGAGGTCGAGGTCGGCGACGAGTACGCCGGCAAGGTCGTCAAGACGACGACCTTCGGCGCGTTCATCGAGCTCGCCAAGGGCACCGACGGGCTGCTGCACATCTCCAACGTCTCGCCGGGGCAGCGCGTCGAGAGCGTCGAGGACGTGCTCACCAAGGGCGACGAGGTCAACGTGCGCGTGGTCGAGGTCGACCGCGAGCGCGGACGCATCGGCCTGCGCCTGGCCACCGACCCGGACATCGCCGGCAAGTCTGTGGAGGAGCTCGCCGGTGTCGGCACGGGTGGTGGAGGCGGCGGCGGTAGCCGTGGACCGCGTGAGGGCGGACGACCGTCCAGCAACGGGCGCGAGCGCTCCGACCGCGGCCGTCGGCGCGAGGGCGAGCGTGGCTCGGGCCGGCCTCGCCACGGGCGCGACGGCGATTGACCCCAGATCCGTCTGGCGTGAGCGCCGAGCACCGGATAACCACGCTTGACAACGGCGTAAGAGTTGTCACCGAGCGCGTGCGTGGCGTGCGCTCGGTGGCGCTCGGCTTCTGGATAGCGACCGGCTCCGTCTCCGAGCACGAAGGCGAGGCGGGGATCTCGCATCTGCTCGAGCACATGCTGTTCCGCGGCACCGAGCACTATGGATCGCAGGAGATCGACCAGATCTTCGACGCGATGGGCGCGGAGATCAACGCGGGCACCGACAAGGAAGCGACCTCGCTGTACACGCGCGTGCTCGACCGCCATCTCGATCACGCCTTCGACGTCATGAGCGAGATGATCTGGCAGCCCCGCTTCGGCGAGCTGGAGCTCGAGCGCGAGGTCGTGCTGGAGGAGATCGCGATGTACGAAGACGATCCGCAAGATCGCGTCTTCGATCTCCTTGGCAAGGCCGTCTTCGGCACGCATCCGCTGGGGCGGGCGGTGATCGGCACCGCCGAGGTCATCGGCGCGGTCACCCGCGAGCAACTCGCCGCGTTCCACGCGCAGCGATATCTGCCGGACAACATCGTGATCGCTGCAGCCGGGTCAATCGACCACGACGCGCTCGTAGCGCTCGCCGCCACGCGATCGCCCAGCGCCGCCACGCGTCCGCACACCGGCACCAGCGAGCCGGCGGCGGCCGGCAACAGCCACGCCCCTACGACTGCGAGGCCCGAGGACGCGGCCGCCGCCGCGCCCGACTTCCGTCGCCGCGCAAGCTTCTTGGCGAAAGACACCGAGCAGTACCACGTGTGCCTCGGCGGTGCCGGGATCGCGCGCGATGACGAGCGTCGCTTCGCGCTGCGCGTGCTGGAGGGCGTGCTCGGTGGAACCTCCTCCTCGCGGCTGTTCCAGGAGGTTCGCGAGCGCCGCGGGCTGGCCTACTCAGTGTTCTGTTTCTCAAGCTTGTATGCCCACACCGGTGAGGTCGGGCTGTATGTGGGCACGCGTCCGGACAATCTTGGGGAGGCGCTGTCGGTCGTGGCGGCGGAGCTCGCCCATTGTGTGGAGGACCCCGCAAGCGAGGAGGAGCTGGTGCGCTCGCGCGAGAACCTCAAGGGAAGAGTGGTGCTCGGCATGGAGTCCACCGGTGCGCGCATGAGTCGCCTGGGGGCCTCGGTGCTCAACTCGCTGCCGATCCTGTCGGTCAACGAGATGATCGAGCGGATCGACTCGGTCGACATCGAGCAGGTTCGGGCACTGGCCGCCGAGCTGTTTGTGGCGAGCCGGCTCTCCGCTGCCGGCGTGGGTCCGCGGGAGTCAGACTTCCTGGCCGCGATCGAGCCGCTCGGCGCAGGTCTAGCGGACGCCCCGGGAGCGGCGCGGTGATACAGGTGGCGGTTGCCGGCGCTGCCGGGCGCATGGGCGAGGCCGTCTGTGAGGCGGTGCTGAGCGCCGAGGACATGGAGCTCGTTGGGCGCGCCGATCCGCTGCTGGAGACAGAGCTTGCCGACGTTCTCGCACACGCCGAGGTCGTGGTCGACTTCACCACCCCCGACACCGCGCTTGCCAACGCGCTCGCCTGCGTGCGTGCCGGCGTCCACGTCGTGATCGGCACCACCGGCTTTGATCAGGGCCCATTGCTGGAGGAGCTGGGTCTGAACGGCCCCGGCGAGCAGGCACGGTCGGGCGCAAATGTGCTGATCGCGCCCAACTTCGCAATCGGGGCGCTGCTGATGATGCGCTTCGCCGCACAGGCCGCGCAACACATGCGCAAGGCGGAGATCATCGAGTTTCACCACGACGGCAAGCTCGACGCGCCCAGCGGCACCGCAGCTCGCACTGCCGAGCTGATGGCTGCCGCCAGCGACGGTGATCCGCCACCGATTCACTCAGTTCGCCTTCCCGGGCTGGTGGCCCACCAGGAGGTGATCCTCGGCGATCTCGGTCAGACGCTGACGATCCGCCACGACACGATCAACCGCGAGTCGTTCATGCCCGGCGTGCTGCTGGCCGTGCGCCACGTGGGTACGCTGCAGGAGCGTTTCGTCGTCGGGCTGGAGAACCTGCTCTTCTGAGCGACACACGCATGGGATACTGAAAGACATGGAGCTCGGCACGATCCTCACGGCGCTCGTCACCCCCTTCGATGAGCAGGGCGCAGTGAACGAGGATTCCTTCGTGGCGTTGATGCGCCACCTCGCGGACAACGGCTCCGATGGATTTGTCGTGGCAGCAACCACCGGCGAGGCCTCGACGCTCAGCGAGGAGGAGCAGCTGGGCTTGATCGAGCTCGCGATCGCCGAGCGTCCGCCCGGCAAGACGATCATCGCCGGTGCCGGTACCAACGACACACGCCAGGCAGTGCACCTGAGCGAACGCGCGACCGAGCTCGGCGCCGACGCGCTGATATCCGTCACGCCTTATTACAACCGACCGAGCCCGCTGGGCCTCAAGCGTCACTACGAAGCCGTGGCCGCCGCCACCGACAAGCCGATCCTGCTCTACAACATCCCCAGCCGCACCGGTACCAACATCGGCCCCGAGCTGCTCGCCGAGCTGGCGCAGATCGACGGTATCGACGGCGTCAAGCAGGCCAACGCCGCGGAGCTGCAGCCGATCGACGGCCTGGCCGTCTACGCCGGGGACGACGGCTCGCTGGCGCGGACGCTCGACATGGGCGGCGCCGGCGGCGTGCTGGTCGCCAGCCACATCGTCGGCAACGAGATGCGCCGGATGGTCGACGAGCCGCAGCACCGCGGGGAGATCGACGCGTCGCTGCAGGACGTCTACTCGACGCTGTTCCTGACGTCGAACCCCACCTGCACCAAGGCCGCGCTGAACCTGCTCGGTCACAACGTCGGTGGCCTGCGCCTGCCGCTGGTGGCGGCCACCGAGCAGGAGACAGACGCCGTGCGCTCGATGCTCGAACACCACGGTCTCCTGCCAATCGCAACCGCCCACTCGCACGCGTGAGCTCACGCTTGCGCGTCCTGCCCCTCGGCGGGCTGGGAGAGATAGGCAAGAACATGACCGTCGTCGAGTACGACGGTCGCATCATCGTCGTCGATGTCGGGCTGCGCTTTCCGACGCCGGAGATGGTTGGTATCGATCTCGTGCTCCCCGACTTCTCCTACCTTCGCGAGCGCGCCCGCGACATCGAGGCGATCGTCGTCACCCACGGCCACGAGGACCATCTCGGCGCGCTGCCGTGGGTGCTGCGTGAGCTCTCTCAGCACAGCCTGCCGCCCGTGTACGCCGGTGCGCTGACCGTCGCCATGGCTCGCTCCAAGCTCGACGAGCACAAACTGCGAGACGTCGAGCTCAACGAGATCGACCCGGGGGAGAGCTTGGACCTCGGTCCGTTCTCGCTCGAGCTCGTGCACATGACGCACTCGATCCCCGACTCCAGCGCCGTCGCGCTCGGCACCGATCTCGGCACGGTGCTGATCACCGGCGACTACAAGTTCGATCAGACGCCTGTCGACGGGGCGCCCGCCGACGTCTCACGCCTGGCCGAGCTCGGACGCGAAGGTGTGCTGCTCTTGTGCGGAGACTCCACCAACGTCGACCGTGAGGGCTTCTCGCCGTCGGAGTCGGTCGTCGGACCGCATCTGGAGGAGGTGTTCGCCCGTTGCGAGGGGCGCATCGTCGTCACCAGCTTCGCCTCGAACATCCACCGCGTGCAGCAGGTCGTCGACGCCGCTTACGCGCTGGATCGCAAGGTCGCGCTGGTGGGACGCTCGATGCGCAAGAACGTCGGCATCGGGCGTACGCTCGGGCACATCGAGATACCCGACGGCATGCTCGTCGGCCCACGGGAGATCAGCGACTTCGCCGACGAGCGCGTCGTGATCATCTCGACCGGCTCCCAGGGCGAGCCGCTGTCGGCGCTGCGCAGGATGGCCTACCGCGACCATCCCCAGGTCGAGCTCAAGTCCGGCGACACGGTTGTGTTCTCAGCCACGCCGGTCCCCGGCAACGAGCGCGCCGTCAACGAGACGATCGACCGGCTCTACCACATCGGCTGCGACGTGATCACGCCTCGCGAGGCGCCTGTGCACGCCTCCGGCCACGGCTACGCCGAGGAGGTCAAGCTGATGCTCAACCTCGTCAAGCCGCGCTACGTGATGCCGTTCCACGGCGACTTCAAGCGGCTGCGTCTGCACGCCCAGCTCGCCGAGGCGGTGGGCGTGCCCGCGCGTGACATCTTCCAGGGCGAGAACGGGCTGCCGCTGGACATCGACGAGCGTGGCGCGCGCTTCGGCTCGCGCGAGCAGGCCGGCATGATCTTCGTCGACGGCGTAGAGATCGGCGAGCTGGCCGATGTCGCGCTTCGCGACCGGCGAATGCTCTCCGCCGACGGCATCTTCATCGTCGTAGTCACGATCGCCGAGCATGACGGCAGCTCAGTCGCCGACCCCGAGGTGATCCTGCGCGGCGTCCCGTTCCTCGACCAGGCCGACGAGCTCCTGGATGAGATTCGCTCGACCGTCGAGCGCTCGCTGCGCCGCGCGGCAAGCGAGGAACTCCGCGAGGTGGATCTACTCCAGCAGTCCCTGCACGACGATCTCGCCAAGCTAGTCTACGACCGTCTGAAGCGACGGCCGATGGTCCTGCCGGTCGTCGTCGAGGTCTGAGTACGCCGGCAGGCGCACCACGAAGCGCGCGCCCTTGCCACCCGCGGGGGACTCCAGCGTCACGGTGCCGCCATGGGAGACGGCCACCGCCTGCACGATCGCCAGGCCGAGGCCGAATGAACCGCCGCGATCGCCTGCGCCGCGCACGAAACGCTCGAACAGCGCCGGTGCGATCTCGCGCGGCACGCCCGGTCCATCGTCCTCGACCACCAGCTCGACGTTCCCCGTGGCGCTCGTCAGCGTGGAGACACGGATCGCGGTGCCCGCAGGCGTGTGCCGCAGGGCGTTCTCCAGCAGGTTGATCGTCAGGCGGTGCAGCTCGTCGCGCGAGCCCATCACCGTCGCCGGATGGATGTCGAGCGAGATCTCGTGTGCGCCGCTGACCGGTCCCAGCTCGCCCGCCGCCTCGACGACGATCTGCGCCACGTTGCATGGCTCGCGTGCCACCACGCGTGCGGCGTCGGTGCGCGCGAGCAGCAGCAGGTCACCGACGAGGCGCCGCATCCGCTGCGATGAGCGCAGCGCCGAGCGCGCGGCATCGCCCTGGTCGCCATGCAGCGATTCGGCGAGCAGCTCGAGGTTTGCGAGCACGCTCGTCAGCGGCGTGCGCAGCTCGTGCGAGGCATCCGCCACGAACTGGCGCTGGCGCACGAGCATCGACTCGGTCTCGCTGCGAGCCGCGTCCAGCTCTCGAAGCATCCCCTCCAGCGTGCGTGCGAGCTCTGACACCTCGTCGTCGGCCTGCGACTGCGGCACCCCGCCGGACGGGTCGCGGGTGCGCGCGATCTCGGCGGCCGTCGATGTCAGCAACGCGATCGGCGTCATCGCTCGCCGCGCGATCGCCATCCCGGCTCCGAGCGCCAGCATGCTGCCCGCGAGCACGCCCAGCACCAGGAACAGCTCCACGCGCTTGACCGTCGCCTCGGTATCCGACACGCGTCGCCCGTACTCGATGAACACGCGGCCGACCGGCTCGCCGTCCGGCGCGATCACGCTCGCCGGGCGGCTGATCACCCGGTAGCCGCGGACGGTGATCTCGCTTTCCTGCAGCGGCCCGAACGACGGGGTTCGGGCGGGCTGCTGGGCGACCACGGTCCCGTCCAGCGAGACGACCTTGATGACCGCGTGGTCGTCCGGTGGGGCGAAGTATGAAAGCGCCGGCGTGATCCCGAAGGGATCGACGGTGATCTTCAGCTGCGAGGCGAGCTGATCGGCTTTGTCGAGCACTTCGTGATTGAAGTCGGTGCGGATGCGCTCGACGGTGAGCGACCCGATGGCCAGTGCGAACGCGCACAGGATCACGAACGTCAGCAGTGCCGAGACGCCGGCCAGGCGCACTCGGATCGGCAGGCGGTCGAAGCTACCCGACAGGCGCGTGCCGGCGCTCCGCAGCGAGGGGGGGAGCCTAGGCGCGGAGGACGTAGCCGGCTCCCCTGATGGTGTGCAGGAGGCGGGGTTCGCCGTCGGCCTCCAGCTTGCGCCGCAGGTTGGATACGAACACCTCGATTGTGTTCGTCGTCGAGAACGGGTCATAGCCCCACACCTCGTCGAGCAGGCGCTGGCGCGAGATCACGATGCGCTCGTTGCGCATCAGGTACTCCAGCAGCTCGAACTCACGCTGGGTGAGCTCGATCATGCGCTCGCCGCGAACGACCTCGTGGGTGTCGGCGTTCAACGACAGGTCACCCACGCGCAGCGGCGCCGAGCCACGCGGTGGGCGGCGGCGCAACAGGGCGCGCATGCGCGCCAGCAGCTCCTGGCGCTCGAACGGCTTGACGAGGTAGTCATCCGCGCCGGCATCCAAGCCCTCGACACGCGACTCCAGCGCGTCACGTGCCGTGAGGATCAGAATCGGGATGTCATCGCCGGCCCGCAGCTCGCGTGCGACCTCGACGCCATCGATCCCCGGTAGGCCGAGGTCCAGGATCACGAGATCCGGTGCGAAGGCGTGGCCCTGCTCGAGCGCTGTATGCCCGTCAGGCGCCGTGCGCACCTCATAACCCTCCATGCGCAGCGAGCGCTGCAGTGCTTGTGCGATGTCCTCGTCGTCCTCGACCACCAGGACGCGTGGCGCGCGTGAGAAGTCGTTCATGGGTCTTTATGTAAGTAGCAGCGTGTAAAGCGATGGTAAGGCCACGAGGGAGGTTACGGGCCTTCGGTGTCGAAGTTGCGCGGGATGCCTCCAACTCGCAAGCGCGCAGCCTCCAGCAGGCCGGCTGCTCGGCGCAGCCCGCCCAAACGTAACGGTCGCCGGCGCCGTCGCTCGGTCGCGAGCCTGCCGTCGCTGCTCCCCGCAGGACTTCCGCGCCTGCCGGTGCTCGATCAGCGCGAGCGCGACATCCTCGGGCTGGCGCTGGTGGCCTGCGGCGTGTTCATGGGCTTCATCCTTTACGGCGGCTGGAACGGCGGGCGCGCTGGGCATGGTGTGGCGGTGGCCTTCGGCTGGACGCTCGGTCGTGCGCGGGTACTCACGCCCGTCGCCCTGGGTGTTGGTGGCGGCGCGCTGCTGCTGCGCCCGGTGCTGCCGGCGCTGCGTCCGTTGCGTACCGGCGGGCTGTGCGTGTTCGCCGCCGTGACGCTGGCGCTCGCGGCCGGCATGCTCGGGCTGAGCTCGGCGCCGGCGAGCGACGGCTCGGGCGTGGGCTCGTGGGCGTCCGCCCACCTGCAGAGCCACGGCGGCATCGCCGGCCAGGCCCTGTACGAGGTCACCCACCGGCTGGTGCAGAGCGTGGGTGTGGACATCCTCACAATCTTCCTGCTCCTGACCGGTGTGATCCTGCTGACCGGTGCCTCGATTGCGAGCGTCATTCGCGCGACGGGCAGCGGCCTCGTGGACTCCACGCGGATGGTGCGCGCCATCGGCGAGCGTCGCGCCGACGAGCGCCGGGCGCAGGAGCGCGGCAAGACGAGGCCGCTCCGGCGCCCGGTCGAGCCCGCCGAGGATGCGCTGTGCGAGTCGCCGCTGCACCCTCCCGAGCCCGAGTCGCAGGAGCTGATCGTGCGCGCAACGCACGTCGAGGCACCTTCGCATGACTGGCGCGACGAGGAGCACGTCGAGGACGAGCAGGCGCCGGTCGCTGCCGAGGACGGTGACCCCGAGTTTGAAGAGGACAGCGAGGCAGAGGAGATCGCCGGCGTCGCGCACGCGGACCCCGATGCGGTAGCTGAGAATCAGCTGACCCCGCAGGGGCGTTTCAGGGGCTCTGTGACCGACGACCCCGACTTCGTGTGGGAGCTGCCCGACGCCGCAAGGCTGCTGACACGCTCAAGCGCTGAGCAGACCCGTCCGGACACTGCCGGCCAGGAGCGGATCGCCGCGAACCTGGTGGAGGCGCTTGGGCACTTCGGCGTGCAGGCCAAGGTGATCGGCACCGTCGCCGGTCCGCACATCACCCGCTATGAGCTGCGCCTGGCACCCGGCACGAAGGTCGCCAAGGTCGCTCAGCTCAAGGACGACCTCGCCTACGCGCTGGCAGCCACCGATATCCGCATCCTCGCGCCGATCCCCGGCAAGCAGGCCGTCGGCGTCGAGGTGCCCAACGCCCACCGGCGCATCGTCAAGCTGGGCGACGTCTTCCAGCAGCCGCCCAAGGACTGGTCGCCGTTGACGGTCTGGCTCGGCAAGGACGTCGCCGGCAAGGCGATCGGCGCGGACCTCGCCAAGATGCCGCACATTCTCGTCGCCGGCACCACCGGCGCCGGCAAGTCTGCGGCGATCAACGCGATGCTCTCAAGCGTGCTGCTGCGCGCCACCCCGCATGAGGTGCGGCTGGTGCTAGTCGACCCCAAGCAGGTGGAGCTCAACCACTACGAGTCGATCCCGCATCTGCTGACACCGGTGATCACGAGCCCGCGGATGGCCGCCAACGCGCTACAGAACCTCGTCAAGGAGATGGAGCAGCGCTACGGGATCATGTCGCTGGCACGCACGCGCAGCCTGATCGAGCTCAACAAGGCGCGCGCGAAGCGCGACGAAGCGCCGCTTCCGTACATCCTCTGCGTGATCGACGAGCTCGCGGACCTGATGATGGTGGCGCCGGCCGACGTCGAGGACTCGATCATCCGCCTGGCGCAGAAGGCACGTGCAGTCGGGATCCACCTGGTGCTGGCCACGCAGAGCCCGCGGGTGGACGTGATCACGGGAATGATCAAGGCGAACGTACCCTCGCGGATCGCCTTTGCGGTCTCCTCGCAGACCGACTCGCGTGTGATCCTCGATCAGAACGGCGCGGAGTCACTGCTGGGCCAGGGCGACATGCTGTTCAGCCCGGTGGGCAGCTCGCGCCTGCAGCGCATCCAGGGCGCCTACATCGACGAGGCGCAGATCGCCAAGCTGACAGACCTGTGGCGCCGCCAGGGTGAGCCGGAGCTGCGCGAGGAGTTGCTGGAGGAGGTCGAGCCGGAGGCATCGGAGAGCGGGCCGGACGAGTTCGACCCGGACGAGGATCCGCTGCTCACGGACGCGATCAGGCTGGTCGCCGAAATGCAGACCGCGTCCACTTCGATGCTGCAGCGTCGCCTGCGGCTCGGCTACACGCGCGCCGGCCGGATGATCGACATGCTCGAGCGCCGAGGGGTGATCTCCGGCTTCGAAGGCTCCAAGCCACGCCAGGTGCTGGTCACCGAGGCCGACCTGCCGCGGGTGCTCGCAGCGCTCGAGTCTCGACCCACGCAGTCTGCCACCGCCGCCAACGACTAGCCTCTTGGCTTGATATGGCGGAGATCGGAGCAACGCTACGCGAGGCCCGTATGCGCGCACGCATCGACGTGTCGGAGATCGAGGCCCAGACGAAGATCCGGGCCAAGTACCTGCGTGCGCTCGAGAACGAAGAGTGGGGGCTGCTGCCCGGCCCGACATTCGTGAAGAGCTTTCTGCGCACCTACGCGCAGGCGCTGGGCCTCGACGGCAAGGCGCTTGTCGAGGAGTACCGCCTGGCGCACGAGCATCCGAGCGAGGCGATGCTCGAGCCGATCGTCTCCACACCACAGAGCAGACGCACGGGACGCACACAGGGACGCACGCAGGGGCGCTCCGGGTCGGGCGAGAAACCGTCGCGTGGCTACATGCTCACGGTGGGCGCGATCGGCCTGGTGATCGTGGCGCTGATCGTGCTGCTCCTCGCCGGTGGCAAATCACCGAAGAAGTCGGCCACCTCAACCGGTGCGACCACGACCGCCGCCGGCGGCCATGCGCGCTCCAAGCACCGCGCGGGCGGAAAACCCGCCGGTCGCCACGCCGTCTCGCCGAACGCGCTCGTGGCGCTGTCGCTGAAGGCCAGCGGCCTGGTGTACGTGTGCCTGATCGGCGACGATGGGCGCAAGGTGATTTCCGGGGTCGACCTGCAACCGGGCGAAACCACCCCCACCTATCACGCCAGGCGCTTCGTGATGACGCTCGGCAACAGCTCGGTGACGATGATCGTGGACGGGATACCGCGGACGGTGGCGCCCTCCAGCCAGGCGATCGGCTACTCGCTCACGAAGGCCGCCGGCCGCCATGTGCTGGCAGCCGGCCAGCTGCCGACCTGCACGTGAGCGTACGTGCAGGCATAGTCGTCACCGGCACCGAGGTGCTGACGGGCAGGGTCAGCGACCGCAACGGCCCGTGGTTGGCTGAGCGGCTGCGCGAGTTGGGCGTCGACCTCGCCTACACGACGATCGTGGGCGACCGGCCCGAGGACATGCGCGCGGCGTTGGCGTTCATGGCCGGGCAAAGCATTGACGTCGTGGTCACCAGCGGCGGTCTCGGACCGACCGCCGACGATCTGACAGCCGCCGTCGTCGGCGGCTGTCAGGGCCGTGAGATGGTGCTCGACGAGGAGCTCGCGGAGCGCATCGCGCAGATCGTGCGCCCGTTGATGAAACGCTGGGCGAACATCGACCCGGAGGCGATCGCAGAGGCCAACCGCAAGCAGGCGACGATCCCCCGTGGCGCAACAGTGCTTGAGCCCGTCGGCACCGCGCCGGGGTTGGTCGTGGCGCCGATGCAGAAGACGCCGGACGCCGGTGTCAATGGGGGCCCGACCATCGTCGTGCTGCCGGGACCTCCGCGGGAGCTGCAGCCGATGTGGGCACAGGCCGTGGCGAGCGACGCGCTGCAGGCGGCACTGGCGGGTGCGACCGTCTACGTGCAGCACACGCTGCGACTGTTCGGGATCCCCGAGTCAGAGATCGCCGAGACGCTGCGGATTGCAGAGCGCGAGGGAGTCGAGCTCAGCAGGCTGGAGGTGACGACCTGCCTGAAACGGGGCGAGGTCGAGATCGTGACCCGCTATGAGCCAGACGCGCAGGACACCTATGACGAGCTCGTCGCGCTCGTTGGCGATCGGCACACCGACACGCTGTTCTCGCTCGACGGCAGCACCGTCGACATGCAGGTTGCGGGACTCCTGCGCGGGTCCGACGCGTCCGGATCGGCTCCGGCACGTACGATCGCCACCGCCGAGTCGTGCACCGGTGGTCTGCTGGCGGCGCGGCTAACCGAGCTGGCCGGCGCCTCCGACTACTTCCGCGGCGCGATCGTCGCCTACTCCAACGACGCGAAGGTCACACTGGCAGGAGTCGAGCCCGAGCTGGTCGAGACCCACGGAGCGGTCTCCGCGGAGGTCGCCCGGGCGCTGGCCGACGGCGCCAGGAGCACCCTCGGCGCCGACGTCGGCGTGGGAATCACCGGCGTGGCCGGTCCCGACGGAGGCACCGAGGACAAGCCTGTCGGACTGGTGTGGCTGAGCGTCACGCTCGACGGCGCCGAGCCGCTCCTGCGCTCGATCAACCTGCCGGGCGGTAGGGCCGACGTGCGTGAGCGGGCGACGACGATCGCGATGCACCTCGTGCGTCGTGCGCTGATCGATTCGCACGCCTCCTGAGCCGCGAACCGGCAGCGGCTGCCGGCTGAGCCCGCCCCTTGGGTCAGCTTTCAGTTTCGCAGACGAAGCTCGAGGCGCTGCCGGAGGTCGTTTCGCAGGACTGTTCACCGGAGCCGGAGATCGTGTCCGCGGCGCAGGCATTACCAATGTCTTCTTCGCATTCCGCTTCGCCCGCTTCTGATTCTTCTTCTGTGGCGAGCGGGCAGAGGAGGCTCTTGCCGTTGGCGGAGCGCGTCGGCGTCGCGCCGTCTTCGCATTCCGGTTCCGAGCCGTCGCTGCAGGAGAACGATCCGCCGGTCACCGGCACCGGTACGCTGCCGTCTTCGCAGGATGCCGGCACAGCGGCGGCAACCGTTTCCCCCGCCACGCCCACGGCGTGCTTGGCATGGTGGCCGCGCGCATGATGTGTCTTGCGCTTGTGGGAAGCCTGCAAGCACGCGTGAGCGCCGCGCTTGGTCCGGGAGTGAGCGGTTGAGCCTGGGCAGACGAGCTTGCGGGTCTGAGCGAGCGTCTGTGCGGGTCCGAGGAGCGCCGCGAACAGCACGCCCAGGGCGACGGCCAGAGACAGGACTGAGGCGAAGCGGCGGGTGGGTGAGCTGATGAGCAAGGCGCGGTCGATTGCAAGCGTGAGCTAGGGACTTGTGCGGCTAATCGGCGGCCCCAGCGACAGGCGCAAGCGTGAGCGCGGTCTTTGGACGAAGCGCGCCCAATGCGAACAACTGTTCCGTCCGCGGCGCCGTCTAGCTTCTTCTCTCCATTTCGAACCGAGGAGTCAGAAGATGCCTGTGACCGACCAGGAGAAGGCTGCCAAGGCGCGTGATGCCGCGCTTCAGGGCGCGCTCACGCAGATCGAGCGCGAGTTCGGCAAGGGCTCGGTCATGCGCATGGGCGACGAGGGTGCGCAGGTGCGCTGTGACGCGATCCCGACCGGAGCGCTCTCCCTTGATCTGGCGCTCGGGATCGGCGGCGTGCCCCGCGGGCGCATCGTCGAGGTGTTCGGCCCGGAGTCCTCGGGTAAGACGACGATGATCTACCACGTGCTCGCCGAGGCGCAGAAGCTCGGGGGCGTGTGCGCCTTCATCGACGCCGAGCACGCGATGGATCCGCTCTACGCCAAGGAGATAGGCGTCGATATCGATGAGCTGCTCGTCTCCCAGCCCGACTACGGCGAGCAGGCGCTGGAGATCGCCGACATGCTCGTGCGCTCGGGCGCCGTCGATGTGGTGGCGATCGATTCGGTTGCAGCGCTCACCCCGCGCGTAGAGCTCGAGGGCCAGATGGGCGACCAGACGGTCGGTGCGCAGGCGCGCATGATGTCCCAGGCGATGCGCAAGCTAGCCGGCAACCTCAACCGTACGCAGACACTCTGCATCCTCACCAACCAGATCCGTGAAAAGGTCGGCGTGATGTTCGGCTCGCCGGAGACACAGCCGGGTGGGCGCGCACTGAAGTTCTATGCCTCCCAGCGCCTTGACATCCGGCGTATCGAGACGCTCAAGGACGGCACCGAGGCAGTGGGCAACCGCGTACGCGTGAAGGTCGTCAAGAACAAGGTCGCCGCTCCGTTCCGTCAAGCCGAGTTCGACATCGAGTTCGGCAAGGGCATCTCGACCGCGGGTTGCCTGATCGACCTTGGCCTGGAGCACAACATCGTGTCCAAGTCCGGCTCGTTCTTCTCCTATGGCAGCGACCGCCTCGGTCAAGGGCGCGGCAACGCCAAGGCCCACCTCGAGGAGAACCCGGCGATGGCGAAGGAGATCGAAGACAAGATCTACGCGGCGCTGGGTCTGGGCACGACCGGGTCGGCGCCGCAAGACCTGGTGACGCCGATCACCCATACGGGTACAGGCGACCTCGACACAACCGGGTCGGGTGCCCCGCAAGAGACGAAGACGAAGCCTCCGATCGCCAGCGAACCTGTGGTGGCGGCCGCGTAGGCCGTGCGGGCTGCGGCGTCAGCCGCCCAGGAAGGTCAATGTCTTGTGACGCGAGCGAAGATGCCGGTAGACGCAGTGCTTGTGTCGCCGGCGTCGCTCGCGCTACGCCAACCAGGCCGGCTTTCTTGGGTGATCGCATCGGCCAGGTCGTACGCCGCCCAGCTGTCTTGAGCGATCGGACCCGCCGCCACCGGCTCGGGCGCCGCCGCAGCCTCGTACGCGGCCCAGCTGTCCTGGGCAATCGGGGCGGCGCTGACCGGCTCAGGCGTGGATGGTGCCTCGAACGCCGCGATGGCTCCACCGAGCTCCAGCTCGTCGGCGTAGACGTCGCTCGTGGGTGAGCTGAACGGGTGGCGCTGCTCGACGAAGCCTGCGGCGGCAACGGGCATGGCGCCGCCCACGATGTAGCGGAACTGGCCGCTCTCATCGTTGACCCAGAACGCTTCGCCCTCAGCGGAGGTGTCGTGCAGGATCGAGCGGTCGTAATGCTCGGCGACTCGCACCAGCGACTCCATGTCGGCGACGTCGACCACGGACACACCCGGCGTCAGCGCCACGTGCGCGACGGGGATGATCAGATGGCCGTAGCGGCTGCGGATGCTCTCCGACTCGTCGCGCGGCTGCGGTCGCATCCGTGCCAGCGCGGCAATCCCCAGCAGCAGGGCGATGACGATCGCTATGCCGATCAGCGCGATCGATCGCGCTGCGGCGACGGACAGCCGTGCGATCTTGATGGAGACATACAGCGGCGCGTAGCGCCTGGCCGCCACCGAACCGGAAGCGGACGGAGCAAACACGCTGGCCGTCTTGCCAGAAGTGCCAGAGCCACCGGCGCCGCCGAGGATCGGCTGCGCCTCCAGTTCGTTCAGCGAGAACTGCAGCTGCGGCGCGAACGTCGTGCTCAGCGGCAGCTGGTCGAGGCTCCCTGCGGCGCTGATGTGCGGGGTAAGCGTCAGCGTGTAGCTGCCGCTTACCCTGGTGGTGCTCTCGACGCTGTGGATCAGCGCCTGCAGCGAGCGCAGGTCTAGCGTTGCGGCGACAGACGCGTGATCGCCGTGGAAGCGCGTGGCGGAGCCAAGCGGGAAGGTGGTGCTCCAGCCGCTCGTCGAGGAGAGCGTTGCCGACAGCGAGGCCGCTCCCGCGAGCGAATGTCTGGCGGAGCTTGTGAACAGGTAGTGGAAGTTGACGTTGACATCGCTGAGAACGAGGGTGAACAGCGGGTCGCCGGTGACGGCGCGATCGTCGGCGTACGCGGGTCCGGACGCCGCGTGGGCGGAATAGGAGAAAGTGCCGCTCTGCTTGTACGGGACCGGCACGGTGTGCAGCTTGCTCGCTGGGCGAGTGAATGCCAGCACGGCGAGCAGCACAAACGGCAGCAGCGCGACCAGGCCGATCGCGACGGCGGTGATGACTGTCTCGGACGGCAACGACGATGAGTGCGACGGCGCTGCTCGCTCGGAGCCGCCGGCGCTGCGCCTGTCTCTGCGGCTGCGTCGCCGGCGCCGCGTGAGCGCCGTCCCGGTGAACAGGAGCATCCCGGCGGCGACGAGCAGCCCGACCAGCAGCGGCGAGCGGATCGACTTGAGCGTCGCGCCTGCGCCGGGAACGTGCAGCCACAGCGCACCGACCAGCTGGTTGGCGGCGGGATGTTCGAAGTCGATGAAGTTGTTGTTGTCGCCCTTGAAGATGTAGCGACCGCCACTGCGTCCGATGATCCGGTGCAGCACGACGGTGTGCAGCATCTTGTTTTCATAGGCGACGATTTCGCCCACGTGATAGCTGCTCTGGCTACGAACGATCGCCAGGTCGCCGGTGTGGAAGCGAGGCTCCATGCTGATCCCGTGCGTGACCACGTAGGTGGCAGAGCCACCGAGCGGGACCGGTGCGAAGTAGAACCACAGGGACCCCAGGACGATCAGTCCCAGGGCAGTCGAGAGGATCTTCTTGGCGTGGCGGGTTCGCATGGCTGTGAGTGTGTTGCTGGCGATGGTGGGGCGTGGAGCGACCGGCACGCCGGCCGCTCCACGGTCCCATTCGGTCGTGTCGTTATTCGACGACCACTTCACCTTCACTGACAGCGGCAACCGTCAGCTGGGTGCCTGCTTTGTCTTCAATTCCACCGGAGAATTTGCAGACGATTTCTGTCTCTTCCGTGCTAACGACTTTGTATTCGGTCGGCGAGCAGTCGACCCATTCGGTGCCGGCTTTCGGGGCACCTTCGGTCAGCGCGACCTTGACGTCGCTCGGCTCGAGTTTTTCGGTGTTCGTGAGATCGAAGTTGACGGCAGTTGTGTCCGTCCCTTCGGCGTTCCAGGTGTAGCTCACGCCGGACTCGGTGTAACCCGAGACCACGGCCTGGCCGGCACCGGCAGACTGCGCCGGGACGGTGTTGCTTGCGGTGAACGCGTACGCGCCCACCCCGATCACGCCTGCGAGCACGAATGCGCACAGACCCGCTACGTTTCGCTTACGGCTAGCGAACCTTCGCTTGCCAATACGCATTTTCACTTCGGGCCCCCTTTGGGATCGTGGACACTCCCTGTGTCCGTCGCGGCGGCATCGGTGCTCTCTTAGGGGTCCTTTAGGTATGTATCGTCTGTTGCAGGTGTTTCTGCACTGCACGGCCGTCGTTGCACAGGCCCTTGCGCTGGCCGGACGCCCGCGGCGTATACGCTGTGGCGATGAAGCGCTACCACCTGACGACGTTCGGCTGTCAGATGAACGAGCACGATTCCGAGCGCATGAAGGGCATGCTCGAGTCGCTCGGCTACGCGCAGGCATCGGAGCGCAGCGAGGCGGACCTGATCCTGTTCAACACCTGCTCGATCCGCGAGACGGCGGATCGCCGCTTCATCGCCCACCTGGGCGAGGCCAAGCGCCTGAAGCGCGAACAACCAGGGCGCATCGTGGGGGTCGGCGGCTGCTGGGCGCAGTCGGTCAAGGAGGAGGTGTTCGAGCGCTTTCCGTTCGTCGACGTGGCGTTCGGCCCCGGCCAGGTGCACAAGCTGGCTGAGTTCCTGACCAGCGACTCGCTCACCGCACAGGGCTACTTCGAGTTCGAGGGCTTCACAGGCCACCTCCCGGCGCATCGTGAGCGCCCGTTCCAGGGCTGGGTGCAGATCAGCGTTGGCTGCAACTGTGCCTGCTCGTACTGCATCGTCCCTTCCACGCGTGGACGTGAGGTCAGCCGCCCCGTACAGGAGCTGGAGACGGAGGTGCGGGCGATGGTGGCCGAGGGGGTCAAGGAGGTGACGCTGCTCGGGCAGAACGTCAACTCCTACGGGCGCGATCTGCGCGAGCGCACGAGCTTCGCCGAGCTGCTGGGGCTCCTCGATGCGATCGACGGCGTGCAGCGCATCCGCTACACGAGCCCTCACCCGAAGGATATGCGCGAGGACGTGGTCCGAGCGCACGCCGAGCTGGAGAGCGTGTGCGAGCACATCCACCTGCCGCTGCAGTCGGGCTCCAGCCGAATCTTGAAGGCGATGCGGCGCACGTATGACCGCGCGCGCTATCTGGAGCGCGTGGCGATGATTCGCGAGCACATCCCCGACGCGGCGTTGACTACCGACATCATCGTCGGCTTCCCCGGGGAGAGCGACGATGATTTCCGCGAAACGCTGGAAGTCGTGAAGGAGGTGGGCTACGACAGCGCGTTCACGTTCATCTTCTCGCCGCGGCGCGGCACCGAGGCAGCCGCCATCACCGAGGGTGTGGTCGCCCATCCGCTGAAGGTGGCGCGGATGCAGGAGCTCGTGGACCTCGTCCAGGGCGGCGCACGCGAGCGCGCCCAGCGCTTCGTCGGACGCACGCTAGAGGTGCTCGTGGAAGGCCCATCGCGCACCGATCCCGAGCGCCTGCGTGGCCGCACGCGTCACAACAAGGCCGTCAACTTCGCCGGCCTGGCCGGCGCCGGCGAGCTGACAGACGTGGAGATCTCAAGTGCAACCAGCCAGACGCTCGCCGGTGAGGAACGCTTGCTCGCCCGCCTGGCGTCGTGAGCCGATGAAGATCCGCGCAGCGGTACTCGAGCAGTTCGCCCAGCCGCTGGTCATTCAGGAGGTGGAGCTGGCAGACCCGGGTCCGCGCGAGGTGCTTGTGCGCCTGGTGGCGTGTGGCGTGTGCCACACCGACCTGTACAGCGCTTCCGGGGCCGATCCGTCGGGCTACGCCCCGACGGTGCTGGGCCACGAGGGCGCGGGCGTGGTCGAGCGCTGCGGCACGGACGTTTCGATGGTCAGCGAGGGCGACCACGTGGTGACGCTGTTCTCGCCGCAGTGCGGCGAGTGCGTGCACTGCACCAGCCCCGCGACCAACCTGTGCCTGGCGATCCGCGAGCAGCAGAACCTCGGCTACCTGCCGGATGGCGCCACGCGTTTGTCGCGCGGCGGCGAGCCGCTGCGGCACTTCATGGGCACCTCGACGTTCGCCGAGTACACGGTCATGCCGGAGATCGCGCTGGCGCGCATCGACCCGGAGGCGCCGCTGGACCGCGCATGCCTGTTCGCGTGCGGCCTTTCGACCGGTCTGGGCGCGGCGATCAAGACGGCGTCTGTCAGCGCGGGTTCGACCTGCGTCGTGTTCGGCGCCGGGATGGTCGGGCTGGGCGCGGTCGCCGGCGCTCGCCTGCAGGGCGCGGGGCGGATCGTGTGTGTCGATCCGGCTCCCGAGCGCCTGGAGCTCGCGCGCGGCCAGGGCGCCACGGACGTGCTGATCGCGGGCGATGACACGGTCGCGCAGATACTTGAGATGACGGGCGGTTTCGGTGCGGATTTCACGTTCGAGGCGACGGGCAACGTCGCGGTGATGGGACAGGCGGTGGCGGCCGCGCGCATGGGGTGGGGCCTGTGCACGATCTGCGGTGTCGCCGGCCGTGGCGAGACGCTGGACATCGTGCCGCGGCTGCTGATCACCGGCCGGCGCGTGTGCGGCTCCTCGTTTGGCGGCCTGAAGGGGCGTGAGGACGTCCCGGCGCTCGTGTCTCGCTATCTCGTCGGCGAGATTGACGTGGACCCGTTCATCTCGCATCGGCTGTCGCTGTCGGAAGTCAACCGTGGCTTTGAGCTGATGCGCGCACAGGACGGCATTCGCAGCGTGATCGAGCTCTGAGCGTTGCCCGGCGTTGCCAGGCGTTGCCAGGGCTACAGCCGACGCTAGGCGAGGGCCGACGCGGCGCCGCCGGGAGTGCTGCGGCCGTCGCCGGGCAGGGCTCTGAGCGTCGTGCTCAGATCGGGTGTGGCCACGCACACGCGGTTGCGCCCGTCACGCTTGGCGCGGTAGAGCGCCTCGTCGGCGACAGCGAACACAGTGGCGTAGTTGAAGCGCTCGGCGAAGCCGGAGGCACCGACGCCGAGGCTCATCGTCACCGACAGCCCATCGCCGACGGGCCCGGCTGCAACCCCTTCGCGTAGACGCTCGGCGAGCTCGGCGGTGCGCTGCAGGTCGGAGCCGGGCACGAGGATCAGGAACTCCTCGCCGCCAAGGCGGTAGGCCAGGTCGAAGGCACGGAGCTGCTTGCGCAGCAGATAGGCGACCTCCTTGAGCACGACATCACCGGCGGCATGCCCATGCGTGTCGTTGACGTGCTTGAAGCGGTCCAGGTCGGCCACGATCACGCCGACAGGCTCGCCGGTCACCTCCGACTGCTGGGCCAGCTCCGCCACCCGCACAGCGAGCGCCTTGCGGTTGAGCATGCCGGTGAGCTGGTCGATGACGGCGTCGCTGCGGTGCTGGATGTCGGACTCCATCAGCGCCGTCGACAGTACGGCCACCGAGAGGATCAGCGCCACCGGTGCCAGCACCAGCTGCGGGCTGGCAATGACGGCGTGGGCATCGACCCCGAAGGCGACGGCGAGCATGAGTACGGTGGCGATCGCCACGCCGACGATCACGCCGCGCATCGGGAAGCGCGAGCTCAATGTGATGACCGGGATCGCCAGCCACGACAGCGCGGTGATCCCGCGGTGGCCCTCCAGCGCCACAGCGCCGGCAATCGTGATCTCGCTGCCGATCCAGGCGGCGAACATGAGGTACTCGGGGCGGCGCGCGCGGGGCGTGAGCGCGTCGGCGGCGCCGAAGAACGCGGCGGCGGGCAACAGGAACAGCAGCGGCCACCAGCCCAGCCACGGTGCGCTGCCGGCGATCGACACGGCGAGGATCGCGAAGGTCTTGCGCCGAACCGAGCCCACCCGCTTGTCCATGTCGAGCAGCCGCTCACGGTCGAAGTCCTCACGGCAGAGCCACGAGGAGCCGTTCGCTTGGCGCCCAGAATCTCGGAAGTTGGAATCCACACCTCATCGCTCGGCTGGGGCGGCTCCGACGATTACCGTTGGAAGGACACATGGACACGTTGACAGCAGCGACTTATGCGAACATATGTTCGTGCGCTGGACCAACCTCACGCTCGACGGTGGAGAACAGCGACAGTTGCCGGGCTACCGCGACCCGGCAGCGGTGCGTCGCTTCGACGTGCCGGAGGCCCTTGACATGCGCTTCTACGAGGTGCACGCAAAGTCGATTCTCAACCGCGTGCCGGCGCGCTCGCAGATGCCGTTTCGCTGGACGATCAATCCGTACCGGGGCTGTAGCCATGCGTGTAATTTCTGTTTTGCAAGGCCCACCCACACGTTTCTGGGATTTGACGCCGGCCGCGACTTCGAGCGTGAGATCGTGGTCAAGGTCAACGCGCCGGAGGTGCTGCGAGCGGAGTTGGCACGGCCGTCGTGGAAGCACGAGCACGTGGCGCTTGGAACCAACACCGACCCGTATCAGTGGGTGGAGGGCCGCTACCGGCTGATGGACGGTATCTGGAGGGCGCTGCTGGAGGCGGGCAACTCCTGCTCGGTGCTGACGAAGTCGCCGCTGCTGTTGCGCGATCTGCCGCTGATGCTGAAGATCGCGGAGCGGGCGAGCTTCACCGCGTGCCTGTCGATCCCGACGCTCGACGAGAAGGCCTGGCGCGCGACCGAGCCGCACACGCCCAGCCCGCGTGCCCGCCTGGAGGCGGTGGCAGAGCTCAACCGGGCGGGGATCCCCACGGGGGTGCTGGTCGCGCCGCTGATGCCGGGGATCAACGACGCCCCGCACCAGGTGGAGCCGCTGCTGGAGTTGGCGACGCAGGCCGGCGCGACGAGCATCGGCGGCGTCGCGTTGCACCTGCGCGGCGAGGTGCGCACGGTGTTCATGGGCTGGCTGCGCTCGCAGCGACCGGATCTCGTCCCTCGCTATGAGGAGCTTTACCGTGGCAGTGCGTACGCACCGCGCGAGGAACGTGCGCGTCTGGCACGGATGGCTCGTCGCGGTGGGACGCCAAGCGCGTTCCGGAAGATGCGCCCACCGGCGATCGCGGAGGGGCCCAAGCGGCCCGCGAGCCCGGCTGTGGCCCAGCAGAGGCTGTTTTGATCGCAGCGCAGCGGGTAGCGAAGGTTGTAGCGGCCGGCAAGAGTAGCCGCTACGTTTGGTAGGCGCCCGTTGGGGCGGATGTGGAGCTGGCAACGACAGTTTCACAACCGCGGCGTTGAAGTAGTGGAGGATGACGGGCGGGTAGCGGAGAGGACGCTGGGTGCGCAGACGTGTGCAGCGGCGCAATTGCGGCCGAACCAACTTCTCGGAGGCGAAGGATGAAATCAAAGCGACTGCTGGCGTTGGTGACCGTGCTCCCGTTTGTCGGGGCGACGAGCGCTCAGGCTGCAAGCTCGATCACCGACCGGCTGTCGGCCAGCCATGCATCGATCGAAGTGACCTCGGTGCCATCTGGCACGACAGAGGTACACGTGGCGGTGATGTTCGACTTGGCGGGCGATGGCATCAGGTACCTGAACATCCCCGCCTCGCAGGCGACCTACACGCCGCCGCCGGAAGACCCCGTGGTGGACGTGCAGGCAGTGGGGGACGATGGCGCGATCGGGGGCTGGGCTGGTCGCTTGCAGAGCACGCCGGCCGGCGGCGGCGAGGAAGCCCCGCGGGAAGAAGGCTCCGAAGAAGCGCAGGAAGAACTCCAGGAAGGGCTGGGCGAAGAACAACCGGCCGAAACCGGTGCGACGCGTGCCTCGAAAAAACAGAAGCGTCGCGAAGAAAAACTGCGGCGCGAAGAAGAAAAAGAACGGCGCGAAGAAGAAGAAGCAGCAGCAGCGGAACAGCCGCCGTCGGGCGACACGGTGATCGGCGTCGACTCGGGCGGCTGGGGCGGCTCGACGTTCACCGACCTGGCCAAAGGCGGGATCCGCTACATCCGCACGGAACTCCCGAACGCGAGCTACGTCGAGCCGGAAGCGCAGGCCGCGGGCGTGCACATCGCGACCGTGATCTTCGGCACCGGCGGCTCGATCGGCGCGATCTCCCCGGCTGCATACGCAGCCGAAATCAAGTCCTACTTCGCAAAATACGGGCAGGGCGGGGGCCTGGCGGTGGAGATCTTGAACGAGCCGGGCAACTACATCTTCTGGAGTGACCCCAAGAACTACGCCGCCTACGCCAAGATCGCCAAGGCCGTTCATGAAGCGCTCGCCACGCTGCCGGCAGCCTCACGTCCGGCGGAGCTGTGCTCCTGGGACGGCGGCGAGGCCAGCGCCAGCCCGGACAAACCGTGGGGCCAGGGCATCAAGGCGGCAGGAGCGCTTCCCTACTGCGATGGCGTAACCGTGCACCCATATGGCGGCGCCAGCGGTGGCGACGGCGGTGCGCTCGGTGGTCGCAAGGACGTGGAACTCGCGCACTCGGAATCGGGCAAGCCGGTGTACGTGACAGAGATCGGCTGGCCGACGGCGGCGGGGCAGCCAGCGACGGGCGACAGCCAGCAGTGGACCGAAGCGCAGCAGGCATCGAACATCACCGGGTTCATGCAGTGGGCGTCGGCGACCGGCTATGTGCCGATGGTCATCTACTTCAACTACGTCGACTACGGCACGAACGACTTCTACGGGATCGAGACCAAAGCGCGCAAGCACAAGTTGGGCTTTGCGGCGCTGGCAGGAGCGAGCGCTCGCTGGTGAGCGCGTGGTGAGGCAGCTCTCGCTGTGAGACAGTCCGCGCTGTGAGCGCGGACCCCAAACGAATCATCGCCCTGTTCGGACCCACCGGTGTCGGCAAGACGGCGGTGGCGGTGGCGGTGGCGGAGTTGCTGCGCGAGCAGGGAGAGAACCCGGTAGCGGTGTCGGCGGACGCGCTGCAGGTGTACGCGGGCCTGGAGCTCCTGACGGGTGTTGCCGGACCGGCGGAGCGGGCGCGCCTGGAGCACCGCCTGGTGTCGTTCCTGCCGCTGGACGCGACATTCAGTGCGGGGCAGTACGCGCAGCTGGCGCACGCTGAGATCGACGATCTGCTGGGCACCGGTAGACGACCGCTGGTGGTGGGCGGCACGGGCCTGTACCTGCGGGCGGCGCTGACGGACCTCAGTCTGCGCCCGCCGCCGCCGGAGGGGGTGCGCGAGCGCTGGACGGCGGAGCTCGAAGCTCACGGAGCGCCGGTGCTGCACACGCAGCTGAGCGAGCGTGCGCCGTGGGCGGCAGCGGCGATCAACCCGAACGACCGCCAGCGGCTGGTGCGGGCGCTGGAGCTGTTCGACCTGGGCGAGCTGGAGCCGCCGGAGGGTCCGTCCCAGCTGTGGAGCGAGGAGCTGCGCCACCCGACGCTGCTGGCGGGCCTGACGATGGAGCGCGAGGCGCTGTACGCGGCGATCGACGCACGCGTGGAGGCGATGCTCGTCGCAGGCGTGAGCGAGGAGGTCAGTCGCGCGAATGCGGCGGGTGCGTCGGAGACGGCGCGCAAGGCGCTCGGCTTCGACGAGCTGCTGGCGGGCGATGTCGAGGGGATGAAGCGCCGCACGCGCAACTACGCCAAGCGCCAGCTGACGTGGATGCGCAAGCTGGCGGGCATCCGCACGATCGATGTGACCGGCCGCGACGCGGTTGCGATCGCGCGCGAGATCCTTCACGCTACGCCTGACCTAGACTCCGGCGCCTGATGACTGCGATGCGTTTCGAGAAGTGGCAGGCGCTGGGCAACGATTACCTGATCGTGGAGCGCGACGAGCTGCCGTTCGAGCTGACGCCCGCGCGTGTGCGCAAGCTGTGCGCGGGCCATTTCGGCGTGTACGCCGACGGCGTGCTGCTGCTCTCGCCACCTGCCGACCCCGTGCATGCGGCGGACCTGCGCATCTTCAACCCGGACGGCTCGGAGGCGGAGCTGTCGGGCAACGGCGCGCGAGAGGCGATCCTGTACCTGCGCCGACGCGGCTGGACGCACGACGATACCTTTGTTATACAGACTGTTGCGGGAGAGATACGTCCGACGATCACCGGCCGGGACACGTGCCTCGTAGACATGGGCCGGGCGAGCCTCAGCTCCGATGACTTCCCCGCCGGGCCACAGGACGGCCAGGGGACGGTCCTGTCGGTTGGTCGGCCGTGGGGTTTTCGCCACGTCTCGATCGGCAACCCGCAGTGTGCGATCCACGTGGACTCGCAGGCGGAGCTCGACGCGCTCGACCTGCATGCGATCGGCCCGGCGATCGAAGGCGACGCGCAGTTCCCCAATCGCACAAACGTGTCGTGGTACACCGAGATCCCCCATCCGGGGGTACCCTCTGGGGCACACCCTGAAGGGCGCACCCCGAAGGGCACAGGCAGGCAGGCAGGCCAGCCGGGGGATGAGAGGCCACCCAGCCGCATCCGCGCACGCATCTTCGAGCGCGGCGTCGGCGAGACACTGTCCTCGGGCACGGGCGCAACAGGTGCCGCGGTGGCCTACACACGCGAATTCGAGCCGGCGCTGCGGCCAACTCGGGTGACGGTGCTGCTCGACGGCGGTGAGCTGGAGGTGGAGGTGGCCGAGGATCTGCGCATCAACCTGACAGGCTGGGCGCGACCCGTGTTCGAGGGTCGCCTGAGCGAGGACTTCGAAAAGGAGCTGCATGAAACCGAGTAAGCGCCTGGAGCGCATCCCGCCGTACGCATTCGCCCAGTTGGAGCGCAAGATCGCGGAGAAGCGCGCGGCGGGGGTGGACGTGATCAGCCTGGGGATCGGCGACCCGGATCGCCCGACGCCGGCGTTGATCGTGGAGGCGATGCAGGAGGCGGTGAGCGAGCCGGAGACGCACAGGTACCCGAGCAATCGGGGCCGCGCAGACTTCAGGGGCGCGGTGCGCGACTTCTACGAGCGCCGCTTCGACGTGAAGCTCGACCCGGAGCACGAGATCATCCCGGCGATCGGCGCCAAGGAGGCGATCTTCAACCTCAACCTGGCGTTCCTGGATCCGGGCGACTATGCGCTGGCGGCGGACCCGGGCTACCCGGTGTACACCGGCGGACCGTGGCTGGCCGGCGGCGAGCCGGTGCTGATGGCGCTTGAGCCCGAGCACGGCTTCGTACCGGACCTGGGGGCGATCGACGAGGACGTGGCGCGCCGCTCGAAGCTGATGTTCCTGAACTACCCGAACAACCCGACGGGCGCGGTGGTGCCGGACGGCTTCTTCGAGCGCGTGGTGGAGTTCGCACGAGAGCACGAGATCCTGGTGGTGCACGACAACGCGTACTCGGAGATCGTGTTCGACGGCTACCGCGCGCCGTCGTTCCTGCAGACGCCGGGAGCCAAGGACGTGGGCATCGAGGTGTTCTCGCTGTCCAAGGGCTACAACATGACCGGCTGGCGCTGCGCGGTGGTGGTTGGAAACGCCGAGGCCCTGCACAGCTACTGGCAGCTGAAGACGAACATCGACTCGGGGCTGTTCGAGGCGGTGCAGCTGGCGGGCGTGGCGGCACTGTCGCCGGACGCGGACGCGGAGGTGGCGTCGATGAACGAGCTGTACCGTCGCCGGCGCGATCTGGTGTGCGGCGCGCTGCGCGAGATCGGCGTGCAGGTGCGCCCGCCGCACAGCACGATCTACGTGTGGGCGCCGGTGCCGGAGGGTTTTGACAGCTCTGAGGCCTACTGCGCGCACGTGCTGGAGCGCACCGACGTGGTGCTCGTCCCGGGCTCGGTGTACGGCCCGGCGGGCGAGGGCTGGTTTCGCATCTCGCTGACGACGCCCGACGATCGCCTGCTGGAGGCGGTCAGGCGCCTGGGCACGCTCGGGGGTTGAGCTTCCGGGAGACGCGTGCGCGCATGCTTCGTCGGACCGCAGCTTCACCGGTCATCACACTTTCCGGCACGTCGACCGTCATAGACTTGACGGTGGATGGATAGAAGCCGCAACGGCCGCAGCGCCGTCACCTCGAAACCGACGGAGCGGGCCGGCAACGGCTCACAGCCGGCACAGCGCGCGGCGCAGCGGGCGTTCTGCATCGCGGCGCTGGGAGACGGCGAGGATCTTTCGGAGCTGGGCGAGCTGCTGCGTACCGCGGGTGTAGCGGTCGTGGGGGAGATGGTGCAGCGCCGCGTGCAGCCGCACCCGAACACGTATCTGGGGCCGGGCAAGGTCGCCGAGGCGAAGGCGGCTGCGGCGGCGGCCGACGCGAACGTGATCGCCTGCGACGACGAGCTGAGCGCGCGCCAGGAGCGCAACCTGGAGGAGGCGCTGGGCCTGCCGGTGGTGGACCGCACGACGGTGATCCTGGATATCTTCGCCTCGCACGCGAACAGCGCCGAGGGCAAGCTGCAGGTGGAGCTGGCGCAGCTGGAGTACAACCTGGCGCGCATGCGTGGCCTGTGGACGCACCTGGAGCGCTTGGGTGGCGGCATCGGCACGAGGGGCCCGGGGGAGACGCAGATCGAGACCGATCGACGCCTGGCGCGCAACCGCATCTCGGTGCTGCGGGGTCGTCTGGAGCACGTCAAGGGCACCCGCGCGGTGCAGCGGGCAGAGCGCGAGCGGGCGGCGCTGCCGACGATCGCGCTGGTGGGCTACACCAACGCCGGCAAGTCGACGCTACTGAACGCCATGACCGGCGCCGAGGTGGGGGTGCGCGATCGCCTGTTCCACACGCTGGACCCGACCACGCGGACGCTGAAGCTGGCGGGCCGCCCGTACCTGCTGACGGACACGGTGGGCTTCATCGCGAAGCTGCCCCACCAGTTGGTGGACGCGTTCGCGGCGACCCTGGAGGAGACCGGCCGCGCGGAGCTGTTGGCGCACGTGCTCGACGCCTCGGCGCCGGAGGCCCAGCAGGAGATCATGCAGCGCTCGGTGGAGCAGACGTTGGAGGAGATCGGCGCCGGTGAGCGCCCGCGTCTGCTGGTGCTCAACAAGGTGGACCTACTGGCCGAGGAGGAGCGCGACGAGCTGCGCTTTGCACACCCCGATGCGGTCCTGGTCAGCGGTGTCAGCGGAGAGGGGCTGCAGGAGCTCGGCGAGCGCATCGAGCACGAGCTCGCGCACACGCTGCGCCCGCTGGACCTGCTGGTGCCCTACGCCGACGGCGGCAGCCTGGCGGAGCTGCACGAGCTGGCAGGCGAGGTCACCCGTGAGGACACGGCCGAGGGTGTGCGCGTGCACGCGCTGGTGCCGGCCAGGTTGGCCGACCGCTTCGCGCGGTTCGCCCTGGATGCACGCTGAGCGGCGCGATCCTGCGTCCTCCGTCGCTCGCGTGCGCCGCACGCCACGCTCCCTGCGTCCTTGACTCGCTTGCTCAGCGAGCCTCCAGGGTGCGAGTGGCTCGGAGCTAGCGCTCGTCGCCGCTACCGGACAGCACGCCGCGGCGCTGGCGCGAGAGCAGCTTGTCGAGGTTGACCTGGGCAATCTCCTCGAGCTCCAGACCAAGCTCGCTGGCCAGCTGCGCGACGTACCAGAGCACGTCGCCGAGCTCCTTGGCCATGGCGCCGCGGCGCTCGTCGCTGACGGTGCCGTCGTCGTCGCGGATCGCCTTCTTGGCGTGCTCTGCCACCTCGCCGGCCTCGCCGGCGAGTCCCAGCGCGGGGTAGGCGAGCCAGGCCTCGCGGGGGTACTCGGCGGTGCGCCGTGACAGGCGCTGGTACTCGGACAGCTCCACAGCGTGATCCTATGAGCTGGCCGCGCGCACGGCACGGGGCAACTGTCGACTTTGCGAGACCGAGGTCGATGCCGGCGGGGCGGCGGCGCCGGCGCTCACGGCGGGGCGAGCAGGCCGCTGCGCTTGACCGAGCGGACGATCGGTACGGTCTCGACCCGCTCGACGCCCGGCAGCTGGGCGATGCGGGTCGTCAGGTAGGTGTACAGGGCGGCGGTGTCGGGGCAGACGACCGACGTGTACAGGTTGCTCGCCCCGGTGGTTGCGGCGACGAAAGCCGTCTCCGGGTGGTCTGCAAGTGCCTCGCCGGCTGCCACCAGTTGGCTGGGAGCGACCGACAGCCAGATCATCGCCCGCACGTGCAGGTCGAGCAGCACCTGATCGAAGTCGACGTCGAAGTAGAGCGTGCCGTTGGCGCGCAGCTCGGCCATCCGTCGACGGACGGTCGTCTGCGAGGCGCCGGTGGCTGCGGAGATCTCGGCGAACGTCGCCCTGCCGTCGTGCTGGAGCACGCCCAGCAGCTTGTGATCCACCGCGGTCAGTGACACGTGTGCGGCGCCGGGTGTCGGCGGCGTCGGCTGCAGCCGCTCGACCTGCCGGGTGTCCAGCGCGCCCATCTTGTTGATCAAGCCGGCTGCGTCTCCGAAGAACGTGTGCAGGACGCAGTGAGCGGCCATCGACACGACGAAGCGGTTGCGGGGGAGCGTCTGCAGCAGCAGGCGGTTGTCGTTCTCGCCGCTGCCGGTGCGCACCGCGCACACGATCTCGGTGCCGCCGGCGGTCAGGCTGATCCAGGAGGTGTCGGCTCTGCGGGCGAGAGCGTCGGCGGCAGCGGCGGCGGCGTTGGGCGTGCACTGCACGCGCACCATCCAGCGGTTCTCCCGCAGGCGATCCGGGTCGCTCAGGCCGCGCACGCGCAGCCGTCCGGCCTCATGCAGGCGGCTGTAGCGCCTGGAGATCGTCTGGTCGGACACGGCGAGGACGTCGGCGATCTGGCTGAACGGCGCGCGGCCGTCGAGCTGGAGGGCGTGCAGTAGCTGCGTGTCGAGCAAGTCGGTCATCGAATATCACCGACAAACTACCTCAAAAGCGCGAAATACGCCGCTTGAGGGCGTAAGCCTGGACTGTCAGCCCACGAATGGGCAGGATGATGGCTAATCCCGCCCGTGTCGACCTGCCTCCCCGGGCACGGTGCCGTCAACACTTTGGAGATCCCATGAACAGCACCCCGACACACACCCGAAGCCGCTGGTGGCCGCTGGTGGCCATCTGCCTGGGCACCTTCATGCTGCTCGTCGACGTGACGATCGTCAGCGTCGCGCTGCCGTCGATGGCCAGGCGACCTGCACGCCAGCCTGTCCTCGCTGCAGTGGGTGGTCGATGCCTATGCCCTGTCGCTGGCGGCCCTGCTCCTGCTCAGCGGCTCGCTCGCCGATCGCTTCGGCAGGCGGCGTGCGTTCCAGGCCGGGCCTGATCGTGTTCGCCACCGCCTCGCTGTGCTGCGCGCTCGCTCCGAATGCAGGCCTGCTGATCGCCGCTCGAGCCGTACAGGGCGATCGGGGCGGCGGCGATGTTCGCCACCAACGGCGCCCTCCTGGCAGCCACCTACGAGGGCCGTGATCGCGGCGTGGCGTTCGGCGTGTGGGGGGCGGTCACGGGCGCGGCCGCCGCGCTCGCCCCGATTCTCGGCGGCGTGTTGATCGACGTGCTTCGACTGGCGGGCGATCTTCCTCGTCAACCTGCCGATCGCGGCGCTCGCCATCGTCATGGCCCAGCGCGTACTCGCCGAGTCCCACGGCCACCGTGGCCCGCTCGACTGGCTCGGAGCACTCTCGTTCACGCTGTCCGCCGGGAGCGTCACGTTCGCGTTGATCCACGGTGGTGAGGCGGGCTGGGGTAGCGGCACGACGATCGTCGCGTTCGCTGTGGCCGGCGTGGCGCTGGTGGCGTTCCTCGCGATCGAGCCGCGCCGTCTCAGCCCGCTGATGGATCTCAGGCTGATGCGCGACCCTTCGTTTGCGACGCTGATGCTCGCCGCTGTGGCAGCTCAGCGCGGGCGCGTTCGCGGCCGTCCTCTACACCCAGCTGTGGCTGCAGTCGGTGCTCAATCTGTCCGCGATCGACGCCGGTCTCGTGGTGGCGCCGCTGGCGGCGGTGGCGTTTGCCGTGTCCGCGGGTGTCGGGCGCTTCATGCACCGCATCCCGCCGCAGTTCCCGCTCGGGGTGGGGCTGCTGGCGATCGGGGGCGGCTCGCTGCTGCGCACGGCGATCTCCGCGGGGTCCGGTTGGGGCGTGCTGATCCCGGGGCTGGTGCGTCACCGGGATCGGTGTGGGCCTCGCCTCGCCCGTGCTGATCTCCGCCACGCTCGCGGCGGTCCGCCCAGAGCGCGCGGGCATGGCCAGTGGCATCGTCAACACGTTCCGCCAGCTCGGCTATGCCCTGGGCATCGCGGCGCTCGGCACGGTCTTCACCAGCCGCGTCGAGACGGCGTTCGTGCACAGCAGCGTCTTCGCGGCACCGCGTGCCGCGGCGACCCAGGCGAGCCAGGGCGCGGCACGACGGCTGATCGCTGCCGGCTCACCGCATCGGCACGTGCTTGTCGAGCACGTCGTCCGCGTCGCCTATGCGAGCAGCCAGAACAGCATCTATCTGATCTCCGGTCTCGTGGCGCTCGTGGGCGGTCTCGCGGTGCTCGCATTCGTCCGTCCTGCGGCCCAGCCCCAGCGCCCGACGCAGCCCCGCGACAGCGTCATGGACACCGAGAGCCCTGAGTTGCGGCCCCTACACGCCGGCGGCGCGGCGCGCGCCTAGGTGCGTCTGTCGCTCGATGGCGTCATCGAGCGGCGTCAGCTGCTCGACGGTGATGTCGAGCGCGCGGGCGATCAGCCAGTCGGCGAACCACACGTTTTTCGGCAGCAGCGGGCCGTGCAGGTAGGTGCCGATCGTGTTAGCGCTCCTGGCACCCTCGAGGCCGCTGCGCCCATCGTTGCCGTGGCCCTCGAGGACGCGTCCGAGCGGCTGCTGGCCGGAGCCGAGGTAGGTGCGACCGCCGTGGTTCTCGAACCCCGCCAGCACGTGCTGGTGACCGCCTCCGAGCGACACCTCGATGGCGACGTTGCCGATCAGCCGCGCACCGTCCTCGCGGACCGTGCTCACGTCGAGCAGCCCGACTCCGGGAATCTCTTCCTGCCCGAGCGTGTAGGAGTGCCCGAGCAGCTGGTATCCGCCGCACACGCCGAGTACGACAGCGCCGCGTGCGGCGGCCGCGCGTAGCCCGTCACGCTTGGTCTCGATCAGATCTTGCGCGCATAGGCGCTGGTCGCGGTCCTGGCCACCACCGATGTAGAGCAGGTCGTGGGCGTTGCCGTCCAGGTCCTCCCCGAGGCCGCTGGCGGCCAGCTGGAAGTCGATCCCGCGCCAGGCGCAGCGGCGCTCGAGCACGATCAGGTTGCCGCGGTCGGCGTAGATGTTCATCAGGTCCGGATACAGCGCGCATACGCGCAGCGTGCGCTCGGCGGGCGAGGGGGGGAGAGGATCAGGCACGGAGCAGCACCACCTCGCTGCCGACGTGCTCCTCGGTGGCTGGGATCGAGCGCGTGCCCGCGGGTGTGAGCCCGGCCTGCCGGCCCTCGCTTGCCAGCTGTGTGGCGGTGAGGCGATCGAGCTCGATGACGTTGTGCTCGGGTGCCGGCGTTGCCCGGCCGGCCTGCTCGGCGCCGAGGATGCTGCGCTCGCGCTCGATGCGCACGCGCTGAGCGTCGACGTGGACGCGTGTGGCGCTGCTGAGGTAGCGGACGCCGTCCACGTGTGTGGTCTCCGGCGAGGGTCCCAGGTCTCCGGCGGCGCAGTCGAACGGCTCGATATCCGAGACGATCGCGCACGCGAGCAGGCCGCCGGGGCGCAGGTGTCTGTGGACCTGGCGCAGGAAGCTGAGTCGGCCGTCGGCGCCGCCCAGCAGCTGCACCGTTTGCATCGGCGCCAGGCACACGACGAAGTGTCGTCGGCGCAACTCGAATGCGCGGGCGTCCGCGCAGACGGTCTCCACCGGCGTGTGCGCGTCCGTCGCGCGCGTATGTAGCGCGTCCAGCAGCTTGGGGTCGATGTCGAGGGCCGTCACCCGGTACCCGCGGGCGGCGAGGTCGAGCGCTACGCGACCACTGCCGGCTCCGATGTCCAGCAGCGGCTGCGCGTCTAACCCGCTGCCGGCGGGTGCGGCGAGCTCCCGCCACAGCGCGAGGTCGGCGGTATAGGCGCCGCACTCCAGGTCGTGCCAGATGACGGTGCTCGCCTGGCTCACGACCACGCGCTGCTCGCCTCCCCGCGTGCGACGAGCAGCTCGCGCAGGGCGAGCATCGCGGTGTAAGTCGGCAGCGCATACAGCGGCGCGTTTACGTCGGTGTCGGCACGCTCGCGGGCGGCGTCGCGCAGAGCGCTCGCGAGATCCTCCTGCACGCGGATGCGTGCCGGGTCCACGCCGGCGTACTTCAGGCGTGCAGCGAGGTCCGCCGCGCGGGTCCCGCTGCACGTGGCCAGCCTGATGCGCCCTGCCAGCAGCTCGAAGTCGGCATCCCAGACCCAGGAGACGTCGTGGCCGTCGGCGATGTGGTCGTTGAGCACGCCCAGCAGGTCGTGCTCGCCGGGCTCCAGCGCCAGCGTGCGCAGCACCTCGTTGGCGCCGGCGGGGTTCTTGACGAGCAGGATGCGCAGCTCTCGGTGCCCGTCTGCGGGACCCCGATTGCCGCCTGCTGCCGGGACGGCCAGGGACACGGTCTCGGCGCGGCCGAACGCAGCCTTGGTGGCGTGCAGGCCGGCGACGATGTGTGCAAACGGCACGTCCAGAGCGCTGGCCAGGGCAGCTGCGGCAAGGGCGTTGTAGACGTTGTACAGGCCGGGCAGCGCGAGCGCGACGTCCGCCTCGCCGGCGGGAGTGTGCAGTGTGAAGCGAGCGCTGCGTACGCCTTCCAGGCGGACGTTTGAGGCAATGACCGTCGGCTCGGGGCGGGTGCGGCCGCAGCTCGGGCAGTGATAGTGGCCGAGGTGGCCGAGGTAGATGGCGTCGAACACGTACGGAGCGCCGCAGTGGTGGCAGTGCTTGGCGTCGGCGGCGTGCGCCATCCCCGCCAGCGCCAGCGAGTCGTCCTGCACGCCGAAGTACAGGACGTCCGCTCGATCGCGGCCGAGATCCGCGATCGAGGGATCATCCGCATTGAGCACCAGCCGCGCGCCCCTCGCGCGCAGCGCCTCCTCCCAGCGCTCAGTGATCAACTCGAGCTCGCCGTAGCGGTCGAGCTGATCACGGAACAGGTTAGCGAGGAGGATCACGCGTGGGTGCAATTCGCCGGCGAGCGACGGCAGCCACAGCTCGTCCACCTCGAACAGGCCGAGCTCGCCGGCGATGGCGCCGCCGGCGCTGGTGGCGTCGAGCAGCGTCGTGGCGATGCCGCCGGCCATGTTGGCGCCGGCCTGGTTGTGCACCAGCGAGATCCCGCCGCGCCGAAGGATCGCTGCTGCCATCGCCGCGGTGGTGGTCTTGCCGTTGGTCCCCGAGATCAGCACGCTGCCGCGACTGAGGCGCGCCCCGAGTGCGCCGATGGCGTCCGGCTGCAGGCGCATCAGGACCTTGCCCGGAGCGCTGGTGGCGCCGCCGCCGCGCCGGCGCGAGAGCGTGCCGACGGCGCGCGCGAGCGCGAGCTTGACCGCCAGCGCGTCAGCCATCGCCGAACGGCGAGTCGGGCGGCAGCGTTGCCGGGGTGAGCATCGTGACCGCCGCGGGCAGGGCGCGCACGCGCACGGGGAGCTCGCCGATGGGGTCGCCGTCGGCGTACATCGTGAACGCACGCTCGCAGCTGATCGCGATCTCCTGAGCGCGGAAGACCTTGACGTCCGGCTCGTGCACGTGCTTGCCGCTGAACACCTTGGGGAGGATCCTCGTCAGGAACCCGAGCTTGCCGACGTCTTCGACGACCACCACCTCCAGCAGCCCGTCGTCCAGCAGCGCCCCGGGCGCGGCGCGCATGCCACCGCCGTAGGCCTTGGAGTTGGCGGCGCCCACGGAGTAGGCGATGAAGGCGTGGCGCTCGCCCGGTGGGTCGAGCTCGATCTCAAAGCGTGCGGGCTTCCAGGACAGCAGCGCCCGCAGCGCGCCGTAGGCATACACGAGCCCGCCGAGCCACGCGGGAGCCTCGTTGGCAATGCGGTTGGCGTCGCTGTCGAAGCCGACCGAGGCGATACCGACGAACGCCTGGCTGGCAGCGTCGGCATCGGTCCCGCTGACGAGACCGAGATCGATCTTGCGGGCAACTCCGTGCGCGACGGTCGCGCACGCTGCAACGGGGTCCTCGTCGATGCCCAGCACGCGCGCCAGGTCGTTGCCGCGGCCGCCCGGAAGCACGCCGAGCACGGCGCCGGGCAGCTCGCGCAGCGTGTCTGCGAGCACGCCGAGCAGGCCGTCCCCGCTGAGCGCCACTACGGTCTCGCCACGGCTCGCGGCCTGTGCGCCGAGCTCGCGGGCGTGAACGAGATCCCGGGTATCCACGCGGCGCACCGACAGTCCATGGGCACGCAGCCCCTGCTCCACGGCGGACGCCACGCGACCGGCCTTGCCGCCGCCGGCGGCCGGGTTCACGATCAGGCAGACGGGTGCGGGCACGTCGGCAAGCCTAGTGTGGGCGGCGCGATCGCGATCGGTCTTCGGCGGGCGTCGCGGCGCTCAGCCCGCTGCAGCGGCCTTGGCGCGGTCGCGCCGGCGTCGACCGAGTGCAGCGACGATCGCCAGCGCGGCGATGACGACGAACAGGCCGAGCAGGATCCCGGGTGCAAGGCCAAGTCCACCGAAGGGGAGAGAGACAAGCTCGACGATCCCAAGACCGATCGCCAGCAGCACGACGACGAGCAGGATGATCAGCAGGACGCCGCGCACGCGCGACGGGATGCCGGCGGAGCTGGGGGGAATGAGCAGCCCCATCGCGCGCAGCGCGAGCATCTGGCGCCCGCTCGGGGGCGTCTGGCCAAGACGCTCGACAGCGCTCTTGAGGTCGCCGGCGCGGCGTTCGGCCAACGCCAGCGAAGCGTCGGCCATGCGCCTGATCTGCATCCGCTCCTGCGGCCTGGCAGCTGCGATTGCGCGTTGGAAGAAGCCACGCGCGGCCTCGGCGTCGAAGCGCTCGGATGCGCGGGCACCAAGGATCGCAAGGGCGGCCGCCTTGTATTTGGTCTCTGCTTCGAGCTCCTCGTCGGAGCGCTGCTCCAGCGCCTGAATGGCCTCGATGCCGCCGCGCTGCTCCATCCGGACCTGACGTTGTTTGGGGGCCATGGGGCGCCATTCTATGCTGCGGCGCTCGGCCTGCGCGGGTGCCTGCGTCCTGGCTTGGCTGTATTGGGCGCGCAGCCGCGCAGCCGGTATGCTCGCGACCGTGTCGAGCCGTCCTCGTCTGACTGCCCTGAGCCTGCGTGCGAGCGTCTGCGCGCTGTGTCTCACAGCGCTGCTGGCGCTGGGCGGTCCGTGCGCGCCGACTGCGCTGGCGGCGAGCCTGAGCTCAGGCGGCGCGCTGAGTGAACTGACTGAAACGACGCCTGAAGAAACCAAGACCGCGACCACGGCGACGACGTCGAGCACGACCTCGGAACCGACGAACTCGCACACGGTGATCCTGCTCGTGCTGGCGGCTGCGGTGCTGCTGCTGGTCGGTATCGCGTTCGTGATCATCCGCGATGCGCGCCGGGTGGCGCCGGCGACCGAGCGGGAGATGATCCAGGGCAGCTCGGCGAGCGATACGGCAGCGCGGCTGCGCAAGCGACGCGCCAAGGCGAAGGCCGCGCGCAGGCAGCGCAAGCGCAACCGCTGAGTCCGGCCCCGCACCAGGCCTGAGTCCGGCCCGCACCAGGCGCGGCCGCGGCGCGGCTCAGTAGATGGTCAGCTCGCGCCGCTCAGTGCGAGACGCGCAGTGGCCGACTGCGGTGCGTGCTGGTGCGGACGCGCGGCGGAGAGGGCAATGCGGGAGCACCGTGAGGCCCACGGCGCCCTCCGCGCGGGAGCGGCATGCGCGGGTGTGGGTCCAGCGGGCTGCCGGGCAGCGCCTTGGAGCCGCCGTCCTCTTCGGAGGAGTCGGTGACGTCCGCTTCCTGCCTGGACTCGTCGTAGCGATACGGGATCCAGAGCATCAGCGAAGCCAGGATGAGTTTGATCACCACAGTCAGCAGCAGGATGCAGAGCCAGAGCGGCATCTCCCGGCCGATGGTACTACTGCGGTGTGCAATCGCAAAGGGCTGGGCAGTTGAGTGAGCTTGCGGCGCAGATCTGCGACTGCCGGCGCTGTCCGCGGCTGGTCGCATGGCGCGAGCAGGTGGCGGCTGAGCGTCGTGCTGCGTTCGCCGATCAGCAGTACTGGGGGCGGCCCGTCCCGGGCTTCGGCGACCCGGCGGCTCGGGTGCTGCTGCTGGGCCTCGCGCCGGCCGCCCACGGAGCCAACCGCACGGGACGTATTTTCACCGGTGACCGCTCTGGTGACTTCCTGTTCGCGGCGATGTGGCGCACCGGCTTTGCCGGCCAGCCGCTCTCCAGGGATCGCCAGGATGGCTTGACGCTCAGCGATGCATGGATCACCGCGGCGGTGCGATGCGCGCCGCCGGCCAACCGCCCCTCACCGGCTGAGCGCGACGCGTGCCTGCCGTGGAGTCTCCAGGAGCTCGGGCTGTTGAGCGACGTACGTGTGGTTGTGTGCCTCGGGGCCTTCGCCTGGGATGCGGCATTGCGACTGATCGCCGAGCTCGCCGGCCCGGACGTGCCACCGTTGCGCCCGCGGCCTCGCTTTGGGCACGGCGCGGAGCTCCCGGGCGAGCGCTACTCGTTGATCGGCTGCTACCACCCGAGCCAGCAGAACACGTTCACGGGCAAGCTGACCGAGCCGATGATCGATGCCGTGCTCGAACGCGCACGTCGAATGGCCGATAGCGCGCGCTAGTATCGGTTGCAACGATGAGGAGTGCGATTGCAGCGACGTTGGCGGTGACGGCGGGTCTTGTGCTCGCGAACATGCTTGGCGTCGCCGCTGCGGAAGCTCCGACCACGACGACGGCAACTCCCGCGCGTACGGTGAGTGTTGACGGTGTGGCCAGCGTGCCGATCGCTGAGGATGCGAGTCTTGCGCAGGCGACGCTGGTCTATCGCGAAGCGATGGCTGCAGCGGTGGCTGACGGCCAGAACAAGGCGGAATTCCTGGCGAGCAGGACGGCCGTGACGCTGGGAGCCGTCCAGAACGTCGCAGAAGGCGGCGGCTCGATCCAGTGCACGGGCGGAGAATCGGAATACCCCGAATACCAGGGCGAACAGCCGGACTTCGGCTCCTCGGCGGTGTCCGTGGCTCCAGTAGCCACGCCACAGCTGGCAACGGCAAGGCCGCAGACGACGGTCCACAAGCCGGCGGCCAAGCACCCGACGAAGAAGCGCAAGAGGAAGCCGGCCGCCAGGGCGGCGGCGGCGACGGCATGCACGCTGCGCACGGACGTCATGCTCGTCTACACGGTCAGCTGAGGCCCGGCGTCTCGCCGGCGCGCGGCGTGAGGCGTCGGTCGATTGGCGTGGACGACTGCGACGGGCTCTAACCTTGCGTACTGTGCCGTACACCACCGCCGACGCCAGAGCACAGCTGCTCAGCACCATCGCTGAGGCGGCCGACGAGCTGGGCGTGGCGCTGGCGTCGCTCAGCGAGGCTTACGAGCAGCTGGACGAGCACAACGCCGACACCGTCGAGGAGCAGCTGTTTCGGCCTGTGCAGATGGCCTACGGGCGAGCCAAGCGCGCGCACGCGGCCTTCGCCGAGCGCCACGGCCTGCAGGGGCAGACGTTCGAGCCGGCCGTCGCCGGAGCGCCCTCCAAGGGCGTCAAGGGCTTTTTGGACAGCGCGGTGCAGGCGATCGGCAACGCCGACCGCGTGCTGGCGACGCTGCAGGACTCGATGCTCCCGGTCGAGGTCGGAGACGCCGAGCTGCGGGCTGACCTGGAGCAGGTGCGCTCGCTGCTGACGGGCCTCGGCACCCGTGCGCACGAGCTCGTGCGCACGTTTGGGCGCTGACGGTCTCCTGCGGGGCGACGCTAGGAGACCGGGGGGTGCTAGGAGACGGGTGCGCCGTTGGCGGTGAGCGCCACCTCGATGTTGCCGCGCGTGGCGTTGGAGTAGGGGCACACCTGGTGTGCGGCACGGACGAGCTCGATGGCGGTGTCCTGCTCGGCGATGCCGGGGAGGGTGACGTTGAGCGCCGCTGACAGCAGGAAGCCACCTTTGCCATCCGGGGACAGCGAGACCTCGGAGTCGATCGCCACGTCGCCAGGGTCGGCCTTGGCGCGTCGCGCGACGACGCCGAGCGCGCCCTCGAAGCAAGCGGCATAGCCGACCGCGAACAGCTCCTCCGGGTTGGTGCCGCCACCAGGGCCGCCCATCGCCGCGGGAATACGTAGATCGACCTTGAGCGCGCCGTCGTCGCTGCGGCCGTGTCCCTCGGCGCGACCGCCGGTGACATGCGCCTTGGCTGTGTAGAGCGTGTTGGCCATTGGCTGCCTCTCTTCGCGGGTCCGGGTGGCCTCAGATGCTAGACCACCATCGGTGAAACGACTGGGACCGGCGCTCGCGGAGCGCGACTTCGCGCTGCTGTGGTTCGCACTGCTGGGCATGGGTGTGAGCGTTCAGATGCTCGAGGTGGCGATCGGCTGGGAGGTGTACACCAATCAACGCAGCGCGCTGGACCTGGGCTTGATCGGGCTGGCGGAGTTCATCCCGATGTTCGTGCTGGCGTTGCCGGCCGGGCAGCTCGCAGACCGGCTGCCGCGACGGCTGATCCTGATCGTCTCGTTGCTGCTCAGCGCGGCGGTGGCCGCCGGCCTGGCGCTCGTGAGCTCCGCGGGCGTGACCGGCGTGTGGCCGTTTCTGGCGCTGGCGATGGGGGCGGGGACGGCATCCTCGATCGGCACGCCGGCGGCTCGGGCGCTGCCGCCGACGCTCGTCCCAGGTGAGCTGCTGGAGAGCGCGATGACGCTGCGCTCGATCGCCACGCAGGGATCGCAGGTCGTCGGTCCGGCGCTCGGTGGCCTGATCTACCCGTTCTCCGCGGGGCTGGTGTACGCGGTCGCTGGTTGCATGTGCCTGGCGGCTGCGGGCTCCGTGGCGACGATGCGCCACACGCCTGCTGCCGACGCGGCGCCGAGCAGCGGCACGGCGCCGGGCCTGGCAAGCGTGCTGGCGGGAATCCGCTTCGTGCGCAGCACGCCGATCCTGCTGGGGGCGATCCTGCTCGATCTGCTGGCGGTGCTGTTCGGCGGTGCGGTGGCGCTACTGCCGCTGTTCGCGCGCTCGATCCTGCATGTCGGGCCGACAGGGCTGGGGATTCTGCGCAGCGCACCGGCGGTCGGTGCGCTGCTCGCGGCGGCCATGCTGACACGCAAGCCACTCGGGGCTCGGGCGGGGCGCACGTTGCTGACCGTGGTGGGCGCGTTCGGTGCGAGCATGGTCGTCTTCGGCCTGTCGCGCTCGTTCTGGCTCTCGCTGCTGGCGCTGGCGGTGAGCGGCTTTGTGGACATGTTCAGCATGTACATCCGCTCGACCACCGTGGCGCTGGCCACCCCCGACCGTTTGCGCGGGCGTGTGTTGGCGGTGGAGATGGTGTTCATCAGCGCGTCCAATCAGCTCGGCGCGTTCGAGTCGGGCGTCGCAGCGTTCTTGCTGGGAGCCGTCCCGGCGGTCGTCGTCGGCGGAGGATTGACGATCGTGATTGCGCTCGGCTGGAGCCGGCTGTTCCCGGCGCTGGCAGGCGTGGACCGACTGCGGGACCTGCAACCGGTCGAGGGCTTGGAACAAGACGACGCGGTCGAGGCGGCCGTGTAGCTCGCGGCGTCAGTCGCGCTCCCACGCGCTCCCGTGCTCTCCGACGCTCCTGCGCTCCCCTGAGAGGTGCTCGATCTGTTCGAGTGTCATGTCGGTGCGCCGCTCGTCGGCCATCATCTGCAGGGCACCGCCGATCGTTCGCGCCCAGGCGCGGCGCGCCACGGTGACCCGCCGGGGCTCCCCATCGAACTGCATCCATTCGAGCTCCACCAGCGGCGCACGCGCTGTCGGAGCGTCCGGTGGCACCGGTGCTCCGCGGCCATAGAGGGTGATGTGCGCCTGCCAGCCGCGTGGGCACAGCTCGCCCCTGACGGCCAGCCTGCCACTGGTCGGCAACTGGTTTGGGCTGCCGATCGCGGTCGCGCACGTACCTGACGATCAGCACGCAGGCAGCACCATCGCGACTACGACGAGCATGATCGCGAGCGTTTCATACCAGGGGGCAGAGTCACTGCCCCAGCGGTATCCCTCGACGATCCACTCAGCAGGCAGGCCGCTCACATGAACCTCGCCGGCGAGGCCGATCCAGCTCGTAGAGGCAATTGCACGTGCTCGTGCTCATCGCTCTCTCAGAGTAAACCGTCGGCTGGCGCGTCTGCAGCGCTCTGGCGTGCAAGGAGGGCAGCCGGCGCGCGAGCGTCTGCTATAACGTACGATCATCCGAGATCACAGCGTAGATGGAGATGAGTATGGAGCTTCTGGAGTGGGACGCCGCCACGTATGACTCGCTGGACCTGCCGCACAAGCGGTGGGGCAGGGATGCGCTTGAGCGACTGCAGCTGCAGGGCACAGAGACGGTCCTGGAGTTGGGCTGCGGCAGCGGTCGCGACACCGAGCGGTTGCTGGAGGCTGTGCCGAACGGGCGGGTCGTAGCGCTGGACGGCTCACATCAGATGCTCGACCAGCTCCGCGGGCGCCTCGGCGACGGAGGCGGACGTCTCGAGGCGCTGTACCGCGATCTGCGCGAGCCGTTCGCGCTCGAGGGGCCGTTCGATGCTGTGATGAGCGTAGCCACGCTGCACTGGCTGCCCGACCACGACCACGTCTTCGCCGAGCTCGCGCGCGTGGTGCGCCCGGGCGGGCGCCTGGTGATCGAGGCCGGTGGCCACGGCAACAATGCCGACTTCCTCGAAGTGCGCGACGCCGCCCGGGATGACATCCCGGGCTTCTGGAACTTCGCGGACATCCCCGACACCCGCAGGCGCCTGCGCAATGCCGGCTTCGAGCAGATCGCCGTACGGTTGATATCCGACGAGGCCCGCCTGGAGGACCGCACGCAGCTGGAGGCGTTCGTGGCGACGGTCATGCTGGCGGCGGTGCTGCGCGACATGCCCGGCGAGCAGCACGCGGCGTTTGTCGCAGATGTGTGCGATCGGCTGCCGGAGCCGGCGATCGACTTCGTTCGTCTGCAGATCGAGGCCACGCGGATGCGTGCGGCAGCGCTGGGGTAGTAGCGTCGTGCTCTGTTTGGGAAGGACCTCTGCTTGGTTCAGGGTCGCAGTGTGCGGGGAAGCCCGAATCGCTGAAGAACGTTGGTGTCGAGGAAGTTGGTCATGGCGGCGATCCGCGGGCCTTCGAGCGTTAGCACCATTAGTCCTGAGGCGTGCGCGATCGGCGCGTGGGTGTCGGTGCGGTATACCCCGAACGCGGGTTGGGTGTTGGCGCGTGTCGCGATGAGCCGGAAGCGCTGGTCGCTGCGCCATGTGGCGAGGTCGTTCAGGAACGAGCCGATCGCGTCCGCGCCTTGGTATTCGAGCGGTGAAGGAGGCATCCTCAGCCACGCGTCGTCGGTCAGCAGCGTGATGATGCCGTCGATGTCATCGGCCTCCCACGCGTCCGTGAACCGTTGCACGAGCTCGCGCTCGCACGTTGAGCCTGGGAGGGGTGCGCCGTCACGGTCTGGGGTGGGCAGACGTTGCGCGAGCGTGGCGCGTGCGCGTTTGAGCGCGCTCTTGACTGAGTCCTCGGTCGAGTCGAGCATGTCCGCGACCTCGGTGGTGTGGAACCCAAGTGCGTCGCGGAGTATGAGCGCGGCTCGCTGCCTTGGCGGCAGTGCCTGCAGCGCGGCGATGAACGCCAACTCGATCGTCTCGCGGGTCTCGTAGCGCGCCTCTGGTCCGGGGGAGGTGTCGATGATTCCCTCGAGTAGAACGTCGGGATAGGGCTCGAGCCATGTCGGCTCGGCGGTGCGGGTTGGCGCGGGCGGCTCGAATGGCGTGTCCGCCGCCGTCGGCGGCCGGCGGCTGGCGTCGCGAAGTGCGTCGAGGCAGCGGTTGGTCGCGATTCTGTACAGCCAAGCGCGTAGCGATGCGCGCTGCTCGAAGCCGTGAAGGCCACGCCAAGCTCGCAGCATCGTCTCTTGCACGGCGTCCTCAGCGTCCGCCATCGAGCCGAGGATGCGGTAGCAGTGGAACTCGAGCTCTCGCCGGTAAGGCTTGGTCAGCTCGCGGAAGGCATCCTCGTCGCCTTGGGCGGCGCGCATCAGGCGCTGCTCGCTCATCTCGGAATCCTCGCATGTCCGGTTCCTGTCGCTCTCACCACGAGTAATGACGCCAAACCGGCGGGAAAGGGGTCGGAGCGCACACCGACCCCTATCTGGGTGCGCCGGCGTCTCAACACACGAGAACGAACACCCACGAGAGGAGATGGGGTTGATGAGCACAGCACGAATCGGGTCAAACGCGGCGGAGGATGGTCGGAGCTCAGGCGGAACGGCTCGCGGCTGGACGATCGTGCTTGCCGGGTTGGGGGTCTTCATGACGGCGCTCGACAACATGGTCGTGACGACGGCGCTCCCGGTGCTTCGTGTGAGCCTGCATGCGGGGTTGTCGGGACTGGAGTGGACGGTGAACGCTTATCTGCTGGCGTTCGCTTGTTTGCTGATGACCGGCGCGGCGCTCGGCGATCGCTTCGGGCGCCGGCGTATGTTCGCGGTCGGGATCGGTGTGTTCACAGCGGCGTCGGCGGCGGCGGCGCTTTCGCCGAGTGTCGGCGTGCTGATCGCCGCGCGCGTCGTGCAGGGCGCCGGTGCTGCGATTGCGTTTCCGTTGACGCTGACCTTGATCAGCGAGGCTTTCCCGGTCCAGAAGCGCGGCGCCGCGATCGGGATGTGGGGCGCGATCGGGGGGATGGCCGCGGCGTTCGGGCCAGTGATCGGTGGCGCGATCGTCAGCGGCATCAACTGGCATTGGATCTTCTGGGTCAACGTGCCCGTCGGAGTGACGCTGGTCGCGCTCACCCCGCGTCGCCTGAGCGAGAGCTTCGGTCCGCGGCCGCGAATCGACGTCATCGGTGTCGCGTTGGCTGGAGCCGGGGCCCTGGGTCTCACGTGGGCGCTCATACGAGCCGACACCGTGGGCTGGGGAAGCCTCGAGGTGCTCGCGACGTTGACCGCAGGCGCTGCCGCGGTTGTTGGCTTCGTGGTCTGGGAGCGACACGCGTCGAGCCCGATGCTGCCGCTCGAGCTCTTTCGCCGGCGTGGGTTCGCGGCCGCGAACGCGGTCAGCTTCTTCATGTACGCGGGCCTGTTCGGCGCGCTGTTCCTGATGGCGCAACTGCTGCAGACGGCGCTTGGCCACTCGCCGCTGATGGCCGGCGTGATGCTGCTGCCGTGGACCGCCGCACCCGGGTTGGTCTCGCCGATCGCCGGAGCGCTCACGAACCGGGTCGGGAACCGCCCGTTCATGACCGCCGGCCTAGCGTTGCAGGCGATCGGCCTCGCCTGGATCGCGGCCGTCGCCGCCCCCGACATGAGCTACCTCCAGCTCGGGCTCGCGCTCGGGATCGCAGGCGTCGGCATCGGGCTCGTGTTCCCGACCGTCGCCAACGCGGTGCTCGCTTCCGTGCCGCTCTCCGAGGCCGGGGTAGCGTCAGGGACCAACAGCACGATGCGCGAGCTCGGCGGCGTGCTCGGAGTGGCCATCCTCGCGGCCGTCTTCGACCGGAGCGGAATCTACTCGACGCCGCGACTGTTCATCAACGGCTTCACCGCTGCGCTCTGGGTCGCAGTCGGACTCTCGGCCCTCGGGATGATCGCCGCGGCGCTCTCGCCAGGACGGGCGACCGCCGCGACCGGCGCGCCCGAAGTGCACGAGCCAGCGCTTGCGTTTGCAGGCGAGCACTGACTGCAACTGTGCGGCGCTTCATCGTTCGCCCATCACGGCGCCTAACTGCCGCGTCTCAAGCGTGCGTTGAATCCCCGGTGTAGGACGACACGGAGATGACATTGCTTGGGCGACCGGCGACTGAAACCGTCGACGCGACACCTAAGTGCACGCCCGGCCGCCGGTGCTAGCGCTCCTGGATGGTTCAGACGGCGACCCGTCCCCCGTCGACGGGGAGGATGGCGCCGTTGACGAAACTTGCGTCGTCTGACGCGAGGAACACGATCGTGTTGGCGATCTCTCGAGCATCGGCCGCGCGTCCGAGCGGCAGCGTTGCGGCGAGCTGATTGATGCCCTCCTCGCCCATAGCCGCCGTCCCCGGTGTACGAGTGGGCCCGGGGGAGACTGCGTTGACGCGGACGCCGACCGGCCCGTACTCGGCGGCCCAGGCCTTGGTGAGGAGCTCCAGCGCGGCCTTGGATGCGCCGTAGGCGGACATTCCCGGCAGGCCGAAGCTCGCGACCATGGTGGAGACGTTGACGATCGCGCCGCTGCCACGCTCGATCATGCCTGGCACGAACGCGGCGACCAGCGTGAACGGTGCCACCACATTGAAGTCCAGCACCGCCTTGACGTCCTCGATCGCGATCTCGTGGCTCGCGCCGAACGGGAAGATCCCCGCGTTGTTGACGAGCACGTCCACCTGCCCTGCTGCCTCTGCGAGTTGCTTGGCACCGTCACGCGCGGAGAGGTCCGCAGCAATGAAGCGTGCCTGTCCGCCGGCGGACTCGATCGCGTCCACGACCTCTCGGCCGCGCGTCTCGTCGCGGCCCGTCACGATCACCTGGGCGCCACTGCCGCCGAACTGCTCGGCGGCCGCTCGACCGATGCCTGACGTGCCTCCGGTGACCAGCACAGTCCTACCTTCGAAGCTCATTTGCTCTCCTAATCGACATGGACTAAAAGGTCCAAGTTGCTTGTGGCGTGAGCTTAGCATCTACTTGGACCGACTAGTCCATGTAGAGCTAGACTTGTCGTTATGGAGAAAGCACCGAGAACAGCCCGAGGCCGCGCGACGCGAGAGCGGATCGTGCGGGCCGCTACCGAACTGGTCGCCGAACGCGGCGTTGCGGGCACATCGCTCGACGACGTCCGTGCGGTCGCGCACGCCTCCAAGAGCCAGCTCTACCTCTACTTCGCCGATCGCGAGGAGCTTCTGCGCGCGGTCGCCGAGTCGACCTGCGACACCGTCCTGGAAACCCAAGCGGATGCACTCGCCGGATTCGACTCGATCACCGGCATCAAGCGCTACCTCGACGCGATCGTCGCACTGCAGATCGAGCGCAACACGCCCGGCTGCCCGATCGGCTCACTCGCCGGGCAACTGGTTGAGCGCGACGAATCATCGCGCCTGATCCTCGCCGACGGGCTCGGGCGCTGGGAGCTATCCCTGCGGGCCGGACTGGAAGCGATGGCCGATCGTCACGAGCTCCGACCCGACGCGAATCCCGCCGTGCTCGCATCACAGATACTCATGCTCCTACAGGGCGGACTGCTGCTCAGCCAGGTCCGTCGCAACCCCGGCCAGATGCGCATCGCCGCCGACACCGTGCTGGAACTCATCCAAGCTGCATGTCTGGACTCAAGGCCCTAGCGGGATGCTCGATCCGCGAATCTCGGCTCACGACACCACAGGCACAGCCGGCAGGCCCCGAACGATCCTTGTGCCGTCGAGAAGGAGGGCTACCAAAGCACGGCGGCGATACTCCTCGCCACGAGCTCCGGTGTCGTCTTACAACCCGGATTGGGCTCCAAGAAGCCTATCTTTCGCTTGCAGGTTTACATAACATGCATTATCGAGCATTAAATATCGCAATTTCCGGGCTCGTCCGTCGTGCGGCGTCTCATTCATATGAGACCGGAATCTCACTACTGAGATTGGGCTGTCCCACATCGCTGAGACGCCGCACCCGAGCTGTGTCGGGCGTCCTTCAGGCGGCTGATTTCCTCATAGGCCAAGAATGTGCTGGAGTCGCGGCCTGCCGCGGCGCGACTTCGCGCTGAGGGGTCGCAGGTTCACAACCTGCCCCGCCACTGCGCAGGTGCTTGCACGGTTGCGTGTGCCCATCTCATCCCGCCCGGCGGTAGCAGACGTGCGTCGCCAGTGGGGAATGGAGAACCTCGCCGGGCTCGAAATCGAACTCGGCGACGCCGTTGAATATCCCCTCGCCGGACCCGAGTAGAACGGGGACGATGTCGAGCCAGAGCTCGTCGATGACGTCCGCCAGCAGTGCTTGGCGGACGGTCGAGGCGCCGCCCGCGATGTCGACGCCGTCTGCGCCGGCAGTCTCGCGGGCCTGGGCGTAGGCGGCGTCGAAGCCATCGGTGACGAAGTGAAACGTCGTCCCGCCCTCCATCTCCATCGGCGCGTGAGTGTGATGGGTTAGGACGAACACGGGCGCGTGGTAGGGCGGCTCGGGCCCCCACCAGCCCGACCACTCCTCGTCCCACTCGCCGCGGATCGGGCCAAACATGTTGCGGCCCATGACGTAGGCGCCGCGGGGGCGCAGCAAACGGCGCTCGACGGTGGCGTCCGCCTCGTTCGCGCGCGCGTCGCCAAGGTGCCAGCCGTGAAGCTCGCGGCCCCGCTTGCCAAGCGGGGCTTCGCGGCTTTGATCCGGCCCGGCGACGAAGCCGTCGAGGGAGATCGACATGTGGCAGGTGGTGTCGGCCATTACTCTCCTCCAAAGTGATTGTGATTTGCAAGCGGCGGCGCGCGGGCAGAACCGTATCAGAGTAGTTGCAACCTGCAAGTACCATGGAGGACATGGCTATGCCCCCTGCGGACGAACCGCGCTCCGGGTGTCCGATCAATGCCTCGATCGAGGTGATCGGCGACCGCTGGTCGCTCCTCGTCCTGCGCGACGTGATGTTCGGCAACCGCCGCCACTTCCGCGAGCTGCAGAAGCGCTCGGAGGAGGGAATTGCCTCAAACATCCTGGCGGACCGGCTACGGCGCCTCGTCGCCGCCGGCCTGCTCACCCGAGAGGACGTCGGCCGCGGCCGGCGGGCGACCTACAGCCTCACCGAGGCGGCCATCGAGCTCGTGCCAGTGATGGCAGCGCTCGGATCCTGGGGGCTCCGCCATCGGCCAACGACGGCCACGCTCCGCGTGCGGGCAGAGCTGCTGGCCGACGGCGGCCCCGAGCTGTGGGCGGATTTCATGGACGAGCTGCGCGCCGAGCACCTGGGCGCACCGTCCCCGCCGGACGACCGCCCACGCGCCACCGAGCGCCTTGCCGCCGCCTACGCCGAGGCTGTCGCCGCCGAGGTGACCTGAGCCGGGCGGCCCGCCCGACCTCCACCTCGCGACGCCAGCACGCCTCCCTCCCCGGACTCGATGACCAGACCAAGCCAGGGCTCAGCCCCCAAACGCCTTTCCATCGGCGTCGACACAAGGGTGCCCCATCTCCCCATCCTCGACCCCCGCCAGTCTCACATGGATGAGACGCGGGCAGTCTCATATAGACGAGATCGCCAGTCTCAGATAAGTAAGACGCCGCATCCGTCGCGAGCGTGAGCGCAGCCATCGCTGAGACGCTCGCTGGGCTCGGAGAGGCACGAGCAAGCTCAAAGGTGGTTGAGACTGCTGGCCGTTCCGAGCGTGGACCGTCCCGGCTCGATGACGTCAGGCTGGAAGCTGTCGTGCGGTCTCAGTCAGCCGGCTAGTGCGTCACCGACAGGGCGGGCGAACCTGCGAGCGTCTGGAAGACGACGCAGTAGCGCTCGGTCAAGCGCAGCAGGGTTGCCAGCTGTTCCTCGTCCGCCTCGGTCTGGAGCGTGAAGTTCAGCCTGATCGCTGTGAAGCCAACCGGAGCATCCTTATCAACCGACAGGGTGCCACGAAAGTCGAGGTCTCCCTCAGCGTGTACGGAGCCGCTGATGACCAGATCGAGAGACGTTGCGACCGCGCGCATCGTGACTCCGGCACAGGCGACCAACGCCTGTAGCAGCATGTCCCCCGAGCAGGCCAGCAATCCGCTGCCGCCGGTCGCCGGATGAAGACCGGCCTGCACCAGTGCTCGTCCTGTGTTCACTGTGCACGCTACCCCGTCATCCAATGATCCGTCGGCCTTGAGCGTGACGAGGGCCGCTGCAGGCTCATCGCGATAGCGCTGCTTCAACGGTTCCTGGATCGCGCGAAGCTCCTCTGTGGTGGTGCCGCTCATCCGACCGAAACCCTACAGCGCGGCGAAGGTCCCAGACCGACCGCCGATGCTTGAGGGGACGGCCACGCGCAGTCCTCCTCTCGACCGCGAGCAGCCGCGGCCACCGTCGCGGGGCCAGCTCAGCGGACGGCGTCGGCCCAGTCGCGCAAGCGGCCGGCGAACTGAGGCGTCGCTGCGCTCACCTCGACGACTGCGTCGGCCGGGACGTTCGCCTTCTGCGCGGCAGCCAGGATTGCGTCGGGCGACGGCGCCTCATAGAGGCAATAGGTACGTCGCCGATCGGCGCTCAGGAACGAGAACAGCCAGCGCACTCCCTCGTCGTTGTTGACCTCCTCGATCAGCTCGACATCGGCGTCCGTGAGGTCAAGCTGCTCGGCAAAGCTGCGCTCGATCACGTACAGAGCCATCGCCTGATCGTAGCGAGGATCCCACTCAGCCAGAGGCTAGCCCCTGCCGGTAGGCGTAGGACGCGGCCTCGGTGCGGTTTGCGCAATCGGTCTTGCGCAGGATGTTTCGGATGTGGTTGGCCGCGGTGTGCTCGCTGATCGTCAGCTCTTGGCCGATCTCGCGGTTGCTGAGGCCCTTGGCGACCAGCTTAAGGATCTGCGTCTCGCGCGGGGAGAGCCCGCCTGGGAGATCGACCGAGGTGGGCACGTCGAGCAGGCGGATCTTGCCGAGTAGTCCTTCCATGCCGATGCGCTCGGCCAAGCCGGCGGCCTCGCCGAGCAGGGCATGCGCGTACTTGCGCGCCCCGCGCCCTCGTCCGAGCAGGAAGCGCCCGTACTCATAAGCCGTGTGAGCCACCCACGTCGATGCCCCCATCCGCCTGTTCTGCTCCATCGCCTGCTCGAAATGCGCCTCGGCTCGTCCCGGCTCTCCCAGCAGTGCGGCGAGCATGCCCAGATAGCGATCAGCGCCTCCGTAGCAGGCGACAAGGTGACCGATCATCACGTTGGTCCCCGCGAGCGGCTCCAGCTCGGGGTAGACGATCGCGGCCATCCGCTCGTCGTTGACCGCCGAGCAGGCGTCGGTCAGGTAGGTGAGCGTAGCCAGCCACAGCGATGCCTGGTAGCCGTCGATGCCCTCTGCGGCGAGCCTGGAGAGCTCGTGCCTCGCCTCGCGCTCCATGCCCAGCTCGGCGAGCACCACGGCGAGTCCGGGACGCCATGGGCCCTCCCGTGCGGCCTCGCCGGCAAGGATCCTGATCACAGGCGCGAGCTCCGCCAGGCGACCCTGCTCGCGGCGAACGCCGAACATCTGGATGCCGTGAGTACCCGACGCATCGCGACCGGTCAGCAGCCGCGCCCAATCGTGCGAGCGCCCCGCCATTGCCTCGGCCTCCGCGAGCCGCCCGTCGCAGAGAGCGATCGACGACCCATAGTGCTCGGCCACATGGTTGATGAACGGCTGCGCTGTGTGCTCGGCCATCTCGCGCAGGACAATCACTTCCGCCCGAGCGGAATCGAGGTCGCCGAGCGCCACGAAGGTCGGTACGCGCCACGCCATCGCGTCCGTCTGGATCTCGGTGTCCCCCAGCTCTTGCCCCAGGTCTCTCGCCTCGGTGAGCATTGAGAGGATCTCCTCCAATGGGGTCGTGCCGCGAGCCCAATAGGAGCCGACCAACACCTTGGCGAGCCCCGCGCGATCCTCGTATTGCCTTGCCAGCGCGATGGCGTTGTCGCGCACGAGCGCGCCACGCTCGCGCGCCCCCGCAAGGTCAAGCGCCCGCGAAAGTCCCGCCAGCAGCCCAATCCGCAGCTCGTCGTCGCTGTCGTCAACCGCCGCAAGCGCCTCTTCGAGGAGCTCAATCGCATCCGGTCGTATGACCCCGGGGCGCCAGCACGCATCCTCGTAGCCGATCGCTGCGCGGGCGAGCAGCTCGCCGCTATCCAGCGCGCGGGCGATCTCTGCCGCCGACGCAAAGGCGTCCAGCGCGTCGGTCGCCTTGCCCGCCCGATGGCTGGCAGCGCCCAGCTCAAGCAGAGCGCCGGCGCGCTCCGGCTCGCCCTGGATCCCGACCTCGATTGCGGTGCGCAGCCGCATCGCGGCGTCATCGAAGGCAAGCGCGGCGCTCGCCGCCCGCGCCGCGCGCAGGTTGTAGTCGATCGCCCGCTCGGCCGCGCCGAACGGGGCGGCTGCGCCGAAGTGATGGGCGAGGTCTGCGAGTGCGCGGTCGGAGTTCGCACCGGCGCTCTCGAGCGCTTCCCCGACGCGGAGATGCAGTTCGGCTCGCCGAAGCCGCGAGAGTCGGTCGTAGAGCGCCCGTCGGACGATCTCGTGGGTGAAGCGCCAGGCGAGTCGCTGAGCGTGGATCTCCTCGATCATTCCGCTTCCCACTGCCTCCTCGAGTGCGGCGAGAAGCTCGGCCTCGGCGATGCCGGCGGCGCGGCGGACCGGCTCCAGCTCGAACTCCGGCCCCGCAGTTGCCGCAAGCTCGAGCAGCTCGATGGTTCTCGGGCCCAGGCGTGCTAGCCGCTGGCTGACCACCTCGCGGACGCTTTCGGGCGTGCCGAGCTCGATGAGCGGGCGGATCGCTCTCACCCGCCCGCCAGCGACCTCGACGATTCCCGTCTCCAGCACCGCGCGCCACAGCTCGCAGACGAGGAACGGGTTGCCGGCGGTGAGGTCGTGGATCGTCGTTGCAAGCTCGTGCAGCTCGGGGTCGTCGGGGTCGGGGTCGCTTCCGGCAGCGCGGCTGACCAGGTCAGAAACCTCCGCCCCCGAGAGCCCCTCCAGGCGCATTCGCACGACGTCATCGGAGCGACGTAGGTCGGCAAGCGTCTCCGAGAGCTCCGCTGGCACATCGGCCTCGCTGTCGCGAAAGGTCGCGAGGATAAGCAGCCGCGCGCTCCAGGCAGAGCGCGCCAGGTGTCGCAGGAGCAGAAGCGTTGTTGCGTCCGCCCAATGCCCATCCTCGAGCACGAGCAGGATCGGTCTTGCGCGGCTGACGTTCGCAAGCAGGTCGGCAACCGCTGTGTGGAGACGATGGCGCTCGGTATCGGCGTCGGCCTTCACCGGTTGCGCCAGCCCGCCGAGTTGGGCGGGCAGGTCGGGCAGCAGCCGGGTCAGCTCGCCGGCTCCGGGGCCGAGCGCGGCACGCAGGTGCGCCTCGTCCGTTACCTGCACCATGCGTTCGAGCGCCTCGACGAAAGGCCCGTATGGCGTTCGCACCACCGCGTCGCAGGCGCCGTAGAGGACGAGCACCCCTTCCATCGCGACCTGGGCGGCGAACTCACGCGCCAGACGGCTCTTCCCGGCACCCGGCTCGCCCGCGAGCAGCGCGACACGGCACCTCTCCCCTTCCGCTCGCGGCATCATGGTTCGGAGCTTGTCGAGCTCGGCTGTGCGTCCGACGAATGGGGACATCGAGGTCGGGCGCAGTGGCTCCGGAACGTCCAGCATCTCTGCCTCCATGAAAAGACGATAGTCAGTCTTGACCATGTCCAGCTCGAATTGATCGCGGCCCGAGCACTTGAATTGGGTCAGTTCAGGTCATGACAGCCATATGCGAGCACCGTAGGCTCGGCCGTGACAACTCAGAGACTCCGACAGGGGGGAACGCATGAGCACCACCACCGCCTTGATGCACACGGCCCGCAGCGAGATGCCCGGATTTCGGGGACGGCTTATAGCCGCCGCGGACCCTGGCTACGACGAGGCCCGCAAGGTGTACAACGCGATGATCGACCGCCGGCCTGCCCTGATCGCAAGCTGCGCTGACGCCGGCGATGTGGCGAAAGTCGTCTCATTCGCCGCCGATCACGACCTTTTGTTGGCCGTGCGCGGTGGCGCTCATAACGGCGCCGGGCTGGGAACGTGCGACGACGGCATGGTGCTCGACCTTTCGGGCCTGAAGGGAGTCGAAGTGGATCCCGGCGCTCGGACGGCAAGGGTCGGTGGTGGCTGCACCTGGGGCGAAGTGGATGCCGCGACCAACGAGCACGGGCTGGCAACACCGAGCGGGATCATCTCGACCACCGGCGTCGGTGGTCTCACGCTGGGTGGCGGCCTGGGGCATCTGACCCGTAAGTGCGGCCTCACGATCGACAACCTGCTCGAGGCCGAGGTCGTGCTCGCGAACGGCGAGACCGTCCGGGCCGCCGCCGATGAGCATCCCGACCTCTACTGGGCGATCCGGGGCGGCGGCGGCAATTTCGGCGTCATCACGTCCTTCCTGTTTAGGCTGCACGAGGTGGGAACGGTCGTCGGCGGCCCGACCTTCTGGCCGGTCGAGCTGGGCGCCGAGGTGCTTGGTGCCTACCGAGAGTTCCTGCCGAGCGCTCCGCGCGAGCTGAACGGCTTCTTCGCCTTCACTTCGGTCCCGCCGGCGCCGCCCTTCCCCGCCGAGCTCCATCTCCGCAAGGTCTGCGGTGTGGTCTGGTGCTACGTGGGAGACCCCGAGGACGCCGCCGGGGCGATGGCCCCGCTGCTGGACGCCCTGCCGGAGCCTCTGCTTCACGGGCCCCACCCGATGCCCCACCCCGCCCTGCAGAGTGCCTTCGACCCAGTTTATCCTGCCGGAGACCAGTGGTACTGGCGCGCTGATTTCGTCAAGGAGATCCCCGACGCCGCCGTCGAGGCGCACGCCAAGTTCGGCGCTGAGATGCCGACGTGGCAGTCGACTATGCACCTGTACCCGATCGACGGAGCGGCCCACGACGTCGGCCCATCCGACACCCCCTGGAGCTACCGCGATGCGCTCTGGGGCTCGGTCTTCGCTGGCGTCGATCACGACCCCGCCAATGCCGAGCTGATCCGCCGCTGGTGCGTCGAGTACTTCGAGGCGCTTCACCCACATTCCGCGGGTGGTGCTTACGTGAACATGATGATGGACGAGGGCGAGGAGCGGGTACGGGCGAGCTACCGACACAACTACGATCGCCTGGCGCAGATCAAGGGCACCTACGACCCGGATAACCGCTTCCGGGTGAACCAGAACATCCGTCCTGCGAGCACAGGCTGATCGAGGGCCCGGAGGAGGATGCCGGCGAGGCAGCCCCTCGGGCAGCCCATGGGCTGCTTCCGTCAAACGTCATCGAGGTCGACCAGGCTGTCGTGCGTGGCTTCTTCGGTCAGCTCAATACCCATCCTCCTGGCGAGCTTCCAGGCGGTCTCCGCCGCGATGCAAATCCAGCGGGCGCTGCAGGAGCGCGACGAACCGGCGGACGGGCACCTGCACGTGCGCGTCGGAGTGGCGGCTGGAGAGCCCGTCACTGAGCAAGACGACCTCTTTGGTGCGGCGGTGCAGCAGGCGGCACGATTGTGCGCGTCGGCCCAGCCGGATTGCATCGTCGTTTCCTCGGGGGTGCATGATCTCTGTCGCGGCAAGGGCATCCGGTTTGCCGACGGCGGCCTTATCGCCGTGAAGGGCTTCGACGAGCCGATCGGGCACTTTGAGGTCGGGTGGCGCAATTGAGCGTGAGGACTTCGCGGCCGGCGAAGCCTTGCCTCCTACCTGGACAGGATGGAGCGGACCCACCCGGCCCGCTCCATCCTGTCCAGCGCCGATCAGGCCACCGCGCCGGGCCATCTCATCGCTCGCCTTAGTTGGCGGCACTATTTTGATAGGCAGCGACGTACCATTGCCCGTCTTCCTTGGCAAGAACCCAGGTGGCTCGAACCTCGCGGTCGGTCGGAAGCTCGGCTTCGCCGGCCATGAGGACGCCGCCCTCGGTTATCACGATCGCCGCATCGGACCCGATCAATCTGGTGCTCTGTGGTGCGTCAAGCACTCTTGACCCCTTGAGCGGCCCTGCAAACCCCGCTGCCATCGTGGTCCGGATGTCCTCCCTGTTCTTCTTATGGATGCCGGGCTGAACGACGGTTGCATCTGCGGTGTAGAGCGCCGCAAAGGCGTCGGCGTCGTTGTCCGCCCAGGCGTCATAGACCGCTTGTATGACGTTGTAAACGCTGTCGGCTGGGTTGGCGGTAGTCATGATGTTGCCCTTCCTGTTGATGTGTGTGGTTGGCGTTACGGCAGAGGTACTTACCGCCCGGAGAAGCCAGATTCATCGCCAGGACCGATTACTTCTGGCACGCTGCCGAGTAGATATGCATATGGAGGAGCAGCCGTGACCACAACCAGCCGGGACTTCGAGCGCCGAGCGGACCCCTTCCGCCGTGAGCTGCTCGCCCACTGCTATCGGATGGTCGGATCGGCCAACGAGGCTGAGGATTTGGTACAGGAGACAATGCTGCGGGCTTGGCGCTCCTACGATCGCTTTGACGATCAGCTGGCGTCATTTCGCACGTGGCTGTACCGGATCGCCACCAACGTATGCCTGACCGCCCTAGAAGGTGCGCGGCGTCGCCCACTGCCGTCAGGATTGGGCGCCCCTGGAGTTGACCCGGAACAGCCCTTGACCCCGGCGTTCGAGGTCCCATGGCTTCAGCCGATACCCGACAGGTTGCTTAGCGCGACTGCCTCTGGCGACCCAGCGGCGATGCTCTCCACGCACGGCAGCGTGCGCCTGGCGTTCGTGGCGGCGATGCAATACCTGCCGGCACGCCAGCGCGCTGTTCTGATCCTTCGCGACGTACTCGAGTTCTCCGCGCTCGAGGCCGCTGACATCCTGGCTACAACCCCGGCGGCCGTTAACAGCGCGCTGCAGCGGGCTCGAGCAAGGCTGGAGGACCTGTCGGCAAGTGAGGAGCAGATCGAAGAACCGTCCAGCCCTGCCGCCCGTGAGCTCCTCGACCGGTATATCGCTGCGTTCGAAAGCGCCGACGTTCCCGCTATCGCCCGACTACTGGCCCAAGACGTGGTGCTGGAGATGCCACCGGTTCCGCTGTGGTTCGTCGGGGCCGAGCACTACAGCCAATTCATCGCCCGTGTCTTTCGGCTACTGGGTTCTCACTGGCGCATGATCCCCACGGCTGCCAATGGCCAACCTGCAGTCGGGGCATACGCCCGTGGCTCCGACGGCGTCTTCCACGCCCACACGCTGCAGGTGTTCAGCGTCAGCAACGCGGAAGTCCACCGCAACGTGGTCTTCTGGCTTCCCGACCTGTTCGAGCTGTTCGACCTACCCCTCACCCTGTAAGCCCCGGCCGTCAGGTGAGCTGGTGCTCGTGTGCGTAGCGGATCGCTTGCGCTCGGTCGCGCGAGCGGGTCTTGGCGAACACGTGGTTGATGTGGGTCTTGACGGTGTGTTCGCTGATGACCAGATCGCACGCGATCTCGCCGTTGGAGAGGCCGGCGGCGAGCAGCTTCAGCACCTCGGCCTCGCGCGCGGTCAGACCGTCGGGCAGCTCAACGGGGGCCCAGGGCTTGGCCGGTCGAGCGGAGGCAGCGCCGGTGAGCAGCATCGCAGTGACCTCGGGCGGGAGGATCGTGTTGCCCGCGGCCGCGCCGTGCAGCGCCTGGGAGATCTCGCGGCGGTCCGCGTTCTTGGTCAGGTAGCCGCGGGCCCCTGCCCGCAACGCGGCGATGATCGTCTCATCGTCCGCGTAGGTGGTGAGTACGACGACCGCCACCTCGGGGTGCTCGCGGGTCAGCCGCTTGGTCGCGCTGACGCCGTCGAGCACCGGCATGTGCAGGTCGAGCAGGATCGCGTCGGGTTGGTGCTCGGCGACGGCGGCGAGCGCCTGCTCGCCGTCGGCGACAGCGGCGACGACCTCCAGGTCCGCCATCACGTCGAGCACCATCTGCAGCCCATCACGGACGACGGTCTGATCGTCTGCGATCACGATTCGTAGCCGGTCGGGGTGTGACGGATCGCCGTGGCTCATCGTCTCACCCGTGCCTGCACCAGCCAGCGCTCCCCCACCGGGCCGGCGCGGAGCTCACCATCGATCAACCGCAGTCGCTCGTGCATTCCAGCAAGACCGTATCCGCCGGCGCTGTCGGGATGCTCGACTGCGACGTTGTCCGGCAATGGGTTCTCGACCCGGAGCTCGACGCCCCCTTCGCCGTACTCGAGCGCGATCGTCGCCGGTTGACCGGCGGCGTGCTTGACGGCGTTGGTGGTCGCCTCCTGGGCGACGCGCAGCAGCGCCAGGCCGGCGGCCGGACTGAGCGCGTAGGGCTCGCCGCTGACCGTCAACGCGCCCGGACGATCGACGAGCGCGGCCAGCGCGGCGGGCAGCGGCGGCGCGTCGGTTCGCAGGGCTTGCACGGCACGCCGGGTCTCGGTCAGCCCCTCCTCGACGAGTCGCCGCGCGCCGGCGAGCGAACGCAGCGCGCGGTCGACGTCGTGGCGCTCGGACAGCATCACCTCAGCGGCCTGCAGCTGGATTCCCAGCGCGCCGAGCGAGTGAGCGAGCACGTCGTGGATCTCGCGTGCGATTCGCGAGCGCTCCGTCAGCGCGGCCGCGCGCTCGGCCTCGAACTGCGCCCGGCGGGTCTCGGCGAGCAGCTCCTCGGCCTGCTCGGCCTGGATGCGGTAGGCGCGCCGGTAACGGCCGAGCACGGCCAGCCCCGCCAGCAGCGCCGGATACCCGAGCACCGTTCCGAGGTCCGCGTCGCCGTAGCTGACCGCACCGATCTCGATCGCGAGCACGCCGGCGAGGAACGCGACCACCACCCCCATGAGCGGCAGATCGATACCGGCGGCCCCCATGCTGACGATCGCCAGCGCCAGCACGCTGGTGTCGTGATGCGAGGTGGCGGCAAAGCCGCCGACAGCGGTGATCACTGTCAGGCAGGCAAGCAGCGACCGTCCAGCCCACGGCTCCGACAGCCGTTCGCCCGCCCACCAGCCGATCATCGCCGCCGCTGCGATCGTCAGCTCCGCGATGCCAGCCGCGCTACCCCCATGTGCGCTGAGCACGACCGCGGCGACGATCACGAACACGGCGGCGCGCAGCCTCCACTGCCACGCTGCCAGCAGCGTAAGGCTCTCGCCGCGATCGGAGCGCGTCCACCGGTCGAGCACAGCTCAACCCTCGCGCCCCGTCGAGTGGGAGAACCAGCTGGCGCCGAACACGCTGCCGTCCTTCTCGGGTGCGAACGGGATTCCGGCCGTGATCGCGCGGGGAACGACCACCAGCGCCTGGGCGGCACGATTGAGACCGAGTATCAGCAGGATCGCTGCGGTGCCAGCGGCAACGTGCGCGCCGGCCGCGTGAGCGATGCCGGTGATGGCCAGACGGCTGACGATCAGCCCGCCCCACAACCACAGACCCCGCCTGGGAATCTGCGCCCAGAGATATCCGTCGCGGCGCTCCAGGCGCGTGATCGCGCCGAGACCCACCCCAGTCGCGATGGCTATTGCCGCGCTCACGAGCAACAGCACGATATCCGTCGCATCCGGGTGGGACTTGTTGCCGCTGAGCTCGACGATCCCGATCACGGTCAGGACCGCCGGCAGCACGATCACGCGTTTGCCCTGCAGCGCGCCGCCGAGCAGCTGCTGCCCGATCACGAACACGATGATTCCGATTGCTACCAGCACTGTCAGAAGCGACATCTCCAGACCTCCTTCGAGGATCGATTGACCGTCGCTTTGACGCTATGGTGCCGCGGCCGCGCGCACATCGCCCTGTGGCTTGATTTGCGGGGTTGATTACGGGTTGAGATCCGGGTCCAGAGCAGGGTTGAGACCAGCGTTTCGATCAATCCACGATCACCCGAGAACCAGCCCCTGCGGCGATGACAGACGGCGTCCCGCCGAGCAGCATTGACGGTGCAAACCACAACCCGTCGAAAGCGAGAACACAATGCTCACCAACGCCCTCATCGTCAACGGCCTCATTCTCTTCGCCGTGCTCGAGTCAGACCTCGGCCCCGCCCGCAAGCTCAGCCGCTTGCGGCTGCTGCGACCACTGTTCCTGTCCGCCTCGATCGTGCCCCTGTTCGTCGAGGCCATCGCCACCCACGGCACCGGCCTCGCGCTGGAGATCGGCGGCGGTGTCGCCGGCGTCCTGCTCGGCCTCGCCGCCGCCAGCCTGATGCGTATCCGCCGCGAGCCCGTGAGCGGCCGCGTCGTGACCCGTGCCGGCGCTCCCTATGCGGTGGTGTGGATCGTCGTGATCGCCGCACGCAGCTGCTTCTCGATCGGCGCGGTCCACTGGTTCAACCACCCGCTCGCGACGTGGATGGGCAACCACCAGCTCACCGGCGCCGCGATCACCGACACGCTGATCATCATGGCCGTCGCGATGACGCTTGCCCGCACCCTCAGCCTCGCCGTCCGCGCCAACCAGACCCGCACCCACCCCACCATCGCCCCGGTCGCTGCCTGAACCAACCCGCCGGACACCGCTGGCCACGGCCGCGCTCCGTAACTGCACGGAGCGCGGCCGATTCGTTCTAGTGTCCTGATGCATTAATTCGGGTGCAGTAGTGGCTGATGGATTCGAGGATTTGGTCGGCGGTCTTGGTCCAGACGTAGGGGCGTGGGTCGTTGTTCCAGTCGTTGATCCAGGAGCGAATGTCTGTGTTGAGTTCGCGCACGGAGCGGTGTGTGCCGGGTCGTAGCTTCTTGTTGGTGAGCTCGGCGAACCATCGCTCGACGAGATTCAGCCAGCTGCTACTCGTCGGGGTGAAGTGCAGCACGAACCGCGGGTGCGCGAGCAGCCATTTCCGGACAGCTGGCGTCTTGTGAGTCGAGCTGTTGTCGAGGATCACGTGAACCTCGAGTTCGGCGGGGACCTCACGGTCGAGGGTCTGAAGGAACTTCTTGAACTCGATCGCGCGGTGGCGGGCATGCAGCGACCCGATCACCTGGCCGGTCGTGATGTCCAGCGCCGCGTAGAGGCTCGAGGTGCCGGCGCGTTTATAGTCGTGGGTAGCGCGCTCGGGGGTACCAGGCAGCATCGGCAAGATCGGCGCGGTCCTGTCCAGCGCTTGGATCTGGGACTTCTCGTCAACGCACAGCACAACGGCGCGCTCCGGCGGGTTCAGGTAGAGCCCGACGACATCGCGGACCTTCGCCACGAACTGTGGATCCTTGGAGAGCTTCCACGTCTCCTGAGGGTGGGGCTGCAGCCCGAACGCCTGCCAGATCCGCAGCACCGCTGACTGCGTGAGCCCGACCTCTCTGGCCAGCGACCGGGTCGACCAGTGCGTCGCGTCCTTCGGCGTGCTCTCCAGCGTCTTGACGATCACTTCCTCGACCTGCTCATCGGTGATCGTCCTCGGTTTACCGGGGCGCGGCTCATCTATGAGCCCATCAAGGCAATACTCAGCGAAACGAGCGCGCCACTTGCGCACCATCGGCCGGTGGACCCCGAGCCGCGCCGCGATCTCGGTGTTATTCAGCCCCTGGGACGCCAGCAACACGACCCGTGAGCGCTGCGCGAGCGCCTGCGCACTCGACCTTCGACGCGCCCACGACTCCAGCTAGGCGCGCTCCTCCTCAGACAACTCAATGGAAACAGCAACAGAGATAGGCATACATTCTGCCTACCCCACTAACACCGAATTAATGCATCAGGACACTAGATCCGTTCGACCTTCGCCAGCCAGGCCGGCGCATCCTGTGCGTCGATTCAAGCTGCGGCTGGACCGGCCTGCTGGAAGTAGTGCCCTTCCTCTAGGTCGTCGATGAGCCCCGGATTGGTCGGCTGCCACCCCAGCAGCTCGCGGGTCAGCGCGCTCGAGGCCGGGGCGTCGAGCGCGAGGAAGCCGGCCAGCCAGGTGAAGTGCTCGCCTGCATCCTCGGGGGAGATGGAGACGACCGGCAGGCTCGAGATGGCGGCCGATCACCTCGGCGACGTCGCGGATCGGCACGCCCTCGTCGGCGACCGCGTGCAGCGTCGATCCCGCCGGCGCCTGCTCCAGCGCGAGGCGGAACAGGCGCGCGGAATCGAGGCGGTGCACGGCGGGCCAGCGGTTGGTCCCGTCGCCGATGTAGCCGGAGACGCCTTTGTCGCGGGCGATCCCGACGAGGGTCGCCATGAAGCCGTTGTCTCCGTCGCCGTGATTCGTCGGCGGGAGTCGCACGACCGACGAGCGGACACCGCGGGAGGCGAGCGAGAGGGCGAACTCCGCGGTTTCCCATCGGGCCTGCGGACCGCCGCCGAAAGCGGCCACGGCCGCGTTGGGACCATGGCCGTCCTGCTCGGTCGCCACGTGTCCCGGGCATGACCCCGAGCGTCCCGGAGGCGATCAGGAACGGGTCGATCGGAGCCCGCCAGCGCCTCGCCGATGCTCTCGACGGCGCGGCGATCGGCATCGGCCGCGCCCTGGAAGTTCCCCGAGAACGCGAGGTCGTGCTTGAACGCGAGGTGGATCACGCCATCTGACGCGCCGGCCGCATCCCGCAGGCTGTCGAGATCGTCGAGCGTGCCGCGCTGCACCTCTGCCCCGGCGGCGGTGAGGGCATCGGCCGAGGCGTCCGAGCGCGCCAGCCCGATGACCTGATGGCCCGCGCCGATGAGCTCGGGAACGACGGCGGAGCCGATCCAGCCGGACGCGCCGGTGACGAATACGCGCATGAGAAACCTCCAGTGGAGTCGACCGTCTTCGGCGAAGACATTGCGCTCAGACGGCCGATGTCAGTTACTGCCATCAGAGTAGCACGTGATGTCAGCCACTGTCATCGACTAGGATCGGGGTATGGGTCGATGGGAGCCAAACGCGCGCGGCCGGCTCATGCAGGCCGCGCTCGAGCTCTACGGCGAGCGCGGGTTCGAGCAGACCACGGTGGCGGAGATCGCCACGCGGGCAGGGCTGACGGAGCGAACGTTCTTCCGGCACTTCGTCGACAAGCGCGAGGTTCTGTTCGCGGGCGCGGACGCAGCTCCAGGAGCTCCTCGTCAGCACGGTCGCCAGTGCGCCCGAGCTCGCTGGCGCCGATCGACGCGGCAGCCGCGGGTCTCGAGGCCGCCGGCGCGTCTCATCCAGGAGGGCGGAGATCTCGCGCAGCAGCGCCAGGCCATCATCTGCTGCCAGCGCGGAGCTGCAAGAGCGCGAGCTGATCAAGCTCGCGTCGCTCGCCGCGGCGCTCGCCGACGCGCTGCGCCGGCGCGGCGTCAACGACCCAGCCGCGAGTCTGACCGCCGAGGCCGGGATCGCTGTCTTCAAAGTCGCGTTTGAGCGCTGGGTCGAGCGAGACCGCCGAGCAGGACTTCCCGCGACTCATCCGCGAGTCGCTCGACGAGCTGAGAGCCGTCACCGCCGGCCGCTAGGACTAGCATCGTCGTGCCGGATCGTGGAGATCACGGATTGACCGACGATCACGCCCCCCACGAACACACGCACGACCACTCCCACGGACTGGTCGATGAGAGCATCAAGCGCTCGCGCGCGGGCGTTCGCGCGGTCACAGTCGCGCTCGCGATCCTCGCCGTCGCCGCCGGCGTGCAGGCGCTGGTGTTCGCCGTCAGCGGCAGCCTGGCGCTGCTGGCCGACCTGATTCACAACGGTGGCGACGCGCTGACGGCGGTGCCTTTGGGAATCGCCTTCGCGCTGCGCTCCGAGCGCGCCGAGCGCGCGGCCGGCCTGGCCGTCGTGGCGGCGATCTTCCTGTCGGCGTGCGTCGCCGGCTATGAGTCGATCGTGCGCCTGATCCACCCCTCGACGCCTGGCCATCTCGTGGTGCTTGCGCTGGCCGGTGTCGTCGGCTTTGCCGGCAACGGCCTTGCCGCCCAGGTGCGCATCCGCGCCGGGCACCGACTGCGCAGCCCGGCGCTGATCGCCGACGGTGAGCATGCGCGTATCGATGCATACGTCTCGCTCGCCGTGATCGCCAGCGCTATCGCGATCGCTGCCGGCGCCCCGACCCTGGATCCAATCATCGGCCTCGCCATGACCGCTGTGATCATGCGTATCACCTTCGCCAGCTGGCGAACCGTGCGCGGGCGCCCCCACCACGGCCCCCGTCCCCACAGCCACTAGCTGCGTTCTCATCGGCGGCCTCAAGCTCTGCGCCGCAGCGATCGATGATGCCGTGACGAGGTGATGCCTTGAATAATCTTTTGGCATGCCATAATCTATTTTCATGTCGAGCAAGGATCTACTGCGAACACCGGCGATCGAGGACTACTCGAAGGCGATCTTCTCGCTGGAATCCCGCAACGACGAGCCCGTCTCGACCAACGCCCTGGCCGAGCGTCTGGGCATCACGCCGGGGTCCGTATCGGCGATGCTCAAGCGTCTGGACGAGTTGGGGTTGATCACGCACGTGCCCTATCGCGGTGTGCGGTTGACCGCCGACGGGCGGCGGATAGCGTTGGAGGTGATCCGGCATCACCGCCTGCTGGAGAGCTATCTCGCGGAGGCGCTGGGGATGCCCTGGGATCGCGTCCATGCTGAGGCTGAGGTGCTCGAGCACGTGATCTCCGAGGACCTCGAGGAGCTGATCGCCGCCAAGCTCGGCCACCCGACCGTCGATCCCCACGGCGACCCGATCCCGACCGCTGCGCTCGAGCTCGAAGAGCCCGTGACCGAGCGCATGGAGGGACTGCAGCCCGGCGATCAGGGACGGTTCGTGCGCGTCTCGGACTCCGATCCGGAGATGCTGCGCTACCTGGCCGAGCGGGGCATCGCGCCGGGTGAGCGCTTCACCGTGCGCGACCGCCAGCCGTTCGGCGGGCCGCTGTTCGTGCTGTTCGGTGAGTCAGAGCACGCGATCGGCGGCGAGCTCGCCGGCGCGATGCGCGTCGAGCTCGATGCAACGGCCGACGCGCCGACAGGCGCACCCCACGAGGGAGAGGTGGATGGGCACGCCTGAAGTAGCCACCTCTCCCCTCCTGCGCGGGCCGCTGCTGAGCGACGAGGACACGGCGCGCTCCCGTGACCGCTCGCGCGTGCACGACGCGCGCGAGCACCGCAGGCGCTGGCGTCTGCTGTGGCTGCTCGTAGGACCGGGGATCCTGGCGATGCTCGGCGAGAACGACGGGCCGAGCATGATCGCCTACGCCTCCGACGGCGCGCAGTATGGCCTCGGGTTCTTCGTCGGATTCATCCCGATTCTGTTCGTCATGTCCTACGTATGCCAGGAGATGTGCATGCGCATCGGGGCGGTCACGCACCGCGGCTACGGCGAGCTGGTGTTGCAACGTTACGGACCCGCCTGGGGCTGGTTCGGCGCCGGCGATCTCTGCCTGACGAACCTGGTCACACTGATCGCCGAGTTCATCGCCATTCGTGTCGGACTCGCCTACTTCCACCTCGGCGCCGGCGTCGCCGTCGCGCTCGGGCTCGCCCTCGTCGTGTTCACCCTCAGCGGCGGGCGCTACTGGCGCTGGGAGCGAATGGTGCTGGGGCTCGCGCTGTTCAACGGGCTGTTCCTGCTCGCCGCGATCCTCGTCAAGCCGGACGTCGGCTCGATCGCCGGTGCGTTCTCGCTCACGCCTCTACCCCACGGCAACCTCAACACGCTGCTGCTGCTGCTGGCCTCGACGATCGGCGCGACCGTCACGCCGTGGATGATCTTCTTCCAGCAGAGCGCCTCCGCCGACAAGGGAATGACTCCCGAGGACGTACGCCACGGCCGCTACGACACCGCGCTCGGTGCCGTACTTGCGGCGATCTTTGGGATCGGCGCGCTGATCGCCGGAGCCGCGCTGCTCTCACACGGCGGTTCGGGTATCCAGGGTTTCGCAGGCGCAGGCTTCCCCGAGGCGCTCAAGCGCGTGGCCGGTGGCGGCGCCGGCGCCGTGTTCGCGCTCGGGCTGATCGAGGCCGGAGCGGTTGCCATCCTCACGATCTCCGCCAGCACCGCCTATGCGGCCGGCGAATGCATCGGCGTCTCGCACAGCTTCAACACCTCGCCGCGCGGCGTCACCGTGTTCCACGCCGCCAACATCGGGGTGGCGCTGCTGGCGGGAATGGTCATCCTGATTCCCGGCGCGCCGCTGTTGTCGATCGCGCTCAACGCCAACGTGCTCGCCACGGTGCTGCTGCCCGTCAGCCTCGTGTTCATGGTGATGCTCGCAAACGACAGAGGGCTGATGGGGCAATGGGTGAACAGGCGCTCCACCAATGTCATCGGGATCGCCGTGATTACGTTCGTCGGCGCCTGCGGAGCCGCCTACGGCATCGACTCGTTTCTCCAGACCGTTCACGTGATCGGCTGATGGACGCTCAAACGCCGATCGACGGTCCGAGCCGCGCGCCTGAGCCGGTGACGGCCGACCAGGCGCACGGTGAGGCGGCGCAGGAGCTGATCGCGTACCTGGAGCCAGACCAGCTCGTCGCGGAGACCTTCAGGCCGGTCACGCAGGCGACGCTGACGAGCAACGCGGCGGCCGGGCTGTGGGCGCTGCGCGTGTTCGTCGTGCTCGTCAGCCTGATGGTCCTCTACACGTTCATCGCACGGCTGCACTAGCCCCGCGGCCCCGGCGCGGCGAGCTCAGTCGACCAGCAGGCGCACGATCGCGAACACTCCCACGCAGACGATGATCGCGCGCAGCGCTACGGGCGGCAGCCGCCGTCCGTAGCGCGCACTGAGCTGCGCACCGACGATCGAGGTGCAGGCGATGATCGCCGCAGGCGCCCAGTCGACGTGCGCGGCGAACGCGAAGTAGACCCCGGCCACGCCGTTGGTGAGGCCGGCGAGCACGTTCTTCAGGGCGTTGGTGCGATGCAGGTCCTGTGCCAGCGCGACGCCGAGGATCGCCAGCAGCAGGATGCCCTGGGCGGCGCCGAAGTAGCCGCCGTAGACTCCGGTGAGGTAGATCGCCAGCGGCATCAGCACGGCGCCCCGTCGCTCCAGGTCGATCTCCCGCTTGGCCAGCGACCGCGCGAGGCGCGGCTGCAGCACGGTCAGCACGAGCGCGATCGCAATGAACACCGGCACGATCGCCTTGAACGCCGCCGAGGGCAGCACCAGCAGCAGCACCGCCCCGGTGATGCCGCCGGTCACAGACATCGCGCCGAGGCGTAGCGCCCGCGCGCGCTGGCCGGCGAGCTCGCGCCGGTAGCCGACGGCACCTGACACCGATCCCGGCACCAGCCCGATGGTGTTGGACACGTTCGCCGTGACAGGCGCATAGCCGAATGCCAGCAGCACAGGGAAGGTGATCAGGGTGCCGCTGCCGACGAGGGTGTTGATCGCGCCCGCGGCCAGGCCGGCAGCAGCGATCGCGAGGATTTCAGCGAGGCTCATTCACAAGCGCTGGAGCGAGGCGTGGCTCTACTGTTCCTGGCATGGACGTCGAGAAGGCTATCCGCAGCCGTCGCACGCACAAGGCGTTCGATGCCGAGCCGCTCGAGCCCCGGGTGCTCGACGAGCTGTTCGAGCTGGCCAGCTGGGCGCCCAACCACCATCTGACCAACCCATGGCGGTTTCGCGTCCTTGGTGAGCGCACGCGCGAGCGGCTGATGCGCCTGGCCGAGTCCGAGCAGCCGGGCGCGGCGGTCAAGCTGCAGCGCGCCCCCACCCTGGTCGCCGTCTCCGCGCAACAGAACGGCGACGCGGCGCAGGACCGCGAGGACCTGCTCGCGACGGCTGTGGCCGCTTATCTGGTGCTGCTCGGGGCGCACGCTCGCGGCTTTGCCGGCTACTGGCGCACGGTGGCGCTGTTGGACGACCTCAGGGGTCGCGCGGTGCTCGACCTGGGGCCGACCGAGACCCCGCTCGGGCTGCTCTACCTGGGCCGCCCGGTCCAGGAGCAGCGCGTGCCCGAGCGAGCGCCGCTGTCGGATCTCGTCAGCTATCTCGACTGAGCCTTGCGCGCGTCTGGCGGCGCGCTAGTGTCACCGGTTTGAGCGTCCTGCAGGAAGCCGCGCACACGCTGCGTCCGCCGTCAGGAGACCGTCACGGTCCGCTGGCGCCGGCGTTCATTGCGCTGACGTTCGTAACAGGTGTGGTCGACGCCGCCAGCTACCTGAAGTTCGGGCATGTGTTCGTGGCGAACATGACCGGCAACATCGTGTTCCTCGGCTTTGCGCTGGCGGGTGCACCCGGCCTGTCGAGCGTCGCCTCGCTGGTGGCGCTCGGCTCGTTTCTGCTCGGCGCGCTGGCCGGCGGCTACCTCAGCGCGCACAGCGCCGAGCACCGTGGTCACCTGCTGCGCGCCGCCGGCATCGCGCAGCTAACGCTGATCGTGCTCGCGCTGATCGTCGCGCTCGTGCTCGGCGAACCGCTCGACAGTGCCGGCCGCTATGCGCTGCTGGTACCGATGGCGCTTGCTATGGGGGTGCAGAACGCGGCGGCGCAGCGCCTCGCGGTCCCTGAGCTGACGACAACGGTGCTGACACGCACGCTCACCGGCCTTGCCTCCGAAGCCGGTTTCGTGGGTGGGCCAGGATCGAAATTCGGCCGCCGCGCGATCGCGGTGGCGGCGATGTTGCTCGGCGCGCTGACCGGCGCGCTGCTGGTACTCCACGTAAGCATCGCAGCGGCGTTTGCCGTGGCCGCCGCGATCGTGCTGGCGGTTACGCTGAGCGTGCATCTGCTGTCGCGCTCGCAGGCGCCCTGGACCCGGGCGTGAACGGCTGCGCACAGCTGGGAAATCGTGCCAGATCTGGTGCAAATAAATGGCAAGTCATGCGTTAGCCTTTATCGAACATGAAACGCTGGTCGATCGTCGTGCTGCTGATCGTGGCCGTGGCAGCCGTCGCGGTCGTCGCGCTGGGTTCCCGCGATCGCAGCGTCAGCACCCTGCTCGGCTCGCGCTCTGCCGATGACACGGCAGCGGCTTCACCGTTGCCGGCAACAAAGCTGGCCGCGCTGCCGACACGCACGATCACCAACGGCACCGCGCCGCTCAGCGTGACGCTGTCGGCCCCGGTATCTCCTACATCGCCGCCGCCGAGCCTCAACCCCAAGGTCGCCGGTACGTGGAGCATCGTCGGTGACTCCGACGTGTTCACGCCGGTCTCCACGCTGCAGCCCTGTTCGCGCTACGCGCTGACGGTGTGGGCACGCACCAGCTCGGCCGGTCACACCCAGCTTGGGCGCAAACAGACGATCGGCCTGAACGTGGCGTGCCCATCGCTCGCCGGCCTGCAGCAGGCGCTTGCGCGGCTGGGCTATCTGGGAGCCAAGTTCCACCCTCGCTACATCGTCCACATAGCCTCAGGCGCGGAGACGCGCCGTGAAGCTGCCGAACACGCTTTCCATTCGCCGCGGGGCGCACTCGTCCCCCGCCCCTCCGACGCGCCGCCGGTGCAGCTGGGCCAGCTGGATGAGACGACCCGTGGTGCCTTGGAGGTCTACCAAGCCGACCGCGGCCTGGAAGCCACGGGCGAACCGAGCTCCGCCACATGGGCGTCGCTGCTCTACGACGAGACCAACTACCGGCGCGACCCCCATCCTTACACGTGGGTGTCCGTATCCGAGTCCTTGCCGGAGACGCTGGAGGTGCACCGCGGCGATCGCGTGGTCTTCACCACGCCCGTCAACACGGGCGTGCCGGGTGCGGAAACCGCCCAGGGCATCTTCCCGATCTACGCGCGCTACGTATCGACCACGATGAGCGGCGAAGACGTCGACGGAACCAAATACGACATTCCTGACGTGCCATGGGTCAACTACTTCAACGGCGGCGATGCGGTGCACGGCTACCCGCGTGCCTCCTATGGCTTTCCGCAGTCAAACGGCTGCGTGGAGCTGCCGATCGAAGCGGCCCAGACGGTCTTCGGGATGCTCGCCGTCGGGGACATCGTCGAGGTCAACGGCTGACCTCGACGCGCCCCGGCGTCGCTACTTGACGGTCAGCGTGCCTTCCATGCCGGCCTGCCGGTGTCCCGGGACCGAGCAGAAGTACTTGTAGGTACCAGCCTTGAGCTGAAGCGTCAGGACCTTCATGGCGCCCTGGAACGTCGGGGTCGCCCCGACGACCTGCCCGGAAGAGGATTCGACCGTCAGGTTGTGACCCAACGGCGATTTGTTGGTGAAGTCGATCGACACCTTGCCGGCGTTGGCGGTGAGCGCCGTCTTGTTGTATTTGAGCTGACCTTCAGGGTTGGCTTCCAGCGTCAGCGGCTGGCCGGCGCTCGGGGCAGGAGCAGCGGTCGAGCTCGATGTCGTGGTGCTCGACGGGGTCGTGACCGCCGGCGTGCTGGTGGTGGCGACAGTGGGTGTCGGGGTGCTGGCCGCGGTCGAAGAGCTCGTCGTGCTGGAGGAGCTGCCGCAGCCGGCCAGCGCGAGCAGCGCCCCAGCCAGCATCACGGCTGACAGCCTTGGCCTGAGGTACGTCCTTGCCGCGCCTTGCAGTTGAGAGCTCACGTGTCAGATCCTCCGTCGGTTGGGGGCGATCGGCCTTAACGACACCGCCCGGCGTCGATCCTTCCCGATCTGGCGCGACAACTTTACCCGTTCTGCAGCTCCTGCTCGACGTCCTCGTGGCGCGCTTCGTCTACGGGCGCGGTGTCTTCCGCCGCGGGCGGGGATTCCGATGAGGCGGCTGCAGGCGGCGCCGGGGCCGCGGAGGCGGCGAGGTGCGCGCCGGCGGCGCCAATCGCGCCGGCCAACAGTGCTGCGCCTGCCAGCTTCGCGCCCGAGCGCTCACTGTCGACTTCGGTGAGCGCCAGCACTGCGGCGATCAGAACCACGTTGTACTCGTAGCCGCCGTTGGTCAGCCACGGGCCCTTCTTGCCGTGCACGGTCTCGATCGCGGTCAGCATCGTGGCCGTCAGCACCGATGCTGCCACCGGTGTGGCGAGGCCCGTGGCCAGCAGCGCGCCGCCGCCGGCCTCGGCGGCGCCGGCGGCGATCGCGTTGGCCTTGCCGGGGCGCAGTCCCATCGAGTCGAATGCGCTCGCCGTCGCCTCCAGCCCATGGCCCCCGAACCAGCCGAACAGCTTCTGGGTGCCGTGCCCAAAGAAGAACCCGCCCACGGCCATGCGCAGCAGCAATCGTCCAATCTTCATCTGAAAGCCCTTTCTCGGTTCAGTCGATTTATACGCCTCGGCCTACGGCGCCGCGGGTACCACCACGAGCGGGCCGTCGCTCGCCGGCAGCTCGCTGGTCTCGAACGTGCTGCCCTCCAGTCGCTGCACGTTGGCGGAGCGCTCCAGGAAGGCGTCGGCCGTCTCGAGGAAGCCAATCCGCGGCGTGCGGTAGTGCATCGGCACGACCCAGCGCGGAGACAGGCGCTCGACGATCGCGGTGGCCTGCTCGGCGCCGATCGTCGGGCCGCCGCCGACGGGCAGGATCAGCAGGTCGACTGCGCCGATCGCCGCCTCCTGCTCCGCGCGCAGCTCGCTCTGCCCGAAGTCGCCGAAGTGGCACACACGCAGCCCGTCGAGCTCGAACACGAAGATCGTGTTGGGCCCGCGCGCCGTGCCCGCCTGCTCGTCGTGCTCGGAGGCGATCGCCGTGATCTCACCGAGCGGAGACTCCAGCAGACCCGCGGTCGAGCGCAGGATCACGGGGTCGCCGTCGACGGCCTCGATGCCGTTGTGGTCGGCGTGCTCGTGGGTCACCAGCAGCAGCTGCGCCTGCACCCCCGTGATCGGCGGGTAGTCGAACTGCATGCCGCGGCTGGCCGCCATCTCGGACATATCCGTGAACGGGTCGATCGCGACGGTGCTCTCCCCCGCGCTCAGGTGAAACGCCGACTGCCCATACCACTCAACGCGCATGCTGCTCCTCTGCTGTCGTGTTGTACGCGAGCTGGCTCGCGCCGGGATCGAGTGCCTGTGCGCCGTTGCTCGCGGCGCCGTCGCCGTCGGGCGTCGCGGCCGGCTGCTCGCTGTAGTGATAGCGCCCGCCGCGCATCAGCGACGCCGCTGCCGCGATCAGGCAGGCGAGGATCGCGAACAGGAACGCCTCGTGCAGCCCCGTGCGAAACGGCCCGGAGATCAGGTGCGGGAAGAACGAGCGCCCGGCGAGGGTCGCACGGTTGGCGGCCGAGAGCGTGGAAAGCACGTGCGTCCCGACGAGGTGTTCGATCGGGTTGTAGCCGAGGAACGCGGCGAACAACACCGACACCGGCGGCGTATGTGAGGCGCTGCTCGCTACGCCGGCAGAGACGCCGTGCGCCTGCAGGCCCGAGGCCAGCGTGTGCGGCAGGTTCGATGCCAGTCCGAGGATCATCAGCGTGAAGAACACGCCGATCGAGAGCACCTGTGCGGAGTTCTGGAAGGTCTGGTTCATGCCGCCGCCGGCGCCGCGGTGCTGCGGTGGCAGGCTGTTCATCACCGCCGCCCGGTTCGGCGAGGCGAACATGCCCATCGAGATGCCGACCATCGCCAGCACCAGCGCGAACAGCCAGAAGGAGAAGTCGATCGGCAGCAGCGTCAGCAGGAAGAAGCTCAGCGCCGAGCCGAGCATCCCCCCCGTCGCGAACCAGCGCGCGCCGAAGCGGTCCGACAGATACCCGGACGTCGGTCCCGCGACGAGCATGCCCAGCGTCAGCGGCAGCATGTAGATGCCCGCCCGCAGCGGCGTGTCGGTGAAGTTGACGCCGTGCAGCGGCAGCCAGATGCCCTGCAGCCAGATGATCAGCATGAACATCAGCCCGCCCCGCGCGATCGCCGAGAGGAACGTCGAGAGCGTCCCGAAGGTGAACGCGCGGATGCGGAACAGCGGCAGGCGGAACATCGGCTCCTGCACGTGCAGCTCGATCGCCGCGAAGGCCACCAGGAACGCCGCGCCGGCTCCCAGCAGCCCGAGCACCCGCGGGCTGCCCCAGCCGGTTGCGTCGTTGCCGTACGGACGGATGCCGTAGGTGACCGACACCATGATCAGGATCAGCCCCAGCGCGAACGTGACGTTGCCCCACCAGTCGACCCGCGCCGGTTTGGGCGTGCTGCGCTCCTCCAGCTTGAGGTAGGCCCACACGGTGCCGAACAGCCCCACCGGCACTGAGATCAGGAATACCAGTCGCCAGTCGATCGGTGCGAGCAGCCCGCCGAGCACGAGGCCGACGAACATGCCGCTGACGCCGACGATGTTGTTGATGCCCAGCGCCATGCCGCGCTGGTTGGCGGGGAAGGCGTCGGTGATGATCGCCGCCGCGTTCGCCAGCAGGAACGCCGCGCCTACCCCCTGCACGATACGAAACGCGATCAGGTACGTCGCCCCCGCCCGCCCGGTCATCCAGTCGACGGTCAGCACCAGCGACGCCAGCGTGTAGATGACGAAGCCGAGGTTGTACATCTTCACGCGGCCGTACATGTCGCCCAGGCGCCCCAGGCTGACTATCAGCACGCTCGTGACCACGAGGAAGCCGAGGATCATCCACAGCAGGTAGAAGCTGTTGGCTGGGACCAACGGGTCGAGGTGGATGCCGCGGAAGATGTCCGGCATCGCGATCAGCGTGATCGAGCCGTCCAGGGTCGCCAGCAGCACCCCCAGCGTGACATTCGAGAGGGCGATCCACTTGTAGCGGTCGGTGGCGCCGGTGTCGGGGGTGTCCGCGTGCACGCTCGTATGCGCTTGGGTTCCCGTGCCGCTCGCCATCCAATCATTAATACAGGAAAACTGAGCAGTTTCCCTGCTCTTTCTCGATATATAGTCTGCGAGCGTGGGTACGGCGGTCGATACCACCCGGCTGGCCAGCGAGCTGCGCATGGTGCTCGGCCACCTGATGCGCCGTCTGCGCGCCGAGCATCGCTTCTCGCTCTCCCAGGGAGCCGTGCTCGGGCGCCTGGACCGTGAGGGGACGAAGTCGATCGGCGACCTCGCCGTCGCCGAGCGCGTGCGCCCCCAGTCGATGACGCAGACGATCTCAGACCTGGAGGCCGACGGCCTGATCGCCCGGCGCGCGGACCCCGCCGACGGGCGGCGCATCCTCGTCGAGCTGACCGAGCAGGGACGCCAGACGCTGCAAGCCGACCGCCTACAGCGTGAGGGATGGCTGGCGCGCGCGATCGCCGAGGACCTCTCGGTCCAGGAGCAACGCGTGCTCACGCAGGCGCTGGATCTGCTGCAGCGCTTGGCGGAGGACTGACTGGGAGCACCGCAGGAGACGGGCGCCAGGCTGCCACCGCGCCGTCACCGGGCGAACGCTGTATACCAACATGCTGGTGACGCCCGTGCGTCAGGCATATCTGCTGCAGGCCCGTCAGATGCAGGCGCTGTCGTTCTCGGTGCACATCCCGCTGGTCTGCTTCGGCATCGCCTTCCCGACGATGATCCTGTTCGTCGAGTGGCTGTACCTGCGCTCCGGCGATGAGCTGTATCGAACGCTGGCGCGCCGCTGGACGCGGGTGATGGCGGCGCTGTTCGCGATCGGCGTGATCACCGGCACGATCCTCAGCTTCGAGATGGGGCTGCTGTGGCCGGCCTTCACCTCGACGTTTGGCAGCGTGTTCGGGCTGGGCTTCGCGATCGAGGGGTTCTCGTTCTTCACAGAGGCGATCTTCATCGGCATCTACATCTACGGCTGGGATCGCCTTTCGCCGAGAGCGCATTTCCTCAGCGGCATCCCGATCGCGATCGCCGGTGTCCTGGGGTCGCTGATGGTGATCTCGGTCAACGCCTGGATGAACGACCCGATCGGCTTTCGCCTGGTGCACGGGAAGGCCGTCGACGTGCACCCGCTCATCGCCCTGTTCACAAACAGCTTCATCTGGCCGGAGCTCGTGCACATGTACGTCGCCGGCTACATCGTCGCCGGGTTCCTGCTCGCCGGTGTCTATGCAATCGGCCGTCTGCGCAAGCACCCGATCCCGCCCACCCGCTACGAGCGCACCGCGCTGGCGATCCCGCTGACGATCGCCGCGCTCGCCTCGCCCGTGCAGCTGTTGATCGGCGACTGGATCTCGCGCGTCGTCGCCACCGCCCAGCCGATCAAGCTCGCCGCGATCGAGGGCCTGCACAGCACCACCAGAGGCGCGCCCGAGCACCTGCTCGGCTGGTACACCGCGGGCCAGGTCAAATACGGGATCGCGATCCCGAAACTGCTCTCGCTGCTGGCGTTCCACAACCCCAACGCCGTCGTCAAAGGTCTCGACACCGTGCCCGCGGACCGCCGGCCACCGGTCAACGTCGTGCGCGTGTCCTTCCAGCTGATGGTGGGGATCGGCACGCTGCTGGCGGCGCTCGCCGCGATCTACCTGTTCGTGCGCATCAGGCGAAAGCGCCTGCCGGAGTCGGTGTGGTTCTACCGTGCGCTCGCGCTCGCCGGGCCCGCCTCCGTGGTCGCGCTGATCGCCGGCTGGGTCACGACTGAGGTGGGACGCCAGCCGTGGGTGGTCTACAAAGTGATGCTCACCGACCAGGCCGTGACCGGCGCGAGCGGCATACCCGTCGGCTACGTCACGCTGGTGCTCGTGTACGTCGGCGTGGGGATCGGCGTTATCTGGATTCTGCGCCGCCTCGCACGGATGCCGATGGATCCGTCCGGCGCGCCCACGGGCGGCCCGAGCGCCCCGCCGTCCGATCGTCCGAGCCCGGGGGTGTGAGCGTGCACCTGTACGAGCTGCCATTGATCTTCGTGCTGGTCGGGCTCGTGTTCTACGTCGTGTTGGCGGGCGCCGATTTCGGCGCCGGTGTGTGGCAGCTGCTCGCGGGTCCGGGAGCGCGCGGCGCGCGCGTACGCGACCACGCCCACGATTCGATGGCGCCCGTGTGGGAGGCAAACCACGTGTGGCTGATCTTCGTGCTGACGGTCACCTGGACCGCCTATCCGAGCGCCTTCGGCTCGATCGCCTCGACGCTGTCGGTGCCACTGTTCATCGCCGCCGTCGGGATCATCCTGCGCGGCGCCGCCTACGCCCTGCGCGCCGGGACTGCGACGGCCCGCGAGCAGAGCTCGATCGACCTCGTGTTTTCGGTCTCCTCGATCCTGACGCCGTTCGCGCTCGGCACGATGGTCGGTGCGATCGCTGCGCGTCGCGTGCCCGTCGGCAACGCCGCCGGCCACCTGTTCTCCAGCTGGACGGGGCCGATCTCGATCCTGATCGGCGTACTGGCGCTTGCCACCTCCGCGTATCTCGCTGCGGTGTTCCTGGCGGCCGACGCTGCGCGCGTGGAAGACCGCGACCTGGAAGTCGCCTTTCGCACCCGTGCACTCGTATCCGGCATCCTTGCCGGCGCGATCGCCCTCGGCGGCCTGGTCGTCCTGCACGCCGACGCTCATCCGCTCTACGAGCGCCTGCTGCACAGCGACGCGCTCGCAGGCCTGATCGTCTCGGTCCTGGCCGGTCTTGCCACGCTTGAGCTCGTCCGCCGCCGGCGCTTTGAGACCGCGCGCTACACCGCGGCGCTCGCCGTCGCCGCCGTGATCGCCGGCTGGGCGCTCGCCCAGAACCCGGTCCTGCTGCCCGGTCTGACCGTCCGCCAGGCAGCCGCCCCCCACGACACGCTGGTGGCCGTGGTCGTCGCTGTGCTCGCCGGCGCGGTGATCCTGTTCCCGTCGCTGGCGTTGCTGTTCAGGCTCGTCTTGCGTGGGGCGCTCGATCACGCAGAGGCCGGTGCGTCCCGGCCGCCGCCGGTCGGCCGGTTGCTGTCGGCGTCCGCGCCGGGGCTGCTGGCACGCGCCGCCGCCGCGTGCCTGCTGGCAGGCTTCGGGTTCCTGACGATCGCCGAAGCGGGCTGGGCGCATGCGATCGGCGTCCTCGTGCTGCTGGGATTCATCGCCTGCGGCTTTCTCGCCGACGTGCCCGCCCAGCTGGCGGAGCTGGACCGCCAGGATCGCGGCGCGCGCAGCTAGGGTCGCGAGCGGCCTCAGTATGAGCTCAGTATTCGTAGCCTGGCGTAGTGGTCGTGCTCGGAGCGGGCTTGCCGGCGGCGGGGCTGCTGGATGCCGTAACCGCGTGCCAGGTACCGCCGAAGCTCTTGATGTTCTGGCCGTTGGCTTCGCCCTTGGCGCGATCCCCGGAGTAGCGGTACAGCGGCATGCCGCGCAGCGTCACCTGCAGCGTGCCGTTGCTGCGACGCAGGATCCCCAGCGTCCCGTGCACGCCCGCTGCAGCCTTGAGCTTGGAGGCGCGGGAGGGTACGGTCAGCGGCGGCCAGAACTTCAGGCATTCGTTGCTCTTGCACAGCAGATGACTGGTGGTCTCGGGGCTGAGGGCGTACAGCGTCTGTCCCTGCGAGTCGACTGCCAGCTGCTGGCCGAGCTTGGCGTTGGAGGCCGAGCCGACGGTCGTCGACATAGAGCCTGCGAATGCGATCGCTGCCAGCGAGACGGCGAAGACGAGCGTCGCCGCCGTGGTCCACATTGCCAGTGCCGTGGGCCGTCTGGTGCGCCGCGGTGCGCCGGTGCGGCCCTGCGCTGAGTCGGTCATGGGGGTCCCTTTCGCTCGAATGGTGTCGAACGCATAGACGCCGCCCGCGCAAGAATCTTCCAGTCGCCTTTCGGGCCAACGTGGACGCTGTCTTGGACTACGCTCCACAGTGATGCTTCGCCGAAGGATGTTCCCTGTGTGATGCGCTGGGCGTCTGCCTGTCTTGCCGTCCTGGCGACGGCCGTCTTGCTGGGGGCGGGCGTGGCCTCGGCACTGCCGACGGTCAGGTTCAAAGCGCTGCCGGTGCCGATCCCCGGCTTCCCGCACACGGGCTACATCCTCGGCGCCGGCACCGCCCTGCGCACCGAATACCAGATCGAAGGCAACGAATATCTGGGCTCGCCGCCGCCGATCATCGGCGTCAACTTCTACCTGCCGGACGGCGTGACGCTGCACCCGGGCGGCTTTCCCACGTGCGCAAAGCCGCTGCTCGAAGAGTTCGGCCCGATCAGGTGCCCCAAGGGCTCAGCCGCCGGTCCCGTCGGCCATGCGCTCGGGTTCGTCACCTTCGGCGGCGAACGTGTCGAAGAGGAAGCGGAAATCTCCTCCTACTACGCGCCCGGCGGCGGCTTCGAGTTCTTCACCGACGGCCACACGCCCGTGTCGCTGGAAATCCTCTCCGGCGGGCGCTATCGGAACCTCGCCGGTGGCGGTGGCTTCGGCAAGGCGCTGGAAGTCGAAGTGCCGCTGATCGCCAGCGTGCCCGGAGCGCCGTACGCGTCGGCGAAGACGATCGACGTGACCGCCGGCTCGGCGTACCGCGCGCACGGCAAGACGATCTACTACGGGCGCATCCCGTCGAAGTGCCCGCCGGGTGGCTTCCCGGTCAAGACCGAAGTGATCTTCGCCGAAGACGGCGAACCCTCGAAACCGGAGACGGTGACGGTGAGCTTCACGGCGCCGTGCCCCAGGAAGTAGGGCAGGCCAAACAGGCTCGGTGTCAGGGTTCGCTGTCAGGGCTCGGTGTGGACGACCACCTCGGCGATGCCGGCGATCCGCTGGCGCAGCTCCTCCTCGAGCTCTCCGGCCAGGCGATGGGCTTCGGTCAGCGACTCGCCCGGGTCCACGGCCAGGGTCAGGAACACGACGTGGCCGACCTCCGTCGAGAGCAGCCGCACGCGACGTGGATCGCTCCCGGTCCGCTCGCGCACCAGCTGCTCGATCGCGTGCGTGGTCTGCGGGTCGGCGTCATCGTCGGGTGCGCGCGCGGCCAGTGGGCGCTCGAGCGGCTCGAGGTGGGTCTGCACGTCGGCGACGCCCGGTCGTTCGCGGATCGCCTGCTCCACGCGCTCGGCGATCTCGTGGGCGGAGCGCAGGTCGAGAGCGGCCGGGAACTTGAGGTGCAGCGAGACGCTGCGAGCGCCGTCCTGCTCGAAGATCGTGATGTCGTGGGCCTCCTTGACCAGCGGCTCGGACAGCGCGATTGCGAGCACGCGGTCGCGCAGGTCAAGGCCCTGGCGGCGTGGCTCGACATGGACGACCACGTCGCTGCCCGGCAGCACCCGCTCGAGGGCGTTCTCCACGAGGTCGGCGGCACGGTGGCCCTCCACCACCGCCTGGCCCGGGGGGACGTTGACGACCACGTCTGCGAAATAGCGACCGGCTGACTCCCGCAGCCTCAGGCGATCCAGCTCGATATCGCTGCCCAGAGCCGCGATCGCGCGTTCGGCGGACGTCCGTGCCTGCGCGGGGGCGTGATCCATGAGCGCGTTGGTGTTGATGAGGATCAGCCTGATCGCGGCCGCGAAGATGATCGCCGCGACCAGCAGCGCCGCCAGCGAGTCGCCCTGGTGCATGCCCGCGCGCACCGCCACCAAACCACCCAGCACCACCACCGAGCCGGCGATGTCGCCGGCGAAGTGAAGCGCGTTGGCGCGCAGCGCCGGGCTGTCGTAGCGGCGGGCGCCGGCCAGCGCGACGCTCATGCGCACGAGTTCGAGGACCAGCGCGCCGGCGATGACCGCGAACTCGTACCAGTGGATCACCGGCGTCTTGGCGGTGCCTGCGAGGCGGCCGATGGCCTCGACGGTAACGAGCACGCCGCCGCCCAGCAGCAGCGCGGCCTCTCCCAGGGCTCCCAGGTTCTCCGCGCGACGATGACCGTAGGGGTGGTCGAAGTCGGCGGGCCTGCCTCCAAGCCCAACGGCGAAGAACGTCAGCGCGGCGGCCACCACGTCGCCGCTTGACTCGATGCCGCTCGAGACCAGCCCGAGGCTGCCGGTCAGCAGCCCGACACCCAGCTTGAGGATCACCAGCACGCTGGCCGCGGCAATCGAGACCAGGGTCGTTGCCCGCTGCGTGAGCACGTGCTCGCCCTCGCTCCTCTGCGACATCGCTAGAGACTATGTTGCGCCGCGCGGGCGCGGCTGTGTGGCGGTGATCGTTCAGGCAATCGTCTGTGGATGTGCCTGTCCCGATCGCGTCGTATCGTGGGCCGATGGCTCACGCTCACGCCGGGCACTCTCACGCGGTTGCGCCAGACGCCGACAGGGGCCGGCTGGCGGTGGCGCTGGCGCTGATCCTCGCGTTCATGGCCGTAGAGGTGACCGTCGGCGTGCTCGCGCACTCACTGGCGTTGCTCTCGGACGCCGGGCATATGCTCACCGACGCCGGCGCAATCGGCTTCTCGCTGCTGGCGCTGCGACTGGCCGCGCGCCCGGCGGCGGGAGCGATGACCTTCGGCTTCCGGCGGGTGGAGATCCTCTCCGCACAGGCCAACGGCGTGACGCTGCTGGTGTTGGCGGCGTTCATCACCTACGAGGCGATTCGCCGTCTCGTCTCTCCTCCCCACGTCCACGCGACGGCGATCCTGATCGTGGCCTTGGCGGGGGTTGTGGTCAACCTGATCGCGGCGTGGACGTTGTCGAAGGCCAACCGGCAAAGCCTGAACATCGAGGGCAGCTTCCAGCACATCCTCACGGACATGTACGGGTTCATCGGCACCGCGATCGCCGCCGCGGTGATCCTTGTGAGCGGCTTCCAGCGAGCGGACCCGATCGCCTCGCTGGTGATCGCCGCGCTGATGGTGCGCTCGGGCTCCTCGCTCGTCCGAGCGTCCGGGCGGATCTTCCTGGAGGCGGCGCCGGAGGGGCTCGACCCGCAGGAGATCGGCGAGGCGCTGGTCGCACAGGCGGGCGTCGTCGAGGTCCACGACCTGCACGTATGGGAGGTCAGCAGCAGCTTCCCGGCGCTCTCGGCGCACGTGTTGGTGGCGAGCGAGTGCGATTGCCACACCGCGCGGCGCGACATGGCGGTGATGCTGCGCGAGCGCTTCGCGATCGAGCACACCACCCTGCAGGTCGATCACAGCGCAAGCCGGCTGCTGGAGATCGCGCCACACGCGGCGACGTCCGAGCCCGGCTGAAGCAGGCGTCCGGGCTTCTTCAGGCGTCCGGGGCCTGTTCAGGCGCCCTGGCCGCTGGGGCGTACGAGCAGCTCGTTGACGCTCACGTTCGGCGGTTGACCGATTGCGTAGAGCACTGCCCCGGCGATGTCCTCGGCGTCCAGGGGCGTGACACCGGCGAAGCGCTTGGCCATCTGCTCGAGTACCTCCTCGCGGTTGTGACCCGGCAGCTCGGTGGCCACGGCGCCCGGCTCGATCGTCGTCACGCGCACGCCCATCGCCACACCCTCCTGGCGCAGCGACTCCGAGAAGGCGCCGACCCCGAACTTCGTCAGGTTGTAAACACCGGAGCCGGCCCGGGCGACGCGTCCGGCGACGGAGCTGACGTTGACGATGTGCCCGGAGCCCTGCGCTCGCATCAGCGGCAGCGCCGCGTGCGTGCAATAGAGCACGCCGAACACGTTCGCCTCGATCATCCGCCGCCACTCCTCCGTTGGGGCGTTCTCGATCGGGCCCAGCAGCATCACGCCGGCGTTGTTGACGAGCACGTCCAGCCGGCCGAGCTCGGCGTGCGCACGCGTCACGAACGCCTGCGCCTGGGACTCCTCGCCGACGTCTGTCTGAACGGCGATCGCGCGACCGCCCTCCTCGGTGATGCGCTGCGCGAGCAGTTCAATGCGATCCAGGCGTCGTGCGGCCAGCGCCACCGCGGCGCCATTGCGCGCACAGGCCAGAGCGGTCGCCTCGCCGATTCCGGAGGACGCGCCCGTCACGGCGACGACCTGCCCGCTGAGATCGATGCTCATATGCCGAGCTTAGCCGCCGCGCCTCACCCACACCCGCCACATGGTCGACAGGAGCCAGGATCGCCGGATCGCTCCTTTTCACCCGTGCGCGGGTTTTAGACGGCACCTATGTGGGCACTTTACTTTGTGATGTGTCGGGCAGGTAAGCGGCTGGGAAGCGTCGAACGAGCTTGTGAGCGAGCTATCTGAGCAATAATGGTTGACAACGCAACTATCGTGGCCTATAATTCCGACTCCAAGCATCGGATTAGAAGGACGCCCATGACAGACTCCCCCGCAAACCCCACTCTCACACTCGAGCCAGAGGCCGAGGAGCTCGTCGCTGAGACCGAGCCGGTGACCGCCGCCGCCGGGCGGCTGGACAGCCCGATCGAGCGTATCGACGTCAGCGCCGCCGACACGTTCATCCCCGAGTCCGTCGACCAGCTGCTGGCCCACTCGCGCCGCTACCCGCTGCTCACCCCGGCCCAGGAGATCGACCTGGCCAAGCGCATCGAGCGCGGCGACCTGCACGCCAAGGAACTGCTCGTCAACTCCAACCTGCGCCTGGTCGCCTCCAACGCACGCCGCTACCAGAACCAGGGGCTGCCGCTCGGCGACCTCGTCCAGGAGGGCATGCTCGGCCTGATCCGCGCCAGCGAGAAGTTCGACTGGCGCAAGGGCTTCCGCTTCTCGACCTACGCCACCCTGTGGATCCGTCAGGCGATCCAGCGTGGCCTGGAGAACTCCGGTCGCACGATTCGCCTGCCCGTCCACGTCGCCCAGCGCTCCCGCAAGGTCGGGCGCGTCGAGCGCGAGCTGTCCGTCCGACTTGGGCGCGAGCCCACGCTCGAGGAGCTCTCCGAGGAGACCGGGCTGCCGATCGACCAGGTCGAAGAGGTGCGCCACCAGCGTGCCGCGCTCGTCAGCCTCGACCAGCAGATCGGCGAGGACGGCGACACCGCCCTCGGTGACCTGCTCCCCTCCGACGCCGAGGTGCCGGAGGAGACGGCCTGGGAAAACGAGCGCGAGCGGATCGTGCACCGCGCGATCGAGCAGCTGCCCGAAACCGAGCGCAAGGTGCTCACCCTGCGCTTCGGCACCGGCCGTGAGGAGCCCCAGACGCTCACCGCGATCGGCAAGCGGCTCGGTTTCTCCGCGGAGCGCGCATCCCAGCTGGAGCAGCGGGCGCTGAAGAAGCTCGCCGAGTCACCCGAGCTGGCAGCGCTGCGCGAGGCGGCCTAGCCGACAGATGTTCTCTATGCCCACCGTCACGCGCATTAGGATGGAGCGCGTGACGGGAGGGTCACAGAAGTCGTTGTGGGAGAGGACCGTCGAGCTGACGATCGCCGTCGGCGAACGGATCCTGGCGCCGATCGAGCGGTTCATCGGGCGACGCTCGCTGGTGGGCGACGCCACCTTCTTCCCGCTCGAGCGCTTCCCCTGGGTTCAGCACATCGAGGAGAACTGGACGGTGATCCGCGAGGAGGTCGAGCGGCTGCTCGAGGACCAGGCCGAGCTGCCGAACTTCCAGGACATCTCCAAGGACCAGATCGAGATCACCGACGACGACCGCTGGAAGACGTTCTTCCTGTACGGCTACGGCTTCGAGGCCAAGCTGGGCGTCGAGCTGTGCCCACGGACCGCCGCGCTGATGCGCGAGATCCCCGGCATGACCACCGCGATGATCTCGATCCTCTCCCCCCGCAAGCACATCCTCGACCACCGCGGCCCCTACAAGGGCGTGCTCCGCTACCACCTGGGGCTGATCGTCCCCGAGGACGCCGACTCGTGCCGGATCCGCGTCGGCGAGGACATCCGCCACTGGCAGGAGGGCAGGAGCATGATCTTCGACGACACCTTCAACCACGAGGTGTGGAACGACACCGACGAGACGCGCGTGGTGCTGTTCGTCGACGTCCTGCGCCCGCTACCGTGCCCCGAGTCGACCGTCAACCGCGCGATCGTCAAGGCGATCGGCCACTCCCCGTTCGTGCTCGACGCAAAGCGCAACCAGGAAGCCTGGGAAAGCCGCTTCCTGGCACGCGAGCCGAGCTCGAGAACGCTGAGCGGAGAGCGACTCGTACCAGGCCGGTGACCCTCGATGCTCGACAGCGCGTGTCCATCAGCGTGTTGCGCGTTGAGCACCGTGAACTCACCGGTCAGGATCAGCACTCCGAGCAGGATCATCACCACGCCGCCGGTGGCGATGATCACCGGGAAGTGGCGCTTGACGACCGCCAGGGCGTTGGTCATGCGCTCGAAGGCCAGGGCGATCGCGAGGAACGGGATCGCGAGGCCCGCCGAGTAGAAGGCCAGCAGCAGCGCCCCGTGTGCGGCGGAGCTGGAGACGGCGGCCTGGGTGAGGATCGCGCCGAGCGTGATGCTCGTGCAGGGGGTCCAGGCGATCGCGAAGGCGGCGCCCGCGAGCAGCGGACCGCCGCGGCCGGCGAGGCGCAGCAGCGACTCCGAGTGCCACTCGCGATTGAGCATCCGCACGAACGGGGTGGCCAGGAAGACGACCCCCATCACGACGATCACGCACGCCGCCGACCTGCTCGAGCGTGTGTTTGTGCGAGTTGCAGCGCCGAGCCGATCACCGTCGCGCTCATGCCCAGCAGGATGAAGATCGCGGAGAAGCTCGCGATGAACAGCAGGCTGGGGACGAGCACGCGGCGCACGCCCACCCCGTCCTTCAGGTCGGCGGGCGTGACCCCGACGACCGTCGACAGGTAGCCCGGGACCAGCGGCAGCACGCACGGCGAGAGGAACGACACGAGCCCCGCGGCCACCGCGATCGGGATGCCCACACCGGTGGCCGTGTCCGAGGAGGATGCGAGGATCGGCAGGAGATGGGTCATGGCTGGTGCTCGTAGGACAGGATCGCGCATCGCGGCCCGCAGCTCCGCCACTTCCCGCTCCAGACGCTCGACGCGCTCGAGCAGACTCGTCGCGCTCACCGGCTGCGGGCTCGGCTCGAGATTTGGCGGGGACGGCCGCTGGCGCCGCGGGCTCTGCTCCTCGCCGAGCAGCTGCACGTAGCGCTCCTCCTTGTGGCCCGGGCGACGGTCCAGGCGCGCGACGAGCCCCCGCTCGATCAGCTGCTCGAGCGTGTCGTGCACGCCGGCCAGCTCTGCGAAGGGGTGCATGCGCTCGGTCCGCTGCTTGAGCTCGCCCGGGGTCTGGGGGCCGCGCAGCATCAGCACGCACATGACCGCCTGCTCGGCGGCGTCCATCGGCAGCGCCTCGGCCAGCAGATGGCGGTACTTGGCCGTGCGGCTGCCGGCGCCGCTGGCCAGGCGGGTGAACCCGCGCCGCTCCAGACGATGGAGCGCGTCGCGGATCGACCGCGTCGTCGTACTCGACCACCGGATCGCGGTTGGTCGACTGGTTGCAGGCCAGGCGCAGCGAGTTCAGCGACAGCGGATAGGCGTCCGGGGTGGTGCGCTGCTTCTCCAGCAGGCAGCCGAGCACCCGGATCTCCGAGCGGACAGATTCACGGTCGTTAACCCTACGACGGCGACGGTAAAGTCAGCCGCGTGAGCGCCCAGCCCTTCAGTCCCGGGCACGGCGGGATGGATGCCCGCCCGCCCCGTCGCTCGCGCCGGACTGAGCTTCGTCCCGAGGACATCCCCGACAAACACGTCTCGCTGCGGCGCATCGGGCGGCTGTTCATTCCCTACCGGGTGCGTCTGGGCCTGCTGCTCGGCCTGATCGTGCTCGGCTCGGTGCTCAGCGTCGCCTCGCCGTTCCTGCTGCGCGAAGCGATCAACAAGGGCATCATCAAGCACGACCTGACGCTGCTCTCATGGCTCGTCGGAGGCATGATCGCGCTGGCGATCATCAACAGCGTGATCAGCGTCGCGCAGACGTGGATCTCCAACCAGGTCGGCCAGCACGTGATGCACGACCTGCGCGCGGCTGTGTTCGCGCATCTTCAGCGCATGTCGCTGGCGTTCTTCACGCGCACCCGCTCCGGTGAGGTGCAGGCGCGGATCGCCTATGACATCGGCGGCATCGACGACGTGGTCACGAGTACGGCCACCTCGACCGTCTCGACCGTCGCCACCGTGCTGGCGACGGTCACGGCGATGTTCGCGCTGAGCTGGCAGCTGACGCTGTTCTCGCTGATCCTGCTGCCGTTCTTCGTGTGGCTGACGCGCCGCGTGGGCAACGAGCGCCGGCGCATCCAGTCGGTGCGCCAGAGCCGCCTGGCGGACATGTCGACGCTGGTGGAGGAGTCGCTGTCGGTCTCGGGGATCCTGCTCGGCAAGACGATGGGCCGCTCGCACGAGCTCGTCGATCGCTTCTCCTCGGAGTCGAGCGAACTGGCAGACCTGGAGGTGCGCGCGCGGATGGCCGGGCGCTGGCGGATGTCCTCCGTGCAGATGGCCTTCGCGATCATGCCCGCCGCCGTTTACTGGTTCGCGGGCTACAACATCGCCCACGGCCACGACGCGATCTCGATCGGCACCGTGGTCGCGTTCACCACCTTGCAGACGCGCCTGCTGTTCCCGATGCAGCAGCTGCTGTCCGTTGGCCTTGAAGTGCAGACCTCGCTGGCGCTGTTCGGGCGCATCTTCGAGTACCTGGACCTGCCGGTGGACATCGTCGAGCGTCCCGGCGCGCGGGAGCTGACGGGCGTACGCGGCGACGTCGGTCTGGACGACGTGTGGTTTCGCTACGAGCCCGACGCGCCGTGGACGCTGCAGGAGATCAGCGCGGTGATTCCCGCGGGAACGCGCACGGCGCTCGTCGGCGAGACGGGCTCGGGCAAGACCACGCTTGCATACCTGGTGGCACGCCTGTACGAGGCCGAGCGTGGCAGCGTCAGCATCGACGGTGTGGACGTGCGCGACATGACGCTGGGCTCGCTGGCCGCCACGGTCGGGCTGGTCTCTCAGGAGACGTACCTGTTCCACGCTTCGATTCGCGAGAACCTGCGCTTCGCCTGCCCGGAGGCGAGCGACGCGGAGATCGAAGACGCGGCCCGCGCTGCGCAGATCCACGGGCTGATCTCCTCGCTGCCCGAGGGCTATGACACACCGGTGGGCGAGCGCGGCTACCGCTTCTCCGGCGGTGAGAAGCAGCGCATCGCGATCGCGCGCACGGTGCTTCGCAACCCGCCGGTGCTGGTGCTGGACGAGGCCACCTCGGCGCTCGACACCGAGACCGAGCGCGCCGTCCAGCAGGCGCTCGACGAGCTCTCGCGCGGGCGCACGACGATCGCGATCGCGCATCGCCTTTCGACGATCAGGGACGCCGACCAGATCCTCGTGCTCGACTCCGGGCGGATCGTCGAGCGCGGCACCCACGAGCAGCTGATCGAGCGTGGCGGGCGCTACACGGCGCTCCTCAGCGGGGCGGCTGTTGCGGCGGACGAGTCCGTCTCCAAGAAGACTCCTGTATAGCCATGGCTATCGCACGGTAGAGATGCACTGGCGAGGACGGCGCCCCTGCGTGTGAGCTCAGGCGACGGCGTCGACTCAGGCGACGGCGTCGATGTTCAGGCGCACGTAGTCCACGACGACGGGTTTGCCGAGCGCTGCCAGGACGTCGTCCAGAAACCGCTCGCGCAGCTGCTCAGGCAGCTGCTGCACGTGCGGGCCGAGCACGATCGTCGAGAGATACTCGCGCGGCTCCTCCGGCTCGCGCGGCGCCGGCTGCAGCCAGCAGTGCGCAGAGCCGAAGCGCGCGGCGAGCAGGCGCTGGCGAGTCTGCTCTGCGCTCGCGTAGTTCCACGGCGCGCGCCAGTCGCGGAAGTGCTCGGCATACGGCGCGTGTGCGAGCACGGCATCGGCCTTGTCCCGCAGGATCTCGATGTTGCCCTCTCCCCCGCACTGCGCCACGAGCCTCCCGTCCGGTGCGAGCGCTGCGCGCATACGGGTGAACAGGCGGTCGTGGTCGGCGATCCAGTGGAAGGTCGCGGTCGAGAGGATCGCATCGACCGGCTGCTCGAGCTCCAGCTGCAGCAGATCGCCGACGCGTAGCTCCACGCGGCCGTCGGTGCGATCAGACGCAAGACCGGGATCCAGCGCCAACGCTCCCAGTCGCCGCCGGGCGGCAGCGATCATCGACGCGGACTCGTCCACGGCGATCACGTGCCCGCGCGCCAGCTGTCCGATCAGCGCTTTAGTGATGCGCCCTGAGCCGCAGCCGGCATCCAGCACGAGCTCATCGCCGCTCAGCTGCAACCGCGACAGCACCTCCAGCCCCAACGCCTCCATCGTCGCCGAGACACGGTCATAGCTGCTGCCATCCCAGTCGCGTACCGGCATACGACCGTACGCTATCACATACTGTCGTCGGCACGGGCGGCAAGATCGACCAGCAGCTTCGAAAGCTGCCCGCCCTGCCAGGCGATCGGCGAGCGCGGCGGAACTGCGACATCCTCGACCGCCAGCTCGGCGCCGGGGATCGCCTGGGCGTAGCTTTCGCCCACTGCCAGCGGATGCCCCGGGTCGGCCTCGTCGCGGCTGGCGATGACTAGCGTGGGAGCGGCGATCGCTGCGAGCTCGCCCATCTCCTGGAACGGCTGCGAGCGCGGCACGATTTCCAGCGCGTCGGCGAGCGCATCGGGATGCTCGTGAGCTGCCAGGCGCTGACGCAGCACCGTCTCGATCGTCTTGCGCCATGCCTCGGGCACAGCGGCGAGGTCGTAGGCGCGCACGAACCCCTCCACGCCCCCTTCGCGCAGTCCGTGCGCGAGCGCATCCCAGCGGGTGAGCTCAGCTGCAGTCCGCGAAGGCGACGACGAGGGCTCATATGCCGGGGTGATGAGCGCCAGTGCGGCGACTCGCTCGGGGTGGCGCAGCGCGAGGCGCACGGCCGTGTGCGCCCCCATCGAGGCGCCGGCCAGCAGCGCGCGCTCGATACCGGCCGCGTCGAGCACCGCCAGCAGGTCGGCGGCAAGCTCCTCGTAGCCGTAGGCGCGGTCGGGGGCGGCGCTGGAGCGGCCGTGCCCGCGCGCGTCGTAGGCGAGCACCGTGTACCCGGAGCGCTCCAGTGCACGAGAGCCCATGACCACGTAGCGGCGCGTGGCGGTGAGCCCGTGCAGCAGCACGACCGGGTTGACGCCGTCACCGGGCCGGCACCGCCAACCGGGTTGACGCCGTCGACCGGCCGGCGCCGCTCGCCTCCTCCACACCATGCCGCTCGCCCGACAGCGTCACGCCGCCCGCGCGGACGCTCAGCTCTTGGGCGTCGCCAGGCACGCTGCGTGAGCGCGGATCAGATCGGCGGAGACGCTGCGGACGCTCCCAGAAGAACAAATGACCGACGCCGTCGAAGATCTCGAGCTGGGAGCCGGGAACGAGCGAGGCGATCAGGCGACCGTTCTGCACGGGCAGCAGTTCGTCCTCGGTTCCGTGGATCACCAGCGTCGGCATTGCCAGCCCGGGCAGGCGCGCGTTGGTGTCGTGAGCGGCGCACGCCTGCATCTGCGCCATGATCACCGGCACCGCCACCGCGCGTCGCGAGGCGATCGCCTCAAAGCGCGCGTATGCCTCATCGTCACGCGCGAACGCCGGGGAGACGTTGATCTCCCACGCGGTCCTCAGCGCAAGCCGACGATCACCGGACATCATCGCTGCGCTGAGCCGCTGCAGCGCCTGCGGGGCGGCGAGCACGCTGCCCTCCCCGCCACAGTAGGTGCAGCCGAGCGTGAGCGTGCGAACGCGATCCGGGTGGGCAAGCGCCAGCTCCTGGGCGATCATGCCGCCCATCGAGATGCCGAGCACGTGCGCCGTGTCGAGCCCGAGCGCGGCCATCAGCGCAGCCGCGTCCTCGGCCATCTGGGCGGTCGTCAGCTGTCCCTCCAGGTGGCTGCTGGCGCCGACGCCGCGGTGGTCGTAGACGATCACCTCGAAGTGCTGTTCCAGGGCGCTCAGAAACGGCTTGCCCCAGTGCAGCGACGTGCCGCTCATCCCCATGATCGCCAGCAGCGGTGGCCCCGTGCCGCTGCGCTCGTAGTCGAGCTCTATCTCACCCGCGCGCGCCAGTGGCATGTCCCGATCCTAACGTGCGCAACCGGCGGGTTGGTGTGGCTGTGAAGTGACCTCATACGGGCAGCGCCATCTGGGCACCGTCCAATGCAGCCTCCGCCTCTGTCCGGGGGCCCTGCTGAGCCTCCTCGGGCGAGCTCAGCCCGGCGACGCGCACCCCGAGCAGGCGCACGGGCCGCGCCGGCGCGTAGGCCGCCAGCAGCCGCAGCGCATGCGCGCCGACCAGCTCCGCGTCGCAGGTGGGCGCGGGCACGCTGTGCGCTCGCGTGACGGTGGTCCAGTCGTCCAGGCGGACCTTGATCGCGATCGTGCGCCCGACGCGCCCGTGGGTGGTGAGGCTTGCACACAGCTCTGTGGCCATCGCTCTGAGTGCGCCGCGCAGCTCCTCGGGATCGCTGACGTCGCGATCGAAGGTCCGCTCACGCGACTCGGAGACCACCTTGCGCTGCGCTCCGATCGGCGCGTCGTGCTCGAAGCGCGCCCGCCGGTGCAGCTCGCGTCCGAGGTTGGGGCCGAAGCGCTCGACCAGCAGCCGTTCGGGCGCCGCGCCGACGGCGGCCAGCGTCGTCAGGCCCAGCTCCGCCAGGCGGGCTGCGGTCTTCGGACCGATGCCCGGCACCAGGCCGGGCGGCGCGGAGGCAAAGCGCGTGCACGCCTGCTCGCGGCTGAGGACGACGAAGCCGGCGGGCTTCTCCGCGTCGGAGGCGACCTTCGCGACGATCTTGTTGGGGCCGATCCCGACGGAGCAGGTTAGTTGCATCGTGTTGCTGATCTCAGCCAGCAGGCGACGCATGGCTGCGCGCGGCGAGAACAGCCCCTCGATGTCCAGATAGGCCTCGTCGAGCCCGACTACCTCGACGCGCTCCACGTGCGCGCGCACGATCCCCATCATCCTTGCCGAGACCTCGCGGTAGGTGGGGAAATCAGGCGTCAGGAACACCGCCTGCGGACACAGCCGCCGTGCCCTGGAAGCGGGCATCGCCGAGCCGACGCCGTAGCGGCGCGCCTCGTAGCTCGCGGTCGTCACAACCGCGCGCGGGCTGTTGCCCGCCACGACGACCGGCTTGCCGCGCAGCTCCGGGTGACGCCGCAGCTCGATCGACACGTAGAAGGCGTCGGCATCCAGGTGCGCGACGCGCATGCGGGGCTGCTCGGACACGACACTCGAATCTAGCGGCGGGCGCCGACAACACGCGGATGTGCCGCTTGATAGCGTTCCCTGCAGCGAGCAAGTCGCACCGCGCGAAGCTTGGCCAAAGACCTGGCAGATCTCGCGAGGCGTGCCTACGCTAGGCTTTCGTGAACACCGATGGACCTGACCTTCAGCCCACAAGAGACAGCCTTCCGCGACGAGCTGCGCGGCTGGCTCGCCGAGAACCAGCCGGCACCCGAGCCGCCTGCGGACGCCGGCGACGACGCGCACTACCAACGCCGGCGCGACTGGCAGCGGCGCATGTACGAGGGTGGCTGGGCAGCTCCGGGATGGCCGGCGGAGTACGGCGGACGCGGCGCCTCCCAGACGGAGTCGGCGATCTACTTCGAAGAGCTCGGCCGTGCGCGGGTCCCCCCCGCGGCCAACACGCTGGGGCTGTTGCTCGGCGGCCCGACGCTGATGCTGTGGGGCACGCCGGAGCAGAAGGAGCGCTACCTGCCGCCGATCCTCTCCGCAGAGGAGATCTGGTGTCAGGGCTTCTCCGAGCCGGACGCCGGCTCGGACCTGGCATCGCTGAAGACCAAAGCGGTCAAGGACGGCGACGAATGGGTCGTGACGGGCCAGAAGGTGTGGACGAGCGGCGCCCAGTACTCGAAGTGGTGCATGCTCGTCGCGCGCAGCGACTCCGAGGCGGCCAAGCACAAGGGGCTGACCTACTTCCTGATGGACATGGAGCAAGAGGCTGTGAAAGTCGTCCCGCTGCGCCAGATCACCGGCGAAGCCGAGTTCAACGAGCTGTTCATCGAGGAGGCGCGGATCCCCGATGCCAACGTCGTGGGCGGCGTCGGCAACGGTTGGAAGGTGGCGCTGACGACGCTTATGAACGAGCGTGCGGGACTTGGCTTCGCGCTGCAGATCGGGCTGCGCCGTCTGCTGGACGACATGATCGCGGTAGCCGCCGAGAAGGGCATGCTGGAGAACCCTCTGTACGCGGACGCGATTGCTGAGCTCCACGTGCGCTGCGAGGCGATTCGCCTGCTTGCCTGGAAGGGTCTGACCGACGCCGAGCGCTACGGCCAGCCGGGCCCCGAGGGCTCGCTGGTCAAGTGGCTGTGGTCGGACACCAACCAGCGCGCCACCCAGCTGGCGGTCGACGTGATCGGACCGGAGGCACTGACGGTCGGCACGGACTGGAGCTACGAGCTGCTGCGCGCGCGCGGCAACACGATCGAGGGAGGCACGACCGAGGTGCTGAAGAACATCGTCGCCGAGCGTGTGCTCGGTCTCCCCCGCCTGAAGGTCGCCTCCTAGCCATGGATTTCGGGCTGACAGACGACCAGCGCGACATTCAGCGCACCGCCCGCGACCTGCTCTCCGAGCGCTCTACGCCCGCGCGCGTACGCGAGCACGCCGAGGCCGGCACCACCGACCAGGCCCTGTGGAAGGAGCTGTGCGAGCTGGGCTGGCCGGGGATCGCGATCTCCGAGGAGAACGGCGGCCAGGGACTGGGCACGATCGAGCTGTCGATCCTGTGCGAGGAGCTGGGCCGCTCGCTGGCGCCTGTGCCGTTCCTTGCGAGCGCGATGGCTGCATGCGTGATCGAGCAGGCCGGTACGCCGGAGCAGCGTGAGCGGTGGCTGCCGGGTCTTGCCTCGGGCGAGACGATCGGCGCGCTTGCTGGAGCCGTCGACGGGACTGCAGAGCTGGTCGTCAGCGGCGCCGAGGCAGGCGTGATCGTGCTGATCGAAGATGACGGCAGCGGGCGGCTGCTGACGCCCGAGGATGCCGAGGTGAGCAGGATCGACGCGATCGACCCGACCCGCTCTGCGGCGCGCGTCAGCGCTGCCGATGGCGCCGGCGAGGCGCTCGAGGATGGCTGTCCCGGCCTCGGGCACGCGCTCGTGGCGGTCAGCTCGGAGCTTGTGGGCGTATCCGGGCGAGCGCTGGAAATGACGCTGGCCTACGTCAAAGACCGCAAGCAGTTCGGTGTGCCCGTGGGTGCCTACCAGGCCGTCTCGCACCGCTGCGCGCAGATGCTGATGGACACCGAGAAGGCACGCTCGTTGACGGCGCTCGCCGCATGGAGTGCCGACGCAGACCCCGACGGTCTGGCTGAGGCTGCGGCGATGGCCAAGTCGGCCGCCTCCGACGCCGGCCGCGAAGTGACTGCCGGCGCGATCCAGATGCACGGTGGGATCGGCTTCACCTGGGAGGCTGACGTGCACTGGCTGTACAAGCGCGCTCAGGTGGACGCCGTGCTGCTCGGCGGCGCTGGGCGCAGCCGCGCCCGCCTCGCCTCGATCCTGGCTGACAGGATCGCCGCCTCCACCCCAGCCTGAGCCGCCTGCGCCTACCCTGGCGTGTTGGTCTCGGCCCAGGCGACGATGCTCGATCCGCTGTTGACGGTGCTGCCGTCGGAGAGCTTCAGCACGGGCAGCTTCTCCTGGCCGCTCATCTCCTTCAGCTCAGGCCTGGTGCCGGCGGTGAACAACCCAAAGGGTTTGCCTTTGCCGTAGACGATCTTCTCGAAGTCGTGTCCGGCGTCGCGCAGCGCCCGCTGTGCACGCCGGCAGGGGTGCCGCGGCGGCAAGCCGTCGTCGATGTGGCAGACATACAGGGTCAGCTTGTCGGGCATATGCGCACCGCCTGGGATCGGGGGTCGGGGAGGATGCTCACAAGCTAGCCGCTTCGCGGCGCTGCGTGTTGGCATTGGCGCTCGCGGGCGCGCCAGGCGTCGGCGGAGGTAGGGTCTGGCGTATGTCTGCATATGTGGCGTTTCTTCGCGGCATGAACGTGGGCGGGCACCGGCTTACGAATGAGGAGCTGCGCGCGCACTTCGCGGCGATGGGCTTCAGCGGGGTGGCGACCTTTCGCGCCAGCGGCAACGTCATCTTCGCCGGACGCCAGGAGCCTGTGGATGAGGTGTCGCTGCGCATCGAGCAAGGGCTTGCGGTGGCGCTCGGCTATGAGGTGCCGACGTTCATTCGCAGCGCGCAGGAGATGCAGGCGATGGCAGCCTTGCATCCGTTCGCCGAGGAGCAGGTGGCTGGCTCGGCGGGCAAGCTGCAGGTCGCGATGCTCACCGCGCCGCCGACGGCGAGCGTGCGCAAGGCGGTGCTCGCGCTGGGCAGCGAGACAGACAGGCTCACCTTCGGCGAGCGCGAGCTGTACTGGCTGCCGAGCGGCGGGCTGCTCGAGTCGCCCCTGGACCTGAAGGCGATCGGCAAGCTGCTCGGTGTGATGACGACGCGCACCAAGGGCACGGTCGAGCAGATCGTCGCCAAGCACTTCGGCTGATCCGCCACGCGGGTGGACACTCGCGCGGCTCGCCGAGGATAGGCTTCAGTGAACAGCGAGAGAGGAGTGGGTCTTGACGGTTCAGCCTTTGCCCCGGGGACGTAATCCGTTTGACGAGAGTGGAGTGCAGCGTGACGGCGACGGCGTGGCGTGCTACGTAGATCGTCCACCGTCGCTGGTGGCGATGCTGCGCGCAAGCGTCGAGCGCGACGCCGACGCCACGGCGCTCGTGGAGGTCGGCGGGCCGTCGATCAGCTACGGCGAGCTGTGGAAGCGCGCGGCGCGTGTAGCCGGTGGTCTGCAGGCCGCCGGCGTGGAGCGCGGCGACCGCGTGGCCACGCGCCTGGCCAACGGCATCGACTGGGTGCTGGCGTTCTTTGGCGCGCAGCTGCTCGGCGCGATCGTGGTCCCGGTCAACACGCGCTTCACCGAGGAGGAGGTGGCCTATGTCGTGCAGGACTCGGGCGCGTCCTACACGTTCGAGGCCGGCGCCACGCTGCCGGATGGCGAGCCGCTCGAAGGTGAGGAGCTCGCGCCCGACGACCTGGCGGCGATCTTCTACACGAGCGGGACAACGGGCTTTCCCAAGGGTGCGATGACATCCCACGGCAACTTCCTGACGAACAGCGAGAGCGCGTTTCGCTGCCTGTTCACCGAGCGCTCGGACGGTCCGTCGATCTCGACGCTGGTGTCGGTGCCGCTGTTCCACGTCACCGGTTGCAACAGCCAGCTGATCCCGGTGCTCGAGGTCGGTGGCAGGGTCGAGATCCTCTCCGGCCCGCTGGACTTCGCGGGCTTCTTCGAGGCGGTCGGCTCGCACGGCGTCAACCAGCTGGTGTCGGTGCCGGCGATCTACCATGCTGTGGTGCGCCACCCGAGCTTCGCCGAGCTCGACGTCAGCCGTGTCCGCTGGGTCTCCTACGGCGGTGCGCCGATCGCCGAGAGCCTTGTTCAGCAGATCAAGGAGGCGTTCCCTGAGGCGCGTGTGGGCAACGGCTTCGGGCTGACCGAGACATCGTCGCTGACGTCGTTCCTGCCCCACGAGGAGGCGGCGGAGCACGCGGACTCGGTGGGCTTTGCGATGCCGGTCACGGATCTGGCGCTCGACGACGTCGATGCGGACACCGGCGTGGGCGAGCTGCTCGTGCGTGGGCCCAACGTCGTGCAGGGCTACTGGAACAAGCCACAGGAGAGCGCCGAGGCGTTCACGGACGGCTGGCTGCACACCGGCGACCTCGCGCGCCTCGATCCCGACGGCCTGCTGTACATCGTCGACCGCAAGAAGGACATGATCAACCGCGGCGGCGAGAACGTGTACTCGATCGAGGTCGAAAACGTGCTCGCCGGCGCTCCCGGGGTGGCCGAGGTGGCGGTCGTGCCTGTTCCCGACGAGATGATGGGCGAGAAGGTCGGCGCGGTGATCGTGCCGGCTGCCGGTGGTCAACTGGACGTGGCGGCCGTGCTGGCCCACAGCCGCGCGCACCTGGCGGACTTCAAGGTCCCGCAGTACATCGCCGTCCGCGAGGACCCGCTGCCCCGCAACCCCGGCGGCAAGATCCTCAAGGCACAGCTGCGCGAGCACACCAGCTGGGGCGAGCCGCTTCGCTGAGCGCGCCGTCCCGTCGTTGACCAACCCGAGAGGAGAGCCGATGCCGAGTGTAGAGACCGTTCAAGGTGCAGCTGACGCACAGGAGCTGGGAGTGACGCTCGCCCACGAGCACCTTCGCTTCCGCGATGAGGCGGTGGCGGTGCAGTGGCCGGATCGCTATGACGAACATGAAGAGCTGAGCCTGGCGTTGGAGGCCGTCGCTGCCGCCAAGGAGCGTGGCGTGCAGACGATCGTGGACGCGACGGCGATGTTCGGCGGGCGTGACGTGCACTTCATGAAGCGTGTGGCCGAGCAGACGGGCGTGCGGATCGTGGCATGCACGGGCATCTACAGCTATGACCATCTCCCCCACTACTTCGAGAACCGTGACGTCGACGCGATGGCCGAGCACTTCGTCGCCGATATCGAGAAAGGCATCCAGGGCACGGGCATCAAGGCGGCGTTCCTGAAGTGCGCGGCTGACGCGGCGGGTGTGACCGAGAGCGTCGAGAAGATCCATCGTGCGGTCGCGCGCGCGAGCGTGCAGACGGGCACGCCGATCATGGCCCACTCGATGCCGGCGGTGCAGACCGGCCCCCGGCAGGTCGAGATCTTCGAGGAGGAGGGTGTGGAGATGGGCCGGGTGCAGATCGCGCACTGCGGCGATACCGAGGACGTCGACTACATCGAGCGGCTGATCGACAAGGGCGTGTACGCGGGCCTGGATCGCTACGGCCTGGAGATGGTGGTGCCGATCGACAAGCGCAACGCGACCGCAGCGGAGCTGCTGCGCCGCGGACATGCGGAGCGGCTGATCATCTCCCAGGACTACTGCGCGACGATCGACTGGTTCCCACGCGAGCTGGAGCCGGTGTTCATCTCCAGCGGCGCCATCCGTAACTGGTCGATGACACTGGTCTTCGATGAGGTCGTGCCGGCCCTGCGCGAGCTCGGCGTGATGGACGATGCGGTGTTTGAGACGATCTTCGTGGAGAACCCGCGGCGCTGGCTGACCGCCTGAACCGGTCCGAGGCGGACGCGGAGCCGAGTCTGCGTCGCCACGGACGCTAAGAGCTTGGTGCCTGCAGCAACTCTGGGCCCTCGACCGCGCCGCCTGCCTTGTTTACAGCGGGGTTGGCCGGCCGGGCGGAGAGGCGGGCCGTGGGCAGCGCGCCGCATAGTGCCAGCGCGTCCTCGGCGCCGAGCGCAGGATCGAGCCACGCTTGTTGAGCGTCGGCGTCGGCGAGGATCACCGGCATCCGATCGTGGATCGCGCCGGCCACGCGGTTGGGGGAGGAGTCGCAGGTGAGCAGTGAGACGCTCTGCATCCAGCCGCCTTCCAGCTTTGCCGGCGTCCACAACGCGGCAAACGCGAACGGCACGCCGCCGTCGACCTGGAAGAAGAACGGCTGGCGGGGCTCGCTGCGCTTCTCGGGTTTGAGCCACTCGAAGTAGCCGTCGGCGAGCTGCAGGGCGCGTCGCGAGGCGTTGGGGATCAGCTTGCGGAAGGCGGGCTTGACGGCGACGGTCTCCATCCTGGCGTTGATCATCTTGGCAGCGCCTTTCAGGTCGTTCGCCCATGGCGGTATCAAACCCCAGCGAAGTAGTTGTGCTTCGGGCCGGCCCTTGGGGGCGATGATCGCCAGCACCTCTTCGGTGGGTGCAATGTTGAAGCGCCGGGTGCCCGTCTGACTTGCGATCGGGACCATGAAGCGGTCGTTCAGTTCTTCGGGACCTGCTGTGTTGGTGTAGCGCCCGCACACCCCTCGAGCATATGCACGGTTGCGGTCACGGCACGTTGCCACGACACCAGTATGCGAACATGCGTTCGCATGTCCAGGCCATACCGCCCAGCCCGCGAGCTCGAAGCCCATCTCGATCGTGGCGAGCTGGACTTCGCGATCGCGCTGGCCAAGGTGCTCGCGCATGAGCGCACCCGGCCCCTCGATCTACGCATGACGCTGCGGTTTTTGCCACTCGTGGCGATCCAGCGACCGGAGGCTTTCGACGAGTGGACGCTGCGCTGGCTGGAGCGCTGGTGCGGCGAGCTGCGCGGGCAGGCGAGCATCGACGATGCGGTCGAGCTAGTGGCGGCCCTGGCGGAGATACCGGTGGACCCGGAGCACGCGTTGGAGACGATCGCTGCAATCTGCGCTCGCGACGGGAGCGCGTGAGCAACGACGCGCGCGGGCACGGCAGGCGGGCGTGAAGAGAGGGCCGTCCGGCCCGCGGCGGCTAGGCCGCGAGCCGGACGGGGAACAGCTTGAGCTGACTGATGAAGGGGGATTCGACGTACGGCGTGGCGCCCGCGAGCTGCATCTGCGGATAGCGCTTGAGCGTCTGCTCGAGCATGATCTTCAGCTCCAGTCGCGCGAGCGCGGTGCCGAGGCAGAAGTGCCGTCCACCGGCGCCGAATGCCTGGTGCTCGGACCGAGCCCGGGAGACGCCCGCCTCCGGCGAGCATCCCCGCTTCGACCAGCGACGGACGTCGAAGCGGTCGGGGTCCTCGTAGCGCGTCCCGTCGCGGTTGGATGAGGCGTACCAAAGCACCACCTTCTCCCCTGCGCGGATCTTCTGCCCATGAAGCTCGGTGTCGCACGTGGCGGTGCGACGGAAGTGCGCGAAGGCGGGGAACATCCGCAACGCCTCCTCGACGGCGGGAGGGATCAGCGACGGGTCGTCAAGCAGCAGTTGCAGCTGCTCGCGGTCTTCCAGCAGCGCTCGCATCGCCGAGCAGAACGTCGCCTTGGTGCTGTCGTTGCCGGCGGCCATCAGCAGGAAGAAGCCCATCACGATCTCGTGTTCCTCGAGCTTCTCACCGTCGACTTCGGCGTGCACCAGCACGCTGGTGAGATCGTCGGTAGGCCGCTCACGGCGCTCGGCGATCAGTCGTTTACAGCGCTCGAAGATCTCGGGGATCTGTTTCTGTAGCGCGCCGTCTACGCCTTCGGGGTTGACCTCGGGATCCCCCGCCCCCAGCGTCGAGTTCATCAGCTGTGCCCAGATCGCGTCGTCCTCTTCGGCGATCCCCATGAAGCTGCCGATCACGCGTGCGACGATCGGCTGGGCGACATCGCCGACCAGCTCGCAGCTCTCGCGCCCCTGCAGCCGATCGAGAACGCCGATCGCGATCGCCCGGATGGCGTCCTCGTGCGCGGCGATTCGTCTCGGCGTGAAGCCGGCCTGGAACAGTGCCTTCAAGCGATCGTGCTTGGGCGGATCCATGCCGATGAACATCGCACGCGATAGCTCCAGTGGCAGGATGCCGGCAGCTGTTATGCCTTGTTCTGAGGAGTAGGTTCGCCAGTCACGGCTGACCGTGTGGATGTCCTCGGCGGTGGTCACCGACCAGAAGCCCGGCTCCTCGGGAAAGTCTTCGAACCCCTGGGTCCAGTGAATCGGGCAGCCGCTGCGCATCTGCTTGAACAGCTCGTGCGGTGGACCTTGGAGCCAGTGCTCGCGTGCCGACAGTTCGACGTTCACGAGATCGCTGTCAACGGCTGCCATCGAAGACCCTCCGCGATTGCTGTCAGAGAACGTGGCACATGCTACTGGCTGGCCGGCCAGCATGCCTGGCGCTCGACGTGGAGCTCCCCGACTGTCAGGCGATCGACCTTGAGCTCGCCAAGCTCGAGCGAGCCAATCGACGCGCGTCGAATTGCCAGCCGGCCGATTGCCATCGCCCCCACCGCCCCGGCGCCACCGGCGAAGGCGCCGACTGCCAGCGCTCCAAGCGACGCGGCGCCAAGTGCCTCGAGCGCTCTCACCTCTCCTCGGCGGTCAGCTCGCAGCATGGGCCTGCGCGTCGCGAAGTGCGTGACCGGCGAACGACAGCATGCTCGTGAGATGGGCTTCCACCGTCGCCAGGCTGTGTTCGCCTGGGTAGATCGCGCCGTGCGCGTCGGCGCCGGCCGACCGCAGCGCCGCTGCGAACGGCAGGTCCTCGTCGGGATTGGCGATGTGGTCCTGTTCGGCGCCGTAGACGAACGCGTGCAGGCCCAGGCGGTCGATGATCGGTCGGTCGGCGCGCAGAACGCCTCCGAGCCCGTTGAAGAAGCTGATCCAGCTCTCGACCACGCCGAACCGGTAGGGGTTGGCGAGCGCGACGTTCATCGCGCCGTAGCCGCCCATCGAGTCGCCCATCACCGCGCGCGCGCTCCGCGCCGGGATCGTCGGCAGCATCTTGTCGGCCAGTTCCTGCACTTCGAGAACGTAGCTTTCGTAGTTGAGCCCGTCGGCGTTGCGCCAGTTGTTCGATCCGGGGCCGCCCTGGATCATCACGGCGATAACCGGCGGGATCGCGTGGCCGGCGATCAGCCGGTCCAGCTGGGATTGCAGCCCCACCTGGAGGAACGCGGTGTCGGACTGGTCATCCCCGGTCAGCAGGTACAGCACCGGGTAGTGGGCGGTCGTGCTGTCATAGCCAGGCGGCAGGTAGACGAGGAACGACCCTTCTCCGTGAAGCGCGGCCGACCGGTAGCCGGCGGAGTCGATCGAGCTACCGGCGGCGTCCTGGCTGACGGGTGTGAGCGTCGGCAGGGACTGCACCGCCGGGGCGGAGCTGATCGCGGGAGCTTCCTGTTCGGAGGCTGACGCGCTGTGCGACCCGGTGAGGCTGGTGAGTGCCGCCTGTCCGCCCTGGGTGAGCAGCAGGCAGATGGCTGCGAGCACGCTGAGCAGCGCCCCCGTGAGCAGCCTGGTGGCCGGCGTACGCTCCGGGCGCGCCGGCGTCCTCGGCACGAACTCCCGGCGGGGCGGGAACGCAGGCACCCACGGCGGCGGCAGAAACTCTGCCGCCGCGGCGCCGCCCTGACCCGGCCAGCTCCAGTCGCCGAGGCTCTCGAGCCAGACTTGGGTGCGTGACGCTTTCACAGCCATTGACATCCACGGATTGAATGAAGCGCGAGGCCGAAATCCAACCCCTGCACGCGCGCGCCCATGCTGCAGGAGAGCATGCAGAGCTCAGCTTGTGCTCCACACCTCCCCCACGCCGCCGAATCCAAGCGCCTCCTTGGTCGCTTCGGTGAGGTCGAATTCGCGTCCGGCGACATACGGTCCACGGTCGACGACCGGTACCCGTACCGTGCGCCCTTCGTAGCGGAGCGTGACGAGCGTGCCACACGGGAGCGTCTTGTTGGCCACGCCCATGGTCGAGCTTGTGAGCTCGCCGCCGCAGGCCATGCTCCCGCCGCCTCCGTACCAGGATGCCTCGGCGAGGCGGTAGACGTTCAGCTTGCCGAGCCGGCGGTGTGCGGGAAGCTCGGTGGCGTTGCCGGAGAAGCGCAGGCGTGCCCAAGAGCTGCCAAGTCGGCGCGGCACGTAGCTGAGCCGGAAACGGCCGTTCGCGCCGGTGCTGGCACGGACAAGTGTCTTCCAGCCGTGCCTTCCGAGCGTTTGTAGCGCGACGGCGTCTCCGGAGGGCGCCGGGTGGCGACCTTCCAGGAGCCTGCCGGTGACGCTCGCCCGGTGGCCGGCGAGGACATTTAGCTGGTAGCCCCGCACATGCAGCTCCGTGTGCACGGGCGTGACGATGGTCGGATCCGTTGCTGCGATCGCGACCGGGACCAGTGGCGCCGCAGGCTGCGGCGTCGCAGGGACGTACATAGAGTGACGAACCTCCTTGTTTGCGCCTACGGGGTTAGCTGTCGGGCTCACGGCCGGCTGTGCACGCGAACGGACGCGTGTCAGCCGGGCGTTACAGCCACACCAGTGGCCGATTCGCCCCATCCGGACCGCCTCTTAAGCGTGATCCGGCAAGTGGGTCCCCCGTTCGCCTCCATCCACGGAGACGACTCGGCTGTCGAACAGTCGTTCGTACAATAGCCGCTCACGGAGGGGTCTCTGTGACGGCCGTCACACATGGTACCGCTCGATATTGCCCCATTTTGCGTGAATTTGGCGCTCGAATGCGGGTTTTAAGGCTGCTCGATTGCGCCACGATTAGACGTTCATGCCGCTCCTCATGTTTCTCTCCGGCGCCGTGCTGTTCGGCGCGGGCAGCTGGGCCTTCCTCTACGCGCGCTACCACGATCCGACGCCCGGAGCGGACCCGATGGCTGTCCATCTGCTGTCCCACCCCGCGTATGAACGGCTGCACTACGGCGGCATCGGCCTACTCGCTCTCGCTGCTCTGCTGATCGCCGGCGCGGTGGTGAGCTGGGTTCGCTCCGCGGCCTAACTCAGCCCCAGCAAACGCTTGAGCTCAGGCAGAGCGACGCTGGTGTCCAGGAAGCCACGCTCGGAGCAGTCCGGGCACGGCTTGGTCTGGTCGAGCGCGAAGCCGCCGGGTGTCGGTGTGTCCCAGCCCACGCGGCCCGAGCCCTCACAGCGGTCGCATGGGACCTGAACCAGGACCTTGAGGTCGGTGGCGTCCATGCCGGCATTCTGCCATGGGCGTCGCGGCTGACCGGCGAGTGCCGCTACGTCGGTTTCGCGCCTGCGTCTGCGGCTTCGATGTGCTCCTGCGTGATCTTGCCGCTGCTGGGGACGTTCGGATGGTGGATGTGACAGAGCTTGTAGTGACCGTGAACGAAGCGCCCCAGGCGGTGGCATCCGCTCACGTGGCATTCAAGGTGTTTGTACGCGCCGAGCACGAACGCGATCAGCGTGATCGTGCTGGCGATTTCGACCCAGCTGTCGGTGATGACCTGCGGTTGGCTCCAGAACGTCAGAGCAAGGATCACGTGCTCCCCGCGATCTGTCCGCTCGTCTGCTCGCTCTCCTCAGCCATCCACGGCGAGAGTAGCGTGAGGTCCAGCGGAAGAAATGATCCCTACCTATAGGAGCTCGCCAGATGTCGCTGGATGCAACCAAGATCGGGCAGGTCGTGGCAGAACAGATGGAGGCGCTTGAAGGGCGGTTCGGCGATGACTGCCAGATCGGCGACGTGTGCACGATCGTTGAGGTGCTCGGGCCGCACGGCTCGACGGTGGCGGTGCGCCCCGGCGCCGACGTCCGCCCACATGGCTTGATCGGCCTGCTGCGCATGGCCGAGCGCGTCGCCCTCGGCGAGGTCCATGGTGAGCACCCCGACGATGCCTGACACGGCCTCGACGCGCATATGTTTTGCGCAGGTCGTTGACGCAGAGGGCCACAACCGCGACAATCGGCGTCGTGGCCAACCCTGACCGTCTGACAGCGCTGGACTCGACGTTCCTACATCTCGAGGATCACTCCGACGCGCACATGCACGTGGCGATGGTGATGGTCTACGAAGGCAAGGCGCCGACGCTGCAGGAGTTCATCGATCATGTGCTCAGTCGTCTGCACCTCGTGCCGCGCTATCGCCAGCGGCTGGCCCACGTGCCGCTCGGCCAGGGCCGACCGGTGTGGACCGACGATCCGCACTTCAATCCCTACTACCACATCCGCCACACCGCGTTGCCGCAGCCGGCGGACGACGTCGCGCTCAAGCGCCTCGCCGGCCGGCTGTTCTCACAGCGCCTCGATCGCTCCAAGCCGCTGTGGGAGATGTGGCTGGTGCAGAGCATGTCCGGTGGGCGCTTCGCGCTGATCGCAAAGACCCATCACGCGCTCGTGGATGGCGTCTCCGGCGTGGACATCACGACCGTGCTGTTCGACACCGCGCGTGATCCCGCCCCCGCGGCGCCCGCGCCCCCATGGAGCGCCAAGCCGCTCCCAGGTCAGGCAAAGCTGCTCGGGGAGGCATTGATCGAACGCTCGACGGTCCCCGCGGAGATGGTCCGCGGCGCCCGCGCCCTGCTGCGCGCACCGCGCAGAGCCGCGACGCAGCTCAAGGACGGGCTGGCGAGCATCGGCGCCACGACGCTGGCCGGGATCAACGCGCCGGCGCCACCGAGCCCGTTCAACGTCGACATCGGCCCCCACCGCCGCTACACGTTCCTCGATGCCGACCTGGCGACGTTCAAGGCGATCAAGGACTCACTCGGGGGCACGCTCAACGACGTGGTGCTGACGTCGGTCTGCCTCGCCCTCGGTCGCTACCTGCGCGACCGTGGCGAGGACACCGACGGGCTGGTGCTGAAGGCGATGGTGCCGGTCTCGGTGCGCACCAAGGCCCAGCGCGGCACGCTCGGCAACCAGGTCACGGCGATGTGGGCTCCGCTGCCGGTCGGTGTGGAGAGCCCGGCCGAGTGCCTGAACACGATCACCGCCGCCATGGAAGACCTCAAGAAATCGGGCCAGGCGGTTGGCGCCCAGGTCCTGACGAACCTCGCCGGCTTTGCCCCGCCGACGATCCTCAGCCAGGCCGCGCGCCTGCAGGCCCGCCAGCCGTTCTTCAATCTGGTCATCACCAATGTGCCCGGACCGCAGTTCCCTCTGTATCTGCTCGGCCGGCGCCTGCAGGTCCTCTACCCGGTCGTGCCGCTCGCGCAGCGCCAGGCTCTGGGGATCGCCGTGATGAGCTACGACGGACACCTCGGCTTTGGTCTGCTCGGCGATTACGACGCGCTGCCCGACCTTGAGAAGCTCGCGCTCGACCTGAAGTGGGCGGTCGGCGAGCTGTCACGCGCCGCCGGGGTACGTCCGCCGGCCGGCCGGTCTTCGACTGCCCGCTCCACGCGCAAGCCCAAGGCGTCGCGCGAGAACGGTGCCCGTCCCGGAGCAAAGCGCTCCTCGGGCACCCGCGGCTCGGCAACGAAGCCGGCCGGCACCAGCTGACGGTGCGCCTCGCCCTCTGCCAGCTGAACGCCACCGTCGGCGACATCTCCGGCAACGCCGAGCGCATCCGCCAGGGTGTGCGCGCAGCTGAGCAGGCGAGCGCAGACGTGGTGCTGTTCGGAGAGCTCGCACTGACCGGCTATCCGCCCGAGGACCTGCTGCTGAAGGAGCATTTCCTCGCCGACGCTGCAGCCGCCCTGCGCGAGCTGGCCGCCGAGACCCACGGAGTGATCGCGCTCGTCGGTTTCCCCGAGCGCGCCGACGACGTCTACAACTCCGCCGCGGTGCTCGCGCACGGCTCGGTTCACGCGATCTATCGCAAGGTCTACCTGCCCAACTACGGCGTGTTCGACGAGCAGCGCTACTTCCAAGCGGGCCCGGCGGGGGCGGTGATCGACATCGGCTCACAGCGCGTCGGCTTGACCGTGTGCGAGGACATCTGGGAGCCAGGCCCGCCCGCCGGCGACGAGGCCCTCGCGGGCGCGACGTTGATCCTCAACATCTCTGCCTCCCCCTACCACGCCGGCAAGGGCCTGCAGCGCGAGCGCATGTTCGCGCAGCGCGCGCGCGAGAACGTGGCGTGCGTGGCCTTCTGCGGTCTCGTCGGCGGCCAGGATGAGCTGGTGTTCGACGGCCACTCGTGCGTGATCGACCACACCGGCCGGACGATCGCGCGCGCCGCTCAGTTCCGGGAGGAGCTGCTCGTGTGCGACGTCGACCTGCAGGCCGCCGCCGCCGCGCGTCTGCGTGACCCCAGCCAGCGTCCCGCCGCGCGGCGCTCCGAGCGCCGGGCGATCGTGCTGCCGGCGCTCACCGGCGCCGCTGAGGACCCTCCGAGCACCGCGCCGGCGCGCCCGCCGGCGGAGCTGCTGGCGCCACAGGAGGCCGAGGTGTACGGCGCGTTGACGCTCGGCCTGCGTGACTACGTGCGCAAGAACGGCTTCCAGCGCGTCGTGCTCGGCCTCTCCGGGGGCATCGACTCCGCCCTGGTCGCCTGCCTGGCGGCGGATGCGCTCGGATGCGAGAGCGTCAGCGCGGTGATCATGCCCTCCCCGTACTCGTCCTCCTCGACTCAGGACGACGCTCGCGCTCTGGCCCTGGCGCTGGGGCTGCGCAGCCACGAGCTGGCGATCTCGCCTGTGATGGACGCCTACGAGGGCGCGCTGCAGGCCGAGTTCGCCGGGCGCGAGAGCGATCTGACCGAGGAGAACCTGCAGGCACGTATCCGCGGCAACCTGTTGATGGCGCTCTCCAACAAGTTCGGCTGGCTGGTACTGGCCACCGGAAACAAGTCGGAGATGTCGGTCGGCTACACCACCCTGTACGGCGACCTGGCAGGTGGCTTTGCCGTCATCAAGGACGTGCCCAAGACGCTTGTCTACCGTCTGTGCGCGTGGCGCAACTCCTCCGCCGCTACCGGCGCTCTCGCTGCGCTTGCACCCGCAGCCGACCCTGTCGCCGCGCCAATCCCGGCGTCGATCATCGCGCGGGCCCCGTCGGCGGAGCTCAGGCCCGACCAGCGCGACGAGGACTCGCTGCCGCCGTATGAGGTGCTCGATCGGATCCTCGAAGGCTACGTCGAGCTGGACCGCAGCGCCGAGCAGTTGATCGCTCAGGGGCTGCCGGCGCGCGATGTCGAGCACGCGATCCGTCTCGTCGATCTTGCCGAGTACAAGCGCCGTCAGGCGCCTCCCGGCATCAAGATCACCCCGCGCGCCTTCGGGCGCGACCGGCGCATGCCGATCACCAACCGCTACCGGGGCTGACCGACCGGCCGGGTGGGGTCGCGTGGGTCCCGTTAATCTGCCGGCGTGCGTCGTCTGACCGCCCTGTTGCTCATCGCGCTTTGCGCGCTTGCGCTGTCCGCGTGCGCCAACACGCTGCAGGACCGGCCGATCCCGCACAACCTGCTTGAGGACTTGATCGTGGCGCCTTTCCCGGTGTACTGGCTGGGAGGCTCCTTCCAGCGGATGGCTGTCAGCGAAGTCACACACGATCCCAGCGGTGCGTACAGCGTTCAGTACGGCGACTGCGCCCAGGGCGGCGAGGGCGCGTGCGTGCGTGCGCTGCGAGTGGTGAGCTCACCGGACAACAGCTTCCTCCCAGGCGGCACCGCAACCAAGCACACGGGGCTCGTCAGAGGCGCCGACGCGGTGTTCGCACAGGTGGGCAAGACGATCGTGATTCCCACGGCGGGCGTCGTCGTGGACATCTACGCCGCCAGCCCGCAGATCGCGCTGCAAGCAGCCCGGACGATGGTGGCGATCAACGCCGTCAGCGTGCCCGAAGCGCCGCTACCGACCGCGCTGCCGAACACGGGCTTCGGTGAAACGCCCCTGCCATCGCAGGTTCCTGCGCCGCTACATCCGCTCGGGTAGCCCCGCAAGACTGCCGGCACCGGTGCTCAGGCCTGCGCTGGGCGCCGGCGCTACGGGTCGCGCATCGGACGCACGGCGATCGTCATCCGTGTGATCGCGCACGTGTTCTCCGCGTCGTCGCTGAAGCGCACGTCCCACACCCACGTGGTGCGTCCCCGGTGCACGCGCGTGGCGAGCGCGTGCACGACGCCCTTGGTCACCGGGCGCAGGAAGCTGGTGCTGTTCGACAGGCCCATTGCCATATCGCCATCCTCAAACACCCCCCGAGCAGTGCCAAACGAGGCCATCGACTCCGCCATCGACGCGTACACGCCCCCGTGGACGAGCCCTGCCGGCTGCTTGTGCTCGTCGCGCACCGGCAGCTGCGCACGCACCTCGGTGTCCGAGAAGGACAGGAACTGCAGGCCGTAAAGGCGGTCGAAGCCGAGCATCGCCTGATTGACTTGCTCGGCGGCCGGGGTGCCCATGCCGGCGCCACGATAGCCTACGGTCGTTCGTTACGGTCCTTGTAAGGATCTCCACCTGCGGTGGCGGACCTCCAGAGACTATGAGCAGATTGGACGAGCTCCCACCCGACCAGCGCGCGGCGCTCTCCCTTTTGCTGCGCCAGCACAAGAGCTATGCCGAGGTCGCTGCCCTGCTCGGCATCGCCGAGCGTGCTGTGCACGACCGTGCGCATGCCGCTCTCGCTGTGCTCGCGCCGCGCCAAGCGCGCGAGCTGACGCCCGAGCGCCGTGAGGAGATCGGCGACTACCTGCTCGGTCAGCAGCCTGGGGTAGCCGAGCGGCTGCGCACCCGCACCTACCTGAGCGGTTCCGAGTCGGCGCGGGCATGGGCCAGGGAGATCGCTGCGCAGCTGCAGCCGCTGGCCGGCGCCGGCATCCCCGAGATCCCAGATGACGCACCGGAGCCGCAGCGGCTGCAGGACCTGTCTGCCGCCGCCGCCACGCCCGCTCCCGCCGGTGCCTCCGCGCCGCCGCGCGCACGCTCGCCGCAGAGCTCACGCGTCGGCGGCGCAGTGCTGTTGGTGGTGATCATCGCCGCCGTGGTCGTCGCTGTGGTCCTACTCAGCGGCGGTGGCAACTCGCACGCCACCAAGACGACTGCCGGCAAGACCTCCAGCACCGCATCGACCAAAACAGGCCCCACGGTCGAGAACCAGATCACGCTGAAGTCGCCGGATGCCAAGAGCGGCAGTGTCGGGGTGGTCGACGTGCTCGCCGAAAAAGGCAAGACGGCATTCTTCATCGAAGCGCAGCACATCCCCGTGTCCAAGGGCTTCTACTACGCGATCTGGCTGTACAACTCTCCCAGCAGCGCGCTGGCGCTCAGCAGGAGCCCCGCGGTCGGCTCCACCCACCGCCTGGCCGGCGGCTCGTTGCTCCCGGGCACCGCCGGCAAATACCGCGAAATCCTGTTGACGACTGAGACCACCGCTCACCCGAAGCACCCCGGGCACGTGGTCCTGCGTGGCAAGTTCAGCCTGACTGGCTGACCGGCAGCAGCTTGCCGGGGTTCATGATCCCGACCGGATCCAGCTCGGCCTTCAGCGCGCGCAACGCAGCCACCCCGCCGACGCCGACCTCTCTCGCCATCCACGGCGCGTGATCGCGGCCAACGGCGTGATGGTGGGTGATCGTGCCGTCGCCTGCCAGGATTGCCTCCCCGGCGGCCTGCTTGAGCGCCCGCCACTGACCGATCTCATCGCCCTCACGCTGGCGCGCGATCACGGTGAAGTACAGCGATGCGCCTGTCTCGTAGACGTGGGAGATGTGGCACATCACCAGCGGAGGCGTCTCGTGAGCACCCAGCGCCTGCGCCACTGCCGCCGCCACGCCGCGATGCAATGCCTGCAGCTTCGACCATTGCGCAGCCGTCTCGAGCGTCTCGACCATCACGCCGTGTGTCAGTAGCTCGTCCCGGAGATACGGACCGGAGAAGCGGCCCTTCAGCCAAGCCTCGCCAGGTGAGCGTCCAACGCTGAGCCCCCCGCACCCGCGCACCAGCTCCAAGGCCCGCCGGCGCCTGTAGGCGAGATCCTCGGGGCTGCCCTCGAAGCCAAGGATCGCCAGGCAGCCTTTGCTGTAGCCGCGCAGCGAAAGGTACGCGCGTCCTGCCAGCCCCTTTAGGCCCCCGGAGCCAGCCAGCGCCAGCGACATCCGTGTCTCCTGCTCATCGGACACGCGAGCCACGTCAGGCAGGACGTGCTCGCGTGCGAGTGTTCGCAATGCCAGCTGGCCGGCGGCGAAGTCCTCGAAGAAGACGCCCTCGTAGACGCGCTCGCGTGGCGCCGGGCGCACCCGCAGCGAGAGCTCGCTGATCATGCCGAGCGTTCCCTCCGAGCCAACCAGCAGCTGACGCAGTCCCGGTCCGGCGGCGCTGGCGGGAAGTGCCGGCAGCGCGATATCCGCCGTGGGGGCCGCCAGGCGCAGGCCGAGCACCATCTTCTCGATCGCCCCGTAGCCGCTGGAGGCCTGGCCGGCGGATCTCGTTGCTGCGCAGCCGCCCAGCGAGACGTACTCGAAGGACTGAGGGAAGTGGCCAAGGGTCAGCCCCCGGCCGGCGAGCCGACGCTCGAGCGCGGGTGCGCGGATCCCCGCCTGCACGGTGACCGTGGCCGACTCCTCGTCCAGTCCCACGACGCTTGCCATCAGGCTGGTGTCGAGTGCCAGCACACCGCTGTGCTCGCCTCTCAGCGGCGCCACGCCGCCGACCACGCTCGTACCGCCTCCGAACGGCACCACCGCCAGCGAGGAGGCGGCGCATAGCTCCAGCAGCGCTCGCAGCTGGTCGTGGTCGGTGGGATACACGACCGCGTCGGGAGCCCCCTCCGGCTCGCCCGCGCGCAGGCGCACCAGGTCGGGATAGCCCTTGCCGGCAGCGTGCAGGACGCGTTCGTCATGGCTGTCGCGAACGCTCTGTGTGCCCACGATCTGGCGCAGCTGCGCCAGTGCCGACGGCGCCAGCTCAGCGGGCGCCAGCTGTACCCGGCTGAGCGCCACCGGGGCCTGCGGACGCTCGGCCAGACCCACGTGCTCGCGCAGGAACGCCAGCGCGTGTACCGGCAGCACTTGCGCATGGGACGGGTCGCCCCAGCCCCACCAGCGCATCGCCGGTGCCGCGGCGGGGTCAGCCACTGATTCGCTCAAGGCCTTCCAGCGCCTCGTCGAGCGTGCGCTCTGCCGCGCGGCGGACCATGCGCCCGCCCAGGCGCGGAGAGATGCCTGCAAGCACGCCGAGACCCGGGGCGGGGCCCGCGAGGGTCTGGCGAAGCTCAAGCGTCACCTCGGTGGCATCTGCCGCGGGCGCGGGCGCGAGGCGCACATCCGTCTCAGCGGTGCGCAGCACACGCGCGAACGGCGTTCCCTGCACGCGTTGTGCCCACGTGCACAGGCGCTCGCCGGCGTCCTTGCGCACGACGTCGAAATCGGCGCGCACGATCTTGCCCTTGCGGGTCCTCATCACCTCCGTGAACGCGTCGCCGTGGACCTCCTCCACGCGCGTCACGCGCGGCCACCAGCGCGGCAGATGATGGGGGTCGCACACCAGCTCCCACAGCTGCTCGACGGGGGCGGCGATCGTGCGGGTGCGACGCGCGGTGGGCACGCGGGGAAGCTTAGGACTCGTAGCTGAGCAGGGCGTGGACCTCGCGGCCGTCCAGCTGTGCACGACCGTCCAGGAAGGACAGCTCGATCAGGAAGCTGCACGCCACGACCTCGCCGCCGAGCTGCTCGACCAGCTCGCACAGCGCCGCGGCCGTGCCGCCGGTGGCGAGCAGGTCGTCGTGCACGAGCACGCGCTTGCCGCTGGCCACTGCATCGGTGTGCAGCTCCAGCTGGCCGGAGCCGTACTCCAGCAGGTACTCGGCGCTGACGGTCTCATAGGGGAGCTTGCCCGGCTTGCGCGCCAGCGCAAAGCCGGCATCCAGCTCCAGCGCCAGCGCGGGGCCGAGCAGGAAGCCGCGTGCCTCGGCTGCCACCACGCAGTCGACCTGCAGCGGCCGCGCGATCTCCGCCAGCCGCGCCACCGCCTCGGCCAGCGCGCCCGCGTCGGCCAGCAGCGGGGTGATGTCCTTGAAGCCGATCCCCGGCTTGGGGAAGTCGGGGATGTCGCGGATCAGCGAGCGCAGCTGCGCGTCGCTCATCAGCGGACGATCTTGCGCAGGTCGCGGATCAGCAGCAGGTGCTTGAGGTGCGTGGCCACGGCGGCGAGGTTCTCCAGCGCCTCGACGGCCTCCTTGCGCCGCTCCGGGTTGCGCGAGCGCAGCGCCGGCGCGAGGATCTGCTGCAGCAGGTTGGCCTCGCGGTCGGCTGAGGAGCGGAAGACGCGCAGGTTGCGCCCGCCGACGCCATAGCGGGCGAGCTCGGCGACGGCTGCGATGATCTCGCGCTCGGTCTCGTCGAAGTAGCGCACGCCCCCGCGCATCTCGCCTTTGACCACCCCGAACTCTTCCAGCTCGCGTACGAGCTTGGCCTCCGCCTTGGTCTCCTCGAGCACGTCATCCAGCGAGTACAGCGCGCCGCTGGCCTGCCCGACGCTGACGCTCGGACGCCACCCACGCGCGCCCTCGCGCCCGACGCGACCGGGAGCCGGCGGGGTATCGGATCCCACTCCCCCGGCCCCCCCGCGTCCTGCGGCCAGCTCCTGGCGGATCACGCGCAGGGGCAGGAACTCGTCACGCTGCATGCGCAGGATCGTGCGCAGGCGTGCCACGTCTCCTTGCGTGTACAGCCGGTAGCCGCCGGGCGTGCGGCGCGGCGTCAGCAGCTTCTGATCCTCCAGGTAGCGGATCTTGGAGATGGAGATGTCGGGGAACTCCTGTGCCAGCGCCTTGCACACGGCGCCGATCGTCAACGACTTCTGGCGCTTGCCGAGCTCCACGCGCCCCTGGTGATCCTGCTCGGCCAGTTCGAGATCGATCTGCTCGGCTTCGGCTGCTGTCACCTGGGTTGCCATCAGCGTGCGTGGAACGTGAGCTTGTACTTGCCGACCTGCACCTCGTCGCCCTCCTCCAGGCGGTGAGAGTCGATCCGCGAGCGGTTGACGTAGGTGCCGTTCAGTGAGCCGCAGTCATCCAGGAACCAGTCCTCGCCGCGCCGGATCAGCAGCGCGTGATCACGCGAGACGGTGATGTCGTCGAGGAACACCTCGCTGTCGGGGCGACGGCCGATGCTCATCCGCTCGCCGTCGACCGGGAAGCTCTCGCCGACGCGTCCACCGCCGGCACGGATGATCAGCGCGGGGCCGTGAGCGGTGACCTGTCCGATCTCGACGGGGACGAGCTCTCCGGCGTCGTCGATGCGGTAGGTGGCGGTGATCGGATCCCCGCCCGCCCCGGCGCCGGCGCCTGCTCCGCCGGCGCTCTCCTCCCGCGTCAGCAGCGATCCGCAGCGCTGGCAGTAGTTGGCTCCCTCGCCGTTGACGAAGCCGCACTCGGTGCAGTGCAGGGCCATGGCTCGACTACTGCTGGCGGTTGGCCAGGATGTCGGTGAGTCGCTGAACGTCGTCACCGGTGATCGCGATGTCGCCGTTCTCGTGCTTGTGACGCAGACGGTTGACCAGCTCGGCACGGAGAATGTCGATCTTGCCGTGCAGGATGCGCCGCTTATAGGAGATCTCGGTCTCCTCCTCGGCAAGCTGGGCGATGACGTCTTTCAGTTCGACGTCAGTCAGCGAGCCAAGATCGGGGAACGTCTCGTCCATAGTGGGAACTTCTCCTCTCGCGGCGTTTGGGCGGGTCGTAAACACGCCGGCGTCCGCCGGCCACGGGCCAAGTATAGACCAAAAGGTCAAGCTGAGCTTGAGACTACGAGTGGGGCTGTGCCCGCAGCTGCGTTGCGCCCGAGACGGTGTACAGCACGGTGGCGAGCAGCGCCAGCGCGAGGCCCACGTACAGCAGCACTTCGCCCAGCCCGGCCAGCCCGGTCATGGCGAAGAAGAACGACCCCATCACCGGTGCCACCGCGATGCGACCGGGCCAGTTGATGCGCAGCTCGACGCCGCGGAAGATGACATAGCGCCCGACGAGCAGCATCAACAGCTCGCGTGCGGCCAGCACCGCGAGCGCCCATCGCGGCAGGAGGTGAAAATCCCACGTCACGACCACGCCGGAGATCACCAGCAGGCGATCGGTCACGGGGTCCATGAGCGCGCCGAGGCGGCTGTACTGGCCACTCACGCGTGCCGCGATCCCGTCGGCGTAGTCGCCCCATCCGATCACTGCGAACAGCGTCGCCTCGGGCGCGCCGACACCCGTGCGGCTGGACAGCGCGACAATCAGGAACACGGGGATCAGCGCCAGGCGTAGGAACCCGATCGCGTTGGGCAGTGTCCATGGCCGCAGCGGTTCTCCGGCCTGCGTCTGTGCCGGCGGCGGCCCGGAGCGATCCAGGCCGAACAGGCGCCGCACCGTCAGGCGTGGCGAGGCGTCCTCTAGGGGAGGCTCTGCCACAGCTCGTCCACCGTGCGCAGCAGCTGCGCGGGCTCGCCGGCGAGTGCCAGTGGTGGGCTCTCGACGCGCCCGCGGCGCACTTGCACCTCGATCTCCCCGGACTCCAGGGAGCGCCGCCCCACGGTCAGCCGCAGCGGACATCCGAGCAGCTCCGCGTCCGCGAACTTCTCGCCGGGCCCGAGGTCGCGATCGTCGTACAGGACATCCAAACCGCCGTCGCTGAGCGTCGCGTACAGCGCGTCGGCCGCGTCTCGCTCGGGTGTGCCGGGCTTGCCCAGGGCAACCAGATGCACGGCGAACGGCGCAAGCGCCTTCGGCCAGGAGATGCCGTGCTCGTCGGCGAACTGCTCCACCGCGGCTGCCACGATCCGCGCCGGGCCGATCCCGTAGGAGGCCATCCATACCGGCAGCTCGGTCCCGTGCTCGTCGAGGAAGCGTGCGCCCAGCGGCTCGGAGTAGCGGGTCCCGAGCTTGAAGATGTTGCCCACCTCGATCGCCGGCGCGAGCGTCAGAGGCTCGCCGCCACGGAGGTACTGCTCCCCCACCTTCTCGACATCCGGGCTCCTCAGCGCCACCTCGACATTGGCGGCATAGCCGGGGCCGAGCAGGATCTCGTCCTCGCCGGCTGCGCACGGGGCCATGTACTCGTGCGCGCCGACGCCCCCCATCATCCCGACGTCACCCTCGACCCTGTAGAAGCGCAGGCCGGTCCGTGACATCATGCGGTCGTAGGCGTCGATGTGCAGCGCGTAGTTCTGCTCCATCCCGGCCTGGTCGCGATCGAAGCTGTAGGCGTCCTTCATCACGAACTCGCGCGTGCGCAGCACGCCTGCGCGCGGTCGCGGCTCGTCTCGCTCCTTCACCTGGAAGTGGTAGACGATCTGCGGCAGGTCGCGGTATGAGCGCACGATCTGCGCCATGTGGAAGGTCACCGCCTCCTCATGGGTCATCGCCAACACGAGCTCTGAGCCCTTGCGGTCGCTCAGCTTGAACAGCTCGTCGATCTCGATGCGCCCCGTCTTGCGCCACGGGTCGGCGGGCTGGAGCACCGGCATCAGCATCTCCTGGGCACCGATCGCGTCCATCTCCTCGCGGATGATCGCCACCACCCGCTGATGCACGCGCCAGCCGGCCGGCAGCCACGTCCACATGCCGGCGCCCATCTGGCGGACGAGGCCGGCGCGGACCATCAGCTTGTGCGAGACCGCCTCCGCGTCGGCGGGCGGCTGCTTCTCTGTCGGTAGGAGGTATTCGGAGAGGCGGGTCATCGGTCGCTCGGTTGCCGGCGCACAGAGGCACGAGCGTATACGGACCGCTCGCGCCACGTCTTGATCACGCAGCCGAGCGGGATCCCACGTCGCGGCCGCCAACGCAGCCTTTGATAGAACAGCCATGACCGAACGAACTTCGATGCAGACCCGAAAAGGAGTCCCCGATATGGCCTATTCCGTTCCGCCACTCCCCTACGCCTACGACGCGCTCGAGCCGCACATCGACAAGGCGACGATGGAGTTCCATCACGACAAGCACCACCAGGCTTATGTGGACAAGGCCAACGCGGCGCTCGAGGGCACGGAGTGGGCTGACAAGCCGGTCGAGGAGGTGCTGAAGAACCTCGACAGCCTCGGTGAGAAGAAAGGCGCTGTCAAAAACAACGGCGGCGGTCACTACAACCACTCGCTGTTCTGGGAGAGCATGAGCCCGGACGGCGGCGGCGAGCCCAGCGGTGAGCTGGGCGACGCGATCGCATCGGCTTTCGGCTCGTTCTCCGACTTCCAGGCGAAGGTCAAGGAAACCGGCGTCAACCAGTTCGGCTCCGGCTGGTCCTGGCTCGTGCACGACGGCTCGGGCCTGGCCGTGGTGGGCAGCGCCAACCAGGACAACCCGATCTCCGACGGCAAGACGCCGCTGCTGGGCGTGGACGTGTGGGAGCACGCCTACTACCTGAAGTACCAGAACCGTCGCCCGGACTACATCGAGGCGTGGTGGAACGTCGTCGACTGGAGCAAGATCGCCGAGCGCTTCAGCACCGTCGGCTGAGCGCTCGCCACCGGCTGAGCGGAACGGGCAGCTGGCTGGACGCGCCGTTGGCTGAGCGTTGACGATCTAACCGCAAACCCTGTATAGCCATCGCTATACAGGGTTTGTTTTTGCTGTGTCGAGCGTCTAGCTGCGGCTGAAGCGCCGGCCGGCGACCGGCGAAACCGCCTCGTCGAGCGCCGCGACGGGCTCCAGCATCGACTCCAGCACCTCGCCGGCGAGCTCGTCATTGCGTGCGGCAGCAGCCTCCAGCGCGGCGATCCGCTCGGGTGTCATCGCGGTGGCGTCCTCGTTCTCGGCCAGCCATTTGCGCGCGTCCGCGGCGGCGGCCTCGTCGCGCTGCACCGTCTTGCCGGCGGCGTAGTAGCGGTCGATCTCCTTGAACAGCTCCTCCACGAGCTGCTCGGTGGGCACCTTCTTCAGCGGCTCGCCCTTGGAGTAGATCATGCCCATGTCTTTGGCCCCGGTGATGCCGAAGTCGGCGTGGCGCGCCTCGCCGATGCCGTTGACGGCACAGCCGAGCACGGACACCTCGATCGGGTCCTCGTAGGCTTCCAGGCGCTGCTCCACCTCCGCGACGACGCTGTCCATGTCGAACTGCAGGCGCCCGCAGGTCGGGCATGCGATCAGGTCGGGGCCGCGCTCGCGCAGCTTCAGCGCCTTGAGGATCTCCCAGGCAACCTTGACCTCTTCCTCGGCGTGGAAGGTGGACAGCGAGATGCGGATCGTGTCGCCGATGCCGTCGGCCAGCAGCGTGCCCAGGCCGACGGCGGACTTCAGCGAGCCCGCCCACTTCGTGCCGGCCTCGGTAACCCCCAGGTGCAGCGGGTAGGGAATTTTCTCGGCGAGCATGCGGTTTGAGGCGATCGTGTTCGGCACGGACGTCGACTTCATCGAGACCTTGAAGTTGTCGAAGTCCAGGCTCTCCATCAGCTCGACGGTCTCGATCGCCGCTGTCACCAGCGCCTCGACGGGGTTGTCGTACTCCAGCTGGCGCAGGTGCTTGGGCAGCGAGCCGGAGTTGACGCCGACGCGCAGCGGCGTGCCGCGCAGCTTGGCCAACGCGATCACCTCGGCGACCTTCTCGGGCCCGCCGATGTTGCCGGGGTTCAGGCGCACGCAGTGGGCGCCGGCCTCGATCGCCTTCAGCGCGAGCGTGTGGTTGAAGTGGATGTCGGCGATCACCGGGATCGGCGACTCGGCGACGATCGTCTTCAGCGCCTCAGCGTCCTGCTCGCGTGGCACGGCGACGCGAACGATGTCGGCGCCCGCGTCGGCGACCGTGCGGATCTGATCCATCGTCGCCTGCAGGTTGGCGGTCTCGGTCTTGGTCATCGTCTGCACGGCCACCGGCGCGCCGCCGCCGATGGGCACCGCACCGACGTGGATCTGTCGCTTGGAGGCCATGGGCTGATTCTACGATGCTCGGCCACGACGCCCGCCGCGCGGGTGCGTGTGCCGTCGTGCGAGAGGCGGCGTCAGCCGCCGAGGTGGCCGATGTCGTTGCTGATGCCGTTGATCACCAGGAAGGCGAGCAGCACGATCCCGACTGAGCTGTAGCGGTACATGGCCGCCAGCGAGATCCGCCGGCCGCGCAGCTTCTCGGCGAGCGACCACAGGATGTGGCCGCCGTCGAGCGGTAGGAACGGCAGCAGGTTCAGCACGGCCAGGACCAGCGACACGAACCCGGCAAACACCAGCGCGTAGCCAGCGCCGGCGATCACGGTTTCGTGAGCGATCTCGGAGATCCCGATGATGCTGTGGAACTGGTGGCGCACCTTTGCGCTGGTGAACGCCTTGCCGAGATTGGAGAACATGCTGCGAGTCGTCACCCACATCTCGTTGACGGCGACCCCGGCGGCGGCGAGCACAGCCACCGGTTTGGTGGCCGCGCCGAAGTCGAAGCCGATCAGCATCCGCCCGAGTTCCTTGTTGTAGCGGGGGCGGATCGAGAGCGCCAGCACGTGCCCGGCGCGGCGGACCGTCAGCCGCACGGGTGTCGCCGCCAGACAGCCGTTGACCGGAGTCCCGGCGCAGCGGTGCGCGGCGATCGCGTCCATCGCCGAGGTGACGCTCGCGCGGCGGCCGTCGACGGTGAGGATCCGATCACCTCGGCGCAGCGTGCCTTCGGCCGGCTCGCCTTTCTCGATTTCGGCCACGGAAGTGGCGGGTACGAGCGTGTGAATCGAGGGATTCAGGCTTTCCAGCGTGTAGGCGCCGTTGAGGCTGCCGGATGCGAGGATCGCCCAGAACAGCCCGAAGGCGATCAGCAGGTTCACGGCGGGCCCGGCGAGGATCACCACGACGCGCTTCCACGGCGCCTGGTTGTAGTAGGCGCGCCTGGCCACCTCCGGCTCCAGTCCCCCGATCTCCTCGGGGCTCATGCCCGTGATCTTGACGTAGCCGCCAAGCGGGATCGCGCCGATGCCGTACTCGGTCTCGCCGCGACGCACGCTGAACAGCGTCGGCGGGAAGAACAGCGAGAAGCGCTCGACGCGCATGCCGACAGCCTTTGCGGCGAAGAAGTGCCCTAGCTCGTGCAGCACGATCAGGAGCATGAATCCGACAAGCGCGATAGCCCAGCTCATCGCCTCAGTGTGGCAGGCGTGCCTGCGTTAATCGGCGGTTGTCCGACATCCATAGTGGTAGAATCACCCACTATGGCCTATGTGGTCGCTCGTCCCGGTGGAGCGTGGGAGATACGCGAGTCGCACACGACCGCCGCGGGCCCGCGTGCGCGCACGCTGGCCACGTTTCGGACGCTGACCCCGGACGTCGTCGAGCACGCCCGCGCTCGCTCCCCCGAGCCGCTGGACGCTCAGGAGCTGCGCGACATCGCGCTGCGTGCGGGTGCGCCGGTGGCGGCCCGCAGCCCCAATCAGACAGCCGGCGAGCTCCTGGCGGAGCTCGCGGCCGGCGGCAGCCCGCCGCGGCCGGCTCTGAGGAAGCTGCTGCTGGACGCGATCGACCCCGGCGCCGGCGAGCCCGTCTCCGACAGCGCACGCGCTGCAGCCAGATGGGTCACCGCCTCACCGGGGCGGCGCGGTGAGACGCTGCGCGACCTGCTGCTGCTCTCCGACCGGCTGCCTGCACGACGGGTGCCCTCGCGCGCGCGCTTCCCGCGTATCCGGTCCACCGCGACATGAGCGAGCCAAGCCTCCCGGAGAAGATCGTGGCGATCCACGAGCGCCTGCGCGGCGCGGGCGTCGCGCACGCGTTCGGTGGCGCGCTGGCGCTCGCCTACTACGCCGAGCCCAGGGCGACCGACGACATCGACATCAACGTCTTCCTCGAGCCGCCCGCCGTCGCGGCCGTGCTCGACGCGTTGACACCGCTCGGCGTCAGCGACGACATCGACAGGTCGGTGGTCGAGCGCGACGGCCAATGCCGGCTGTGGTGGGGCCGCACGCCACTTGACCTGTTCTTCGCCTATGACGACATCCACCAGGCCATGAGCCAAGACGCACGCGTGGTTCCGTTCGGCGAGGACCGACTGCCGATCCTCGCTCCGGAGCACCTGCTGGTGTGCAAGATCGCCTTCGATCGCCCCAAGGACTGGCTGGACGTGGAACAGGTGCTGGTATGCGTGGAAGACCTGGACCTCAACGAGATCCGCGCTTGGCTCGTACGGATAATCGGCGCGGCAGACCCGCGCATGCGGCGCTTCGATGAGCTGCTCGCCACGCTCGCGGCCGGCTGAGCGTCCCGTTCGCAGCCCGGTCGCGCGGGACGGGATCGTCCGCTCACCGCAGATCCGCGACCGCATCCCCTGCGACAGCCCTTGCCTGCCGGTCGGCCTCGTACAGCGACTCGAACGACAGCACCGGCTCACTGCCCAGGTCCATCAGCGTCCGTTCGATCACCTCGGAGATCTCCACGAAACGCAGCCGGCCCTCCAGAAAGGCGTGCACGGCAATCTCGTTGGCGGCATTGAGCACGCACGGCGCCGTGCCGCCCTCGCGTGCAGCCTCGCCGGCTAGGCGCAGGCACGGGAACGCTTGCAGGTCGACCGCCTCGAAGCAGAGCTCGCCGATCGCCGCCAGGTCCAGCGGTGCGATCGGCAGCGGCGCGCTCTCGCCGCCGTGCAGCGCATAGGAGATCGCGATGCGCATGTCCGGCGGACCGAGATGCGCGAGCATCGCCCCGTCTGCCAGCTGCACGAGGCCGTGGACCAGCGACTGCGGATGCACGACCACGTCGATGCGCTCGTATGGGGTGCCGAACAGATGATGCGCCTCCATCAGCTCCAGGCCCTTGTTCATCAGCGTGGCCGAGTCGATCGTGATCTTGCCGCCCATCGCCCACGTCGGGTGCGCGAGGGCCTGCTTGACGGTCACGTCCTCCAGCTCCGAGCGGCTGCGGCCGCGAAACGGGCCGCCGCTGGCGGTGATCGTCAGGCGCTCCACCGCCCCCGCAGGCTGACCGGCGAGCAGCTGGTGAAGCGCGGTGTGCTCGGAGTCCACGGGCACGATCTGCGCACCGGTGGCCTCGGCCAGCGCGGTCACGAGCTCGCCGCCGACGACCAGCGACTCCTTGTTGGCGAGCGCCAGGTCGATGCCCTCCCCCAGCGTGGCGACCGTCGGGCCGAGGCCGACGGAGCCCACGAGCGCGTTCAGCACGAGATCGGCGCCGGACTCGACCACCAGCTTCACCAGTCCCTCGGTGCCGGTGAGCACCTGTCCGTCGGTCCACGCCTCCGAGGCCCGAGCCCCGGCGTGCTCGTCGCCCAGCGCGATCCTGGTGACGCCGTGTACGCGCGCCTGCTCGATCAGCGCCTCCCAGGAGCGTCCTGCCGACAGACCCACCACCTCGAGCTCCTCGTTACGGGCGCACACGTCGAGCGCCTGCGTGCCGATCGACCCGGTCGAGCCGAGGATCAGCAGGCGCTTACGCGTGGACATGTCCCGCCCGCGTGTGATCAGGCATGTCGCTACGTGGCGTTTTGGATCGTCCAGTCAAGCTCGCTCAGTCTCCTCACATACGGCGGAAGCGGGTCACGACGAACAGCAGCAACCTGATCACGAGCGTGAACAGCACCCAGATGAGGATCCCGCCCCCGATCCGGCCGTTCGTGTTGTGAGCCGCGTAGTGGTGTTTGTTGAGCTCGATGAACAGCACGATGACCGCGCCGCTGAGCATCGAGGCGAGCCAGGGCGTGGCGGCGTTTCCGCTGAATCGGCTCATACGTACGCTGCCCAGATGTAATAGCCGACGACCGCCGCGAACAGCACCGCGTCAAGGCGGTCCAGCGCCCCGCCGTGCGCGCCGAACAGCCCGCCGGAGTCCTTGGTGCCGGCCTCGCGCTTGACGAAGGACTCGAACAGGTCCCCGAGCGGCGCCGCCAGCGCGACGCCCACGCCCAGCACGAGCGCGTGCATGCCGGGCAGCCATTCCTGGTAGCGCCCGGCGATCCACACCCCCAGGATCGCGCACAGCATGCCGATCGCCAGGCCCTCGACGGTCTTGTTCGGTGAGATCGCCGGAGCCAGCGGGCGCCGGCCGAACATGCGGCCTCCGAGGAAAGCGCCGGTGTCGCCCAGGAACGTGCCCACGAGCACGTCGATCACGATGCCCTGGCCGTGAGGCAGCCCGCGCAGCAGCACCGCGTGCACGAGCGCAAAGCCGATCCAGTAGATCCCCAGCAGCGTCACGGCGATGCCTCCGACCGACGGTCGCGGCGCCAGCAGTGTCAGCGCGAACACCACCGGTAGCGCCGCCACTGCCACGAGCAGCACCTGGAACTGGTCGCCGTACAGGCCCGCCAGGAGCAGGCCGGCCAGTGCGATGAAGCCCGCCAGGCGCGCCGGCTGGGCGCGCTCGTACATGCCGTATAGCTCGTGCATACAGATGGCCCCGAGTACGAACATGCCGAGCGCGAACACTGCGCCGCCCTCGATCACTAGGAACAGCGCCACGGCGATCGCCGGGATCGCTACCAGGATCCTCTGGCTGAGATCCGACCGCGGTTTGCGGCTCGTGCCGCGGCTGCGCGCTCGGTGCGCCGGCGGGCGGCGACGAGTGCTCGGCGCACGTCCGGGGCTGGGGGTGCGGGCACCGGCGGGGGTGTGTGGACCACTGGCCATCAGCAGACCGTCATCGCCCACCGAAGCGCCGGCGGCGCTCGGCGTACTCCGCCAGCGATTGCTCCAGCGCCTCACGCGTGAAATCCGGCCACAGCTCGTCGCGGAAGACCAGCTCCGAGTAGGCGGACTGCCACAGCAGGTAGTTGGACAGGCGACGCTCGCCGCTGGTGCGGATGATCAGGTCGGGGTCGTGCATCTCCGGCGCGTACAGGCACGCGCGGAACTCCTCCTCGCTCGAGCCGGTGAAACGGCGGGCGGCGTCGATGATCTCGGCGCGACCGCCGTAGTTGAACGCCACGAACATCGTGATCCTGCTGTTGGCGCTGGTGAGCTCTTCCGCCCACAGCATCTGCTCGGCCAGGAGCTCGCCGACACCGTCGCGACGCCCGATGAAGCGCATGCGAACGCCTTCCTCGTGCAGCTCCGGCGTCTCCCCGGCGATCCGCCGGGAGAACATCTCCATCAGGCCCTGAACCTCCTCGACCGGACGCGACCAGTTCTCCGTGGAGAACGAGTACACCGTGAACTCCTCGATCCCGAGCTCCGCCGCGTCGCGCAGGCGCGCCTTGACGGTGTCTGCGCCGGCGCTGTGCCCGTCGTTGACGGGCTTGCCATGAGCGCGCGCCCAGCGCCCGTTGCCGTCGGTGATGATGGCCACATAGCGAGCCACTGGGCCGGACGATCTGAGATCGTCGGGTGGGCGGGGATCGGATCTCCGATCGGTCGCCGACGCGGGTTCCCCGGCGGCGGCCATCAGACTGCGAGGATCTCCTCTTCCTTGGCCTTGAGGATCGTGTCGAGGTCGCTGATCCGTCCGTCGGTCAGCTTCTGCAGCTCCACCTCCGCGCGGTGCTCGTCATCTGAGGACGCTTCGCCCTCTGCCTTGAGCTCGCGCAGGTGCTGCATCGTGTCGCGGCGTACGTTGCGGACCGCCACGCGGCCCTCCTCGGCCAGGTTGCGAATGACCTTGACCAGCTCGCGGCGGCGCTCTTCGGTCAGTTCCGGCACCGCCAGGCGCACGACGTTGCCGTCGTTGGAGGGCGTCAGGCCGATGTCGGACTCGTTGATCGCCTTCTCGATCGCCTTGATCGATGACTTGTCATACGGCTGCACGGTCAGCAGCCGTGCTTCCGGCACGGAGATCGTCGACAGCTGGTTCAGCGGCGTCATCGCCCCGTAGTAGTCGACGACGACGCGGTCCAGCAGCAGCGGGGCTTGCACGACCGGTGCGCACCGTTGAGAACTCGTGCGTAGCCGACTCGACCGATTTGCTCATGCGCTCACCCGCGTCCTGCAGCAGTTCGTCGATCAGGTTCTCAGTGGCCATCGCCCTCTCCTCCGGCTGTCGATACAAGCGTGCCCACACGCACGCCTGAGATTATCTGCGCGAGACTGGCCTCGTCGTCCATGTTGAACACGTTCAGCGGCATGCCGTTCTCCATGCACAGGGCCAGCGCGGTCGAGTCCATCACCCGCAGGCGGCGCTCCAGCGCCTCCATGTGCGTGATCTCGGGGATGAACTCGGCGCTCGGGTCGAGCGCCGGGTCGGCCGTGTAGACGCCCTCGACGCCGTTCTTGGCCATCAGGATGATCTCCGCGTGGATCTCCGCCGCGCGCAGCGCAGCTGCGGTGTCGGTCGTGAAGAACGGGTTGCCGGTACCGGCCGCGAAGATCACCACGCGGCCCTTCTCCAGGTGGCGCATCGCGCGCCTGCGGATGTACGGCTCGGCCACCTCGGAGATGCTCAGCGCCGACTGCACGCGCGTGTTCGTGCCGCTCTTCTCCAGTGCATCCTGCAGCGGCAGCGCGTTCAGCACCGTCGCCAGCATGCCCATGTAGTCGGCCGTCGAGCGATCCATGCCGGCCGCTGCGCCCTTCATGCCGCGGTAGATGTTCCCGGCACCGACCACGATCGCGACCTCCACGCCCTGGTCGCGCACCGCCGTCACCTGCCGCGCGACCGCCGCCACGCGATCGGGGTCGGTGCCGTAGTCGAGCTCGCCCATCAGCGCCTCGCCGGAGAGCTTCAGCAGGATCCGTTTGAACGCAGGAGCCATCGGCGGAGAGCCTATCCGCTCACCACGGCGCTCACCACGGCCACCAGTAGGCCGTGGACCAAGCGGGACGCGGACGCAGGGAGCGTGGCGTGCTACGCACGCGAGCGACCGAGGACAAAGTCCCGCGCGCGTCCACGGCCTACTGGCCGATCGCGAAGCGGGCGAAACGGCGGATGACGACGTTCTCGCCGGTGGTCGCGGTGAGCTCGTCGCGCAGCTGCTGGACGGTCTTGCCGTCGAACTTCGGGTTGTGCATCTCCTGCTCGAGCAGCACGATCGTCGCCAGCCACGAGTCGAGCTTGCCGGTGACGATTTTCTCGCGCACGTTCTCCGGCTTGTCCGCCGCCTCCTGCTCGTAGATCCGGGCCTCGGCGTCGCGCTGCTCGGCCGGTACGTCCTCGCGGCTGACGTATTTGACCGTCGGCGTGGCAGCGATCTGCATGGCGACCTCGCGGGCGAACGTCACGAAGTCGTCGTTCTTGGCGACGAAGTCGGTGTTGCAGTCGACCTCGATCAGCACGCCGACCTTGGAGCCGGCGTGGACGTAGGACTGCACCGTGCCCTCCGTGGCGGCCCGCTCGCCGAGATCCTGGATCTTCTTGCCCTGCTTGACGCGCAGAATCTCGATCGCCTTGTCGATGTCGCCCTGCGCCTCGGTGAGCGCTTTCTTGCAGTCCATCATCCCCGCGCCCGTGCGCTCGCGCAGGGCCTTCACGTCCTTTGCTCCAATCTCGACCGTGCTCATGATGCGCTCGTCTCCGCTGTCGTCTGCTGGTTGTCGTCCGCCTGGGCCGGGGCGGGCTCCTGTGCGGGCGGCTGACCGTCCGCTGCCGGGGCGGCGCCGGCCGGTGTCTCGGCGGGCTCGCTGGTCGCAGCCGGCGCCGGTGCGGCCGGCTTCTGAGGCTGCTCGGGAGCAGCCTCAGCCTGCGCGGGTGCGGGCGGCGTGGCTGCGGCCGGCGGCGCCGCGGCCGGCGGCGCCGGGGCGGCCGGCGTGGGCGCCGGTGTCTCAGCGGGTGCCGGCGGAGCTTGAGCGGCGGCCGCTGCAGCGCGTGCTGCTGCCTCGCGCTCGGCGGCCTCTTTCTTGGCCTGCTCCTCGGCCTCGCGCTTGGCCTGTTCCTCGGCTTCGCGCTTGGCGCGCGCCTCGGCCTCGAGCCGCGCACGCTCCTCGGCTTCCTTGCGTGCCCGCTCCTCCTGGGCGCGGAACACGCCATGCCCCTCGGAGACGACCTGGCCGATCGCCTGCGTGATCAGCGCGCACGAGCGGATCGCGTCGTCGTTGCCGGGGATCACGAAGTCGATCCCGTCGGGGTCGCAGTTGGTGTCGACGAGGCCGATGATCGGGATGCGCAGGCGCCGGGCCTCTTTGACGGCGATCTCCTCGGTCTTCAGGTCGATCACGAACATCGCGTCGGGTACCCGCTGCATGTTCTTGACGCCGCCGAGGTTCGCCCGCAGCTTCGCCAGGTCGGCCTGCGCGGCCATCCGCTCGCGCGTCGGCAGCAGCGCCAGCTGGCCGTCGGCCTCGAAGCGTTCGAGGTCGTGCAGGCGACGGATGCGCAGGCTGATCGTCTGGAAGTTCGTCAGCAGGCCGCCGAGCCAGCGGTGGTTGACGTACGGCATGTCGGCGCCCTCGGCGACCTCCTTGATGGTGTCGCGTGCCTGCTTCTTGGTGCCGACGAACAGCACCGTGCCGCCGCGGTGGGCGAGCGTGCCGGCGAACTCCTGCGCCTGCGCAAGCAGTGCCTGCGTCTTGAGCAGATCGATGATGTAGATGCCGCCACGCTCACCATGAATGAAGCGGCGCATCTTTGGGTTCCAGCGGCGCGTCTGATGGCCGAAGTGAACGCCGGCCTCCAGCAGCTCCGCAATGCCTACGTCAGCCACGGGCTACTCCCTTGTTGTATGCAGTTGATTTCCGTGTGGATGGAGCGGACCCGGAGCCGGCGACTGTCTGGTCGTCGCTCCGGGCAGGGCCGCGATCCGTTCCCGCACGGGTCGAAGTTTCGATTTGGAACTTAGGATACCCGTTCGGCGCGCGCCAGCGCGCCCTGCAGATCGGCGGGCAGCGGCGAGCTGCACCTCGACGGCTCACCGCTGATCGGATGCGCGAACGCCAGGCGCGTCGCGTGCAGGAACTGGCGCTCCAGCCCCAGCAGCCCGGCGGTGCCGTACTCGGGGTCGCCGCACACGGGATGGCCGATCGCCTGCAGGTGCACGCGGATCTGATGGGTGCGTCCGGTCTCCAGTCGCAGGCGCAGCAGCGAGGTGTCCGCGAGCGCGCGCTCGAGCGTGAAGTGCGTGCGCGCCTCGCGCTGCGCCGGCGCCGCCGACGGCCATGCGCGTGCGCACGCGCGGGTCGCGGCCGATCGGCGCCTCGATCGTGCCCGATGCGCGCCGGCGGGCGTCCCTCGACCAGCGCGAGGTACTCGCGCTCGATCAGCCGGTCTGCGAGCGCCGCCTGCAGGCGCGCAGCACCTCCTCCGTGCGCGCGACGCACGAGCAGTCCGGAGGTGTCGCGGTCGAGGCGATGCACGATCCCCGCGCGCTCGGCCTCGCCGCCGCCGAGCAGCGGCGCGAGCAGCTGCGCGAGCGTGTCCTCGCGGTGCCCGCGTGCCGGGTGCACGACCACGCCGGGTGCCTTGTCGACGACGATCAGGTGCTCGTCCTGGAAGGCGATCGTGAACGGCGGCGCGGCGTCGAGGCTGGCTGGGGTCGTCGGTCACGGCCGTGCGCGACCGTGGCGAGCGTGGTCGACGAGCAGGAACAGGATCACGATGCCGAGCGTGATCGACGTGTCGGCGAGGTTGAACGGCGGCCAGCCGAGCGGCAGCTTGACGAAGTCGGTGACCGAGCCGTGGCGCACGCGGTCGAGGATGTTGCCGAGCGCGCCGCCGACGATCATGCCGGTCGGCAGCCACATCAACGGCGTGTTGCGTGCAGCGCGAAGTACACGAGCAGCGCCAGCAGCGCGAGCGCAGATCAGGATCGTCACGCCGACGTGGTTGCCGGGCAGGAAGCCGAAGGCCACGCCGCTGGTTGCGCGTGTTGACGAGCTGCACGCCCGGCAGGAACTTGCGTTCTTCGCCGGGGACGATCGAGTGTTCGACCGCGTGCTTGCTCAGCTGGTCGGCGACGACCACGCACACGAGCACCACCGCCGCGCGCAGCCAAGCGACAGCCGCCGGACGCCCGCCACGTTTGTGCGCCCCGCGGCGATCGTTGCCGCTGCCCTTGGTGAGCGTTGGCGGGATCCCTGTCGAGCCCATCGAGCGCTCAGCCGTTGATGATGCCCTGGACGACGACGATGTTGATGATGTACAGCGTGATGATCGCCAGCATCGGGCTGAGATCGAGTGCGCCGAACCGCGGCGCGAAGCGTCGGAAGATGCGCAGGAACGGCTCGCACACGTCGCGCAGGAAGCCCAGCAGGCGGTCGGTCGTGCGCGAGTACGGCGGGCGGATGCCGGCCGCGAACAGCAGCTGCACGACGATGTACACGATGATCAGCAGGATGTAGACGTAGATCAGCGTCGACAGGTAGCCGGCGATCTCCGTGCGTGCGCTGGCGAGGATCATCATCGGCGCCCTGCGGTGGCTCGAGCACCGCGTCGAGCGCGTCGCTGAACGCCCGCCGCAGGCCGGCGCGCTCGAGCGCGTCGACGCCGCGTGCGGTCAGCCCGCCCGGCGAGGAGACCTCGCGGCGCACCGCCATCGTGTCGTAGTCGCGCCGGCGCAGCAGCTCGGCCGTGCCCGCGAGCGTCTGCACGACCAGTTCCGCGCCCTGCGCGGCCGGGATGCCGCGGCGCACGCCCGCGTCCACCTGCGCCTCGGCCACGAGCGCGACGTACGCCGGCGCGCACGACATCAGCCCCATGGCGACGTCCACGAGCGCGTCGTCGAGCACGACCAGCGTGCCGAGCTCGGCGAACAGCTCGGCGACCTTCGCGTCGAGCTCGGGTCCGAGCCGCCGTCCTCGCCATCGCCGCGAGCCTGCCCGGGCCGGCGGCCTGCACGACCGCGCCCTGGCGCACCTCGACGGGCAGCGACGGGATGAAGCGGTACACCGGCCTGCCCGGATACGCCTCGCGCAGCGCCGCCAGCGGCGTCGCCGCGAGGATCGAGGCGACCGGCGTGCTGCCGGGGCCGACTTCCGCGGCGACCGCCGCCAGCTGCGCGGGCTTGTGGCAGAGCACCACCAGATCGGCGCGCGCGGCGACCTCGGCGTTGCTCGCCAGCGCCTCGCCGCCCACCTCCGCCGCCAGGCTGCGCGCGCGCTCGGCGATCGGGTCGGCGCACAGCACGCGGCCTGCCCCCACCCGCGAGCGAGCGCACGAGCCATGTTCCCGCAACCGATCAGACCAATTTGCATGACAGCTCCAGACTATGGCGAGTGCAGCAGCGCCTCCTGAGGTGCGAGAGTCAAGTCTGGCAAGGACGCAGTGAGCGAAGTGTGCGCCGCACACGAGCGATCGAGGACGCAGCCAGACGCCGGCTATCGCGCCTCAGGACTGGTTGAAGAAGCCCTTCTCGATCAGCCGCGCCCGCTCCTCGGCGGAGATCTCGACGTTGCGCGGGGTCAGCATGAAGACCTTGTCGGCGATCCGCTGCATGCCGCCGTCGAGCGCGTAGGTGAGCCCGGAGGCGAAGTCGATCAGGCGCTTGGACAGGTCGGTGTCGGAGCTCTGCAGGTTGAGGATCACGGGGATCGAGTCCTTGAACTTGTCGGCGATCTGCTGGGCGTCGTTGAAGGACTTGGGCACGACCAGGTGCACGCGCACGTCGCCGTTGGCGCGGCGGCGACCGGTTTGAGCACCGTCGTCGCGCGGCCACGCGCGGCCCGGCCGCCCGCCGCCGCGGCCTCGTCGGCGTCGTCGTCGGCGAAGATGTCGTCGAACTCGTCGCGGCGGCGGCGCAGGCGCGCGCACGTTGGGGCGCTCGCGGTAGCGGTCCTCGATCTCCGCCTCGGCGCGCCGGCTCCTCCTCGTAGTCGTCGTGATACTCCTCGGCGAGGCCGAAGTAGACGAGAGCGCTGTGCCAGGAGTCGCGGAAAGCCATCGGTGTAGGTGCGTGTTCGCCCGGCGGACCGGTTTCCCTGCTGATGCTAGTGATTGGCACCGCCCACCCTGTGGCCGCCCGCTTGCATGGCGCTAATGGTAGAGATTCGTGCCGATTCGCACGATAGTCGCGCCCTCCTCGACGGCGACGAGGTAGTCCTGGGAGGTGCCCATCGACAGCTGCTCGCAGCCGGTGCTCGCTCGCCGAGCTCGCGCAGCGCGGCGAACCAGCGGCGGCTGTCCTCCGGGTCCTGCGACAGCGGCGGCATCGTCATCAGCCCCGCGACCGGCACCGGCGAGCGGGCGATGAACGCCGTCGATCTCCTCCGGGGCGATGCCGGCCTTGCCGGTCTCGCCGGCGATGTTGACCTCGAGCAGGATCCGCAGCCCGGGGCGCGCGAGCGCGCGGTGGCGCTCGAGCTCGCGCAGCGCGGACTCGGAGGCGACCGAGTGGATCAGGCGCACGTGCGGCGACGATCAAGCGCACGCGTCGGCTCTGCAGCTGGCCGATGAAGTCCCACTCGAACAGCTCGCCGTGGGCCGCGACCTTCTCCTCGAGGTCCTGCGCGCGGTTCTCGCCGACGAGGCGGACGCCGGCCGCGGCCAGCACCGGCAGATCCTCGGGCGCCACGTACTTGGTCGCGGCCAGGATCTCGACTGCGCGGCGCGCCTCGGCCCGGGCGCGGCCGCGAGCGCACGGCCGCAGCCGCGATCTCCTGCGCAGGCGCTCCGAGGTTCGCGCGGACGACCTCGGCGCGCAGGCCGCAGATCAGCTCAACCATGCGATCCCCGCCTGGCGCCCGGCGCGCGCGCCTTCGCGGCGGTGCGAGAAGAAGCGCTCGTCGCAGATCGTGCACGCCGGCGACGTCGCACACCGCGCCGACGCCGGCGGCGAGCAGCCGCTCGTGCGCGATCGCGCGCAGGTCGAGGTTGCGCCCGTGCGCGGTGTGCGCCGCCGAACGCCTCGTGCACCTCCGGGCCGACCTCATAGCAGCAGACGCCCGCGCCCGGGCCGACGACCGCCACGATCGCAGCCCTCGCCGCCAGCTCGCCGAGCGCCCGCACCCCCTGCTCGAGCACTCCCGCGGCCAGTCCGCGCCAGCCGGCGTGGACCATCGCGACCGCGCCCTCGCAGCCGAGCGCCACCGGCAGGCAGTCGGCGGCCAGGACCATCGTGCCGAGCCCGCGCAGCGCGGTCGCGTGGCCGTCGGCGGCGACGGGCGCCGGCGCGCCGCCGGAGGCGATCACCCGACGATCCGGCTGCACGGTCGTGCCGTGCACCTGAGGGCTCGGAGCACAGCCATTGCAGGCCGAGGCGCTCGCAGAGCTCCCGCCGGCGTCGCAGACCCTGCTCGTGGTCGTCGCCGGCGCGGTCGAGAGGTTGCCGTCGGCGCGCGTCGGTGAACAGCGCGCGCCCGCCGCCGGGCAGCTCGTAGGACCAGCTCCTCGCGTCATCCGGGTGGCCGCGGGACTCATACCGTCGCCTCCAGCGCCGCGTCCAGCTCGGCCTCGCGCCCGCCTCGCAGCTCGCCGTCGAGCTTGCGCGCGAGCGCCGCATGCCAGCCGCCTGCCGATCTCCGGCCCGGGCGGCGACGCCGGCGGCGAGCAGGTCATCGCCGGTGATCGTCAGGCGCACGTGGCGCAGCCGCGCGAACCAGTCCGCGCGCCTTCTCCGCCGCGTCGCGGCTCCTCCTTGATCGCCCAGCGCGCCCGCCGAGCGCGATCGCCTCGGGCGTATGCGCGACCAGCGCGTCGTACAGCTCGGACGATCGTCCCGGCCTGTGGCATCTGCTCGACCAGCGGAGGCGCGGCGAGCGCGCTGCGGATCACCCGCTCGCGATCGCCGGCCGTGAACTCGAGCTCGTCGAGCAGCGCGAACATCGCTCGCTCGGGGTCGTCCTGTCCGTGCGCCGGCGATGCAGCAACAGCGAGGCCATCAGCAGCAGGTCCGCGCGCCCGTCCTCCGGCAGCAGCGCGAGCGCGCGCCCGCCGGTGAGTCCGTCGAAGCCAGCCCCGGCATCGATCGCCGAGAGCACGCCCAGCTCGCTCAGCGCCGCGAGCGCGCCCGACGCGTCCGCTTCGCTCAAGCGCCAGGCGCAGCTCGGCGCCGATGCGCGCGCCGGAGACGGTCACCAGCGCGCCGGCCGCCAGCGCCTGCGCCGGCCAGCGCGGCCGTGCGTGGCTCGAGCTCGAAGCCCAGCCGCGCCCGGTAGCGGGCGAGGCGCAGCAGGCGCGTCGGATCGTCGATGAAGCTCTGCTCGTGCAGAACCCGCAGGCGGCCCGCCGCGAGGTCCTCGAGCGCGTGCTCGGCGCCTGTCAGCTCGCCGCTGTCGCGGGCCGCCCAGCGCGACCGCGATCGCGTTGACCGTGAAGTCCCTGCGGCGCAGGTCCTCCTCCGGCTCCCCGGGCGGACCTCCGGGAGCGCGCCCGGCGCCGGATAGGACTCGGCGCGGCGCTCCGCCACGTCGATGCGTCCCGCCTCCCACTCCACCACCGCCGTGCCGAAGCGCTCGTGCAGCGTGGTGTTGGCGCCGAGCTGCCGACGCCAGCTCACCGCGCGAACGACGCCGCGTCGCCCGCCACGACCACGTCGAGCTCCCGTGGAGAGCGTCCGAGCAGCAGGTCGCGTACGGCGCCGCCGACGAGCGCCACGTCGTCCCGATGGCGACCGACCGACAGCAGCTGCGGGCCGCCCGGCTGCGCCGCCAGCGCGCGCAGCACCTCCTCGCCGCCCACCGTGAGCCTGGCGGCGGCGCCTCGCTCACGCTCCCCGTCCCATGCCATCTCAGATGCCTCGCGTACCGGGATGCCCGCGCCCGCCAGATGCGCCTTGGCCTCGGCGACCGTGTAGCGGCCGTAGTGGAAGATCGACGCGCACAGGACCGCGTCGGCGCCCGCGGCGAGCGCCTGCGCGAGGTGCTCGAGCTCGCCCGCGCCGCCGGAGGCGATCACCGGCACGCTCACCGCCTCGCTGACCGCACGCGTCAGCGGCAGGTCATAGCCGTCGTTGGTGCCGTCGCGGTCCATGCTCGTCAGCAGGATCTCCCCCGCGCCGCGCTCGACCGCCTCGCGCGCCCACTCGACCACGTCGCGGCCCGTCGCCGTGCGTCCGCCCGCGAGGTACGCCTCCCAGCCGCCTGATGGGTCCTCGGCCTGCTGGGAGACCTGCGCCTGCTGCGGGACCTGCGCGGGGAAGTTGTGTTTGTTTGCCTGCGGTGTATCGCCATGGCTATACGTACTCTTGGTGGGGTCACTTTCCGCCGCCGCCGCCGCCGCCGCCGCCGGCCGTCGCGCCTTGGCGTCGATCGCGAGCACCACGCACTGCGCGCCGAACACGCCTGCCAGCTCGTCGAGCAGCTCCGGGCGCCGCAGCGCGGCGGAGTTGACCGACACCTTGTCCGCGCCGGCGTCGAGCACCGCCTGCGCGTCCGCGACCGAGCGGATGCCGCCGCCGATCGTGAACGGCACGAACACCTCGTCGGCGGTGCTGCGCGCGAGCTTGGCGATCGTGTCGCGCTTCTCGTGGGTGGCGGTGATGTCGAGGAACACGACCTCGTCGGCGCCCTCGCGGTCGTAGTGCGCGGCCAGCTCCACCGGGTCGCCGGCGTCGCGGATGTCGAGGAATTCGACGCCCTTGACGACGCGCCCGGCGTCGACGTCCAGGCAGGGGATCACGCGCTTGAAGTGCACGCATCCACCGTAGCGATCGGGCTGCTCGCGCCAAACTGAGGCACGAGCACCATCAGCCGAGCGCGCGCTGCCCTTCGGCGACCGTGAAGCGCCCCTCGTACAGCGCCGTGCCGACGATCACACCGTCGAGGCCGTCCAGCTGCAGCTCCGGCGCAGGCTCGCCAGCGCCTCGAGGTCCTGGCGCGTGCCGATGCCGCCGGAGAAGATCACGCTGCCCTCGCCGGCCGCGCGCGCCACCCACGCGACCTCGTCGCGATTGGCGCCGTCGAGCATGCCGTCGTGGTCGATGTTCGTGAACACGAAATGGCGCACGCCGCGCTCGCGCAGCTCGGCGAAGGCGTCGCGGGCCGGTATGTCGGTGCTCTGCAGCCAGCCGTGCGTCGCCACATAGCCGCCGCGTACGTCGACGCCGACGAGTATCCGCTCGGGCCCGTGCGCATCGAGCACCTCTTGCAGCAGCTCCGGGTCGGTGAACGCGACCGTGCCGAGGATCACGCGCGTGGCGCCCGCGTGCGAGCGCCAGCGCCACCGCCTCCACCGAGCGCAGTCCGCCGCCGTACTGCACCGGCACCCCCGACTCATCCGCCACGCGACGCAGCTGCTCGAGGTTTACCGGCTGGCCACGCTTGGCGCCGTCGAGATCGACCACGTGCAGGTAGTCGGCGCCCGCTGCCACCCAGGCACGGGCGGCGGACAGGGGATCCTCGTCGTAGACCTTCTTGGCGTCGAAGTCCCCCTTGACCAGGCGCACGGCGTTGCCGTCGAGGATGTCGATGGCCGGGTAGAGCCTCACCGGGCGAGTGTCGGCAGGTCGGCGGGCGCCGCCGCGGCGATGCAGATGCGCGCGAAGTTGGCCAGCAGCCGCAGGCCGGCCGCGGAGGACTTCTCGGGGTGGAACTGCACGCCGTAGAAGGATCCGTGCTGCACGGCCGTCACGAACGGCGATCCGTACTCGGCGGTAGCCAGGACGTCCTGCTCGTGGGTTGGAACCGGCGCGAGCGAGTGCACGTGGTAGAAGGCGCAGCTGCTCGGCAGGTCCGCCAGCAGCGGCGAGCGGGGTTTGGTGAAGCTGACCTCGTTCCAGCCGATGTGCGGCAGCTTCAGGCTTCCCGCCTGCAAAGCGCGGACCTCGCCGGGGATGATGCCCAGCCCCGTGGCGCCACCCAGCTCGGTCGAGCAGTCGAACGCGAGCTGCATGCCCAGACAGATGCCCAGCACGGGCGTGCCCGTGGCCAAGCGCTCGCGCAGCAGCTCGTCGAGCCCGAGCTCGCGGAGGTTGTCCATCGCGCGTGGGAACGCCCCCACGCCCGGCACCACCAGGCCGGCGGCGGCGCGCAGGCGCGCGTGCTCGCTGGTGACGGTGGCCCGCGCGCCGACGTGCTCGAGCGCCTTCTCGACCGAGCGGCGGTTGCCCATGCCGTAGTCGAGCATCGCGATCTCCACGGGCTCCTCGCATCGTCCCGGGACGGGGATCAGCTTGCCTGCCGGATTGCTCACGCCGTCAGCGTCCCCTTCGTGCTCGGCACGCCGGTCTCGCTCGGGTCGATCGCCACCGCCTGGCGCAGCGCTCGCGCGAACGCCTTGAAGGCCGCCTCGATCATGTGGTGGGCGTTGCTGCCCGCTTCGACGCGCAGGTGCAGCGTCAGCTTGGCTGCGTTGGCGAGCGCGCGGAAGAACTCCTCGGTCAGCTCGTGCTCGAAGCCGCCTGTTGCGCCTGCGGGCAGCTCGGCCTCGAACAGCGTGAACGGACGCCCGGAGATGTCGATCGCACAGCTCGCCCGCGCCTCGTCCATGGGCACGCTCGCCGAGCCGTAGCGGACGATGCCGGCGCGATCGCCGAGTGCCCGATCGAGGGCCTGGCCGAGCACGATCGCGGTGTCCTCGGCGGTGTGGTGGGCGCCCGTCTGCAGATCGCCGCTGACGCTCACCTCGAGGTCGATGTGCCCGTGGCGGGCGAGCAGGTCGAGCATGTGGTCGAGGAAGCCCACGCCCGTGGCACGACTGCCAGCGCCGCTGCCTTCCAGGCTCAGCGTCAGGCGCACGTCGGTCTCGGCGGTCTTGCGCTCGATCGTGGCTGTGCGGCTCATGACTGTGGATTCTCCCGCACGCGGGCCTGCATCGACTCGGCGTGCACGTCAAAGCCCTCCGCGCGGGCGATCGGCGCGCCCGCAGCGGCCAGCTTGGCGGCGCCGTCGCCGATGCGCACCTCGGACATCGTGCGGCGGAAGTGGCGCGGCGAGAGCATCGAGGCGAAGCGCGCGGCGCCGCCCGTCGGCAGCACGTGGTTGGAGCCGGCGACGTAGTCGCCGAACGCGGTCGCGCTGTCGACGCCCACGAACAGGCCGCCCGCGCAGCGGACCATCGGCGCGAGCGTCTCGAGCTCCGCTCCGATCAGCTGCAGGTGCTCGGGCGCGAACGCGTTGGCCAGCGCCAGCGTCTCGCGCGCGCTCGGACGGTGACGATCGCAAACGCCGCCTCGCCGACCGTCGGGCGGTCGACGACCAGCTGTTCGAGCGTTGCTGCCAGCGCGTCGCAGACCGCCGCCGACGGCGAGACCGCCACCACCAGGCTGCCCTCGCCGTGCTCGGCCTGCGCGAGCATGTCCAGCGCGGCAAGCTGCAACTCGCGCTCGCCGACCTGTGCGCCGAGCGCGACCAGCAGGTCGCTGGGGCCGGCGAAGCCGTCGATGCCGACGTTCGCCGACAGCTGGTGCTTGGCCTCCTGCACGTACAGGTTGCCCGGGCCGACGATCACATCGACGCGCTCGACCGTGTCCGTGCCGTACGCGAGCGCCGCGATCGCCTGGGCGCCGCCCATGCGGTACACGCGCTCCACGCCGCACAGCCGGCAGGTGCCGAGGATCACCGGGTCGATCTGGCCGTCCGGGCCCGGGGGCGCGCATACGGCGACGTCGATCACGCCGGCCGAGCGCGCGGTGACGACGCCCATCACGACCGTGCTCGGGTACGCGGCGCGCCCGCCGGGCACATACACGGCGGCAGAGCTGACGGGCACCTCGCGCACGACGATGCGCTGTCCCTGGGGAAGCTCGACGGTCGCGTCGCTGCCGACGCCCGCGTCGGCGACGAGCGCGACGTTGGCGATCGCCACCTGCAGCCCGGCGATCAGCTCGCGTGGCAGGCGTGTGATCGCCTCGTCGAGCTCCGCCGGTGAAACGAGCAGCGGCTGCTGGCCGATCTCCGATCGGTCGCTGCCGCCGGTGTCGAAGCGGCTGGTGTAGTCGAGGATCGCCGCGTCGCCACCAGCGCGCACCCTCGCCACGATCTCGCGGACCTGCTCGGCCACGGATGCGCCGTCGGCGATCAGCGAGCGCACGTGCTCGGCCGCGCCCGCCGGGCCGCCGAGCTGCTGCACCTGCTCGGCGCTCAGCCGCTCGATCTGCATGTCAAGCGCTTGCCGTGCATGTCGCCGTGCATGTCAGGCGCCCGGCGTGCATGTCAGGCGGGGTCCCCCTCCGGGGACGATCGGGGGCGCCGCGTCCGCGCGAGGACGCCGGCAGCGCGCGCAGGCGCGCCAGCAGCTCGTCGATCGCGGCCGCCTTCAGCTTGTGCGACACCGGGTTGGCGATCAGCCTGGCGGTGCAGACGACGATCTCCTCGCGCACGATCAGGTTGTTCTCGCGCAGCGTCGTGCCGGTGGCCGTCAGGTCGACGATCGCCTCGACCATGCCGGTCAGCGGCGCGAGCTCGACCGAGCCCTTGACCTCCACGATCTCGGCCTGCCTGCCCGTCTCCTCGAGGTGGCGGGCGGCGATCCGCGGGTACTTGGTGGCGACGCGCATCACGCCGAGGCGGCGCAGCGCCTCGTGTGCCGGGTCGGGGCCGGCCTCGCTGGCGAGCACCATCGTGCAGCGGCCGAAGCCGAGATCGAGCAGCTCGTACACCTCACGTCCGCCTTCCCCGGGCCGCTGCGCAGACTGCTCGAGCAGCACGTCCTTGCCGGTGACGCCGAGGTCGGCGGCGCCCGCCTCGACGTACGTGGGCACGTCGGACGGTCGCATCGTGATGACGCCGATGTCCTCGAACAGCAGCTTGCGGTCGTTGGAGCGCAGCTCGTCGGTGTCGAGCCCGAGCGCCTCCAGCAGGTCGACGGTGCCGTCGAACAGCGCGCCGCGGGGCACCGCGATCGTGAGACCGTTGATGGCGCTCATCGCGCGGACTCGGTCGCCTGGTGTGCGCCGTCGCGCCAACAGCGCCCCGGTCCCGCGCTCCTCGCCGGCGAGTGCGATGTGCAGACGGTCGACGCCGAGCGCGAAGCCGACCGCGGGCAGCCTGCGACCGAAGCGGCCGAGCAGCTCGTCGTAGCGCCCGCCGCCGCCGATCGGCGCGCCGAGCGCGGGGTCGTACACGTCGAACACGGCGCCGGTGTAGTAGCCGATGTTGCGCACCAGGCCGAGGTCGAAGATCACGCGCTCGGCGACCGCCGGCTCGAGCAGCTCGTGCACGCGGCGCAGACCTGTGACGGCCTCCTGCGCCTGCGCCGGCGTGTCGGCGAGCACCTCGGGGCCGCCGCGGCGCTGGGGCACCTCCAGCAGCAGCTCGGCGGTCTCGCCGGACAGCCCCGACTCGGCGAGCGTCGCTTCCAGGCCGACGAAGTCGCGCAGCACGAGCGCCTCAAGCAGCCCCGGGCGGGCGGCGTCGGGCACGTTGAGGCTGGCCATCAGCGCCGGGAACAGCGAGGCGTCGCCGAGGCCGATGCGGTAGTCCTTCAGACCGGTGGCGTCGAGCGCGTGGCAGAGCACGGTCAGCGCCTCGGCGGTGCCCTGCGGCGCGGGCGCGCCGATCAGCTCGATGCCGGCCTGCAGCAGCTCGCGCGGCTGTCCGCGCTGCGGGCGCACGCCGCGGTAGCAGTGGGCGAAGTAGCAGAAGCGCAGCGGCGGCTCGCTGCGTCGCGTAGCGGGTGGCGACGACGCGCGCGATCGGCACGGTCATGTCCGAGCGCAGCACCAGCACGGCGCCGGTCTCGTCGAACACGCGGTAGGCGGGCCTTGCTTCGGCCATGTCCGCGCGTGCCAGCACCGACTCGTACTCGAGCGCCGGCGTGTACACCTCGCCGTAGCCGTGGCGCTCGAACACGCCGCGCAGGATGTCGGTGATCGCGCGCACCTCGCGCGTCTCGTCTGGGAGCACGTCGCGCGTGCCGCTCGGGATCGGGTGGATCATGTCGACCCGAGATTATGCGTGGACGGGCTCCGTGGCCACGCGCTCGATGCGTGCGCCGAGGTCGCGCAGGCGCTCGTCGATGCGCTCGTAGCCACGGTCGATCTGGCGGATGTTGCCGATCTCGCTGCGTCCCTCGGCGCACAGCGCCGCCAGCAGCATCGCCATGCCGGCGCGGATGTCCGGCGACTCGACGCGCTCGCCGCGCAGGCGCCGGGGGCCGGTGACGATCGCCCGGTGGGGGTCGCACATGACGATGTCGGCGCCCATCAGGATCAGCTTGTCGGTGAAGATCAGGCGGTTCTCGAACATCCACTCGTGCACGAGGATCGATCCCTCGGCCTGCGTCGCCAGCGCGACGGCGATCGACGTCAGGTCGGCGGGGAACGCGGGCCACGGGCCGTCCTGGATCTTGCTCTTGTACTCGCCGACGTCGGCCTGCACGACCAGCTTCTGCCCGCCGGGCACGACCACGTCGTTGCCGTGCAGCTCCGAGCGCAGACCGACGCGTTCGAACACCAGCCGGATCATGCGCAGATCGCCCGGCACGGTGTCCTTGATACGAAGTTCGCCGCCGGTGACGCCGGCGAGCGCCATGAAGCTGCCGATCTCGATGTGATCGGGCGCGACGTCGTGCTCGCAGCCGTGCAGGCTCTCGGCGCCGTTGACGGTGATCATGTTGGAGCCGATGCCGTGGATGTCGGCGCCCATCTTCACGAGCATGCGCGCGAGGTCCTGGACGTGCGGCTCGCAGGCGGCGTTGCCGATGACGGTCGTGCCGGGCGTCAGCGCGGCCGCCATCAGCGCGTTCTCGGTCGCCATCACCGACGGCTCGTCCATGAACACGTCCGTCGGTCGCAGCCCGCGCGGGGCGCTGAGCACGATCTCGCGGTCGCAGTCGGCCAGCGCGCCCATCGCGCGGAACGCATCCAGGTGCGGGTCCAGGCGCCGGCGGCCGATCACGTCGCCTCCCGGCGGCGGCATCACGGCGCGCCCGAAGCGTGCCAGCAGCGGTCCGGCCAGCAGGAACGATGCCCTGATCGACTCCGCCAGCTCGCGCTCGATCTCGACCTCGTGCACGTCGGCGGCGCACAGCACCACCTCGTTGGGCTGACGCCAGCTGACCTCAACTCCGATCGCCACCAGGATCTCGAGCATCGCCTCGACGTCGCGGATGCGCGGCACGTTGCCCACGACCACCTCGTCCTCGGTGAGGACGCTGGCGGCGAGGATCGGCAGCGCTCCGTTCTTGTTCCCCGCCGGCACCATCGTGCCCGACAGCGGGACGCCGCCTTCGATGACGAACTTCTCCATGAGCTTTGGGCGCCGCCTGCCGGTGAACGGGGACCCACCCACCCCTCCGGTGGAACGCCTGGCAAGCGTAACAGCCATCTGAGCACCGGAGTTCGCGCCGCCCGGCGATGACCCTGCATTGTCGTCTCGAGGATCCTCCCTGCACGCGCGCACGAAGCGCCGGGTGCAAGATCCGTTGCAGCCAGGTCATGTCTAGATCCCTTTCCCAGAGCCAAATTCGTCCGGAGCAGCCGATACGTACAGACGTTCGCATCGGTTGGGAGCGGCGGCTTGCAGTGGCCCCGGCGCGGCGGCTTGGAGTGGGCCCACTTCGCGTCGGTTGGTGTGTGTGGTTGATCTTCTCTGATTGGTGGGTTGCGGTGGCGTCTCGTGGAGCGGAGCCCGTAGGGCGTAGCGGAACGAGATGCCACCGGCGCGACTCGTGTTGGGGGTCAGGCGGCTCCTTTCTGGGTGCGAGCGAGGCCGTGGCGGAAGCGCCAGGACTCTGCTCCGGTGTCGATGATGTGCGCCCGGTGGGTGATGCGGTCGACGACGGCCTTCGCGAGGCGGGCGTCGGGGAATACCTTGGTCCACTCTCCGAACGGGAGGTTGGTGGTGACGATCAGGCTGGCGCGCTCGTTGCGCTCGGAGATGACTTGGAAGACGAGCTCGGCGGCGCCCTCGGGCAGCGCGAGATATCCGAGCTCGTCAAGGACGACGAGCTCGGTGCGTGCATAGCGGGCGATCACGCGGCCGAGCTCGCGCCGGGACTCGGCTGCCTGCAGCTCGTTCGCGAGTGCTGCGAGGGTAGTGAAGCGAACACGGCGTCCTTGTTGGCAGGCGAGCACCCCGAGGGCGATCGCCAAATGTGTCTTGCCGGTCCCCGAGTCGCCGAGGAGGATCACTGACTCGCGGTCATCGATCCAGGATCCCTGCGCGAGCGCGGCGACTGTGGCCTGGGGGATCTTCGGGTTCTCCTCGAAGCGGAAATCCTCCAGGCGCTTGGTGAGCGGGAAGCGGGCGTCGATGAGTCTTCGGCGTTCGCGGCGTTCAGCGCGCTCTGTGACCTCGGCCTCCAGAAGCGCGGCGAGGTAGGCGAGCGGGGTCTGTTGCTCGCGCATCGCCTCCTGCGCGAGCGCCCGGAAGCGATCGCGGATGCTCGGCAAGTGAAGCTCGCGGGCGTGCGCGTCGATCAGTGCTTCCATCGCCTGGACCTTCGCTGGGGCGCTCATCCTGCTGCCCCGGCTGTCTCGAGCAGCTCGTCATAGTGGCTGAGTGTCGGCGGTGGCGCCCCGATGGCTTGCAGGCGTGGTGGGAGACCATCGAGCGTCGCCGGCTTCGTGCGAGTGCCGCAGCCGATCAGGACCGCGACTGCTCGTCCGTCATAGGCGCCCCGAACGCCTCGACGCCTTCGCCACGCTCCCGCCGGCGACCATGAACGTATTCCCGGACCGTGCGCTCAGCCACATCAGCGGCGTGCTCATCACGCAGCCGCTCCCAGATCCGCTTCGCGGTGTGCCGCTGCTTGCGCGGCGCGTCACGATCCGCGTCAAGCCACGAATCGATCAGCTCCCGATACGGCCCCAGCTTCGGCGCAGGCCGACCCACCGGCTTGCGCTTCGCGGGCGGCAACGGATCGGCCAGCGCCTGACGCACCGCCCGCCGATGAACCCCATACCTCGCCGCCAACGCCCGCGTCGAAGTGCCTTCCCGATCCCGATCCCGCCTGATCTGCTCGAACGTCTCCACTCGTGATCCCATTCCTCACTGCCGCCTCCCGCTCGAGCTCCATGAGCCTCAAACAGTCAGCCGCCTGTCGGACGGAGGTGGGGCCAGTTCAAACCGCCGCAGTGGGGCCAGATCAGACCGCCGTTCCCATCGGTGCTGTCCGACGGCGTTCCTATCTTACGAACACATGTTCTCCCCAGCCCCCACATCCAAGCTTGCGCAGCGCGCGCTCGGTGCTCTACGCGTGGCCCGCTCGTTCCTGTTGCTCGAGGACGACTACGACGTCGACTGGGAGGTCGACCAGGACGAGCGCACCTGCGTATCGCATCCGCATCGAGCGCCGCTGCGCGGAGGGTGCGCCCAGCGCCGTGCCGGCCAGCTGCCGGCACGGCCGCAGGCGTGTCTGTCGCCTGTCGGGCCGGCCGCGCTGAGCGCCAACGGAGCACGATCCCGTCGTTCCCAGCTGCTGGTAGGGCCGGAGCGCGGTGCTGAGACGTGTGGCGATGGTCCGCGCGTCACGCTCGACCAGTAGCTGCCTCACCGGCATATCCTCGGAAAGCCAGTCGCCACGCATCGATGTGGCTGTGCGTCGTCTTGCGCAGGATCTGCGGATGGATCGCAAGGCGCGTCTAAAGGCGATGTACGAGACGTTCAATGCTCGCGACATCGATGCGGTCCTGCATCAGCTCACGGCGGACGTCGACTGGCCGAACGCCTGGGAGGCGGTCGCGTGCGCGGCTGGACGCATCGCTGGGCCGTTCTCCGCGCTGTCGGCTGAAAGCGTCGGAACGACGACGGGCCGCCCGAAGGCGGCCCGTGTGTCGAAAAAACCGGCGGCGTCCTACTCTCCCAGGCCCTTGCGGGCCAAGTACCATCGGCGCTGAGGGGCTTAACTGCTCTGTTCGGAATGGGAAGAGGTGTTTCCCCCTCGCCAAGGCCACCGGAAAAAGGCGAAAGACCACGCCTCCCACGGTCCCTCAAAACTGCACAGGCCACAGCGGGTAACACCGACACTCCATGCGGAGTATGCAAAAAATCCGTCAAGCCCTCGACCCATTAGTACCGGTCTCCTTCGCACGTTACCGTACTTCCAGATCCGGCCTATCAACCTGGTGGTCTACCAGGGGTCTTACTCCCTCTAGGGGATGGGAGAGTTCATCTTGAGGCCGGCTTCCCGCTTAGATGCTTTCAGCGGTTATCCGATCCACACGTAGCTAGCCTGCTATGCCCTTGGCAGGACAACAGATACACCAGAGGTGCGTTCATCCCGGTCCTCTCGTACTAGGGACAAATCCTCTCAACTCTCCAACGCCCACGGCAGATAGGGACCGAACTGTCTCACGACGTTCTGAACCCAGCTCGCGTACCGCTTTAATGGGCGAACAGCCCAACCCTTGGGAGCAACTCCACCCCCAGGATGCGACGAGCCGACATCGAGGTGCCAAACCGGGCCGTCGATGTGGACTCTTGGGCCCGATAAGCCTGTTATCCCCGGAGTACCTTTTATCCGTTGAGCGACGGCACTTCCACTTGCTACCGCCGGATCACTAAGACCTGCTTTCGCACCTGCTCGACTTGTCAGTCTCGCAGTCAAGCTCCCTTACTACCTTTACGCTCTACACACGATTTCCAACCGTGATGAGGGAACCTTTGTGCGCCTCCGTTACATTTTGGGAGGCGACCGCCCCAGTCAAACTACCCGCCTGGAACTGTCCAGCACCCGGATTCACGGAATGCTGTTAGAAATCCAATACACCAAGGGTGGTATCTCAAGGTTGGCTCCACGCCGGCCGCAACCAGCGCTTCAAAGCCTCCCACCTATCCTGAGCGAAATGCACCGAACTCCAATACCAGGTTGTAGTAAAGGTTCACGGGGTCTTTCCGTCTAGCCGCGGGTACTCGGCATCTTCACCGAGACTGCAATTTCACCGAGCTCCTCGTTGAGACAGCGCTGAAGTCGTTACGCCATTCGTGCAGGTCGGAACTTACCCGACAAGGAATTTCGCTACCTTAGGACCGTTATAGTTACGGCCGCCGTTTACCGGGGCTTAGCTTCGCTGCTTCGGGTCAAGCCCTAACAACTCCACGTAACCTTCCGGCACCGGGCAGGCGTCAGCCCCTATACGTCGTCTTTCGACTTAGCAGAGACCTGTGTTTTTGGTAAACAGTCGCTTCAGCCAATTCACTGCGGCCCTCTCGGGCTCCACTCGCGAGGAGTTTCACCCTACTGGGGCGCCCCTTATCCCGAAGTTACGGGGCGATTTTGCCGAGTTCCTTAACGAGGGTTATCTCGATCACCTTAGTATTCTCTACTTGCCCACCTGTGTCGGTTTTGGTACGGGCACGCGCTTCCTCCCTAGAGGATTTTCTTGGAGGCATGGCGTCAGGGACTCGCCGGCTTAACGCCAGCTGGCATCGCACCTCAGGTTATGCGGCCCCGCATTTGACAAGGGCCACCCCTACATGCTTACCCCAGGACAACCATCGCCTGGGCTTCCCCTAGCCTTCCTCGTCCCCCCATCGGTCAAACGGAAGCGACGTGGTACAGGAATATCAACCTGTTGGCCATCGACTACGCCTTTCGGCCTCGCCTTAGGTCCCGACTAACCCTGAGCAGACGAACTTTACTCAGGAATCCTTGGGCAATCGGTGGAGGGGATTCTCACCCCTCTTTCGTTACTTATGCCGGCATTCTCACTTCCCAAGCCTCCACGGCTGGCTTACGCCGCCGCTTTACTGGCATGGGAACGCTCTCCTACCGCGCGATCGACCCGAAGGTCTCACGCACCCGCAGCTTCGGTGACTAGCTTGAGCCCCGTTACATTGTCCGCGCTCGAACACTTGACCAGTGAGCTGTTACGCACTCTTTCAAGGGTGGCTGCCTCTAAGCCAACCTCCTGGTTGTCTATGCACTCGAACATCGTTTCCCACTTAGCTAGTACTTAGGGACCTTAGCTGGCGGTCTGGGCTGTTTCCCTTTCGACGCTGAAGTTTATCCCCCAGCAACTGACTCCCGGAGTAAACGTGATTGGTCTTCGGAGTTTGCCTGAAGTCGGTAACCTGGTAGGGCCCCTAATCCAAACAGTGCTCTACGGCCAACACGCAATTTATCCGAGGCTATACCTAAATATATTTCGGAGAGAACCAGATATCACTGAGCTTGATTAGCCTTTCACTCCGACCCACAGGTCATCCGCCCAGTTTTCAACCTAGGTCGGTTCGGCCCTCCACGAGGTCTTACCCCCGCTTCAGCCTGCCCATGGGTAGCTCGCCCAGTTTCGGGTCTACCGCCTACGACTATGTCGCCCTATTAGGACTCGCTTTCGCTACGGCTCCGCTCATCGCTTAACCTTGCCGCAGACGAGTAACTCGCCGGCTCGTTATGCAAAAAGCACGCGGTCACAGGACAAGCCTGCTCCCACCGCTTGTAGGCACGCGGTTTCAGGTACTATTTCACTCCCCTTCCGGGGTACTTTTCACCTTTCCCTCACGGTACTTGTCCGCTATCGGTCACCAAGGAGTACTTAGCCTTGGAGGGTGGTCCCCCCAGGTTCAGTCCGCGTTTCACGGGTGCGGACTTACTCAGGAACGCCTGACAGGAGATCGTGCAGTTTCGTCTACGGGACGATTGCCCTCTATGGTGCGCGGTTCCACGCGCTTCGACTACCACACGATTTTGTAACTCCTGCCGAGCCGGACACGGCTCGGAACAGGCGCCCTACAACCCCTGACAGACAACGCGTGTCCGCTTACATCTGCCAGGTTTGGGCTGATCCCCTTTCGCTCGCCACTACTCAGGGAGTCTCTGTTGATTTACTTTCCTCGGGGTACTGAGATGTTTCACTTCCCCCGCTTGTCTTCGCCCGGTCTATGTGTTCAACCGGGGATAACGCCGCATTACCAGCGTTGGGTTTCCCCATTCGGGAATCCACGGGTCAATGGCTATTCAGCGCCTAACCGTGGCTTATCGCAGCCGTTCACGCCCTTCGTCGACTCTTGGTGCCAAGGCATCCACCGTGTGCCCTTACTATCTTGACGGTGATCTGGCCCAACGCGACCCGATGCCCCGTACGGGGCACTTGATCTTGCAGGGCCCGGTGATACCCGTTTTTCAGCCGCCGCTTATCGATGGCGGCTGATGTGGCTTCTGTGCAGTTTTCAAGGACCGTGGAGAGGCGTATAACGCCGGCCGGTCTCGCGTCCATGTCGGTCACGTCCTTATCGACGTGTCCACGCGATTACCCGGCGGACGCCGGTCTCTCAAAACTCAACAGCATGCTGGGGTAGTTTGCGGCCGACCGCCTGCGAGCTCCCGAAGTAGTACAGGGAGCCCGCGCGACGCGCGGCCATCCAGCCAGGTTCGGTCGACATGCTAGGCCCGATCCGCTTGGACATCGCCTGGCCTCATGCCCATACTGGGCACATGGGCTTGGCGACCGCGCGGGTCCTGTCTTGCGACAGGCCCCTGGATCGGGGCACCGCTAGGTGCTCCCTAGAAAGGAGGTGATCCAGCCGCAGCTTCCGCTACGGCTACCTTGTTACGACTTCACCCCAGTCACGAGCCCCACCTTCGACGGCTCCCTCCCTTGCGGGTTAGGCCACCGGCTTCGGGTGTTGCTCACTCCCGTGGTGTGACGGGCGGTGTGTACAAGGCCCGGGAACGTATTCACCGCGGCAATGCTGATCCGCGATTACTAGCAACTCCGCCTTCATGCAGGCGAATTTCAGCCTGCAATCCGAACCGAGACGCACTTTAAGGGATTCGCTCCACCTCGCGGTATCGCAGCCCTCTGTATGCGCCAATGTAGCACGTGTGTAGCCCTGGACATAAGGGGCATGAGGACTTGACGTCATCCCCACCTTCCTCCGGTTTGTCACCGGCAGTCTCGCATGAGTCCCCAACTAAATGCTGGCAACATGCGACGGGGGTTGCGCTCGTTGCGGGACTTAACCCAACATCTCACGACACGAGCTGACGACAGCCATGCACCACCTGTGAAAGTGCCCCGAAGGGAAGACGTGTTTCCACGCCGGTCACTCACATGTCAAGCCCAGGTAAGGTTCTTCGCGTCGCGTCGAATTAAACCACATGCTCCGCTGCTTGTGCGGGCCCCCGTCAATTCCTTTGAGTTTTAGCCTTGCGGCCGTACTCCCCAGGCGGGCAACTTAATGCGTTAGCTTCGACACGGGGGGAGTCGACACCCCCCACATCTAGTTGCCATCGTTTACAGCGTGGACTACCAGGGTATCTAATCCTGTTTGCTCCCCACGCTTTCGCGTCTCAGCGTCAGTCACGTCCCAGCGAGCTGCCTTCGCCATTGGTGTTCCTCCTGATATCTGCGCATTTCACCGCTACACCAGGAATTCCACTCGCCCCTTCCGGACTCTAGCCCGACAGTATCCACCGGCATTCCAGGGTTGAGCCCTGGACTTTCACAGCGGACTAATCGGGCCGCCTACACGCTCTTTACGCCCAATAATTCCGGACAACGCTTGCACCCTACGTATTACCGCGGCTGCTGGCACGTAGTTAGCCGGTGCTTCTTGTGAAGGTACCGTCACTCCGTCCGGCTATTCACCGGAGAAGCTTCGTCCCAACTGAAAGGGGTTTACAACCCGAAAGCCTTCTTCCCCCACGCGGCGTTGCTGCGTCACGCTTTCGCGCATTGCGCAAGATTCCCCACTGCTGCCTCCCGTAGGAGTCTGGGCCGTGTCTCAGTCCCAGTGTGGCTGATCGTCCTCTCAGACCAGCTACCCATCGAAGCCTTGGTGAGCCGTTACCTCACCAACAAGCTAATGGGCCGCGGGCCCATCTTGATGCGGAGGCCGAAGCTTCCTTTCCCCTTGCGGGCACATCCGGTATTAGCCCGAGTTTCCTCGGGTTGTCCCGGTCATCAAGGCAGGTAACCCACGTGTTACTCACCCGTTCGCGGCTCTGCCCCAGGGCAAGCCCTGGTTCGTCGCTCCACTTGCATGTGTTAAGCACGCCGCCAGCGTTCGTCCTGAGCCAGGATCAAACTCTCCGTGAAGAACTTCACGAAAAGCTGTCATTGGTTTGCTTTCGCATCTCCTGCGCAAGCGCACAAGATGCTACGGCAACGCGAGACCTATACACCGTGGTCCCGCACCATGACGGGGTACTTCCCTACTTGACTCTTGACCGCCACCCGGAGGCGCCATAAGCGCTCCCGTCGGCGGGTCGAACCTGGACGCACACCACGATCACGAAGATCGTAGATGCGCATGCTGTTGAGTTTTCAAAGACCGCCGTGCCTCACCGAAAGGGGTTCCTTCTGGAGGAGACCGATCCGACCCAGCGCCCAGGGGCGCCCGCGGGCCGACCGGGGAGTATAGCGCGATCGGCGCCGCGTGCTCAGCCGGCGCGCAGACGGCGGAAACGGCGCTTGCCGACCTTCAGGGTCTGGCCGTCCGCGTCGGCGCACGGAACGTCGTGGGAGCCCGCCGGCAGGGCGCTCTCGCCGAGCGACACGGCTCCCTGGTCGATCATGCGGCGCGCCTCAGAGCGCGAGATCGCGAACTCCTGCGCGATCAGGCCCGGCAGGTGGAGCATGCCATCGAGGCACTCAAAGCGCGCCTCCTGCACGTCGTCGGGCACCCCATGCTGGACGAACACGCGCTCGAAGTGGCGCTCGGCGTCCTCGGCGTCCTGCTCGGAGTGCAGCCAGGCTGACGAGCGCGCGTGCCAGCGCGCGCTTGGCATCGCGGGGCGAGCGCTCGCCCGAGAGCGCCGGCTCGCGCTCGGGCGAGCGTGAATCGATCAACAGCCGGTAGTACTCCTCCAGCGCCTCGTCGGGGATGCTCATCGTCTTGCCGTACATCTCCTCGGGCGCGTCGGTGATGCCGATCTGGTTGCCGAGGGACTTGGACATCTTCTGGCGGCCGTCGACGCCGACGAGGATCGGCATCGTCAGGATCGCCTGCTGGGCGACACCGTACGCGCGCTGGATGTCGCGTCCGAGCAGCAGGTTGAACTTCTGATCGGTGCCGCCGAGCTCCACGTCCGCTTGCACCGCCACGGAGTCATAGCCCTGCAGCAGCGGATACAGCAGCTCCAGCATCGAGATCGGCTCACTGGCCGTCCACCGTTTGGCGAAGTCGTCGCGCTCCAGCAACTGTGCTGCGGTGGTGGTGCCGAGGAGCTTCAGCAGGTCGAGCATCGGCATGTCGAGCCATTCGCTGTTGCGCCGGAGCTCCAGGCGCTCGGGGTCCTCGACGAGGATCTTCAGCGCCTGCTCGTGAAAGGTTGCCGCGTTGGCGTCGATCTCCTGCGCCGAGAGCATCGGTCGCAGCGTCGAGCGTCCGGAGGGATCCCCCACTCGCGCCGTGTAGTCGCCGACGATCAGCACCACTCGATGCCCGGCGTCCTGGAACTCCCGCAGCTTGCCCAGCACCACCGCGTGCCCAAGGTGGATGTCCGGCGCGGTCGGGTCGATACCCAGCTTTACGCGCAGTGGACGGCCCTCCGCCCGGGCGCTGCGAAGCCTGTCCGCGAGCGCTCCCGCGGGGAGGCTGTCCACAGCGTTTCCGGCGAGCGCGGCAGCTTCGTCCGCGGCCGCGTCGATGGCGTTCGGCATGAGGGCCAATGCTAGACTCTCGCCCCCTGGAGGGTCCCACCGCGCCGCGCGCATCGCCTCCTGCGCGGTCGAGATCGGGCACTCCATGCACGCGGAGGCTCTGCTCCGCAGCTGCTGATGAGCGATGACGATCGCCCCGACATAACGCCTGCAACGAAGCCGCGCCTGAAGCGGCTGCGGTTCGCGGCGATCCTCTTTGCCGTTTTGATTCTCGGCTTCATCTCGTTCGTGTTCGGGATGTTCGTGTCGGTCGCCTCCGACCTGCCGTCGCTGACCAAGTTCTCGCTGTACAAGGACGAGCGCAGCTCGACGCTATACGACGACCTGGGCCATCCGATCGGCATCCTCAGCCAGCAGAACCGGGTGATCGTCACCTCCGAACAGATTCCCCGCATCGTCAAGGACGCGGTGATCTCGATCGAGGACAAGCGCTTCGCCACCAACAGCGGCGTCGACCTGCGTGGCATCGCCCGCGCGTTCGCGGACGACATCGAGCACAAAGGCAGCGTCCAGGGAGCCTCAACGATCGAGGAGCAGTTCATCAAGAACGCGCTCCAAGCCCAGTCGCATCGCACGATCTTCGAGAAGCTCAGGGAGGCGGCGCTCGCCTATCAGCTCTCGCACAAGTGGTCCAAGGAAAAGATCATCACCGCCTACCTCAACACGATCTACTTCGGCAGCGGCGCCTACGGGATCGAGGCCGCCGCCCAGACCTACTTCGGCCAGGAAGTCAACCATCTCGGCTGTGGGACGCCCGGCCACGAACTGTGCGTCCAGCAGCTCAAACCCTGGGAGGCGGCGCTGCTGGCGGGCATCATTCAGTCCCCGACCGAATACAACCCCACCACCCATCCGCAGGCGGCCAAGGATCGTCGCGACGAGGTGCTGCTGCAGATGCTCGACCAGGGCTATCTCACAAGGGCCGTGTACGAGGAAAGCGTCAAGCAGGCACTGCCCGCGCCCGCGGAGGTGCAGGCCCCGCAGGAGCAGACGGTCGAAGGCATCGACGCCGGCTACTTTACGAGCTGGGTCCAGCAGCAGATCATCGAACGCTACGGTGCGCCGCGCGCCTTCGACGGGGGCTTGAAGATCAAGACGACGCTCGATCTGCAGCTGCAGCGCGCCGGCGAACAGGCCGTCGGCAACTACCTCGCCGACCCGGAAGGTCCCTCGGCAGCGCTCGTGGCAATCGAAAACTCGACCGGCGAGGTGCGAGCGATGGTAGGCGGGCGCGACTACAACGAAAGCCCATTCAACCTCGCAACCGAGGGCGAGCGCCAGCCCGGGTCATCTTTCAAGGCGTTTGACCTGGCGGCCGCGCTGGAGGCGGGCATCTCTCCGGAATCGGAGTGGCCGTCGAAGGAAAAGACCTTCTACGTTCGCGGACCCACGGGCGTGGAAAAGTTCGTCGTGCACAACGACGAAGGTGCCTACACGGGCGAGAACACGCTGACCGGCGCGATCGCGTACTCCGACAACTCGATATTCGCCGAAGTCGGGCTCAAGGTCGGCACCAAGCGCATCGCCCGGCTGGCACACAAGATGGGCATAACCACGCCGCTGTCGACAAATCCCGCGATGACGATCGGCGGCCTGACGATCGGCGTCACACCGCTGGACATGGCGCACGCCTACGAGACGATCGCCCACGGCGGTGAGCGGGTCAGCGGCACGCTGGCAGAAGCCGAATCTCCGGTCGGGATCCAGGAAGTGCAGGCCGGCAGCCAGCCGCTCCCGGACAACTCGCGTCGGGATGTCAACCAGGTGCGCACCAGGCGCGTGCTCCCCCCCGAAGTCGCCTCGACCGAGACCACGATGCTGGAGACGGTGCTGCAATACGGCACCGGCAAAGCCGCCGCGATCGGACAGTTCGCGGCAGGCAAGACCGGCACCACCTCCAACTACGGCGACGCCTGGTTCGTCGGCTGGGACTCCAAGTACACCGTCGCCGTGTGGGTAGGCTTCCCGAACAAGCTGATCCCGATGACCAACAACTTCGACGGCGGCCCGGTCCTCGGCGGGACCTTCCCGGCCCTGATCTGGCACGACTTCATGACCTCGGCGCTGCAGATCGACAAAGATCGCGCCGAACAGTCCGCCGCTGCGCACGATCACACCGGCACCGGCAACGGCACAAGCTCCACAGAAGTGGGCGCTCCGTCTTCGAGCACGACAACGCCCGCTCCCGCGACGGTTCCCTCGGGTGCGGGCAAAGCCAACGCGAAGCCCTCGACGCCGGGTGCCACCGGCAATGAAACCGGCGGGGGCACCGGCGCTGGGACGCCTGAAAGTGCCGCGCCGTCGACACCTGCGCCTACCCACGAAGCACCGAGCGCCCCAACGCCAACGCCCGCAGCGCCGGCTACACCCGCGACACCGCCAGCGCCATCGTCCCCCTCCACGTCGCCTACCGGCGGCGTTAGCGCCGGCGGCTAGCCTGCTGCGACGCTCGGCCGGGGTCGCGACACGTGCCGGTTCTCGGCCACGCAGAAGCGCCAGCGCAGGTCCACCGCCCGACTGATTCCCACACGTGTGGCCTCGATCACCGCCGGCGCCAGCCAGCCGGCGTCGCGCGACTGAATTCGCACCGGGCCGCTGGACAGGTCGCTGTCGTTCTCGGCGAGCGAGATGCCGAGCGCCTGCGTGAGCTTGCCCGGCCCTGAGCACAGCTCGTGATCGCCGGCACCGGCCAGCGTGAGCCGGCGACGGGCACGCATCTGCTCCAGGCCGGCGGTGGGATCAAGCGCCCGGATCAGCACCGCCGCGCCAACGCCTTCAGGCTCGCACACGGCGTTCAGCAGCGCGTGAATTCCGTACGAGCGATATACGTAGGCGCGCCCCGGCCGGCCGAACAGGGTACGGGTGCGCGGCGTCAGGCCGACAAATGCGTGACAGGCCGGCTCGCTCTCGTGGTATGCCTCGGTCTCGACGATCACGCCGGCGGTGTCGCCGTGCTCGACCGTGCAGCCGATCAGCTCGCGAGCGACCTCCAGCACGGGACGGTCGTAGAAGTCAGAGCTCAGCGCGGGCATCCCCGTCCCGGGACGATGCGAGCGTATGCCGGGCGAGCGCAAGCTGCTCGCGCACACGGGCCAGCGAGGTGCCACCCTCGGAGATCTTCGACTCAAGCCACGAGCTCTGCGCAAGCACGCGGAGAAACCGCTCGTGATTGGCACCCAGCAGTGCGCTGTGCGTGGCCAGCTCCGCCGCGCTCAGCTGCGATAGCGGCTTGCCGGCGTCCAGCGCGGTGCGCACGAGTCCGGCGACGACCCCGTGGGCCTCACGGAAGGGCATGCCCAGTCGCACCAGCAGGTCGGCGACGTCCGTCGCGGCGATCAGCTCGTCCGCGGCGGCGGCGCGCATCCGCTCGCGGTCGAAGCCGGCGCCGGCGATCATGCCCCTGGCTGCCGCCAGCGTCAGCGCCAGCGTGTCCACTGCGTCGAACAGGTGCTCCTTGTCCTCCTGCAGATCCTTGTTGTAGGTGAGCGGCAGTGCGTGCATCACACCGTGGAAGGCAGCCAGGTGCCCTACTACCCGCGGCGCCTTTGCGCGCAGCAGCTCCGCGGCATCAGGGTTCTTCTTCTGTGGCATGATCGAGGAGCCGGAGCTCCACGAGTCCGGCAGCTCGCAGAAGCCGAACTCGGCGCTCGACCACAGCACAAGCTCGGCGCCCAGGCGGGAGAGATGTGTCGAGCACGTAGCCGCCGCACCCAGGTAGTCAAGGATGAAGTCGCGTCCTGAGACCGCATCGATCGAGTTCGGCGCCACCCCCGTGAACCCCAGTTCACGCGCCAGAAAGGCGCGGTCAGTATCGAAGTTGACCCCAGCCAGCGCGCCGGCGCCGAGCGGCAGCCGCCCCGCTTCGCGCTCGGCGAACGCGAAGCGCTCGCGGTCACGCTGGAGCATCCAGAAATACGCGAGCAGGTGGTGGCCGAGGTAGACCGGCTGCGCACGTTGCAGGTGGGTGTAGCCGGGCATCGCCCAGTCGATGTGCTCCTCGGCACGCTCGACCAGAACGGCCATCAGCGAGGTGAGCGCGTCCTGAGCGTCGCTTGTACGCTCGCGCGTGTACATGGCCAGGTCGGTGACCACCTGGTCGTTGCGCGAGCGTGCCGTGTGTAGACGGCCGCCCACAGGCCCGACGATCTCGGTCAGGCGCCGCTCGATTGCCATGTGGATGTCTTCGTCGTCGGCCTCGAAGCGGAACTGGCCATTTGCTCCCAGCTCGCCAGCGACCCGCTCCAGCCCGGCAAGCAGCGCGTCACGATCGGCGGCGGAAATGATGTCCTGAGCGGCGAGCATCCGTGCGTGCGCGCTTGACTGTGCGATGTCCTGCGGCCATAGACGCCGATCGAAGCCGATTGAGGCGTTCAGCCGGTGAAAGGCGGGATCCTGGGGCTCATGGAAGCGGGACACGGGCGGTCAGTCTACGGCGGCCGCGCGCGCGGCCAGGGTCGCGCCGAGCCGCTCTGTGACGCGTGCGACCTGACCCTCGCTCATCTCCGGGAAGAACGGCAGCGCCAGCGAGCGCGCTGCAACGTCCTCGCACACGGGGAACTCTCCCTCACGATGCCCGAAACGCCGGCGGTAGAAGCTCATCAGATGAATTGCAGGCAGATAAGGCTTGCTCTGGATGCCCGCGGCGGCGAGCGCGCGAATCGTCTCGTCGCGATCTACGCCGCGCGGAAGTTGCACGACGAACACGAACCAGCCGCGGCGGTTGCCGCCGAGATCCGGACACGGCAGCTCCAGCTCCTCGATCCCGGCCAGCGCCTGCCTGTACAGGTCGGCCACGCGCGCGCGATCGGCGAGCATCTGATCGAGGCGCTGCAGCTGCGCGATGCCGAGCGCGCAGGCGATGTCGGAGAGGCGGTAGTTGAAGCCCAGCCGATCGTGGTCCAGCCAGTCCATGTCAGGCGCGCGACCCTGGTTGCGCTCGGAGTCGATGCGTTGCTTGAGCGCGCCGTCGCTCATCGTGATCATGCCTCCCTCGCCCGTTGTCAGCTGCTTGTTGGCGTAGAAGCCGAACACGGCAGGATGCCCGCGCCCGCCGACCGCGAGCCCGTCGCCGTGGCAGGCCCCCAGGGCCTCGCAGGCGTCCTCGACGATGCCAAGGCCGTGGCGCTGCGCCAGGCGCTCGAACGCCGGCATGTCGGCCGGATAGCCGAAGATGTGCACTGGCAGCAGTGCACGCGTGCGCTCGGTGACCGCCGCTGCCGCAGCCTCAGGATCGAGATTCAGCGTCACAGGGTCGATGTCCGCGAACACCGGGCGGGCACGCTCATACACGGCTGCGTTCGCCGAGGCCACGAACGACAGCGGGCTCGTGAGAACCTCGTCCCCCTCCCCCACGCCGATCGCTCTCAGCGCCAGGTGCAGTCCGGCAGTGCCGCTGCTGACGGCGCTCGCCGAGCCCACACCGACACGCGCCGCGAACTGGTGCTCGAACTCGAGCAACCGTGGTCCGAGCGACAGCTGCCCGGAGCGCAGCACATCGATGACCGCCGACTCCTCTGCCCGTCCGAGCACGGGGCGGGCAAGCGGGATCGGCTCGACCTGCGCGTCTTGCCCGGCGCCGGCGTCCGCCACTAAACCCGGCCGCCCGCATCGTCCACGAAGGGGGAGCCCAGCGTCGACTCCGCGGACACGCGTCGCTCGCCCTGCATCCCGTACTCCAAAGAATCGACCAGCGCGTCCCAGGACGCGGCGATCAGGTTCTCGGCGACCCCGATCGAGCCCCAAACCTCGTGGCCGTCGGAGGCGTCGATCAGCACGCGTGTGACCGCGCCGGTGCCCTTCGTCTCATCGAGGATGCGCACCTTGTAGTTGACCAGGTCGATGTCCTTCAGGTGCGGGTGGATCTCGCCGATCGCGTCGCGCAGCGCCTGGTCCAAGGCGTGCACGGGGCCGTTGCCCTCGGACGTGCGGACGTAGCGTTCGCCCCCCGTGGAGGTGGGAATCCAGATCTTGATGGTGGCCTCTGTGCTGGCGCGTCCGTCGGCCTGTTTCTCGACGATCACGCGCCAGGACTCCAGGCGGAAGAGCGGCTCGTACAGCCCCGCCTGCTTGCGCATCAGCAGCTCGAAGGAGCCGTCGGCTGCCTCGAACTGAAAGCCCTCGTGCTCGAGCTCCTTGACGCGCTCGACGACCCTCTGGGCGAACTCGTCGTCTTCCGGCAAGTTGGCCTGTCGGGCCTTCTCGACGATCGTGCCGCGTCCGGATAGCTCGGAGATCAGTACGTCACGCCGGTTGCCCACGACCGCCGGGTCGATGTGCTCGAAGGTCTGGGAGTCGGCGCGCACGCCGGCGGCGTGCAGCCCCGCCTTGTGCGCAAACGCGTGCTTGCCCACATATGGCTGTGCCGGGTCAGGGATGCGGTTGAGCAGCTCGTCGAGGAAGTGCGCAGTATCGGTCAGTCGCGCCAGGCGCTCGGGGGCGAGCACCTCGCAGCCCATCTTCAGCTGTAGGTCGGCGATGATCGTGACGAGGTTGGCATTGCCGGTGCGCTCGCCGATGCCATTGATCGTACCCTGCACCTGCGTAGCACCTGCTTCGACTGCGGTGAGTGTGTTGGCCACCGCACAGCCGGAGTCGTCGTGCGTGTGGATACCCAGTCGCGCGCCCGGCAGCGCTTCGCTGACGACCGCGAAAGCGGTCCGTATCTGTGGGGGCAGCGAGCCGCCGTTGGTGTCGCACAGCACCAGCCGCTCGACGCCTGCGCCAACGGCCACGCGCAGGCAGCTGACGGCGTACGCCGGATCGAGAGCGAAGCCATCGAAGAAATGCTCGGCGTCGAGCAGCACGCGCTTGCCGGCGGCGAGGAGGAACGCCACCGAGTCGGCGATCATCGCCAGGTTCTCCTCGCGCGATACGCGCACAACCTTCTCGACGTGCAGCACAGAGGCCTTGCCCACGAGCGTGCACACCGGCGCAAAGGATTCCGCCAGGACCCTCAGCCCCTCATCCTCCTCAGCGGCGATGTCGCGCCGGCGGGTCATGCCGAAGGCGACGATCTCGGCGGTGTGCAGTGTCTCCGCAGCCAGCAGCCCGAACAGCTCGAGCTCCTTGGGATTCGAGGACGGGAACCCAGCCTCGATCATGTCCACGCCCAGATCGTCCAGCGCGTGCACCACGCGCAGCTTCTCCTCGGCGGTGAGCGTCAGGCCGCCTCCGCCCATTCCGTCGCGCAGGGTGGCGTCGTATAGCTGTATGTCGGCCATACGGGGTCCTATCCCGCGGAGGCCGGCTGACCGCCGACCACCGACCCGCTCGCCGGCAGGGTCGCGGTGCCACTTGGCGCTGGAGCCTCGCCCGAGGGGGTCTCCAGGTCCGCTGCGTGCACAACGTCCAGCCACTCGCGGTAGCGCTCGCTGCGCCCGTGGATAGCATCGTCGAAGGCGGCCTGCAGCACGCGCGTGATCTCACCCGGCTTGCCCGTGCCGACGCGGTGGTTGTCGACCTCGCGCACGGGCACCAGCTCGGCGGCGGTTCCCGACAGGAACACCTCGTCGGCGAGGTACATCTCGGCGCGGGCGACGTTGCGCTCGACGACGTTGTAGCCGAGGTCCTGCGCGATCTGCATGACCGAGCGCCGGGTGATGCCGTCGAGGATCGAGTTGTGCTGACCGGGCGTGGCGATCTCGCCGTCGCGCACGATGTAGATGTTCTCGCCGGTGCCCTCGCACACGTGGCCGTGGTCGTCGAGCAGGATCGCCTCTTCGTAGCCTGCCTTCACCGACTCGACCTTCGCGAGCACGCTGTTGAGGTATTGGCCGCTGGCCTTGGCGTGCGGGATCAGCGAGTCGGGGCTGATGCGCCGCCACGAGGACGTCATCGCGCGCACGCCGTTGCGCATGCCCTCCTCTCCGAGGTAGGTGCCCCACTCCCAGCAGGCGATCGTGACGTCCACCGGTGCGTCCAGCGGGTTCAGGCCCATGCTGCCGTAGCCGCGGTAGACGAGCGGACGGATGTAGCAGGAACGCAGCCCGTTGCGGGCGATCAGCTCGAGCGTGGCCGCGCGCAGCTCCTCGTCGGAGAACGGCAGCTCCATGTAGAACAGCTCGGCGGAGCGTCGCAGGCGCTCGACGTGCTCGGCGTTGCGGAACACCGCCGGCCCGAGCACCGTGTCGTAGCAGCGGACACCCTCGAACACACCTGTGCCGTAGTGCAGGCCGTGCGTCAAGACGTGGACCTTGGCGTCCTCCCAGGCGACGAAATCTCCGTTCATCCAGATGAGGTCGGTGGGCTCCACGGTTATCGCACTCCTATTCGATCTTTTCGAGCACTGCCCTGGTTGCCTGCTGTGTGCCGGCGTTGCCGCCCAGATCGGGCGTCCGCAGACCCCCGGCAAGTGCACCTTCAACGCTCGATTCTACAGCGGCTGCCTCGCTTTCCAAGCCTAGGCCGTGCCTGAGCAGCATTGCCGCGGAGAGAAACATCGCCAGCGGGTTGGCCACGCCCCGCCCGGCGATATCGGGCGCCGAGCCGTGCACCGGCTCGAACATGCCCGGGGTGGCGGTGCTCTGATCTCCGAGCGAAGCGCTCGGGAGCATGCCGATCGAGCCGGTGATCATCGCCGCCTCGTCAGAGAGGATGTCTCCGAACATGTTCTCGGTGACGATGGTGTCGAAGCGCGCAGGCGCGGACACGAGTTGCATGGCGGCGTTGTCGACAAGCACGTGCTCGAGCTCGATACCGGGGAACTCGCGGGCGTGCAACTCGCTGACGACCTGCCGCCACAGCCGGGATGTCTCCAGGACATTCGCCTTGTCGACGCTTGCAACCTTGCCGCGCGAGGCTTTGAAGGCGGTGCGGGCGATCCGCTCGATCTCCTCGCTGGAGTAGGCGCAGAGATCGGATGCGGAGGTCTCAGTACGTGTCTTCTCGCCGAAGTAGATGCCGCCGGTGAGCTCGCGCACGACCAGCAGGTCGGTGCCCTCGATCCGCTCGCGCCGCAGCGGCGAGGCGTCATACAGAGCGGGCAACGGCTTGACGGGACGCAGGTTGGCGTACAACCCGAGACCCTTGCGCAGGCCGAGCAGGCCCTGCTCGGGGCGCGGCTCGTGCGGATCGGTGGTGTCCCACTTGGGCCCGCCCACCGCCGCGAGCAGCACCGCGTCGGAGCGCCGACAGGCGTCGAGCACCTCGTCGGTCAGCGCAACACCGTGAACGTCGATCGAGGCGCCGCCGAACAGGTACTCCTCGAACTCGAACTCGCCGAAGTTGCGCAGCAGCTCAAGCGTCGGAGCCATGATCTCGGGGCCGATGCCGTCGCCGGGGAGGGTGACTATGCGATGTGCCATGCCGCGCGACGCTACCAGGACAGGCCCACGTACAGCGCTTGTACGCACTTCCAGTCCTCGCCCAGCCGCCGGCCGTGCTCGGCGCTCAGCGGCGCGACGCTCACAGTGCGGTGGTCGGCGCGCCGAAGCGCGCGTGCTCGTCCTCGTAGTCGCTGATCTCCGCCGCCTGCTCGAGCGTCAGGGCGATGTCATCGAGACCGTTGAGCAGCCGATGGCGAATCTCGTGGTCGATCTCGAAGGCGGCCTCGCGCCCGGCGAAGCGGACCTCCTGCTCCAGCAGGTCGATCTCGCCGGCGCCGGCATGCGCCAGCGCTCGGCAATCCTCGGCGTCGAGCACGACCGGCAGCACCCCGATCTTGGTGCAGTTGGAGTAGAAGATGTCGGCGAAGCTCGGCGCCACGATCGCCTGGAAGCCGTAGTCCTGCAGCCCCCACGGAGCGTGCTCGCGCGAGGAACCGCAGCCGAAGTTCTCGCCCGCGACGAGGATCGGGTTGGCGGGGAGCTCCCAGCCCGGCTCCTTGGCCCAGTCGTAGAACAGGAACTGGCCGAAGCCCGACCGCTCGACCCGCTTGAGGAACTGCTTGGGCATGATCTGGTCGGTGTCGACGTCGCTGCGGTCGAGATGACTTATCGGGCCTGAGATGACGCTGATGGGGTCCATGTCTAGCTCCAATCCCTGATGTCGACGAAGTGACCCTCGATGGCTGCCGCCGCGGCCATCTCGGGCGAGACGAGGTGCGTCCTGCCGCCCCGTCCCTGGCGGCCCTCGAAGTTGCGGTTGGAAGTCGAGGCGCAGCGCTCGCCCGGCTGCAGGGTGTCGGGGTTCATACCCAGGCACATCGAGCATCCGGCCACGCGCCAGTCAAAGCCGGCCTCGCGGAAGATCCGGTCCAGACCCTCGGCCTCCGCCTGCTTCTTGACCTGCTGGGATCCAGGCACGACCATCGCCTCGACGCTGGAGGCGACGCTGCGTCCCTCGACGATCTTGGCGGCGGCACGCAGATCGCCGATGCGGGAGTTGGTGCACGAGCCGATGAACACGCGGTCGAGTGAGATCTGCTCGATCGGCATCCCCGGCTGCAGGTCCATGTAGGCGAGCGCCCGTTCGGTCGCCTCGCGATCGGCGGGCGTATCGAACTCCTCGGGCTTCGGCACGCTGTCGGTGACCGCGCGGACCATGCCCGGGTTCGTGCCCCAGGTCACCTGTGGGGATATCTTGGTCGCGTCGACGATCGTCTCGGAGTCGAACTCCGCGCCCTCGTCGGTGTGCAGCCCGCGCCAGTGCTCGATCGCTTTCTCCAGCGCCTCTCCGCGCGGCGCTCCGGGCCGCTCGGTGTCGGTGAACCACGCGAAAGTCGTCTCGTCAGGTGCGATCATGCCTGCGCGCCCGCCGCCCTCAATCGTCATGTTGCAAACGGTCATGCGCCCCTCCATGGAAAGCGCACGGATGGCGGCACCGGCGTACTCCACGACGTGTCCGGTCAGCCCACCGACGCCCACCTGCCCGAGCGTGGCGAGGATCAGATCCTTGGCGGTGACACCGAAGCCGAGGTTGCCCTCGTAGCTGACGCGCATCGAGCGGGGCTTGTGCTGGACCATGCACTGCGTGGCCAGCACGTGCTCGACCTCTGAGGTGCCGATGCCGAAGGCGAGCGCGCCGAACGCGCCGTGCGTGGAGGTGTGCGAGTCGCCGCAGACGATCGTCATCCCCGGTTGGGTGACCCCCAGCTCAGGGCCGATCACGTGCACGATGCCCTGGCGCTCGGAGCCGAGCGAGTACACGGGCACGCCGAACTCGGCACAGTTGCGCTCGAGCGTTTCGACCTGCACCCGCGATAGCTCATCCTTGATGCGCGCGGCCACGGGCGTGCCGTCGGTGGGGGTGTTGTGATCGGCTGTCGCCAGCGTGCGGTCTGCCCGGCGCACGCTGCGGCCGGCCAGGCGCAGCCCGTCGAAGGCCTGCGGGCTGGTGACCTCGTGTACGAGGTGCAGGTCGATGTACAGCAGCCCGTGCGCGACCTCGTGCGTCTCCCAGATCTTGTCGAACAGCGTCTGCGGCATGTCTAGCTCCTTCTCAAGCCAGCTGAGACCACCGCCAGGAAGGCGGCGTCGGCGGCGTTGGGGTTCTCGAAGTGGTGGGGCAGGTCGGCGTCGAAGGTGACACAGTCGCCCTCGGCGAGCTCGTAGCGCTGTCCATCGCAGATCAGCGCGAGCGAGCCGCGCTCGACCAGCGCGGTCTCGCGGCTGCCGGGCTCGTGCATCGGCGGATCGTCGGGAGCGCCGGTGGCGCCCCCGGAGGCCAACGTGTGTCGCGAGAGCTCGGCGCGTTGACCGGGTTGGGCGGATGTCAGCACCTCGAAGCTGTGGCCGCGTTTCTTGTTGCCGCCGCGCTGGCGCTCTGAGGTGCGCACGATCGTGACCGAGCCGCCCTCGTCGAGGCGCAGCAGCTGTGACAGGCGCAGCTCCAGGCCCGCGGCGATGCGTGCGGCGACGGTGAGCGTGGGGCTGGTCTCGCCGCGCTCTACCTGAGAGAGCATCGGCGCGCTGACGCCGCTGCGCTCGGACAGGTCACGCAGCGATAGTCCGGCGGATTCGCGCAGCGCCTTCACGCGTGCACCGATGACGACCGGCGCGAGCAGATCCGCGCTGTCGCGCTTGTTCTCGTTGTGAGCTATCGCCATACGGACGTACGTTATCACAGACACGCGCGAAGGGCCCGGCGCGCCCGCTCTGGATCGTGTCGATGTCGATCACAACCGATTCAGGGAGTCTGGGCGATCAACGGCCCCACCGGCTCCTCCTCCGCGGCACGCGCGCGCACAACTGCGACTGACAGCGCCCGCACATATGCCCGCGCCGCCGCCTCGATGATGTCGGTGGAAACGCCCTGGCCGGCGCCGCTGGCACCATCGACCTCGACGACCACCGAGACTTGGCCGAGAGCGTCTTGCCCCTCGGTGACGGCACCGATCGTGAAGTCGCTGAGCTTCGCTCCCACCCCAGTGGCAGCGTCGATCGCTTGGAAGACCGCGTCGATCGGCCCATCGCCCGTGAAGGAACCCTGCGCGGAGGAGCCGTCCGGTAGGGCGACCGAGACACGGGCGTGCGGTGGGCGCCGAGAGGATGCCTCGACCTCGAACCAGTCGAGCGTGAAGCCGTCGATCGCCTCGCTGCGCAACTCGTCGGTGACGAGTGCCTCCAGATCCATCGCCGTTACCTGTTTCTTGCGATCGGCGATCTCCTTGAAGCGCTTGAACGCGATGTTGAGCAGCTGCCCGTCGAGCTGGAAACCCATCTCCTCGAGCGCCTGGCGCAGCGCGTGGCGACCGGAATGCTTACCCAACACCAGCGAGTTGCTCTCCAGGCCAACGCTGGTGGCGTCCATGATCTCGTAGGTCGTGCGCTCCTTCAGCACACCGTCCTGGTGGATCCCGGACTCGTGCGCGAACGCGTTGCGCCCGACGATCGCCTTGTTCGGCTGCACCTGGTAACCGGTCAGGCGCGAGACCATGCGGCTCGTTCGTGCCAGCTCGGTCGTGGTCACGCTGGTGTCGAGACCGATGTCGGCGCTGCGCGTGCGCAGCAGCATCACGATCTCCTCCAACGAGGCGTTGCCGGCGCGCTCGCCGAGGCCGTTGATCGCGCACTCCACCTGACGGGCGCCGGCCAGCACTCCGGCGAACGAGTTGGCCACAGCGAGACCCAGATCGTCGTGGCAGTGCACCGACAGCTCGACCTGGCGCAGATCCGGGACCAGCTCGTACAGACGTTCCAGGAACGCGCCGAACTCGTGCGGCATCGCATAGCCGACCGTGTCGGGGATGTTGATCGTGCTCGCGCCCTCATCGAGGGCTATCTGCAGCACCTCGGCGGTGAACTCGACATCGGCGCGGGTGGCGTCCATCGGAGAGAACTCCACGTCATCCGCATACTGCTTCGCGTGAGCGACGGCCGCGCGCGCCTGGCCCTTGACGTCCTCGCGCGTGCTCTGCAGTTGATGCTCGATATGAATGTCTGACGTCGAGATGAACGTGTGGATGCGCGGTCGCGGTGAGTCCTTGATCGCGTTCCACGCGGCGTCGATGTCAAGCTTGGACGTACGCGCCAGGCCGCAGATGACAGGCCCGTCAACCGTCTGGGCGATTGCCTGCACGGCCTCGAAGTCGCCTGGGGAGGCGATCGGGAAGCCGGCCTCGATCACGTCCACGCCGAGCCGCGCCAGCTGCTGTGCGATCTCCAGCTTCTCCTGCTTGTTCAACGAGATCCCCGGCGACTGCTCTCCGTCGCGCAAGGTCGTATCGAAGATCTTGACGCGATCGGCGTCGTTACGTGCGTCGGTCTGGCTCATGTCGTTGGTGCTCCTTTTCTATCTCGCTTGCGGTTTCCTCTCTGCTGGGTTTGCGGCTACGCGGCCGCCACGCGCTATTCCCCCCGAGGGGGGAGCAGAAGAAGCTGCAGAAGCGAGATCTGGAACGACATGTCCGTGAGGGAGGTTAGCACCGGCGAGGGCGCTAGGCAGCGAGAACCGGGAGCCCTTGACGTTGCTCCTTGGAGCGGTACATCGCTGCGTCGGCGCGCTTGACGAGCTCCTCGGCGCTCACCGATCGGTCATCGACGAAGGCCACGCCAACGCTCGCGCACAGCTCGAAGCTCTCGCTGGGCGACCCGCAGGATCCGCGAGCAGCCTCGCTGATCCGATGGGCGGCGCTCATCGCCTCCTCGAGGTTGGGGACGCCGCGCAGGAGGATCAGGAACTCGTCTCCGCCCAGGCGGCCGAGGTCGTCGCTGGAGCGCATCGCCCCTTTCATCCGCTCGGCGACATCTACGAGCACCTCGTCGCCGGCGGCGTGCCCGTAAGTGTCGTTGACGGACTTGAAGCGGTCGAGGTCGACGTAGATGACGCCTGTCTCATGGGACTCAGCGAGCTCGCTTGCCAGGGCATCCATGATCGAGGCACGGTTGTGCGCTCCCGTGAGCGCATCGAAGGCTGCTCGTTTCTCGAGCTCCCGGCGAGCGCGGGCACTGTCGGTGACGTCCAGCACGGAGGCGATCGCCCCGGTGACCACGCCGCTGTCGCGCTGCAGCGGCCGGACTTTCATCAGGATGTTGCGCTGCTGGCCGAATGCGAGTGTCGCTTCGAGCTCGACGTCCTCGCCTACGCCCTCCGTCAACGCCCCTTCGAGCACGGCGTCCAAGGTGCGCATCGCCTCGTCGGTGAGCGTCTTGGTGAGCTCTCCGAGCTGCAGATCGTTGGGTCGTGACTCCGCTCCATCGACGACGTCGATGTGAGCCGACCCGTGCAGGATCTCGACCAGGCTGGTGTTGTGGAAGACGACTTTGCGTTCGCTGTCCAGCTGCAGCAGCCCATCCGGCATCTCCTCGATCAGCTTGCGCAAGAGCTCCTCACGATCCTGCAGCGCCTCCTGGGCGGCCATCTCAGCCGAGACATCGATGCACTCCGCGAGCACATGTGGCTGCTCCTCGTCGCCGAGGAAGTTGTGGAGCGTGGTGTCGACCCACAGCCAACTGCCGTCCTGGCGCTTCATGCGGATGCGGAACATCTGCACCCTGCCGCTGGCCACGGTCGCGATCCAACCCTCGATCACGCGGGGCTGGTCCTCGGGGTGGACCCGTTCGAACGTCGGCTGGCCGACGACTTCCTCGCGTGTGTAGCCGAACATCTGCAGATAGGCCTCGTCGCAGTCCACGACGTTTCCTTCCTCATCCTGCTTGCGTGTGCAGAAGCGCACCGTCGAGGAGGACGGCGCGGCAGGTGCCTCGCCCGTCTCATCCATGGTCTCGTTGCTCGGCCACAGAACGTTCAACACGACGCCGTGTGGCCTGCGCAGGTCCAGCAGGCGAACGGTCATCCAGCGGTCTGGATCGCTGCGCAGCCGGCCTCTTGCCTGTGCGACGCCGCCCTCTTTGAGACGCATCCACGCGTTGACCAGCGCCATACGGTCCTCGGCAACGCACAAGTCGATTCCCGTCCGGCCCTCCGTAGCAAGCACCTTGTGATTGCTGGAGAGCTCCAGCGAGTCCGGCGGCGGCACGATGTGGCCGTCGGACTCGCACGCGAACAGCAGTGCGTCCGGATGCTCGCGCAGCAGCGCCGTGGCTGCCCGCCTGCGGGTGGCCGCGCCGCGCTCGTCGGCATCGTCTCGCCGGGGTTCCGCGACGGGGATCGTCTCGTTTGCTGTTTGCATGTCGCTCACGACGCATGATCGGCAGCAGGTCGCGATCGTGTGAGCGGCGATAGATCCTCTCAACACATCAGCACAGGCCGCTCGGCCACACTCGGGCCTCGGTGAGCGGAGCTGCAAAGCGCCGGCAAGCGCGTCAGGAAGCCAGCACCACCTTGCCGATGTTGCGGCGCTCGCTGAGCATGCTGTGCGCCGCGCCTGCCTGCTCGAAGCTGAAGCTGCCCGCAACGACGGGCTCGATCGTGCCGTCGTCCAACATCGCCTGAAGCGGCGCCAGCCATGGCTGCAGGGTGCCGCGGTCCTTCCACAGGCTGAGCAGGTTCAGGCCGATGACCGTCTTGGATTCGGACATCTGCTTGACCATGTTGAAGCGCGGCATGCTCACGAGCGCGCGCGCGGCAGCCACGAGGTCGCGTCGCTCCCCGGATACGACGGCGGAGGCGCCGAACGCCACGAGGCGCCCGCCGGCGCGCAGCATCGAGTAGTCACGGCGAAGGCTCCGGCCGCCGACGGCATTCAGGATCACGTCGAACTGCGGCAGGCCCCGCTCCCAGCCGGAGCGCCGGTAGTCGAGCGCGTGGTCCAGGCCGAGCTCCAGGATCTTCGCGTGCTTGCCGGGGGAGGCCGTTCCGTAAACCTCGGCGCCGTGACGCTTGGCGATCTGTGTCGCGGCGATGCCGACGCCGCCGCCGGCCGAGTGGATCAACACGCGCTCCCCGGGCGCGAGGCTGCCGTAGCCGAGCAGGGCCGTCCAGGCGGTCGCGTAGTTGACCGGCACCGCGGCGCCCTGCTCGAACGTCAGCCGATCGGGCAGCGGCAGGACGTCGGCGGCAGGGACGACGACCTGCGAGCAGTAGCCGCCGAACATCGTGCCGGCGATCACCCGCTGGCCTGCAGCCATCTCCCGCACGTCCTCCCCCACGTCGAGGATCGTCCCTGCCACCTCGTAGCCGACGGTGCACGGCGGCTTGGGCGCATCGGGGTAGACGCCGATCCGCGCCATGACGTCGGCGAAGTTGATCCCGGCCGCCGCCACGGCGATTCGCACGTGGCCTGCGCTTGGCGTCGGGTCGGGTCGCTCCTGGACCTGCAGCACGCTTGGGCCACCATGCTTGGTGAGGACGACGGCGCGCATCCTGTTGAGACTATCCGATCAGCTGAGATTCACAGACCAGCCGTTGACGAAGCCCTCGGAGGCGACAATCTCCCCCACGACCTCGTCGGGGACGGGCGCGTCGGTCGTGACGACCATCGCCGCCAGACGGCGATCCTCGCCGTCGGAGCCACCGTCGGGGGTGTGACCGACGGCGGCGGAGGAGATGTTGATGCCATGCCCGCCGAAGATCGTGCCCACCCGCCCGATCATGCCCGGCAGGTCCTCGTAACGGAAGACGGTCACGTGCGGCTCGAGCTCGATCGTCAGCCGCCGGCCCTGAACCTCGACCAGGTGCGGCGTGCCGTTGGGGCCGATGCCGGTTCCGGCGACTGCCACACGCTGTGAGCCGGCAGTGACGGTCACGCGGATCAGCTCGTTGAAATCCTGGGCCTCTGAGACTGACTTCTCCTCGAAGACGATCCCGCGCTGCTGGGCCATGGTCGGGGCGTTGACGAGGTTGACCTGCTCCTCGGTGCGTCCCTGCAGTGCGCCGACGATCACCGCGAGCCCGAGCAGACGCGTATCGAAGTCGGCGATTCTGCCCAGGAAGGCGGCCTCGATGCGCTCCACCGAGCTGCCCTCGGCGAGCTCCATCGCCAGGCGCCCGAGCTGCCTGGCAAGCGGCAGGAACGGTCCGAGCATCGCCATGTCCTCGGCGCCGACGGCGGGGATGTTGACGGCTGTGGCGACGACGCCGCCGGTGAGCGCGGCGACGACCTGCTCGGCGCTCTGGTAGCCGGCGCGGTCGGTCGCCTCCGCGGTGGATGCGCCCAGATGCGGCGTGGCGATGACGTTGGGGTAGGCGAACAGCGGGTGCTCGGTCATCGGCTCGCTCTTGAACACGTCGATGGCGGCGCCTGCGACCTTGCCGGAGTCCAGCGCGTCCTGCAGCGCCTGCTCGTCGACCAGCCCACCGCGGGCGACGTTGAGGATGCGCACCCCGTCGCGCATCTGCGCCAACGCGGCGGCGTCGATGAAGCCTTCGGTCTCCGGCGTCTTGGGCAGATGGATCGTGACGAAGTCGGCCTGCGCGTAGATGTCCTCGACGCTGTCGGCCTTCTCCACGCCCAGCTCGCGGTAGCGCTCGGCGCTGACGAACGGGTCGAACGCGAGCACGTGCATGTTGAAGCCCCGCGCGCGCTGCGCCACGAGCTGACCGATACGTCCGAAACCGACAACCCCGAGGGTCTTCTCATAGAGCTCGACTCCAGAGAATTTCGAGCGCTCCCACTTGCCGGCCATCAACGACGCGTATGCCTGCGGGATGTTGCGCGCGAGCGCCAGCAGCAGCGCCATCGTGTGCTCGGCCGCTGTCACCACGTTGGACTCGGGCGCGTTTGCAACTACGATCCCGCGTCTTGTAGCGGCGTCGACGTTGACGTTGTCGACACCCACACCGGCGCGTCCGATCGCCTGCAGGCGATCGGCACGGTCGATCAGCTCGGCGGTCATCTTCGTGGCGGAGCGGATCACGATCCCCTCGTAGTCGCCGATCCGCTCGGCGAGCTGCTCGTCGTTCCAGTCGACGCCGAGCTCCACGTCGAAGTGCTCGCGCAGCAGCGCCACCCCGGAGTCGCCGATCTTCTCCTTGACGAGCACCTTCGGACGATCACTCATGACGCAAGCCTTTCGACGATCCAGTCGATACAGGCCGTCAGCGCCTGCACGTCAGCGGTCTCGACGGCCGGAAACATCCCGACACGCAGCTGGTTGCGCCCCAGCTTGCGGTAGGGCTCGACGTCGACGATGCCGTTGGCGCGCAGCGTCGCGGCTACGACCGACGCGTCGAGCGACTCGTCGAAGTCGATCGTGCCGACGACCAGCGAGCGCTTGTCCGGGTCGGTGACGAACGGGGTCGTGTATGCCGTGCGCTCGGCCCAACCGTACAGCTGCTCTGAGGATGCCCGCGTACGGGCTACGCACCAGGCGAGGCCGCCGCCGTCGAGCATCCAGCGGATCTGGTCGGCGAGCAGGAACAGCGTGGCCACCGCGGGCGTGTTGTACGTCTGGTCTTTGACGGAGTTCTCGAGCGCAGTGTGCAGCGAGAGGAATTCGGGGATCCAGCGATCGGAGGCATGTAGCGCGGCGATCCGCTCCTGGGCGGCTGGGCTCAGCAGCGCGACCCACAGACCGCCGTCGGCGGCGAAGCTCTTCTGCGGCGCGAAGTAATAGGCGTCTGCCTGGGAGATGTCCACGGGTAGCCCGCCGGCGCCGGAGGTCGCGTCGATCGCGACGAGCGCACCGTCTGATGACGTGGGCCTCGTGACCGACGCCATCACCCCGGTCGATGTCTCGTTGTGCGCCCACGCCAGCAGGTCTGCGCCGCTGGCCGCGAGGGCGGCCGGATCGGGAGCATCGCCGGGATCGCCGGCGACGATCACCGGGTCCTCCAGGAACGGCGCGCCCTTGCTGACCGTGGCGAACTTCTGCGAGAACTCGCCAAAGGTGAGGTGTGCCGAGCGACGCTCGATCAGCCCGAAGGCCGCCGCATCCCAGAACGCGGTTGCGCCGCCGTTGCCGAGCGCGACCTCGTAGCCGTCAGGCACCGCGAACAGCTCCCGCAGACCCGAACGGATCTCGCCGACAAGCGCCTTCACCGGCTTCTGGCGGTGGGAGGTACCCATCACCGCTCCGCCCTCGCTCGCGAGGCGCGCGAGGGCCTCCGGGCGTACCTTCGAGGGGCCACAGCCGAAGCGCCCATCACCGGGGCGCAGCTCGTCAGGGATGATCAGGGACGTCTGCTCTGTCAGGGGGGTGCTCGTCATGTTGGGCTCCTCGCTGTTCGGACCTCGAGGGAATGGTCGATGATCTGCGGGTGCCCAGGCGCGCGGCGGTGCTCGGTCGTCACTTCCCGGTGGTGAGCTCCACCCGAGCGCCAGTCGCGACGACGAAGGCGAGTGTAGCGAACGATGCTCGCGCCGAGCCGGTCCATCGGTGGACGTCTCCTAAAGGGCGCGCCCGTGCGCCTCGGTCCAGTCATACCCGGGACCGACGGGAATGATGCGCTTGGGGTTGAGCTCGTCGTGGGTGGTGTAGTAGTGGCGCTTGATCTGGGCCATCGCGACCGTCTGCGCGACGCCGGGCCACTGGTAGAGCTCGCGCGCGTAGCCCCACAGGTTGGGGTAGTCGACGAGCCGACGGCGGTTGCAGCGGAAGTGCAGGTTGTAGACCTCGTCGAAGCGGGCAAGCGTCGGGAATAGGCGCCAGTCCGCCTCGCTGATGTGGTTGCCGGCGAGATACCGACGCTCGGTAAGCAGCCCCTCGAGCCAGTCGAAGCTGTCGAACAGGGCGGCGAAGGCGTGCTCGTAGGCGCGCTGGCGGCGCGCGAAGCCGGCGAGGTAGACGCCGTTGTTGACCGTGTCATACACGCGCTCGTTGATCGCGTCGATCTCCGCGCGCAGCTGTGGTGGGTAGAGCTCCAGCCGGGCTCCATGACCGAGCCCGCCGAGCGACTCCGCGCCGGCCATCATGCGGATGATGTCGCTGGACTCGTTGTTGACGATCCGTCCCGTGTGCGTATCCCACAGCACGGGCACGGTGACGCGCCCGTCGAAGCTCGCGTCGCTGGCGGCGTATGCCTCAATCATGAACGCCCAGCCGTGCAGCTTGTCGGTGTAGTCCCCCGTGGGCCCGTCTGTGAAGCGCTCGCCGGTAAACGCCCAGCCGCGCTCGTCGCGAAACGGCGCCAGATATGAGGTCGGCACGGCCTCCTGGATGCCGGCCAGCTCACGCAGAATCGCGGTTCTGTGACACCAGGGACAGGCCAGCGAGACGTACAGGTGATAGCGACCCGCCTGCGACGGATATGCCCCCGCCTCACCCGAACGCGGATCCGGTCCGACCCAATCGCGAAAACGGCTCTCCTGGCGGTTGAACTCGCCTCCGGAAAGCTCGGCGTCGATCACCACGTCAACCACTCCAGAGTCCTTCGCGCTGCAGTGTGGTTGTGCTCCAGCCGTCGGGGAGCCGGGCGGCTGCAACGCCGGCGGGTACCTCGCCGGCGAGCAGGCAGAACTCGGGCGCCGGCCCGAACACGAGCTGGCGCCGCCACAGGCTCGCGTGGCGCGGGTCCATGCCGTCGCCGAGCAGCTCTCCGAGCGGACGTCGCTCCGAGCCGGGTGGGCGCTGCACCCAGACGGCCAGCGAGACCGCCGCGAGCAGGTCGCTGCGCGCGCCCTCGACGAGCCCGTACAGGCCCCCGGCGCCGGTGCCGAATCGGCGAGCGGCCTCGTCGTGTGGCGTGCGATGGCCATGACCGACGGCGGCCTCGTTGAGGACACCCAGCGCGGTGAAGTCCTCGACCAGATACCAGTCCTCATAGCCGATGCCCGCCCCTTCGCCGTCGGGCTCGGCCAGCCAAGGGATGTGGGCGACCCGGAAGCTCGCTGAGCCGCACATCCCAACCGGCCGGTTGTGCGCAAGCGAGCGGTGGAAGGCCAGCTGCGCGTGCTCGTACTGCTCCGCTCTGGCGGGATCTCGGGGACGGTGCCAGAAGACGTAGGCGAGCACCGCGGTGCCGGGCGACCTCCTAGAAGGAGGGCTTGATCCAATCCATGTGCGAGCGCAGCTCGGCGCCGACGTGCTCGACCTCGCTGCCGGCCTGCTCGGCGCGCATGCGCTTGAAGCTCTCCTGGCCGGCGCGGTTCTCGGCGATCCACTCGCGCGCGAAGTCGCCGGACTGGATCTCGGCGAGGATCTGGCGCATGCTCTCCCGCGTCTGCTCGGTGATCACGCGCTTGCCACGCGTGTAGTCACCGTACTCGGCCGTGTTTGAGATCGAGAAACGCATGCCGGCAAGACCCTTCTCGTGCATCAAATCGACGATCAGCTTCAGCTCGTGCAGACACTCGAAGTAGGCCATCTCAGGGTCATATCCCGCCTCGACGAGCGTCTCGAAGCCCGCCTGGACGAGCTCGGAGGCGCCGCCGCAGAGCACCGCCTGCTCGCCGAACAGGTCGGTCTCGGTCTCGTCCTTGAAGGTCGTCTCGATCACACCACCGCGTGTGCAGCCGATGCCCTTGGCGTAGGCAAGCGCCAGTGCGCGCGCGTTGCCTGTGGCGTCCTGCTCGACGGCGATCAGCCCGGGAACGCCGCTGCCTTCGGTGAACTGGCGGCGTACGAGGTGGCCCGGTCCCTTGGGGGCGACCATCCCGACGTCGACGCCGGGCGGCGGCTCGATCTCCTTGTAGTGGATCGAGAAGCCATGCCCGAACAGGATCATGTTGCCCTCGGCGATGCCGTCGCGGATCTCCTGCTCCCAGATGTCGTGGTGACGCTCGTCGGGCAGCAGAATCATCACCAGGTCGCCGCGGCTGGCGGCCTCGACGACCGGCAGCACCTCAAGACCCTGCGCGCGCGCCTCGGCAACCGAGGCGGAGTCCTCCCGCAAGCCGACGACGACATCGACGCCGGAGTCCTTGAGGTTCAGGGCGTGGGCGTGGCCCTGTGAGCCATAGCCGATGATGGCGACGGTCTTGCCGTCGAGGAGCGTGAGGTCTGCATCGTCGTCGTAGATCATTTGCGGCAGGCTATCCAACTTCTGTGGCTTCGCCCTCGATGGCGCGTTCAGGGGAGCGTGCCGGGGCGGACGCGCTCACGCGCTTGCGCAGGCGAGCAGCGTACGACCGGGGATCTCCAGCGTGCCGTCGGCGGCGGTATAGGGCGCGTAGCGGCGCGCCAGCGAGACCTTGATCTCCTCGATCTCCGGCGCCGGGCGCGAGAGCACGGCGTCGTGGAACTCGCGAGAGAGATCGAGCGTCGTCTCCCACAGATCGTCGAAGTTGGGATGGCGACGGGGCAACTCGAGCGTCTCGACGTGGGCCTCGGTGAACCCGGCGTGATCGAGCAGGTCGCTCACGGCCGTCACGCTTCCCAGCGCGAACGGTCCCGGTCGTGGCTCGGAGCCCTCCTGCGGCGCCGGGACGAGGCCGCGCTCGATCAGCTCCTGCGCCGGCAGCAGCGCCCAGGGGTTGCTCTCGACGGCGTCCCACACGGCGAGCGCCACACGGCCGCCGGGGGCGAGCACCCGGCGCGTCTCGCCGAGCGCGGCGGCGGGATCGGCCATCAGCATGTAGCCCCAGCGGCACAATACGGCGTCGACGCTGGCCAGCGACAGGTCGATCCATTCCGCGTTCAAGACCTTGAACTCCACATTGCTCACGCCGAGCTCCAGCGCACGGGCGCGTGCTCCGTCGAGCATCGCCTGCGCCTGATCGGAGACGATCGCGCTGCCCATCGGGGCGACGAGCTCCGCCGCGAGCATCCCCGTCTCGCCGAGGCCGGCGGCGAGCTCGAGCACGCGCTGGCCGGGCTGCAGCGAGACGGCGTCGAGCATCCAGTGCGACACGGGGGCCGCGAACCGGCGCAGCTGCTCCTGGCGGCTCACCCAGCCAGAGGCGGCGTCTTCCCAACCCTGCAGGCTCGCCTCGCGGTATGAGTTGGCGTCGAAGCTCATCGCAGCCGCCGGCGCAGCAGCTTGCCCGAGCGCGTGCGCGGCAGCGGCTCGTCGCTGAGCAACACGTGCTTGGGCACCTTGTACGGGGCCAGCATCCGGGCGCAGTGCTCGCGCAGCTCCGCAGCCGCCACCGTCTCTCCTTCGCGCGTCACGACGATCGCCGTCACGGCCTCGCCCCAGCGGGGATCCTCGCGGCCGATCACGGCCGCCTCGAGCACTCGTGGGTGTGACTCGAGCACCGCCTCGACCTCCGCGGGAGCGACGTTCTCGCCGCCGCTGATGATCGTGTCGGCCTTGCGTCCGCTCACCGACAGACGGCCGTCGGCGTCCAGCGCGCCGAGGTCGGCGGTATGCAGCCAGCCGTCGTCGGCGAGCGCCGCGGGGGCGACGGTCGGCCCGGCGATCAAGATCTCGCCGTCGCCGGCAATCTGCACACGCGTGCAGAAGAGAGGCGGTCCGGCCGTGTCAGGTTGCTCGTCGAGCGCGGCGACGGGGGTGGTCGTCGCCTGCGAGCAGCTCTCGGTCAGGCCGTAGGTCAGGCTCACCGGTACGCCCGCTGCGCGGGCCCGCTGAACGAGCGCCGGCGGCACCGGTCCGCCGCCCGTGAGGGCGCTGCGCAGGGCAGGCGGGTACTCCAGGCCGGCATCGAGCAGGCGCGTGAGCGTCGTCGCGACGAGGCTGATCAGCGTCACCTCCTGGGTGTCGAGCGCGTGCAGCACGCGGTCCTCCTCGAAGCGCTCGTGCACGACCGCGGTGGTGGCGTAGATCGCCGAGCGCAGCAGGATCGACAGGCCGCCGACGTGGGAGAGCGGCAGCGCGCACAGCCAGCGCTCGTGCGGGTCCAGGCCGAGCGCGACGGCCGAGCCGAGCGCGCTCCACAGGAAGTTGCCGTATGTCAGCTCGACCGGGCGCGGCGCGGCTGTGGTGCCGGAGGTGTGGATGACGACGGCGGTGGCGTCCAGCTCGTGGCAGCCTGCGCCGGTGCCCTCGGCAGCCGGCGGCGCCACCCCGAGCCCGAGCGGCTCCGCGACCAGGACCGCTGCCGTCGCGGCGATCTGAGCGCGCTCGCCGTCGGACAGACGCAGGTCGATCGGCACGGCGATGGCGCCGAGCAGCAGGCACGCGTGCAACGCCTGCGCGAAGTCCCGCCCGGCGGGCAGCGCGATCGCCACGCGTGCGCCCCGTCGCGCCCCCCGCGCCGCCAGCTCGCCCGCCGCGAAGCGCGCGGCGGCGTCCAGCTGCGCGTAGGACCAGCTGCCTTCGGGCGTGCGCAGAGCCGTGACGTCGGGCCTCATCGACGCGGCGCGAGTGAGCCATCCCTCGACGAGCATGGCTCACAGGCTAGCCTTCGCGCGATGAACGTCACCTGGATACCAGCATCAGCACCCGCCGGCGGCGAGTTCACGGACATCCGCTACGAGAAGTCCAGCGGGGCGGGCGGGTCCCCATCGGGCATCGCCAAGATCACGATCGACCGGCCGGAGGTCCGCAATGCGTTTCGCCCGCGCACGATCATCGAGATCTCTCAGGCGCTGGAGGACGCGCGCGAGGACACGACGATCGGCGTGATCGTGCTCACCGGCGAGGGCCCCGACGCCTTCTGCTCGGGTGGCGACCAGCGGGTGCGCGGTGACTCCGGCTACCTGAGCGACGATCAGCTCGGGGCCCCCGGCGCTCATGCCGGCGTGGGGCGCTTCCACGTGACCGATCTGCACGTCCAGATCCGCCGGCTGCCCAAGCCGGTGGTGGCGATGGTCGCCGGCTATGCGATCGGTGGCGGCCACGTGCTGCACCTCGTGTGCGACCTGACGATCGCCGCCGACAACGCCCGCTTCGGCCAGGTCGGCCCGAAGGTCGGCTCCTTCGACGGCGGCTTCGGCGCCGGCTTGCTGGCGAACCTGGTCGGACCGAAGAAGGCCAAGGAGATCTGGTTCCTGTGCCGGCAGTACTCCGCCGAGGAGGCGCGTGAGATGGGCATGGTCAACACCGTCGTGCCGCTGGCGCGCCTGGAGGAGGAGACGGTTCAGTGGTGCCGCGAGATGCTCGCCCTCTCCCCCTTCTCGCTGCGCCTGCTGAAGGCCAGCTTCAACGCGGCTGAAGACGGGTTGACGGGCATCCAGCAGCTGGCACACGACACGAACCTCCTGTTCTACGGCAGCGAGGAGGCTCAGGAGGGACGCAACGCGTATCGCGAGAAGCGCACCCCGGACTTCTCGCGCTTCCCCAAGCGGGCATAGCCTTGCGCGCGGTGCGCATCTGGGTGATGGCGGCACGCGTGCGCACGCTGCCGGCGGCTGTGGCACCGGTGCTGGTGGGTACCTCGCTGGCGTTGGGCGCCGATCACTTCCACCCGCTGGCGTTCGTGGCGGCGCTGCTCGGTGCCGTCTTCATCCAGGTGGGGACGAACCTGTCCAACGACTACTCCGATGCGCGGCGCGGTGCGGACACCGAGGATCGGCTGGGACCCGTGCGTGTCACCGCGGGTGGCCTGGTCCCTCCAAGCCAGGTGCTGCTGGCGACGTATGTGACGTTTGGGCTGGCGGTCGCATGCGGCGCGTATCTGGTGGCGGTCGCCGGACCGGAGCTGCTGGCCGTCGGCGCCGCGTCGATCCTCGCGGGCGTGCTCTACACCGGTGGTCCACGCCCCTATGGCTATGAGGGCCTGGGTGAGGTTTTCGTGTTCCTGTTCTTCGGGATCGTGGCGGTGGCCGGCTCGTACTTCGTGCAGGTGCAGCAGCTGCCGTGGCAGGCGTTCGTGTGCGCGGTGCCGGTGGGGCTGCTGGCGAGCGCGATCCTGGTGGTCAACAACGTCCGTGACCTGGAGACCGACCGGCGCGCCGGCAAGCGCACGCTGGCGGTGCGCCTGGGACGCGCGGGCACCCGCCGGCTGTACGCGGCGATGGTCGCGGGCGCGTTCATCACCGCGCCGCTGCCGTGGGCGTTTGGCTCGATGAGTGCGTGGCTGCTGTTGCCATGGGCGGTGATCCCGCTGGCGGCAGGGGTTGTGCGCGTCGTGCGCACGCGCACGGACGGACCGGCGCTCAACGGTGCGCTGGCGAAGACAGGCGCCGTGCAGCTCGGCTTCTGCCTGCTGTTCGCAGCCGGGATCCTGGCGAGCGGCGGCGTTGGTACATGAAGCTCGAGCTCGAGCGCCGCACGCTCAGGCTGGCGACGCCGCTACAGACGTCCTATGGCGCTGTCGAGGAGCGCCACGTGGTGCTCTTGGCGCTGACAGACGAGGACGGCGTGACGGGATACGGCGAAGCGGCGCCGCTGGAGGCCTACGACGGCGTGAGCATCGAGCGTGTGCACAGTGCGCTCCAGAGCTACGTGAGTGTGCTTGCAGCGTCCGAGGGCCTGAACGGGGCGCAGCTGATCGAAGCCTGTCGCGCGGTCGAGGACCTGCCGCAGGCGCTGGCAGCCGTTGATCTGGCGCTTTGGGACCGCGCCGGGCGTCGCGCCGGGAAGCCCGTGGCGGCGCTGCTAAGCGACGATGCCGTCACCAGCGTGCCCGTCAACGCGACGCTGACCGCGCTGGATCGGGCGGGCGCGGCCGAGCAGGCCGCCATGGCGGTCCGTGAAGGCTTTGACTGCCTGAAGCTGAAGGTCGGGGTGGGCGACGATGCAGGGCGGGTGGCGGCAACTCGCGCCGCGGCGGGGCCGCGCGTATCGCTGCGGTTGGATGCCAACGGCGCGTGGAGTGTCTCGGAGGCGATCGCGGCGATCGATGCGCTCTCGCCCGCGGGGCTGGAGCTGGTCGAGGAGCCGACGCATGGCGTGCACGCGATGCGTGCCGTGCGCGAGCGCGTGGCAGTGCGAGTGTCGATCGATGAGACCGCTGCGGAGCTGGGAGCTCTGACCGCCGGCGTGGCCGACGCGATCTGTCTGAAGATCTCAAGGTGTGGCGGCATCGGTGGCCTGCTGGCTGCAGCCGCGCTCGTTCGTGCCACCGGCGCCGAGGTGTACCTGGCCTCGACGTTTGATGGACCGCTGGGCGTCGCAGCGGCGCTTCACGCGGCAGCGGCGCTCGCTTCGCGCGGACCTGTCCCCCATTGTGGCCTGGCTACGTTGGCGCTGTTCGACGGAATCGAGAACCCGCTGCCTGCGCGAGCTGGAGCAATCGCGCTGCCCAGCTCTCCCGGGCTCGGAGTGCAGCCGTTCTGACCCGACGAGCGGCCATGACGGTGCTCGCGGCGATCGCGGCAATCGCACTGATCGCGATCGCGATCGCGATCGGCGTACTGCTGGATACTGGTCACAGGATTGGCTCCGAACGGGAGCTGACCTCAGCGTTGGCACGGCTGAGCCATGTGCGGATCGCGCCTCGGCAGGCCTCCTCTGCTGTTCCCGTGCCAGCTGCCACGGCCTCCGCGGCGACGCGCTACCCGATCATCGGCACCAACGACGGGGCGGGCTGGGGCGCTGCTCCCGCCCGCACGATCTTGCGAGGCGACATCGGGTGGGACCGCGTCGAATTGTCTGCCCCCACGAGCACGCTCGCCGGATCGCTCAAAGAGGGCTTCAAGGTGCTGGGGATCGTCGGCAACATCGCCGACGGAACACCGCTGGCCCAGGTGAGCCCTGCGAGGTGGGGAGCGAAAGTAGTGGCCCAGATCGAGGCAAGCAAGGGCATCGGCATTGCCGAAGCAGGCAACGAGAGCTACCTCAAGGCCGGTGTGGCAAACCCTGTGCGGTACGGGCGCATGTATCTGGACGCGGTCGATGCGATGCAAACGGCTGGCATCCGCATTCCGCTGCTGTTCAACATGACCGGCGACATACCGTTGCGCACCTGGAGCGACCCCGGCAGCTGGTCGGAGGACGCGCGCGGCGGCGGCTGGCTACGCGAGGCCGTCACTGACGTTCCCGGCCTCGCGGCGGCGATCCTTGCCAACGGGGTCTCAATCCACCCCTATGGCAGGGTCGGCGAAAGCACCCACGACGACTGGGGTATCGACGCCGTGGCGGCTGAGGAGGCGGTGGCGAACACCGTGCTCGGCTCGATCCCTCCTGTCTACATCACCGAGATCGGCTTTGCCCTGCATAGCTGCGGGGCCAGCACGGGCGCCTGCTCCGAACTCGACCAGGCGAGGAAAATGCAGGCCACCTACGAAGTGTTTCTCGCCGATCCGCACATCTACGGGATCTGGTGGTATCAGTCCCACGATGACCCGACCGGCGACTTCGGCTTCCTAAGCAACAGCAACCATGCCAGACCGGCATTCAAGATCCTCTCGACGATCGGCGCGGCCGTCAACCGCCGGTGATCGCTTGCGCCACGCCGTCGGGGCTCTCCAGGGGCAGTCCGTGACCGCCGGGGACCACCAGCAGCAACCCATCCGGCAAGTGGTCGACCATCAGTTCAGCCAACGCCACGTACTTCGTGTCGCGGGAGCCGGCGAGGACCGTCACGGGCATCCGCAGCTCGCCCAGCCTCTCCCACAGCGGCTCCATCTCGCCGCTGCCGATCCCACGCAGCACGGCTGCGAGCGCGTCCGGCCGGTTCCGGCGCTGATCCTCACGCGCCAGCGCGCCCGCCGCGGGCGGCTCCTGCGCGAACAGCGGCTGCGTGCGCCAGCGCTCGATGAACTCCTCGAACGGCCCCCGCTCGAGCTCGCTCGCCAGCGCCTCCTCGGCCTCACGGCGTGCAGCTCGCTCGTGCGGATCGACGATGCCGGCGCTGCTCGAGACGAGCACGAGCCGGCTCACGCGCTCAGGAGCAGCGAGGGCCACGTGTAGCGCGACGCGTCCCCCCAGCGAGTAGCCGCACAGCGTGAACCGTTCGGGGGCAGCCGCGAGCACAGAGGCCACGCAAGCGGCGAACGTGATCGGGCGTTCGCTGTCGGCGGCCTGGCCATGTCCGGGCAGGTCAAGCGCGAGCGGACGGTAGCGTTCACGATCAAGCAGCGCCGAGACGCCGTCCCAAGCGCGCCGTGTGCCGCTGAACCCGTGAAGCAGGACGACGCTCTGTGGCACTCGACCATCGTATGACTCCTACAACCGACACATATGCCCTGCTGAGAGCTTTCGTCGATGAGCTGGCGCGCTGTGGCATGCGCGCTGCGTGTACCTCGCCCGGTTCACGCAGCGCGCCACTGGTGCTCTCGCTTGCACGCGAGCCGCGCCTGCGCTGCTACTCACACGTGGACGAGCGCTGCGCGGGGTTCTTCGCGCTGGGACTGGCAAAGGCATCGGGGCTGCCGGTGGCGGTGGCCTGCACCTCGGGCACAGCCGCGGCCGAGCTGCTCCCCGCTGCGATCGAGGCGCACGAGGCGCGGGTACCACTGCTGCTGCTGACAGCCGACCGCCCGGCGGAGCTACGCGAGAACGGCGCCGGACAGGCGATCGACCAGCTGAAGCTGTTCGGCGACGCCGGCAAGTGGTTCTTCGAGGTCGCAGTGCACGAGGCCGGCGTCGAGCAGTTGCGCTGGATGCGCACCCTGGCGTGCCGCGCCTACTGGACCGCGCTCGACGGGCGACCGGGTGTGGTGCACCTGAACTTCCCGCTGCGTGAGCCTCTCGTCGGCGAGGAGGAGCTACCGGCGGACGGCACCGGCCGCGGCGGTGGCGCCCCGTACGTGCGTCGAGCTCCGCACCGCAAGACGTCGACCCACACGGATGGCGCAGACGAACGCCTGTCCGAGCTCGTCGGCGGCGCTCGCCGCGGTGTGCTTGTAGCTGGACGCCACGAGCGCGAGACAGATCTTGGGCGAGCCGCCGCCGCGTTCGCCACCGCTGCCGGATGGCCGCTGCTGGCTGACCCGATGTCCGGCGCCCGGCGTGGCCAGGCGGCGATCGCACACTACGACGCACTGCTGCGCGAGGAGCAGCTCGCGGACTCGCTGAAGCCCGACCTGGTCCTTCGCGTCGGCGATCTTCCCGTCTCCAAGCCCCTGCGTAACTGGCTTGCCGGACTGGACGGCATCCCCCAGATTGCGATCGATCCGGAGGGGGCGTGGCAGGACCCCTCGTCGGTGCTGGCGGAGTCGCTGGCACTGGAGCCGGCTGGTGCGCTACTCGGGCTGGCAGCGTCGAGCGGACAGCTGCCGGGAGAACCGGCGCGCACGGACGAGGGCTGGCTGGCGCTCTGGCACAGCGCCGATGAGCGCGCCGCCGAGGCGATCCAAGGAACGCTCGCTCAGCATGCGCTATCCGAGCCGGCGGTGGCGAGTGAGCTCGGGGTGCTGCTACCGCAGCAGGCAACGCTGTTCGTCGCCTCATCGATGCCCGTGCGCGACATCGAGACGTTCTGGCCGGTCCGAGCAGACCCGCCGCGTGTACTGTGCAACCGCGGCGCCAACGGCATCGACGGGACCGTATCCTCGGCGTTTGGCGTTGCCGCAGACAGCGCCGGCCCGGTCCTTCTCTTGATCGGCGATGTGGCGCTGGCGTACGACATCGGCGGCCTGTTGGCAGCGACGCGCCTGGGGCTGAAGCTGACGATCGTGCTGCTCGACAACGGCGGTGGCGGGATCTTTGATTTCCTGCCTGTCTCCAGCGCGGGCATGGCCCTGACACCCGACGCGGGCGCGCTTGGCGTGGCGGCAGAGAGCCACTTGGAGGCGTCAGACGGTGGTGAGAGCATCTACACGCGCCACATCACGACGGCCACCGGGCTGGACTTCGCGAAGGCGGCGGCGCTGTACGGGCTGGAGCACGAGCTCGTGGCCACCGCTCCGGAGCTGCGCGTGGCGCTGGAGCACGCGCTTTTGCCGAACGCCGGCTCGACGATCATCCAGGTAGGAACCGAGCGCGCACAGAACGTCGCGTTGCATCGCGAGCTGTGGAGCGCGGTCTCGCGCGCCACAGCGCCCTGACCGGACGAGCGCTGAGTCAGCCCGCCAGCAGCGGCAGCAGCGCCTGCAGCTTGATCTCGGTCTCTGCGAGCTCGCTGGCTGGATTGGAGTCGCGGACGATGCCGTTGCCGGCGTAGCAGCGGGCGACGTTCTCGCGCAGCAGCGCACAGCGCAGCGCCACGCAGAATTCGCCGTCTCCGGTCGCGTCGGTCCAGCCGACCGGGCCGGAGTACCAGCCGCGGTCCAGGCCCTCAAGCGCCGGTATCAGCGGCGCAGCCTGGCTCAGCGGCTCGCCTCCGACCGCCGGCGTCGGGTGCATCAGCCCCGCCAGCTCCAGCGCCTCCATCGGGGCGGCCAGCTGTGCGCGAATCGGCGTCGCCAAATGCTGGATGTTGGCGATCCGGACGAGCTCGGGCTCCGGTGCCGCTGCGACCCAGATGGCGTGAGGGCGCAGGATGCGCTGGATTCGCCGTGCCACGATCGCGTGCTCCTCCCGGTAGCTCTGATCGCGTAACAGCTGCTCGCCGAGGTGCGCATCGACGGCAGGATCGGCGCTGCGGCGGGTGGAGCCGGCCAGCGCGAGCGTGCTCACGCGGTGCCCCTCGCGGCGCACCAGCAGCTCAGGGCTGGCGGCGATCAGCGTCGCATCGCCACGCCCCACGCAGAACACGAAGCAGGACGGGAACTCGGCGCGCAGTACGCCGAACACGGCTGCTGGGTCATATGCGCGCGGCGCGTGGACCTGCACCTCGCGGGCGAGCACGATCTTCTGCATCCGCCCCGCGCCAATCAGCTCCACGGCGCGCGCAACGGCTCCCTCGTAGTGCTCTGGCGGCATCGTGCCGGCCACCTGGAAGCGTCCTGTGGGTGCCGGGTCAAGCAGCGGCAAAGAAGCGGAGCGCAGCTCAGCCAGGCGGCGCTCCAGGCGCGCCAGCAACTCGTCCGGCACGTCGTCGGGATGCGCGAGCGCCGTCAGCGTCATCGCCACGCCACGCTGGTTGCGCACGAGCGCGACCTCGGGGACCGTCAGCGATGCCGGCTGAAATCCCTGCCAGTGCGGCGAGGAGCCACCGTCGGGCGCGAACGCAAAGCCGCCGACGGCCACCGGGCCGGCGCCCGTGGGCTCGTCCGCTGGATCGGCCACCGCTGCCGCCGACAGCGCCCGCCAGCGGTCGGCCACGGTGGCAAAACGCTCCGGGCCAACGGCCTGCAAGCTCGTCGCCTCACCGAGCGCCGCCAGGGCAGCGCGGCCGCGATCGGGCTGCTCGAATACGAACCACTGCTCAGCATCCCGGCGCGAGGCGCACACGACCGCCGAGGGATCCACATCCGATGCCAGCGGCAGCGAGACCGTGGCCAGCACCTCACCGCCACTGCGTCGCGCCCGCTTGACTGCGAGCGACAGGCGTGCGAGCAGACGCTCGCGGTCCCCGGCGTCGAGCGCAAAGCTGTGTCGGTCGGACGGCAGCCCGGTCGTGCCGGCGAGACCGGAGGAGTGACCGGTGAGTGTGGCCTCCTCGCTCTCGCGCACGCTCACCCTAGGTCTCGCTGCGCCCCCGCGAGATCGCGATCTCGCCCGTACGCATCATCTCGATCAAGCCGAACGGCCGGACCATCGTCTCAAACGCCTCGATCTTGTCCGTGGTGCCGGTCACCTCGATGATGATCGCGCGCTTGGTCACGTCGACGACCTTGCCGCGGAAGATCTCGGCGATCTGCATCAGCTCGCCGCGCTGCACGCCGTCGGCTGTGACCTTGAACAGCGCCAGCTCGCGCGCGACCGTGTCCGCCGGCTCCAGGTCACGGATCTTCAGGACGTTGATCAGCTTGTGCAGCTGCTTGGTGACCTGGTCGATCGGATGCAGCGCCCCGTCGACCGTCAGCGTCACGCGCGAGACCTGCACGTCCTCGGTGGGGCCGACGGTGAGCGTCGAGATGTTGAACCCGCGCCTGGCGAACAGCCCGGCGATACGGGTCAGCACACCGGACTTGTTTTCCACGAGGATCGACAGCACATGCTTACGGCCCGTGCGCATGTTCGTGGCCGCGTGCAGCTCCTCGAGGCTGAGTGGCTCCTTGGTTGCTGGCTCGCCCATGGTCACGCTCACCCGACCATCTCGCGAGCGGCGCTGCCGGCAGGGATCATCGGATAGGTGTTCTCCTCGCGGGTGACGCGAACGTCGACCAGGACTGGACCGTCGATCGCGATCGCGCGCTTCATGTCCTCCACCAGCGTGGTCTTGTCGGTCAAGCGCATGGCTGTCACGCCGTAGGCCTCGGCCAGCTTGACGAAGTCGGGGAACTCGCCCATGTCGACATGGCTGTATTTGCCGTCCCAGAACAGCTCCTGCCATTGGCGAACCATGCCGAGATAGCCGTTGTTCATGATGAAAACCTTGATCGGGATCTTGTTCTGCGCGCACGTTGCCAGCTCCTGTGCGTTCATCTGCACGGATCCGTCGCCGGCGATGCAGCACACCAGCCGCTCGGGCTCACCGACTGCCGCCCCCATTGCAGCCGGCAGGCCGAAGCCCATCGTGCCGAGCCCTCCGGAGTTGATCCAGCGCCGCGGCTCCGGGAAGTCGTAGTACTGCGCCGCCCACATCTGGTGCTGGCCGACGTCGCTGGTGATGATCGCCTCACCGCCGGTCGCCTGGCAGAGCGCCTGAACCATGTACTGCGGCTTGATCTCGTTGTCGGCGCTGTCCTGGAAGCCAAGCGGGTGCTTGGCTTTCCAGCCGTCGATGCGGTTCCACCAGGCGTCCAGGCGGGTCGGATCGGCGCCGAGCGAGCGGTACTCCACGACCAGCTTGGCGAGCACGTGCTTGGCGTCGCCGACGATCGGGATGTGCGCCGGCACGTTCTTTGAGATCTCAGCAGGGTCAACGTCGATGTGGATGAACTTCGCCCGCGGCGCGAACTCGGACAGCTTGCCCGTGATGCGGTCATCGAAGCGTGCGCCCACCGCACAGATCAGGTCGGCCTCGTCCATCGCATAGTTGGCCGCGCGCGTGCCGTGCATCCCGAGCATGCCGAGCCACTGGGGGTCGGGTGCTCCGTCCACCCCGGCTGGAAACGCGCCGAGGCCCATCAGCGTGCAGGTGACGGGGAAGCGGTCGCTGCGTGCAAACTCGCGCAGCTCCTCGGAGCCGTTGGCGTTGACCACGCCACCGCCGGCGTAGATCACCGGACGCTGCGCCGCCGCGAGTGCCTTGGCGGCCTGGCGGATCTGCTTCTGGTTGCCTTCCACGCGTGGCTGGTAGCCGGGAAGGCGCACGTCGGAGACGGGCTCGTAGTCGATCTCCGCGCGCGAGAGGTCCTGTGGGATGTCCACCAGCACCGGCCCGGGGCGTCCGGACTTGGCGATGTAAAAGGCCTCGTGGATCGCCCGCGGCAGTTCCTGCGGGTGCTGGATCATGAACGAGTGCTTGACCACGGGCATCGTGATTCCGAGCGTGTCCGCCTCCTGGAAGCCGTCCGTGCCGAGCAGCTCGGTGCGCACCTGGCCGGTGATGAACACCACGGGGACGGAGTCCATCATCGCGTCGCAGATCGGCGTAATCAGGTTCGTCGCTCCGGGCCCGCTCGTGGCAAACGCCACGCCCACCTTGCCGGTGGCCTTGGCGTAGCCCTCGGCGGCATGTCCGCCGCCGGCCTCGTGGCGGACGAGGATGTGGCGGATGCCGCCGTTCACGAATGCGTCGTACGTCGGCAGGTTGGCACCACCGGGAAGGCCGAAGACGACGTCCACGCCCTCCGCCTTCAGACATTCCATCAACGCGTCAACTGCTCGCATGTCGCCTCCTCCTTTCCCTTAATTGCCGTTTTTCCTGCAAAAAGCCAGTGTACCAGCGGGTTTGCGGGCTGCGATGAAAGCCGAACCGGGCCGTCAGGAGGAGCCGATGCCGACGCCGATGGCCAGCACGATTGCACCACCGACGGTGACGACCAGCAGCGAGGAGCGCAGCGAGACCTCCAGGAAGCGGTTGCGCACCCAGGCGATCGCGAACAGCTCGAAGGCGACGACGCAGCCGGCGACGAGCAGCGCTTTGTCGACGTTGGAGATCAGGAACGGAAGCGTGTGGAAGATGCCTCCCAGCGTGGTCATGCCGCCGGTGATCGCGCCCCGTACGACGGCCGAGCCGCGCCCGGTCTGCTCACCGGTATCCGACAGCGCCTCCGACCAGCCCATGCTGACTCCGGCGCCGAGAGCGGTCGAGAAACCGACCAGCAGCGCGGTGTGCGAGTCCGACGCGATCGCCGCGGCGAAGATCGGCGCCAACGACGAGACGGTGCCGTCGATCATGCCGACCAGTGCGGGCTGCACGACGCGCAACACGAAGTCGCGCTCGTCCTTGAAGCCCGCACGGTGGATCCAGCGGGCCAGGAACGACTCGCCCGGCTGTGGGGCTGTCTTGACCTGGGTGCTCATCGCAGCGCACAGCGTAGGGCAAGCACCGGCTTAGGGCGGCCGAAATTGGCTTAGGGTTGCCGAATTCCGGAGGGGTGCGTCAGACGCGACGGGGCGAGCGCGGCCGTGTCCGCGGGTAGCCCGACACGGGGGTGGCGCTCAGGATGACGGCGCGGCGGGAACGCGCTCCCAGGACTCTGGTGCGACCGCGACCTCGGGGAACTCCAGCTCAGCTCCGCAGCGCATGCACAGGGCGTCGTAGATCTTCGTCACGCGCCCACAGTTTGGGCATTGACGGCGTAGCTCGTCGCGCTCGAAACGGTAGGCGATCGCCGCCATCAGGCCGATGAACGGGACGGCTCCTGAGATCAGGAACCACAGCATGAACGAGCTGCCCTTGAGCTTGCCGACGATGCCTCCGGCCAGCCCAAAGCAGCACGCGATGATCACGTAGGCCATGGGCGGGCGGGACCCGAACAGCTCCCTAGAGCAGAATTCGCAACGCCCACACCACGGCGACAACCGCGAGCACGAGCACTGCGATGCTGAACAGGAAGGACACCACGTGGACGATCACGCCCAGCAGCAGCCATGCCGCCACAAGGAACACGAGCGCCGCAACCGCGGTGCGTCCAAAGGATCTTGAGGATGATTCGTTCATTTGAGGATCATCTCAATGGTAGCGCGCGGTAGCGCGGCCGGACAGGAAGTCCTACCCCTGCCCGGCCGCACCCCCGGATGGCGCCGGCCGAGGGAAGCCGGCGCTGTCGATGTGGGAGGAATCGCTATGTACGACCCAGCCGTCCGACCTCGCGGGCAGTCCTTGCCATCGCCAGGTCGGCGCTGCTGACGCCGGCACCCCGACGTCCCGCACCTTGCCCGACACTAGTGAGCTGGTACCGACGGATACGCGGTCCGTGATCGGGACCACCTGTCCCCTCCTCGGGCAGCAGGATGAACCGCCGAGGAGATGAAACGCTTGAGTTGGCTGCTGAACGGTTCATGTCGAGCATATTGCCGCGGCACCGTCGTCCTGGCTTTGGCCGGAAGTCCAAAATGTGGTGCGCGGCGGTCTCCGAAGTGGTGAAGCGAGCGTCCAGGTACGAGCCGGATCAGACGCCGAGCTGCTCGTTGACCAGGCGCGCGACTTCGGTTCCGTCGGCGCGACCCTTGGTCTCACGCATGACATGCCCGACGATCGGGCCGATCGCCTTGGCGTTGCCGGCGCGAACGCGCTCGGCCGCGTCGGCGTTGGCTGCAAGCGCGGCCGCGACGATCCCCGCGAGCTCCTGCCCACCCTCCATGGCAGCCAGTCCCTCCGCCGCCACGATCGCCTCCGGGTCACCGCCCTCGGCGAGCAGTCTGTCCAGCACCTGGCGTGCAGCGCCGATGTTCACCCGCTTGGCGGCCACGAGGCCCACCAGCGTCGCCAGCGCGCGTGGCTGCATCGGCGAGGAAGCGAGATCGCTGCTCGTCGTCTCCGCCAAGCGCGCGCTGACCTCGCCGGCGATCCAGTTGGCAAGCGCCTGCGCCGGTGGTGGCGGCTCTACGCCCGCAGCCATCGCGGCCTCGAAGTAGTCGCCCAGCTCGGCGCGGAAGGCCACCAGCTGCGCGCTGTCGACGCTCAGCCCGAACTCCCGCTGCAGACGCTCCGCACGCGCGGCGGGCAGCTCGGACATGTCTGCAAGCGCCGCCTCGATCATGCGCTCATCGATCGCCACGGGCAGCAGGTCCGGCTCGGGGAAGTATCGGTAGTCGTGCGCCTCCTCCTTGGAGCGAAGCGAGGTGATGGCACCGGAGGCAGGGTCGAAATGGAGCGTCTCCTGGACGACCTGTCCCCCACCTTGCAGGATCTTCTCCTGTCGTGCGATCTCGGCGCGGATGCCGCGTTCGATGAAGCGGAAGGAGTTCATGTTCTTCAGCTCGGTCTTGACCCCCAGCTCGCCGGTGCCGGTTGGCCGTAGCGAGATGTTGGCGTCGCAGCGAAGCGAGCCCTCCTCCATGTTGACGTCGCTCACCCCCAGCTGGCGCAGCGTCGAGCGCAGCAGCTTGAGCCAGTCGCTGGCCTGCTCGGGCGAGCGGACGTCCGGCTCGGTGACGATCTCCGCGAGTGGCGTGCCGCCGCGGTTGAAGTCCACGATGCTCGCATCCGAGCCGTGGATGCGACCACTGGCGCCGACGTGGGTCAGCTTGGCGGCATCCTCCTCCAGATGCACGCGGTGGATCCGCACCTCTGCGAGGTGGCCCCCGAGACACAATGGCTCGTCGTACTGGGAGATCTGGTAGCCCTTGGGCAGGTCCGGATAGAAGTAGTTCTTGCGGTGGAAGATCGAGCGGGGCGCAAGCTCCGATCCAAGCGCCATGCCGATCATCAGCCCGAGATGAACGGCACGTGCGTTGATCACCGGCAGGCTCCCCGGCAGCCCCAGGCAGACGGCGCAGGTACGCGTGTTCGGCGGCTCCCCGAAGGACAGCTCGCAGCCGCAGAACATCTTCGTGGCGGTGGCCAGCTGCACGTGTATCTCCAGGCCGATGACAGGCTCGTAGGAGACGGCGCCGGCTGCTGTCTCGATCACTGCCTCAGACACGCGCCACGCTCCCATCGAAGCCGATGGCCTGCTCCAGCGCGTGAGCGGCGCCCAGCAGGCGGTTCTCGCTGAAGGCCGGACCGACGATCTGCAGGCCGACCGGCAGCCCTGCACTGAGCCCGCATGGAATCGAGATTGCGGGGATCCCGGCAAGTGACATGGGGACGGTGCAGACGTCGTTGAGATACATCGACAGCGGATCCTCGGTCTTCTCGCCAAGCGCGAACGCAACCGTGGGCGCGGTTGGCGTGACGAGCAGGTCGACCTGCTCGAACGCCGCACGAAAGTCGCCGGCGATCTTCGTGCGCACGCGCTGGGCGCGGCCGTAGTAGGCGTCGTAGTAGCCGGAGGACAGCGCGTAAGTCCCGAGCATTATGCGGCGCTTGACCTCGGCTCCGAAGCCGTCGTGGCGGGTGCGCGTGTACATGTCCAGCAGGTCGCTGGGATGGGCGGGGTCGACCGTGCGCATGCCGAATCGCACGCCGTCGAATCGCGCCAGGTTAGAAGACGCCTCAGCGGGCGCCAGCACGTAGTACGCAGACAGCGCGTGCGGTGCGTGCTCCAAGCGCACCTGACTGACCTCGGCGCCGAGCGCTTGGGCCTGCACGAGCGCCGCATGGAAGGCGCTCAGCACGCCGGCTTCGATGCCCTCGCCGCTCAGCTCCTCGGGCACGCCGAGCCGCACGCCGTCCAGGCGCTCGGTCGTGGGCAGCTCGATCGGCTCGGGGAACGCCAGCGACGTCGCATCGCACTCGTCGCGCCCGACCATATGACGCAGCATCAGCGCAGCGTCACGCACGTCGCGGGTCAAGGGCCCGGCCTGGTCGAGCGAGGAGGCGAACGCGATCATCCCGTAGCGGGAGACCGCCCCGTAGGTTGGTTTCAGCCCGACGATGCCGCACAGCGCGGCGGGCTGGCGGATCGAGCCGCCGGTATCGGTGCCCAGAGCCCACGGGGCCAAGCCGGCGGCGACGGCAGCGGCGCTACCGCCCGAGGAGCCGCCGGGCACGCGCGTGCGATCCCAGGGGTTCCGTACCGCCCCGAATGCTGAGTTCTCGTTGGAGGAGCCCATCGCGAACTCGTCCTGGTTGGTCTTCGCCAGCAGGCTCGTCCCGGCAGCCGCGAGACGAGCGACCACGCCCGCCGTGTACGGCGGCAGGTATCCCTCGAGGATCAGCGAACCGGACTGGCTGGGGACGCCCTCGGTGCAGAACAGGTCCTTGACCGCCAGCGGGACGCCGTGCAGCGGCGCGGGCGCGTCCGCTGCCGGCTGCTCCTCGGAGACCCACGTGAAGCAGTTCAGGCCATTCTCGCCGGCTGCTCTGTCCTCCCCGGCTCGTGAGCGGTACACATCGAACAGCTCGCCGGCCGACAGCGACCCCGCGGCGATCGCCGCCGCGGCCTGGGCGGCCGAAAGCTCGAGGATGTCGCTCATGCTTGCGGGCTGGGGACGAGGAATCCATCCTCGCTGACCGCGGGTGCCTGAGCCAACGCGAGCTCCCTGGGCAGCGACGGGCGTGGCTCGTCGGGTCGTAGCGCGCCCGTGACCTCGACGGCGTGGGATGTCGGGGCGACGTCATCGAGGTCGAGCTCGGCGATTCGCGCCACATGGTCGAGCACGGCGGAGAGCTCGCGCGCCATCGGCTCGATCTCCTCCTCGCTGAGCGCCAGGCGCGCCAGCTTGGCCACGTGCAGAACCTCGTCGCGTCCGATCACAGGGGCGCATTGTACGGGTACCCACCTGGCTGTTCACGGCTGCCTCCTCGACCGGCGCGGACGGACCGCGCCATCGCACCGACGCTACGGGCGCGGCCGCGGCTCGGGCAGCGCCGGACCGTATAGCGATGGGCGTTCGTCGCGCAGCACGAGCCAGGCGCCGATCAGGATCGCGGCGGCGCCGGCGAGCGCGAGCCACGCACCGAGGCAGACCGAGGTTGCGTGATCGGGGCGCTCCAGTGCCCTGACGAGCGCTGCGATCACAGCAACCAGGCCGAGCAGCACGCACCATACGGCGGTGGATACGGGCAGCGCCGGGCTGCGCTCGGTGAGCGCGCTGATAACCATCGCGAGCGCCGCACAGACACCTGCCAACAGGAGGGCAACGCCGGGTCCGAACGTGTTCCAGGCGTCGAGGTTGCCGGCCGGCGCCTCGTAGGAGCGCACGAACAGCGACACGATCACGCAGATCGCGCCCGCGAGCGCCAGCAGCTCGCCGACGCGCAGGTTCCTCAGGCGCATCGGCCTGCTCCTCGCGCGCGGGTCATGCGAGCTCTCCGCCGAGGTCGCCGAGCAGCATCTCCAGTTCGGCCTGATAGCGGGCGGCCTGCAACGTGTTGCGCAGCAGCAGCGCGATCGTCATCGGGCCGACGCCGCCCGGGACCGGGGTAATCGCAGAGGCGACCTCGACAGCGCCGGCGAAGTCCACGTCGCCGACCAGGCCGCTCTTGTTGCCCGCCTCCTCCGGCGTGAGTCGGTTCATGCCGACGTCGATCACGACCGCTCCGGCTTTCACGAAGTCCCGTTGCACCAGGCGGGCGCGGCCGACCGCGACGATCAGGATCTCGGCGCGCGCGCACACCTCACGCAGGTCGCGGGTGCGCGAATGGCACACCGTCACGGTGGCGTTGTTGGCAAGCAGTAGCTGTGCCATTGGCTTGCCGAACAGGTTGGAGCGCCCGACGACGACAGCCTCAGCTCCCTGCAACGACACACCGGTGTCCCCCTCCGGGGACGATGCGGCGAGCAGCTCCAGCACTCCTGCAGGAGTGCACGGTCGCAGACCGGGGCGCCCGAGCGACAGTAGCCCGGCGTTGACAGGTGTCAGCCCGTCGACGTCCTTGTCGGGGCTGATCATCCCGGTCAGCGCCGGTCCGTCGAGATGGTCGGGAACCGGTAGCTGCAGCAGCACGCCGCTGACGGCGCGGTCATCGTTGAGGCGTTCGAGCTCCTCGGCCACTTGCTCGAAGGACGCGTCGGCCGCAAGGCGACGATCGAAGGGCACCATCCCGACCTCTGCGCAAGCGCGCTGCTTACCGCCGACATACACGGCTGACGCCGGATCTTCGCCCACCAGCACCGTCGCCAGTCCAGGCGCCCGGCCGACCTGCCGCGTGAACTCCTCGACCTCGCGTGCCACCCCGGCGCGCACATTCGCGGCGATCGCTTTGCCGTCGATGATCGTTGCGCTCATGGACAGATGCTATGCGTTTGGAGGCAGTGGAAGAGCGTGTGCGTCAGCGTCTGCTGACCGGAGCGTACTCGGCCATGAGCTTGCGCTCGGAGCCGTCGCCGGCGAAGCGCACGACGATCACCCCGCCAGGCTCCACCCCGGTGACCACGCCGTCGCCGAAAGCCGCGTGCACGACATCCTCGCCGAGACGGAATTGAGCGGCCGTCGAGGAAGCCTCGCGTACGCTCCCGCGGGCGGGCGCGGGATTCGTGGCGCCGCGCTGATAGGAGCCTCCGCGCGCGGAGGCTCCACGGGTGACCGTCGCAGCCCCGCCGTTGAATCCACCTCCGGAGAGGGCACCCGGACGGAACGCCCGCTCCTCTGGTTCCTCCAGGAGATCCGACGGGATCTCGTCGAGGAAGCGGCTGCGCATGCCGTATGTCTGAGCGCCGAACACGGCTCGCCGCCGCGCGTAGGTGAGGTAGAGCTGGCGCATTGCGCGGGTGATGCCCACGTAGAAGAGGCGACGCTCCTCCTCCAGGCCGCCCTCGTCGATCGCACGCGAGTGCGGGAACACGCCGTCCTCGCAGCCGGCGATGAACACCGTCGGGTACTCCAGGCCCTTGGCGTTGTGCAGCGTCATCAGCGTCACAAGGCCTTCGTCGCTGCGGCTGTCAGCGTCGGCCACGAGCGCGATCTGTTGCAGGTAGGCAGCGAGCGTGTCCTCGCCGTCGGCCGCCTGCGCGTCGAACGTGCGCGCGCCCTCCACCAGTTGCTCGAGGTTCTCGATGCGGCCCTGCGCCTCGATCGTGCGGTCGGCCTCGAGCGCCTCGGTGTAGCCGGTCTGCGACAGCACCGCATCGAGCAGGTCACCAACCGGCACGCTCTGCTGCGAAACGGCGGGCGCACCATCTTCTGCTTGTGCCGTGTCGGCGGCGCCCGCGCCGACCGCGGGCATGCCCGCAACCTCACGCAATTCCTCCATCGTGTCCATGAACCGGCGCAGCGCCTTGATCGCCGCCGCCCCCAAGCCCGGGACATGGTCGGGCTGCGCGGCCGCCTCCCACACCGGGATGCCAAGCGCATCCGCGCAGGCGAGCACCCGCGAGAGTGAGGTCTGCCCGATCCCGCGCCGCGGCGAGTTGACCACGCGGGTGAAGCTCACGACGTCCGCGGGGTTTGCGATCAGCGACAGATACGCGATCGCGTCCTTGATCTCGGCGCGTTCGAAGAACTTCGTGCCGCCGATCACCTGGTAGGCCATGTCTTCGCGCGTGAGCGTTTCCTCGAGCACTCGCGACAGCGCGTTCGTGCGGTAAAGCACCGCGATCTCCGCGCGCGACGCGCCGGCGTCGAGCAGGCGCTGGATCTCACCAACCACATAGCGTGCCTCGGCGTACTCGTCGTCGAGCACCCGCAGCTGGATCTGGTCTCCGTGTCCCAGTTCGCTCCACAACCGCTTGGCGATGCCGCCGCGGTTGTTCGAGATCACCGCGTTGGCCGCCTGCAGGATCGTCTCGGTGGAGCGGTAGTTCTGCTCGAGCTTGACGACGCGCGCGTCCGGGAAATCATCCTGAAAGTCGAGGATATTCCTGATGTCGGCTTGCCTGAAGCTGTAAATCGATTGAGCATCGTCGCCTACGACCGCCAGATTGCGATGTCCCACGGGGCCGCTATATGTGGGACGGTCGCCGGGCTGCGCCTCACCTCGTTGCGGTGGGCGCCCGCCGCCGACCAGCAGTTGCAGCAGTCGGTACTGCGCATGGTTGGTGTCCTGGTACTCGTCGACGAGCACATGGCGGAAGGCGTCGCGATAGCGGGCGCGGACGTCCTCGAACAGCTCCAGCAGGTTCACCACCCTGAACAGCAGGTCGTCGAAGTCCATCGCGTTCATGCGGTGCAGGTCGCGCTCGTAGATGTCGTAAACGTCGGCGACCATCTCCTCGAACTGCGAGCCGACCGCCTGGCGGTAGGAGTCCGCGTCGATCAGGCGGTTCTTCGCCGCGGAGATCTGGTTGTGGAGCGCGGCAGGGGTGAAGCGTTTGGGGTCCACGCCGACCGCGTCTGCCGAGCGCTTGGTCAGCCGCCGCGCGTCCGCCTGGTCATAGATCGTGAACTGACGCGTGTAGCCCAAGCGATCGGCCTCGGCGCGCAGGATGCGCGCGCACGCGGAGTGGAAGGTCATCACCCACATGCCCCGCGTGCTGCGACCGAGGAGACGCTCGACCCGCTCGCGCATCTCGCTGGCGGCCTTGTTCGTGAACGTGATCGCCAGGATCTCCCCCGCCTGCACCTGGTCGGTGTAGATCAGGAACGCGATCCGGTGCGTGAGCACGCGGGTCTTGCCGCTGCCCGCTCCCGCCAGGATCAGCAGCGGCCCCTCACCATGCGTGACAGCCTCGCGCTGGGGCTCGTTCAGGCCTTCCAGCAGCTCCTGGACACGCGCTGCATATGGGTTCTCGGGCATCCAGCCCCCAGCATAGGTCAGCCCCCGGCGGGGTTGGGGCCTCTGACCGTGCGCAGCGGCCGTACCTCAGCCACCGGGTCGGCGGGCTCCGCGTCCGAAAGCTCGGCGACCATGCGTTCCAGCGTCACGATGCGGCTGGACAGTGCCTGGATCGCCTCCGCGATCGGGTCAGGCAGGTGGATCCAGTCGGCATCCGGGCCCTCCACGCGTCGGCCGTCGACGCGTACCGGGTGTCCCGGGTTGCCGACGACGGTGGAGTTGGCGGGCACGTCGGTGATGACGACGCTGTTGGCCCCGATCTTGGCGCCGTGGCCGATGGTGATCGGCCCGAGCAGCTTCGCGCCGGAGCCGATCGTGACGTTGTCTTGGACCGTAGGATGACGCTTGCCGGTGGCGAAACCCGTGCCCCCGAGCGTCACCCCCTGGTAGAGCGTCACGTCGTTTCCGATGTCAGCCGTCTCGCCGATCACCACGCCGACGCCGTGATCGATGAACAGCCCCCGGCCGATCCGTGCCGCGGGGTGGATCTCGATCCCGGTGAGCGCGCGCGTGAACATCGCGATCAGGCGCGGTAGCACCGGCACGCCGGCGAGGTGCAACGCGTGCGCGACGCGATAGGACAGCAGCGCGTGGATACCCGGCCAGGTCGCGAGGATCTCCACGGGAGCGACACCCCGCGCGGCCGGGTCGCGGTCGCGGGCGGCGAGCACGTCGCGGCGAACCTCTCTGGCGACCCGGGCGGCCTTGCCGAAACCGGCCATGTCAACAGCGTAGCGGCGATCGTTCGAGGCACTCGCGTCTGACGGTGCACGGTTGCGGTCCGCGTGCTGATGGCACGTGGACAGACGCCGGGTGCCGTCAGGGTGCGAAGAACGCCTGCGAGACGTAGCGCTCGCCCGAGTCGGGCATCATCACGACTATTCGCTTGCCCTTGGATTCCGGGCGCGCGGCAACCTGCAGGCCGGCCCACAGCGCCGCCCCGCAGGAGATGCCGGCAAGTATGCCGGCGCGTTTGGCGCAGGTCCACGCGGTCTGGATGGCGTCGTCGTCGCTGACGGGGATGATCTCGTCGATCAGCTCGCGGTTGAGCACCGGCGGCACAAAGCCCGCGCCGATGCCCTGAATTCGATGCGGTCCCGGGCGACCGCCGGACAGGACAGCGGACCCGAGCGGCTCGACAGCGACGACCCGCAGGCTCGGATTGACGTGTTCGCGCAGGTGCTCGCCGACGCCGGTGATCGTGCCCCCTGTGCCCACTCCCGCCACAAACACGTCGACGTGCCCGTCGAGCGCTCGCCCGATCTCCGGCCCGGTGGTGCGCCGATGGATCTCCGGGTTGGCTGGGTTGGAGAACTGGTCGGGCAGGAAGACATCCTCGTCGCGCGCCATCGCGCGTGCGGCGGCCACCGCCTCCCCCATCCCCCCCAATGACTCGGTTATATCTACGCGCGCGCCGTACAGTCGCAGCAGGCTCTCGCGCTCGCGGCTCATCCCCTGCGGCAACGTCAACACCAGCTCATAGCCCTTGGCGGCGCACACGAATGCGAGCGCGATTCCGGTGTTGCCGCTGGTCGCCTCCACGATCAGGGTGCGTCCCGGCTCGATCCTGCCTTCGGACTCCGCCGCCTCGATCATCGCCACGCCGATGCGGTCCTTGACGCTGCCGCCGGGATTGAACGCCTCCAGCTTGGCGAACAGCTCGACGCCGTTGTCAGCCGCCGGTGTCTCGGCCAGCATCGCGGGCAGCCCGATCAGCGGCGTCTCCCCGACGAGCTGAGCAATGTTGATCGGGATTCGTGACATATCTCGACAATAGTGTGCCCCCGCCCATTTCGCACCTCGGCTGATGCGAACCTAGATGTGGTACATGCTGGCGCCGGCTTCGCGCATCTCGCGCTCGAGCACGTCGGCGATGGTCGTCCCGGCCAGCACCTTGCGTGTGGCCTCGGCGGCGTCGGCGAACACGCCGTCCCCGTCGCGCCCCAGCGGCCCGTCGAGCAGCTCGACTACCTCGAGCACCGAGATCGTCGAGGGCGCGCGCGCGAAGCGGTAGCCACCCTTGACGCCGCGTTGGGAGCTGATGATGCCACCGCGACGTAGCGCCGCGAAAAGCTGCTCCAGGAACTGCACGGGCACGTCGCGCTTGCGTGCCAGCTCGCCGATCGGCACGGGATGATCACCCGAGCTGCGCGCGAGCTCGGCAAGTGCGAGCACGGCGTACGGAGACTTGCTTGTGATCGACAGCATCGTGGGAGCTCAGCAGCAGGCAGTTACCGCCGCTGGATCACGTGATCGTAATGCGCGAGGCACACAACCCGCCGCCTGGCTCGAAAAAAACCCACACCGTATAGCCATGGCGATACACCAGTCATCGAGCGACATGCAGCCCACGGATCGCGGATACCCCCAACCCGCGGACCTCTGACACCCCGACCCGCGGACTCCTGACACCCCGACCCGCGGACCCTGACATACGCGAACCCGCGGAGCTGACATGCACGCCCCGCGGGAACTGCCCCGGTGTGATCGAACCTAGAGCCAGCCGCGCTCGGTTGCGATCAGCACGGCCTGGGCGCGATCGACGGCGCCCAGCTTGCCGTAGATGTTGTGCAGGTGCGTGCGGACGGTGCTGGTGGAGAGCGTGAGCTCGTGGGCGATCTGCTTGTAGACCTTGCCCTCGGCGAGTCGCTGCAGTACGCCGAGCTCGCGCCCGGAGAGCGGGCAGGGGTCGACGTGACGCTGACGCTGGCTGGGCGCGCTGGGCAGTTCGTACATCACGCGCCGGAGCTCCTCGGGCCCGAGCCCGATGCTGCGCGCGGTGTGCAGCATCTCCGATGGGGAGACGCGTGCACCCTGCTCGTAGTGGGCGAGCATGTCGGCGAGCCGGATGAAGGCGGCCTCGCCCTCGGCGTCGGGGTTGTGGTGGCGCTCGATCGGGGTGGCGAGCGTTCCAGGCAAACCCCAGCGGCGGATCAGCACGCCACCGACGAGGGCGTGGTCGACGCCGAGCTCGCGGCGCTCCTGGTGGATGCGCTCCTCGGGTGTGCGGGCGCCACGGTGCACCTGTGAGGGATAGCCGGGGTAGGCGTGCAGTAGGACGAGCTTGCCGACGTCGTGCAGCAGGCTGGTGACAGTGAGACGGTCACGATTCTCATAGCCGACCTCGGCGGCAATGCGGTCGGCGGCGTGCTGGGTGGCGAGCGCATGCAGCCGAAAGCGCTCGGGGGCGCTGTCCCAGACGCTGGCCCGCTCGAAGAAGTCGAACGTGCGCACACGGTTGGCGACGGCCTGCACGGTGTTGGCGCTGAGGACCTCGACGGCGGTGACAGCGGTGTCAACGCGAGCGCGACCCTCCTGGGCGCGGTTGGCGAGACGCAGCACGGCGATGATCAGGGCGACGTCGGACTCGACGGCGGAGACGACATCGGCGGTGGCGACGTGCTCCCTGGAGATGACGGAGAGCAGGCGGTCGCGCGACTCGGCGAGCGCCGGAAAGGCCTCAAGTGCTTCGAAGGCCATCGTCAGGCGGCGTCCGTGTCCCTCGTTCTGGTGGCGCTCGCCGGAGGCGGCACCTGAGGGGCCCGTGCGCAACGGTCGACGCACGCCGGCGCCGGAGGCTGTCTTGGCTGCGGGCAGCGTGCCTGCGGCGCTCGACTTCCTCGCTACTGTCAGCTTCTTTGCTGCCGTGGCCTTCTTCGCGACGGTCAGCTTCTTGGCTACTACGGTTGCCTGCATACCTTGCTCGACCCCTTCCTTGGGTTCGCCGGCCATCCGGGCCGGTGATTCCAGCGTTGCCCTCCTATCGGCATCCGCGAGCAAAAATTAAGGACTGCCCTGCGATCTGTCAGAAGCGAGCGCGGCATCGATGCGCCGTAGCGTCTCCTCGCGCCCGAGCAGGGCGAGGCTCTCGAAGATCCCGGGCGAGACGGTTGCGCCCGTCATTGCGACGCGCAGTGGCTGGTAAAGCTCGCGCGGCTTGCCGCCACGGCGCTCAAGAATCTCGGCCAGCGCCTCCCCCACGGCGGCCTCATCGAAAGCGGCGGTGTCGGCGAGCGCGGCGCGCGCCTCGACCAGCGCGGCGCGGCCGTCGTTATCCAGCCAGCGCTCGCGCGCCTTGGGATCATCGATCGGGCCGTCGAGCAGCGAGCCGGACAAAGGCCAGAAGTCGGCGAGCGTGGAGATCTTCTCCTGGCTGATCCGTACGACGTCCGCCAGGCCTTCACGTCCGGTGTACGTTTCCAGGCGCCGGGTGAGCTCGGCGACGGGCAGCTTGCGGATGTACTGGCCGTTGAGCCACTTCAGCTTGACCTCGTCGAAACGCGCAGGGTTACGGCTGACGCGCTCGAGCGTGAAGCGCTCGATCAGCTCGTCGGTCGAGAGCACGGTGTCGTCATCTGAGCCCCAGCCGAGCAGCGCGAGGTAGTTGCGCACGGCCTCGGGCAGGTAGCCGGCGTCTCTGAGCTCTTGCACGGAGGCGGCACCGTGACGCTTGGAGAGCTTCTTGCCGTCGGGGCCATGCAGCAGCGGCAGGTGCGCATACTGCGGTAGCGGCGCCGGCTCGCCGCTGGAGGCGCGGTCAAGGCCGGCGGCGCTTGCGGCCTCGAGCACGAGCAGCTGCTTGGGGGTGTTGGAGAGGTGATCCTCGCCGCGGACGACGTGTGTGATGCCGGCGTCGAGGTCGTCGATGGCGACGGCAAAGTTGTAGAGCACCGATCCGTCGGCGCGGGCGATGACGGGGTCATCGAGGTGAATGTGCTCAAAGCGCGTGTCACCGCGAATCGCGTCGTGCACGACGGTCGCGCCGTCGGCGGGCACGCGTAGCCGTACGGCACCGTCGGCTTCCTCCTGGCCGCGGAAGCCGCGGTCGGCTCCGTGGCGCTCCTTGTATGCCTTGACGTCATCGGCGGTGGCGTTGGAGCGATAGGCGTGTCCGGACTCAAGCAGCGCGGCGAGGGCCTCGCGATGGCGTGCTGAACGGTCGGTCTGCAGGATCGGCCCTTCGTCCCAGTCGAGCTCCAGCCAGCGCAGCGCGTCGAGGATCTGCTCGATGTGCTCGGGCGTGGAGCGCTCGCGGTCGGTGTCCTCGATGCGCAGCACGAGCTCGCCGCCCTCGTGGCGGGCGAGCAGCCAGTTGAACAGCGCCGTGCGGGCGCCGCCGATATGCAGTGCGCCGGTGGGTGATGGTGCGAAGCGAACCCTCATAATTCGTTCGCATGCTAATCGGCGCGCACGTCTCGCCCGCGGGCGGCCTACCGAAGGCGATCGAGCGCGGAGTCGAGCGCGGCTGCCGCGCGATCCAGATCTTCAACCAGTCGCCGCGAATGTGGAAGGCGAGCGCCTATCGCGAGGAGGATGTGGCGGCCTTCAGGGAGGCGATGGCCTCGAGCCCGATCGACGCGGTTGTGATCCACGCCGTGTACCTGTTGAACTGCGCGAGCGACGATCCCGATATCCGTGCGAAATCGTTGGCTTCGTTGACGGGCTCGCTGCGTGCGGGACAGGCGATCGGCGCACGCGGCGTGGTCCTGCATCCTGGCTCGGCCAAGACGGGCGACGTAGGCGAGGCGATCGCGCGAGCGGGGGCGAGCATCGCCGAGGCGTTGGAGGAGAGCGAGGGCTGTCAGCTGCACCTGGAGAACACGGCAGGCGCGGGCGGGACGCTCGGACGCTCATTCGACGAGCTGGCAGAGCTACTGGAGTCCTCCGGTGCAGGTGAGCGACTGGGTGTGTGCCTGGACTCTTGTCACCTGCTTGCGTCGGGCTATGACATCCGCACGGCGGAGGGCCTGGCGAAGACGCTACGTGAGGCGACCCGCAAGCTGGGGCGCGGCCGTGTGCGTTCGCTGCATCTGAACGACTCGCAGACGCCGCTTGGCTCCAACCGCGACCGCCACGCGAACATCGGTCGGGGTGAGCTCGGCGAGGAGGGCTGCGCGGCGTTCCTGTCGGCTCCGTCGCTGGCGAAGCTTCCGTGCATTCTCGAGACGCCGGGCGAGAACCGCAGCGGCGCATCGGCGGAGGAAGTGACGCTGGCGATGTCGCTGCGCGAGCGGGGAATCGCGGCGCGCGGCTGAGCGAGCGCGGCTTTCAGCCGGTGGCGACGGCAGAGGTGACGGCAGAGGCGCTCGGCGCGAGCGCGTGTTCGAGCTCTGCGCGCAGCGTCGGCGTGTGCCCGACGCGGAAGTCCTTGCCGAGTCGCAGCCGCCGCGGGCCGGTGGTGGTCTCGATCTCCACGAGCACTTCAGCGGGACCGGGGAAGTCCTCTATCGCCTGTCGCAGATCATCGAGCGCACCGGCGGACAGGTCGGCTGCGGCGATTCGCAGGTGCACGGGGCGCGCGAGCGCAGTGGCTGTGCGCGAGGCGGCGCTTGCCTCGGCCTGGGCGCGGTCGATCTCCTCTGCCGACGGCGCGAAGGACTCCACGCTCTGCACCACCAGACAGGTCTTGCCGGCTTCCTTGTGGTCGACGCGGCCCTTGACGATCACGACCTCGTCAACCGCCAGCGCCGCCTCGTGCTCGGCCAGCGCCTTGCCGAACACGAGTATCTCCACGGCCCCCGCGAGATCGTCGAGCGTGGCGAACATCATGTGATCGCCGTTGCGTGTACGGATGCGCTTGGCCTCGGTGATGATCCCGCCGACCGTCACCCAATCCTTGTCTCGGCGGTCTTGGAGCGCGGAGATGGGACAGTCAACCCGGGCCCGCAGTGCCTCACGCAGGGGCTTGAGCGGGTGCGCGGAGACGAACAGCCCGATTGCTTCCTTCTCGGCGGCGAGCAGCTGGGGCTGGTCGAACTCATCGGTCGGGATCGGCGGCTGCACCGGTTGCCCGAGCGCGGCGAGCGCCGCCGCGGAGGCCGACGCCGAGCTGTCGGCGGTTTCTTCCTGCAGGTCGAAGATCGAGCCTTGGCCGATCTGCGCGTCCTGCTGGATCTGCTGGCCTTTGGCCTGCGCTTTCTCAAGCACCTCCAGCATCCCCTTGCGCGTGGCGCCGGTCGAGCCGAGCGCGCCGCACTTGACGAGCGCCTCGATTGCCTTCTTGTTGACCGTGCGACCGTCCACGCGCTCGCAGAAATCCCAGATCGAGCCGAACTCGCCGCCCTCCTCGCGGGCGCGTTTGATCGCCTCGACCGCCTGGTAGCCAACGCCCTTGACGGCGTCCAGACCGAAGCGGATGTTGCGCTCGACGACGGTGAACTCGTGGTCGGAGAGGTTGACGTCCGGGGGCAGGATCTCGATGCCCATCTCCTCACAGCGGGCCACGAAGAACGGCACCTTGTCCTTGGTGGACATCACCGAGGAGATCAGCGCCGCCATGTACTCGGCGGTGTGGTTGGCCTTCAGCCAGGCGGTGCGGTAGGCGATCAGGCCGTAGCAGGCGGCGTGGCTCTTGTTGAACGAGTAATCAGCGGACTTTTCGTTGGTGTTCCACAGGAACTCGATCACGTCGGGCTTGGTGCCGGAGGCACGGCAGCCCTCGACGAACTCGGGCTTCAGCGCTGCCATCGCCTGACGGTTCTTCTTGCCGATCGCCTTGCGCAGGTCGTCTGCCTTGGCGCCTGAGAAGCCGGCGAGCTCCTTGGAGATCTGCATCGCTTGCTCTTGGTAGAGGATCACGCCGTTGGAGGACTCCAGGATCGGACGCAGGCGCTCGTCCGGGTAGGAGATCGCCTCTGGGTTGCGCTTGCCTTTGGCGTAAACGGGGATCTGATCCATCGCGCCGGGTCGGTACAGCGCGTTGAGCGCCACGAGGTCGTTGAACTCGTCGGGGCGCACCTTCTTCAGCGCCTCGCGCATGCCCTCGGACTCGAACTGGAAGACGCCGGTGGAGTCGCCGCGCGCCATCATCGCGTAGGTGTTGGGATCGTCGAGCGGCAGCGTCGTCATGTCGGGGCGCTCGCCGGTTGAGCGCTCGATGATGTCGAGTGCGTCCTCGATCACATCGAGGTTGCGCAGGCCGAGGAAGTCCATCTTGAGGATGCCGATCTCCTCGATTGGCTTCATCGAGAACTGCGTGACGGTACGAAACGCGCGCTCGCCGTTCTCGTCGGTCCCGGCGTCGGCCAGCTGCAGCGGGACGATGTCGGTCAGCGGCCGGTCGGCGATCACGACGGCGGCCGCATGGATCGAGGAGTTGCGCACGATCCCCTCCAGGCCCTGTGCGACGCCAATGATCTTCTCTGCTGCGGGATCCTCGTCGCACGCCTTGCGCAGCGGTTGGCCGGGCTTCAGGCAGTCCTCGAAGGACGGCGAGCGTCCCATGATCGGGTCGGGGATCAGCTTCGCCAGCCGGTCGCCGGTGCCGTAGTCGAAGCCGAGCACGCGCGCCGCATCGCGCGTGGCCGCACGCGGGAACATCTTGCCGAAGGTGACGATCTGCGCGACCGACTCGCGTCCGTACTTCTCGGTCACGTAGCGCATCACCCGCTCGCGTCCGCGCACGGAGAAGTCGATGTCGATATCCGGCATCGACACACGCTCGGGGTTGAGAAAGCGCTCGAATAGCAGGTCGTAGCGCAACGGGTCGACGTCGGTGATGGCCAGGCAGTAGGAGACGATCGACCCGGCCGCCGAGCCTCTGCCGGGGCCGACCGCGATGCCGTTCTCCTTGGCGAACTTGACGAAGTCCCAGACGATCAGGAAGTAGGCGTTGAAGCCCATGCTGTCGATCACGCCGAGCTCCATCTCCATGCGCTCCAGCGCCTCTGCCGGAGGCGGGTCGCTGTAGCGCAGGCGCAGGCCCTCGAGCACCCGCTCGCGCAGGTACTCGCGCTCGCTGGCCCCATCGGGGGTCTGATAGCTGGGGATCAGCTGCTTGCCGAGCTCGATCTCGACCGAGCAGCGCTCGGCGATCTCCAGCGTGCTGGCGATCGCCTCAGGCCACTCGGCGAACGCGACTGTCATTTCCTCGCTGTCGCGCAGGTAGAACTCGTTGGTGTCGAACGTCAGCTTGGGCGCGGCGATCGTGCTCTTGGTCTGCACGCACAGCAGCGCCGTGTGGTGTTCGTAGTCCTCGCGGCGCAGGTAGTGCACGTCGCCGGTGCCGACCAGGCTTCCGCCCATCTCGCGGGCGATCCTGACGATGCCCTCGTTGCACTTGTCCTGGGGCGCCAGGCCGTTCTTCTGCACCTCGAAGTAGACGTTCTCGGCTCCGAACACGCCGCGAAGATCCTCGGCGTGGGCACGCGCGTCCTGCTGTCGATCGTCCAGCAGTCGCTGGCAGAAGCGCGAAGCCAGACAGCCGGTCAGCGCGATCACACCGTCGGAGTAGCGCTCGACCTGCGCGAGGTCGACGGTCGGCTTGCCGCGCTGCAGGCCTTCCAGGAAGCCGGCGGAGGACAGCTTGACGAGGTTGCGGTAGCCGGCGTCGTTGGCTGCCAGCAGCGTCAGGTGGTTGCGCTCGGTCTTGGTGCCCGTGGCAGCCACGGCGTGGTCGTCGACGAGGTAGATCTCACAGCCGATGATCGGCTTGACGCCGTGCTTCTTGCACGCCTTGTACATCTCGACGGCGCCGTTCATGACACCGTGATCGGTGAGGCTCAGGGCGGGCTGGCCGAACTTGGCCGCGCGCTCGGCGAGCGCGTCGATCTTGCACGCACCGTCGAGCAGCGAGTACTCGGAGTGCACGTGGAGATGGGCGCAGGAGTTGCTGCTCACTGCGACTGCATGCTAGGTGGCCTGGCGGCGGAGGCGCTCACTGCCCGCGCCGTTCCCGCCGCTGTTTGCGCTTGATTCGACGCCGTGCGATCCAAGACAGGCTGTGCTTGTGCGGCTCCGGCGGGGAGACGGCGACGGTGGGCCGCTGCACGACCGGGGCCGGCCAGGCAGCGGTCTCTGGAGCCGGCGGGGCAGAAGCCTCGTGGGCCTCGTCGGAGGGAGCTGGAGCGCCGGCGTCGGGTACGGGGGCGGCCTCGGCGCGCGCCCGCAGTCGCTCCACGGCCGCTGCCAGCGCGTCGGCCATCTCGGCTCCGCGCGCCTCCGGAGCAGCCACGGGCAGGGCCCGCGCGGGGTGCTCGTCCTCGACGGCGAGCGCAGCGCTGACGCGGCCGACGATGCCCTTCATCTCTGCGAGCAGTGTTTCCATTCGCCCGTGTCCCTCACGCATGCTTGCGAGCTGTTGCTCTGAGCGTTCACGGGCGGTGCGCTCGGCTTCCAGGCCGCGCTGGATCTCCGCGGCGCGCTGCTCCAGGTCGGTGAGCCGCGCTTGCAGGTTCTGCTCGGCGACGGAGCGAAGGTCGGCGCGCACCGCCGCCCGCTCGGCGCCGGCGGCCTGCTCGGCGTCGATCAGCTGGCGCTGGACGCTGTCCAGCCGTGCTGCCAGCTCGCGTGCGTCGTGCTCGCTGGCGCTCAGCCGACTGCTCAGCTGCTCGATCTCCACGCGGCTGTCGCGGTCGAGGCTGAGCAGGCGATCCTCGGCCTCGACCCGCAGCTGCTGCTCGGCATACTCGCGCTGCTTGACGCGGCGCAGCTCATGCTCTCGCTCCAGCGCGTCGGCCTGCTCGGCCTCGAGCAGCTCGGCGATGCGCACGCGCTCCTCCTCGGCCTCGCGCAGGCGCTGCTGCAGGCTGGCGACGTGGCGTTCGAGCGTCTGCACGGTCGCTTCGGCGGCCTCGGCGCGGCGGGTCAGCGCGACCTCGCCGCTCTCAGCCGCCCGGCGTGCGCGACGTTCGGCGAACAGGTCGCCCTCGCTTCGCCGCGGCCGACCCTCGGGTCCGATGCCCTGCTCGCCGTTGGGGGTCTCGCTGCCTTCAGCCATCACGTTGACGGCAACCTAGAGGCAGGACCGGACGGCGCTGCCCACGCGGCGCAGCGCGCGAGCGCTCGATGTCGGCGCTGTCGGCGCTCAGCTGGAGAGACGTTTGGCGGCGAGCGCCGCCGCCGTGAGCGTGCCGGCGGCGAGCAGGCCGCCGACGGCGATCCTGCGTACCGGGCGGATGCGTCGGCGCAGGTACCACTTGCCGCCCTGCCACGCCACGAAGCCGAGTACCCGGTAGCCGTTGCTGCTCATACGGCCATGGTACCCGCGAGCGCTACTTGTTACGCAGGCGCCAGGCCATGCGTGACTGCAGCGACCACAGCTCGATGAAGCCGGGCGATGCCGTCTGCGAGAAGAGGCCGCCGGACTCGGAGAAAGATGCCAGGCTGGCGTCGTAGACGGCGTTGGGCGAGGAGCGGGTGACGACACGCGCGTGTCCCTTGTAAAGCTTCAGGCTGATCGTGCCGCTGACGCGCTCGTTGACCTGGTCCATGTAGGCGTCCAGATCGCCGCGCAACGGCTCCCACCACAGGCCCGCGTACACCAGGTAGGCCCACTGCTGGTCGAGCTGCGGCTTGAACTGGTTCTGATGGATCGTGCCGACGAGGCGCTCTAGCTCCTGGTGGGCGGGCAGGACGATCGCGGCGGCGGGAACCTCGTAGATGTCGCGCACCTTCAGCCCGACGATCCGATCCTCGATGTGGTCGACGATGCCGACGCCGTGACGTGCGGCGATCGCGGCGGTCCGTTCGATCAGCTCCACCAGCTCCAGACGCTCGCCGCCCAGTGCCACGGGCGTGCCCTGCTCGAAGGTCAGCTCGACGATCTCGGGCTCGTCGGGGGCCAGCTCGGGCCGGGTCACGAGCTGGAAGACGTCGTCCTCGGGCGCGTGGTCGAGATCCTCGATCCAGCGCCCCTCCGAGGAGCGCCCCCAGAGGTTGTCGTCGATCGAGTACGGCGTCGCCTCCGCTCCGCCCTTGATCGGAATGCCGTGCTCGCGGGCGTAGGCGATCTCCTCCTCGCGGCCCATCTGCCAGGAGCGCACCGGCGCGATCACCTTCAGCTCGGGGGCGAGCGTGGCGATCGTCGCCTCGATCCGCACCTGGTCGTTGCCCTTGCCGGTGCAGCCGTGGGCGATCGTGTCGCAGCCGCTGCTGCGCGCGTAGTCGACGGCCAGCTTCGCGATCAGCGGCCTGCCCAGTGCTGTGAACAGCGGATAGCCGCCGCCGTACAGCGCGTTGGCCTTGATCGCACGGACGAGGTACTCGTGCGCGAACTCCTCACGGGCGTCGACCACGTGGCACTCGAGCGCGCCCAGCTGCATGGCCTTGCCCTTGATCACCTCGTAGTCCTCGCCGGGCTGGCCGAGGTTGACGGTCAGGCATACGACCTCGGCGTCGTAGGAGTCCTGGATCCACTTGAGCATGACGCTGGTGTCCAGGCCGCCGGAGTACAGCAGCAGCACGCGGTGGACCTGCTCCGGGTCTGCCTCGTAGGAGGCGCTACGCAAGGCTGGGATTCGCTCGGAGTCGCTCATGGGCGGCCATCGTAGCCGCGACCGCGTTCCATCAGCGGGTACGTGGGCCTGCCTTCGGCGAAACCGAGCTTGGCGTACAGACCTTGGGCATCGGCAGTGTGTAGCAGCCAGCGCACGTTGGAGCCTGGGTCCTGCGGGTCGCCCTCGACCATCTCGCGCACCAGCTCGAGCCCCAGCCCGCGACCACGGTAGGCGGGCAGCACGTAGACATCAGCGAGGTAGGCGACGGTGACGCCGTCGGAGACCGCGCGCGCGAAGCCGACTTGCTCGGCGCCGAGATACAGCCCGACCACGCGCGTGGATCCGGCGATTGTGCGCTCGACGCGCTCGCGCGGGCGCCCGCGACCCCAGTAGGACTGGCGGCTGATGAAGGTGTGGACCGCGTCCACGTCGATCCGCGCGGGATCGTCGTCGAGCTCGAAGCCGTCGAGGATCACTCGCCGCATTCGCTCAGTCTTCCAACGCGTCCGCCAGGCGCCGCAGCGCCTCTTCGACGTCGGCCTCGTCGATCGTCAGCGGCGGCAGCAATCGCAGCGTGGCAGGGCCGGTGGCGTTGAGGACCAGGCGCTGCTCCAACAGCGCGCGGCGCACGACATCTGGGGCCGCGATATCCAGCTCGCATGCGAGCATCAGCCCGCGTCCACGCACGTGTGAGACGTGCGGCAAGCGCTCCAGTCCTTCGCCGAGCATCTGCCCCAGCTCGCCGACGCGCTGCAGTAGCTGTGGATCGTCGGTCAGCTCCAGCGCCGCGAGCGCGGCGCCGGCGATCACTGGCCCACCGGCGAAGGTCGAGCCGTGATCGCCGGCCACGAGCACGTCGGCCAGGCGCTCGCCGGTGATCAGCGCACCGATCGGCAGGCCGCCGCCGAGCGCCTTGGCGACGGTCATCGCGTCCGGGCGCACGCCGGCCTGCTCGTAGGCCCACAGCGTGCCGGTGCGCCCCATGCCGCACTGGACTTCGTCAAAGATCAGCGCGGCGCCGTGCTCGTCGCAGGCCGCGCGCGCCGCCTGCAGCAGCTCGCTTGAGAGCACGTGTACGCCGGTCTCGCCCTGGATCGGCTCCAGGAAGACGGCAGCGGTGCGCTCATCGACCGCTGCACTGAGCGCGCTCGGATCGGCCTCAACGGCGCGAAAGCCGGGCACCAGCGGCGCGAACGGCGCCTGCTTGGTCTCCTGCGGCGTCGCCGACAGGGCACCGTAGGTACGCCCGTGGAAGGCACCGTGGATGACGACGACATCGCCACCGGCACGGGCCTTGCGCGCGAGCTTGATCGCCGCCTCGCTGGCCTCGGCGCCGGAGTTGCAGAAGAACACCTTGCCGCCGAGGCTCGACTGCGACAGGCGCTGGGCGAGACGCATAGCGGGCTCGGTGTAGAAGAGGTTGCTGGCGTGCATCAGCGTGCCCACCTGCTCGCGCACGGCGGCGACGATGCGTGGATGACAGTGCCCAAGGTTGGTGACGGAGATGCCGCACAGGAAGTCCAGGTAGCGATTGCCATCGACGTCCCACAGGTGCGCGCCCTCGCCGCGCACGAACTCGACCGGCTGGCGCGCGTAGGTGGACATCACGCTGGTGCGCTCCAGCTCCTGCAGCTCGGCCAGGCTCATGGCTCGATCTTGGTGCCGATGCCGGCGTCGGTGAACAGCTCCAGCAGCAGCGAGTGCGCGAGCCTGCCGTCGAGGATGTGCGCGGCGCTGACGCCGGCGTTGATCGCGTCCACGCAGGCTTCGAGCTTGGGGCGCATGCCGCCGTCGAGGCCGGGCAGCGCACCGGTGACCCGCTCGGCGCTGGCCTGGCCGATCAGGCTGGCGGAGTCGGCGGGGTCGGCCAGCCAGCCGGCGACGTCGGTGAGGAAGATCACCTTGTAGGCGCCGAGCGCGCCTGCGACCGCGCCTGCGGCCTCGTCGGCGTTGACGTTGTAGGAGTGTCCGTCGCGATCGGCGCCGACGGATGCGATCACGGGAATGTAGTCGCTGGCGATGTGCTCGATGACGCCGATGTTGACCCGCTCGATGCGCCCGACGAAGCCGATGTCCTCTCCCCCGGGCGCGGCGCGGCGGGCAACCCGGAACAGGCTGCCGTCGTCGCCGCACAGCCCGACCGCGGGCTGGCCGTGGCGGTTCAGGCGCAGGACGATCTCCTTGTTGACCTTGCCGACGAGCACCATCTTGGCGACCTCGACGGTGCTCTCGTCGGATACGCGCAGGCCGCCGACGAACTCGACGGGGAGGCCGAGGCGCTGCATGTAGCCGGTGATCTCGGGGCCACCGCCGTGCACGACGATCGGGTTCAGCCCGACGTACTTGAGCAACACCACGTCGCGGGCGAACTCCTCACGCAGCTCGGCATCCTCCATCGCGGCACCGCCGTACTTGATCACCACGGTCCTGCCGTGGAACTCCCGGATGTACGGAAGCGCCTCGAGCAGCGTGCCGACGTCACGCATGGCGAGCTCCTCTCCGCGATCGGTTCACATGCACATGGGCACGCAGGGCAAGTTGGACAAGGACGCAGGGAGCGTGGCGTGCTCTGCACGCGAGCGACCGAGGACGCCGTCCAGCGCAGCCATGCGTGCTCATGTGTGGTAATCCGCGTTCACGGTGACGTACTCGTGCGAGAGGTCGGAGAAGAACACCTCGGTCTCGACGTGGATCGAGTCCCGCCCACCCAGGTCGATCTCGTACTCGACCTCGTCTCGCTGCACGGCCTTGGCGAGCGCAGGCTCGTCGTAGTCGATCGCGCTGCCGCGCGAGCAGACCTGAATGCCCTCGATGGCGACGTCGACGGGCAGCGGTGTGGGATAGCCGTCGCGACCGCCGAGGGCGTCGCCGACGGACTGGATGATGCGTCCCCAGTTGGGATCGCCGCCGTGCAGCGCGGCCTTGACGAGCGGCGAGTTGGCGACCGCTCGGGCTGCCGCCTCGGCACCGTCGAGATCGCCGCCGCCCACGATCACGCGGGCGATCCGCCCGGCGCCCTCGCCGTCGGCGACCATCATGATTGCGAGCGCCCGCAGCAGCGCGTCCAGCGCCTCGCCGAAGCGCAGCTCGTCGTCGCTCTCGGGCGCGATCTCGACGCCGCTGGCACCGGAGCACATGAGGATGGCGGTGTCGTTGGTGGACAGCTGCCCGTCGACGGAGGCGCGGTCGAAGGAGCGCTTGACGCACACGCCCAGCAGCAGCTCGGCTGTCTCGGCAGACAGCGCGGCGTCGCTCTGCACGAAGCACAGCATCGTGGCAAAGCGCGGCGAGATCATGCCGGCGCCCTTGCACTGCGCGCTCAGGCGCACGGTCCCGGAGGGCAGCTGAACCTCGAGGTTGGCGCGCTTCTCGAAGGCGTCGGTCGTCTGGATCGCCTGCTGGAAGTCGCTGTCGCCGTCCTGGCGCAGCCCGGCGCGCGCCTGGAGGATGCCTTTGAGCACGGCGTCGACGGGCAGCAGGTGGCTGATGCCGCCGGTCGAGGCGAGCGCGACCTCGGCGGGATCGACGCCGGCGGCGAGCGCGGCGGCGCCCTGGGTCTTGGCGGCGTCGTCGAGCCCGCGGCGCCCGGTGGCGGCGTTGGCGCAGCCGGAGTTGGCGAGCACCACGCGTAGCGCATCCAGGCGGCAGCGCTCGCGGCTGAGGAGCACGGGCGCCGCGGGCGTGGCGCTGGCGGTGAAGCGCGCTGCGCTGACGGGCACGGTCGCGTCGCATACGAGCAGCCCGACGTCCGGTTTTCCGCTCTGCTTGATGCCGGCCGGCACCCCGGCGGCGCGGAAGCCGCTCGGCAGCCCGGCGTCGAGGCCGAGCTCGCGCACGTGCGCCGGTGCCGGCACCCAGCGCGAGCGGAAGAACGGCTGTGGTTGGGGGGCGCTCACAGCAATCCCCTGGTCTCAGGAAGGCCGAACATCAGGTTGAGGTTCTGCAGCGCCTGCGAGGAGGTGCCCTTCCACAGGTTGTCGATCGCGGAGAACACCAGCACCTTGCCGGTGTGCTCGTCGCTTGCAGCGAACAGGCGGCAGAAGTTGGTCTCCCGCACCTCCAGCACGCCGGGGGGCGCGTCCGACGAGCTCGACGAACGGCTCCTCGGCGTAGGCGTCGAGGTACAGCTCGTGCAGCTCCGACGGTGTCACCGGGCGCGTGGGGGTCACGTAGCAGCTGGCCAGCTCGCCCTGATCGAGTGGCACCAGGTGAGCCTGGAACTGAACGTTCAGCTTGGCAAGCGCTGGATCGAGCGCAACCAGCTGCTCCTCGATCTCGGGCGTGTGCCGGTGCGCTGCGACCTTGTACGCCAGGATGTTCTCGGCGGCCATGGACAGGTGCGTGGTCTCGTTGAACACGCGTCCGGCCCCTGAGATGCCCTGCTTGGCGTCGATCACGACGTCGGCGATCAGCCCGGCGCGGGCGAGCGGCGCGAGCGCGAGCAGCGACGCGGTCGGGTAGCAGCCTGGGTTGGCGACGATCGCGGCGTCGGCGATCTGCTCGCGGTGCAGCTCGGTCAGCCCGTACACGGCTTGCTCGATCAGCTGCGGACGTGGATGCTGGCCATACCAGTGCTCGTAGGTGGCGAGCGAGCGCAGGCGGAAGTCGGCGCTGAGGTCAACGACGCGCGCACCGAGTTCGCGCAGCGCTGACACCGTGGGGGCGGCGGCGGCGTGGGGATAGGCGACGACTGCGGCGTCGATGCCCTCCAGACGGTCGAGGTCGAGCTCCTGGATCTCCAGCGGCACGCGATAGCGCGGATAGACGTCCTGCAGGCGTCTGCCCACCTCGGAGCGCCCGGTGACGGCTACGAGCTCGAAGTCGGGGTGGCCCCACAGCAGGTGTGCGGCGAGCGCGCCGGTGAACCCGGTCGCCCCGGCGACCAGCACCCGCGGGCCGCCCGGCGTGGAGCGCTGCGGCTGCGCTCTAGCCACGTAGCTCACCCCCCAGCTGTTCGAGCGCGGCGACGATCCGCTCGCGCACGGGCGCGACGTCCTCGTCGGTGAGCGTGCGATCGAGGGCGCGGAAGGAGAGCGCCAGCGCCAGCGACCGGCGCTCCTCCCCCACCTGCTCGCCGGTGTAGACGTCGAACACGCTGACGTCGTCGAGCATGCCACCGCCGGCGCTGCGCGCGCGTTCCAGCGCCTCGGCGGCTGAGACAGCCTGCGGCAGCGTCACGGCGAGGTCTTGGCGCAGCGGCGGGAATGGCCCGAACGCCTGGAACGTGCTGACCGGTGCGACGAGCGCTGCGAGCTTGCCCACGTCGATCGCGAACACGGCCGTGCGCTGTAGGTCCCAGGCGGCTGCCACGAGCGGGTGCAGCTCGCCGAGCAGGCCGAGGCGGGTCGCCTGCGCGCCGTCTCCCCCGGCTGCGCTCGCGAGCACCGCCGCGCTGCGCCCGGGGTGCAGGAACGGCCATTCGTGTACCTGTACCGACCACGGGAGGTGGAAGCGGTCGAGCACGCCGGCGAGCAGCCCCTTGGCGGCGAAGAAGTCGGCCTCGCGGCGCTCTCCCTGCCAGGCGCGCGGCGTCATCCCGCCGCTGAGCAGCACGCCGAGGCCGTGGTGCTCGTCCGCTGCGCGATCCCCTCCGTGGCCGTCGCCGTCGGTGGTGTCGCGCGCGGCGCGGTAGACGGTGCCGGACTCGAAGATCGCGACGTCGGGTCCGTTGCGCGCGACGTTGTGGCGGGCGCCGTCGAGCAGCGAGCCGAGCAGCGTCGGGCGCATGATCGACTGCCCCTCGGACATGGGGTTCTCGAGCGTGACCACCGCTCGCATGTCGTGATCGGCGGGCAGCCGCAGCCTGTCGAGCAGCTCGGGGGCGGCGAAGCTCCAGCCGACGATCTCGTGCAGGCCGCGGCCGACGACGGCGTCCTCGGCTTCGCGGCGGACGCGCTGGGCGTGGGAGAGCCTGCCGGCGGCGCCGCGCCGCGCCGGCAGGGTCGCCGGTAGGCGATCCAGCCCGTCGATGCGGGCGACCTCCTCGATCAGGTCGATCTCGCGCGTGACGTCGGTGCGGCGCAGCGCCGGGACGCTCACCTCCAGGCCCTCCGCGTATGGCTCGCTGTCGAAGTCGAGCGCGCCGAGGATCTCCGTCTGACGCTCGATCGCAACGGGGATGCCGAGAATCGCCTGCACGCGCGCCTCGCGCAGCCGGATGCTGGGCGTGCCAGGTGGCTCCCAGCCGGCGTTGCCGTCGGCGCCGATGTCGATCGTGCCGGGCAGCGGGCGCGCGCCGCACAGCTGGATCATCAGCTGCGTGGCGATCGCCTGGGCGTGCATGCACTGCTCCGGCTGCAGGCCCTTCTCGAAGCGTCCGGAGGCCTCGCTGCGCAGGCCAAGCGCCCAGGAGCTGCGGTGGATGTTGGGGCCGTTCCAGGTGGCGACCTCAAGCAGCACGCGCGTGGTGTGCAGCTGCACCTCGGAGCGCGAGCCGCCCATCAGCCCGGCGATCGAGGTGGGCCCCTCGCCGTCCTCGATCACGACCATCTGCCGGTCGAGTGTGCGCGTCTGGCCATCGAGGGTCTGCACCTGCTCGCCGTCGCGGGCGGTGCGCACGGTCAACCTGGCACCGGCCACACGGTCGAGGTCGAAGGCGTGCAGCGGCTGGCCTGAGAGCAGCATCGCGTAGTTGGTGATGTCGACGACGTTGTTGATCGGGCGCTGCCCGGCGGCTGTCAGGCGCGCCTTCAGCCACGGCGGCGACGGCGCGATCGTGACGTCCTCGAACACGCGCGCGGTGAACCGTGGGCACAGCTCGGGGCAGGCGACGATCACCTCGGCGCCGCTGAGCGGCCCGCTGGAGCCGGGGTCCTCGCTCCACGGAGCCGGCTGCAGCGGTGCGCCGGTGGCGGCGTGCAGCTCGCGCGCGACCCCGTACACGCTGAGGCAGTCGGGCCGGTTGGGGGTGATCTCCAGCTCGATCACGTCCATGGCGATCGCGAGCACGTCCGCCAGCGGTGTGCCTGGGGCGAGCTCCCCCTCCCCCTCCAGGGACGATGCCGGGGAGGATGCCGCGTCCAGTGTCAGCTCGTCGAGCACGAGGATCCCGTCGGAGCTGATGCTGAGCTGCAGCTCGGACTCGGACAGGATCATCCCTTCGGAGACGATGCCGCGCAGCTTGGCCTGGCGCAGCTTGGTCCCGTCCGGCATCATCGCTCCGGGCCGCGCCACCGCCACGGTCTGCCCGGCGGCGACGTTGGGCGCGCCGCAGACGATCGTCGCCGGCTGGTCGTCCTCGCCGCCGAGCGCCACTTTGCACACCTTCAGCCGATCTGCGTCGGGGTGGGGCTCGGCGCTGAGCACACGCCCGACGACGAAGCCGTCGGGCGATGGCACGCCGTGATGGTGGATCGCCTCGACCTTGGTGCCGGTCATCGTCAGGCGCTCCTCGATCGCGTGCACGTCCAGCGACGGGTCGCAGCACTCGCGCAGCCACGGCAGCGGCACCCTCATCCGAATTGCTCCAGGAACCTGAGATCGTTCTCGTAGTACAGCCGCAGGTCGGGGATGCCGTGCTTGAGCATGGCGATGCGCTCGACGCCCATTCCCCAGGCGAAGCCCTGCACCTTCTCTGGGTCATATCCGGGGGCGTTGGCGTCGGTGGTGGGTACGTAGGAGTAGACGTTGGGGTCGACCTCGCCGGCGCCGAGCACCTCCAGCCAGCCCTCGCCCTTGCACAGGTAGCAGCGGGCGCCGTCCTTGAGGAAGCCGTTGCCGTCGCAGTGAAAGCAGGACACGTCCACCTCGACGCTGGGCTCGGTGAACGGGAAGAAGTGCGGGCGCAGGCGCACGTCACGCTTTTCGCCGAAGACGGCACGTGCGAACTCCAGCAGCGTGCCCTTGAGGTCGGCGAGCGTGATGTCCTCGTCGACGGCGAGGCCCTCGATCTGGTGGAACTGCGGTGTGTGCGTGGCGTCGGAGTCGGGTCGGTACACGCGCCCGGGGATCACGACGTACAGCGGCGGCGGGTGGGCCTCCATGGCACGTACCTGCATCGGCGAGGTGTGTGTGCGCAGGACGAGCTGCTCGCCGACGTAGAAGGTGTCGGTGCGCGCCCTTGCGGGGTGCGTGGGACTGTGGTTGAGCGCGTCGAAGTTGTAGTGGACGGTCTCGATCTCGGGCCCCTCCATGACGGTGAAGCCGAGCCCGAGGAAGATGTCCTCAAGCTCCCTGCGGGTGACGGTGAGCACGTGCAGGCGTCCGATCGGCTGTGGTGGCGCGCCGGGGAGGGTGACGTCGACGGTGTCGGCGCGCAGCTGCTGGTCGAGCTCGTCGCCGGCGAGCTCGAGGCTGCGCGCCTGGATCTGCGCCTCCAGCGCCTGGCGTGCCTGGTTGGCGGCCTTGCCGACGGCGCCGCGCTCGGCCGGCTCGAGCGCTGCGACCCCGCGCAGCAGTTGCGGCAGCTCGGCCTTGCGGCCGAGGTAGCGGACGCGTAGCTGCTCGAGCTGATCGCTTGTGCCGGCGGCGGCGATCGCCTGCTCGGCCTCGCCCTGCAGCTGCTGGATGCGATCGATCATGAGGTCGGGACCGTATCGTTGGGGCGGGCGGGACAACGATACGGTCGGCGGGTCATCTCGTACAGCGCCACGGTGGCGGCCATTGCGGCGTTGAGCGAGTCGGAGGCGATGGGGATGCGTGCGACGTGCTCACATGCAGCGATCAGCTCGTCTGGCAGCCCGTCGCGCTCGGAGCCGACGAGCAGCGTGACGCGGTCCTCCCCCGCCGCGGCTCCAACGCCGGCGTTGCTGTCCTCGAGCGGCCTGCGCAGCACCTCCGGGGCGTCGGCGGCGAGCGCGATCAGCCGACCGGGTAGCTCGCTGAGATCGCTGACGTGCGCGAGTGCGACCGTGAAGATCGCGCCCATGCTCGCGCGGACGGCCTTGGGCCCGTGGGGATCGGCGCAGCCGGGACCGAGGGCGACGCAGGAGGCGCCGAACGCCTGCGCGGAGCGCAGCACCGTGCCGACGTTTCCCGGGTCCCCGACGCGGTGCAGGTACACGCACAGAGGGCCGACCGCCGGCCCCCAGCGCTGCTCGTACACGGCCATCACACGCGTGCTGGAGCCGAGCGCGGAGACGCTTGCGAGCGCGGAGCGCTCGACGTCGTGGAAGTCGTCTCTGCCGAGGCCTGAGCCGGCCAGCCGGTAGCCCTCGAGCGTCGGGCGCCCGGCCCGCTCGGCGGCGGCGATCAGGTCCTCGCCTTCGGCAAGAAACGTGGCGCTGCGCGCACGCTCGCGCTTTGTGTGCAGGCGGCGCAGCGCCTTCAGTCGAGGATTTTGGGGGGATGCGATCTGGCTCATGCTCGCTGCTCGGTCTTGTTCCTTGCTCGTGCCAACAAAAAGGGCGCCGTCCTTTGCAGGAGCGACGCCCGGGAGGCTGTCTGTCGGTTGCCGGGTCTCCGGCTTCTGCGGAGTTTCAGGCAGCCGACGCCTCGCGGGCGACCTCGGCGAAACGTCGGAATGCGTCTGCGTCGCGCACGGCGATGTCGGCCAGCACCTTGCGGTCCAGCTCCACGCCGGCGAGGGCCAGCCCGTGCATGAACTGCGAGTAGCTCATGCCGTTGACCCTGGCGGCGGCGTTGATGCGCGTGATCCACAGCCTGCGGAAGTCGCGCTTGCGGTTGCGCCGGTCGCGGTAGGCGTATTTGTCCGCCTTCAGCAGCGCCTCCTTGGCGCGCCTGTAGTTGGAGTGCGCCTCGCCGCGGAAGCCCTTTGTCTGCTCGAGTACGGCACGGCGCTTCTTGCGCGCGTGAACGGAGCGCTTGACCCTGGTCACTTGCCCACCCCCAGCATGCGCTTGACCCGCGGCACGTCATCCTCGTGCAGCATCTTCGGCCCACCGAGCGCGCGCTTCTTTTTGGGCGACTTCTTCTCGAGGATGTGGCTCGTGAAGGGGTGACGCGCGCGCACCTTGCCGGTGCCGGTGACTTTGAAGCGCTTCTTCGCGCCGGAGTGTGTCTTCATCTTGGGCATGATCAGCGGAGGATTATGACACGGTGCTGCCCGCGGCAGCGGTTCCGCCGTCGCTGAGCGCCGACTCGGGCGTCTGCGGCGACTCCTCGGCGGCGACAGGAGGGGCGTCCTCGGGGGCCTGCTCGGTGTCCTCGCGCGACTCCTCCGCGGCCTGCTGGGCGCTCTCGCCAGGCTCTTGGGCAGACTCGGCGGCCGCGGAATCGGTGGCAGCCTCCAGCGGCGACTCGAGCGCCTCCGAGGCGACGTCGCCGACGTGGGGGCCCGGGGAAAACACCTCGTCTGCGGCAACCGCGGCGTCGGCCTTGCCGGCCAGCACCGCTTTGGAGGGGGCCATCATCATCGTCATGTTGCGCCCTTCCTGCATCGGGCGCTGCTCGACGACGCCCAGCTCGGAGAGCTCCTCGGCGAGGCGGTCGAGGATGGCGGTGCCGCGCTCGGGGTGCGTGACCTCACGGCCGCGGAACATGATCGTGACCTTGACCTTGTCCTTGTGCTTGAGGAAGCGCTCGACGTGGTGCTTCTTGGTGTCGTAGTCGTGCTCGGCGATCTTCGGTCTGAACTTGATCTCGCGCACGGTGATCTGCTGCTGGTGCTTGCGCGCCTGCTTGACCTTCTGCGCCTGCTCGTACTTGTACTTGGAGTAGTCGAGCACGCGGCACACGGGCGGGCGCGCCTCGGGTGCGACCTCGACGAGGTCGAGGTCGCGTTCCTGGGCGAACACGAGCGCGTCGGGCGTCTTCAGCACGCCGATCTGCGTGCCTTGGTCATCGATCAGACGGACCTCGGGCACACGAATGCGCTCGTTGATCCTCGTCGTGTCCCGCTCGGGCGGGCGCCGGTCGAAACGGCGGGGAACCGGCACTAGCTGTGGTGGCCGCGCGTCAAGCTAACGCTACGCGTGGCATTCTGAGGATTGGCGGGGCTGCAATGACGGGGATTATAGCTCTCCGGCGAGGCGGCGCGCAAACGCTGCGGTCTGCTCGCTGCCTAGATCGCCGCCGTGGTGCTCGCGGACGGCGACTGTGCCGTCGCCCTGCTCGCGCTCGCCGACGACCAGCATGTAGGGGATCTTGCGCAGCTCGGCGTCGCGGATCTTGCGGCCGATCGACTCGCTGCGCTCGTCCAGCTCGACGCGCAGCTGCTGTGTCCGCAGGTCGTCTCTGACCGACGTGGCGTAGTCGTTGAAGCGGTCTGAGACCGGCAGCACGATCGCCTGCACGGGCGCCAGCCACAGCGGCAGCTCGCCGGCGTAGTGCTCGAGCATGATCCCGATGAAGCGCTCGTAGGAGCCGAACATCGCGCGATGGATCATCACGGGCGTGTGCTCCTGGTTGTCGGAGCCGGTGTAGCTGAGCTCGAAGCGGGCGGGCATCGAGTAGTCCAGCTGCACGGTGCCCAGCTGCCACGAGCGCCCCAGCGAGTCGGTCATGTGCACGTCGATCTTCGGCCCGTAGAAGGCGCCGTCGCCGGGGTTCAACTCGTACTCCAGGCCGAGATCGTCGAGCGTGCGCATCAGCTTGTCCTCGGCGCGGTCCCACATCTCGTCGCTGCCGACGCGCTGCTCGGGGCGCGTGGAGAGCTCGAGCTTGACGTCGAAGTCGAACAGCTTGTAGGTGTCGAAGGCCATCTCCAGGCAGCCGGAGACCTCGTCCTGCACCTGCTCCTCGGTGCAGAAGATGTGCGCGTCGTCCTGGGCGAAGTGCCGGACGCGCAGCAGGCCGTGGAGCACGCCGGAGGCCTCGTTGCGGTGCAGCAGCCCCGGCTCGAAGTAGCGGACGGGCAGGTCGCGGTAGGAGTGCCGGCGCGTGGCGAACAGGTGGCAGTGCCCGGGGCAGTTCATCGGCTTGACGCCCATCTCGCGGTCCTCGACGAGGACGGTGAACATGTTCTGGCGGTACTTGCCCCAGTGTCCGGATGTCTTCCACAGCTCGGCGTCGTAGATCTGCGGCGTCTTGACCTCGCTGTAGCCGCGCTCGGCGCCCATCCGCCGCGAGAGCCCGAGCAGGCTGTTGAACACGCTGGTGCCGGCGCCGGTCCAGAAGGCGGCGCCGGGTGAGACGTCGGAGAAGGTGAACAGCCCGAGCTCACGGCCGAGCTTGCGGTGGTCGCGCGCCTTGGCCTGCTCGATGCGCTCCAGGTGCTGGGCGAGCTCGTCCTTGGAGAAGAACGCGGTCCCGTAGATGCGCGTGAGCATGGTGCGGTTGGAGTCCCCGCGCCAGTAGGCGCCGGCGACGGAGCTGAGCTTGAAGGCGCCGACGGTCTTGGTGGTGGGGGCGTGCGGGCCGCGGCAGAGGTCGGTGAAGGGACCGTTGGTGTACAGCGAGACCGTGCTCAGTGGCCGGCGGTGCTCGCTGCGCGCGGCGGCGGTGACGAGGTCGTCGATCAGCTCGACCTTGTAGTCCTGGCGCTCTGCCAGGAAGCGCTCGCGCGCCTCGGCCACGGAGACGTCGCGGCGCTCGAAGGGCTCGGCTGCCTTGACATGCGCGCGCATCCGCTCTTCGATTCTCGGGAAGTCCGCCTCGGAGATGGTGGTGCCGTCGGGGAACTGGAAGTCGTAGTAGAAGCCCTCGTCGATCGGCGGCCCGATCGAGATCTTGACGCCGTCGTAGAGCTCCATGACCGCGGCGGCGAGCACGTGCGCGGCGTCGTGGCGGATCAGCTGCAGGGCCTGCGGCCCGCTCTTCTGAGTGAGGATCGCGAGGTGAGCACCGTCGGGCAGTGGGCGCGCCAGGTCGCGTACTTCTGTGCCGTCGCCGTCCTCGGCGTGCTCGACCTCGACTGCCAGCGCCGCCCGGGCCAGCCCTGGCCCGATCGCGGCGGCGGCATCGGCGCCGGTGGCGCCGTCGGGCAGCTGGAGCTGGTTTCCGTCTGGGAGTGTGACCGTGATCGACATCGCAGCGCTGGAGGCTACCCTCCTGCGCCGGGTATTCGTATCCGCGGGTGGTGTATAGCGATGGCGATACACCACGCGTGACGGGTGGGATTGCCGCGCGTGACTGGTGGGATTGCCGCGCGTGACTGGTGGGATTGCCGCGCGCCCAGTCGAGCCGGACCTGCTCAGGCGAGTTGCCAGAGGGCGTCGTCGGCGAGCGACTCGCGCTTGACGGTCCCGGCGCCGGCCAGCTCGATCAGCGCGCGCTCGGCGGCGTCGCGATCGGGGAGCTGGTTGTTCTGGGCGAGGATCGCTGCGACCTCGGCGGTGACCAGGCCGGCGGGGAAGCGGCGCAGCGCGTCGAGCGCCTGATCCGGCGGTGCCTGGCGCTCCAGCGTGGGGTCGAGGTTGGCGATCAGCACGTCGTAGGCCTCGATCGTCTGAAAGCCGCCGGCCTCGAGGCGCTGACCGCCGGCGCTGTGGAAGACGAGCGACGGCGCCGAGTAGCGCACGGGCCCGTCGGTCTGGCGCGCCTTGCCCTGGAAGTCGGTGGGACCGCCCTCGGCGCTGCGCGTCTGCTCCTTGTCGTCCTCGTAGGCGGCGACGGTGGCGGGATCGTCGATCGCTGCGATCACCGCACCGACGTCGAGCCCGTCGACGCGTGCGAGCGCCTGCGCGATGTCGGCGTCCTGGTCGAGCAGCAGCGTGGTCGTGAACCAGGCGATCTGTAGCGCACGCAGCACCTCATCCTCACGCCCCGGGAAGCGCAGGCGCGTGGCGACGATCGCGCGACACGCACGCGCGGTGGCGGCCACGCGCGAGCGTGGCTGCATCAGCAGCGGCATGCCGAAGCGTTTGAAGTAGCTCTGCTGGCCGATGGTCATGCGCGTCGGCGTGTAGCCGGCCTCGACGTAGCGCTCGGGGTCCTCGGAGAGCCCGATCGTCACCAGGCGCCAGTCGAGCTGGTCGTCGTAGCGCCAGCGCAGAACGGCCAGTGCGGGGCTGGCGGAGTAGGCGAATGGGCAGCCCGGATCTGTGAAGTGGGTGACGGTGAGTTTGCCTGTGCTCTTTAGAGTGCTCATGGGGCAATGATTGCACGTGCAAGCAGTTGAGCCGGAGGCTTTCGTCTCGGACCGTGAAGTCAGAAACAAAATCCTCAGGGTGAGAGACACCCGTTGCAGACAATCGTCTACATCTGCGAACATCGTGCGATGACAAACGATCAGCGCCAGAACATCTCAATCACCCTGTCCCCCACGCAGATCGATGACGTCGTGCGCGCCGCGACACTCAGCCGCGCACCGAGCCTGTCGACGCTCATCGGCGGCTACACGCCGGCCGATACCGTCGACCCGCGCGTGTCGCGTTCGCTGATGCGGGGATTGTCGATCCTCACGTGCTTTGGCCCGGACGGCGGCGCCCGCGGCATTCTGGAACTGGCGCGCGAGCTGGGCATGAGTCCGAGCACGACCCATCGTTACGCATTCACGCTCGTCGAGTTGGGGCTGCTGGAGCGCTGCCCGAACACGCGCAAGTACCGCCTGCCGGGCACGTAGCAGAGCCCGGAATTGCTTGGTGGTCGGTACCCGTACGCGCCGCGCACAGGTACCGACCGGGCCAGCGCCGTCTGTGGGGATGGCGTGACAGCAGCACGATACCAGCAGCCGACTGTCTGGCTATTGCTACTCGCGAGATGCGATGTTTCTGATTGTGTCCGCTCCAACCCAGGCAGACCCGGCGCTCGCGTCAACGCTTCGCCGCATGCGTATCGAGCGTGGCGACACGCAGGAGGACCTGGCGCATCGCGCCGGTCTGACCGTGGCCGCGTTCGCCCGCATCGAGCGCGGCAACGCCAACCCCACGTGGACAACCGTCAGGCGCATCGCGGTGGCGCTGGGTGTCACCCTGCCGGCGCTGGCGGAGGCCGTGGAACGCAGCAAGCCGCGCCGCTGAGCGCGGCGTTTGCTCAGCTCGGCCCGGGAACCTCCAGCGCGCGCAGGTGCTCGTCGACGCGGCGCACCCATTCCTCGGATACGTCGTCCGCCTGCACGGACAGCCCCCGCGCCTCGACCACGAGGTCCGCCGGCGCCGGTATTCCCAGGTGCTCGAGCACGCGACGGATGACCGCGTCGGTGCTCTGCGCCAGCTCCTCATAGGTGACCTTCAACGGCTCGTAGCCGAGCCCGAGGAAGTAGGCGTCCCAGGAGGCGTCGTGCGCCGTCAGCAGGCGCACCAGATAGTTGATCGCACGGAAGGAGAACACGAGCTCCACCGAGTCTTGCGAGTCCTCGCCGGCGGTACGCTTCCAGGACTGCGTCTGCACGGCCTTCCACAGTGACACCGCCTGACGAATCTTGTTCTGGCGCGTGATCTGGATATAGCGCAACCCCGGGAAGGCGCGGCCGAGCAGTTCGGGCAGCGGCCGCTCGGCCATCCCGTCGATTCCGCGCAGCAGTTGCGCGAAGTCGCCAAGGTAGCCCCACATCAGCTTGGCCCCGAACACGCCGTTGGGCGTGGTCCCCTCCTTCAGCGCCCACGCCAGATACTGATCGTAGGTGTCCGGGTGCCACAGCGGGTTCGGTTTGGCCATCCCGTCGGGCATCTCGCGGAACGCCAGACGCTCGACGATGTTGGCGTGGCGGTCCTGCTCGAAGTACTCGTGCGGACGGCGTGGCAGCCCCGAGCGGCGCAGCGCCTCGAAGTACTCCTCGGGGTGTCCGGCCACGCCGGTCTCCTTGAGCGCATGGCACAGTAGAGTGCTGCCGCTTCGCGGCGTCGCACAGACCAGGTAGGAGAGCATCGGCGTCATCGCAGGCAATTATCCGATCAAGCACACTGTCTTGGTGAACAATACCGTGACCAACCTCCCGAACATCCTCTACATGCACTCGCACGACACCGGCCGCTACATCCAGCCCTACGGCGAGCCGGTGCCGATGCCCAATGTCCAGGGCCTGGCCGACCAGGGCGTGCTGTTCCGCCAAGCGTTCTGCGCCGCGCCCACGTGCTCTGCCAGCCGCGCCTGCCTGCTCACCGGCCAGTACGGCCAGAGCAACGGCATGCTCGGGCTCGCCCACCGCGGCTGGTCGCTGCGCGACTACCGCCACCACATCGTCAACGTCCTGCGCGGCGTCGGCTACACCTCGACCCTGATCGGCGAGCAGCACATCTCCAAGGAGCCGGAGGTGATCGGTTACGACGAGGTGATGAAGGTCCCGACCACGCGTGTGGAGACGGTGGCGCCGCTGGCGATGGAGGTGCTGCGCCGCAAGCACGACCGCCCGCTGTTCCTGTCGGTCGGGTTCTTCGAGACCCACCGCGAATTCCTGGGTCCGGGCTCGCTCAGGGACGTTCACTACTCAAAGCCGCCGAACAACCTTCCAGACACGCCGGAGGTGCGTGCGGACGTGGCGGCGTTCAAGGCCAGCGCGCGCTCGCTGGATCACGGCGTCGGCATGGTGCTCAACCAGCTGGACGCCTCGGGCCTCGTCGACGACACGCTGGTGATCTTCACCACCGACCACGGGATGCCGTTCCCGGGAGCGAAGGCCACGCTGTACGACCGCGGCCTCGGTGTGATGCTGATCCTGCGCGGGCCCGAGCCGTTCCACGGGGGGCGCGTCAACGACGCGTTGGTATCGCACATCGACGTCTACCCGACGGTCTGCGAGTACCTCGGGATCGAGCGCCCGCCGTTCCTGGAAGGAGTGTCGCTGCTGCCGCTGCTACGAGGCGAGACGCCGAGCGTGCGCGAGGAGATCTTCGCCGGCTCCACCTGGCACGCCGCGTATGAGCCCCAGCGCGCGGTCCGCACGACGCGACACAAGTACATCCGCCGCTGGGGCGATCGCCTGACACCGGTGCTGGCCAACACCGACGACGGTCCCAGCAAGGACGTGCTGCTGAGCAACGGCTGGGCCGAGCGGGAGATCGCCAAGGAGCAGCTGTATGACCTGGTGTTCGACCCCAACGAGGCCAACAACCTCGCCGAGGACCCGGCGCACGCGCCGGTGCTGGCGGACCTGCGCGGTCGCCTGGAGAGCTGGATGCGCGACACCGAGGACCCGCTGCTGGCAGGGCACGTCGACCCACCGCACGGCGTGGACATCAACCTGCCCGACCAGCTCTCGGCAGCCGAAGCGACGACGCACATCGCATGAGCGCCCCGGCGCAGGAACTGCGCACGGTGGTCGAGGAGCTCGCCGCCTTCGAGCGTCCGTCGGCCTCCGCCGGCGAGCACCGCGCAGCCGATTGGATCGCGGCGCGTCTGCGCGAGCAGGGCCATCGCGCGACCATCGAGGTGGAGCGCGCCCACGGTGGCTACTGGTGGCCGCTGGGCCTGCTCAACGGCAGCGCAGCACTGGCGGCGGTGGCGGCGCGACGCCGCAGCTCGTGGCGCACGCGCCTGCCGGGTGGCCTACTCGGCGCGCTCGGCGCGGCCGCGATCTGGGACGAACTGGGCGGCGGCAGGTTGTGGTTTCGCCGCGCGGTGCTGCCCCATCGCGACACGTTCAACGTCGTCGGCGAGGCCGGCGACGCCGATGCACGGGAGACGGTGGTGGTGGTCGCCCATCACGACGCCGCCCACAGTGGCCTGATCTTCCATCCTGCTCTGCCGATGCTGTTCGCCGAGCGCTTCCCCGAGCGCCACGCGCGCTCTAAGCAGACGCTGCCGATCATGTACGCCACGTGGCTGGGACCGGTGCTGCTGGCGCTCGGCTCGATCATCGGCCGGGCGGGCCTGCTGCGCGCCGGGGCGACACTCGCCGGCGCTACCGCGGTGGTGATGGCGGACATCGGGCGCAGCCAGGTGGTTCCCGGCGCCAACGACAACCTCAGCGCAGTGGCGGTGCTGCTGGCGCTGGGCCGGGCGTTGGCGGAGCGACCGCAGCCGGGCGTGCGGGTGCTGCTGCTGTCGACCGGGTCTGAGGAGTCGTTTATGGAGGGCATGCAGGGCTTCGTCCGTCGGCACCGCGCCTCGCTCGATCCGGCGTGCACGACAGTGCTGTGCCTGGAGTGCGTGGGCAGCCCGACGCTGACGCTGGTTGAGGCGGAGGGAATGCTGCGGATGCGCCCGTACAGCGACGCGGCGCGCGAACGCCTGGCACAGGCCGCCGCCGCCGTCGGCGTGGAGCTCGTGCGCGGCTTGCGCACCGTCGCCGCCACGGACGCGCTGGTAGCGCTACGGCGCGGCTATGACGCCGTCACGCTGGCGTCGATCGACGCCAGCAAGTTCCCCGCCAACTACCACTGGCCCAGCGACACCCCCGAGAACCTCGACTGGGGCACGATCGAACAGGCGCTCGCCGTCGCCGAGCGCTTCATTCGTTCCACCACAGATCTTCCTCGTCGGCCGCTGCCTGCTCGATCTGTTCAAGCGTAAGGTCGGTTCGGCGGTCCTCGACCATTGTCTGTAGCGCCTCGCCGATCGTCGGCGTCCACACGCGTCGTGCAACAGCGATCCGCCCTGACTCCTCCTCGAACTGCTTCCATTCCAGCTCGATCAGCGGCACGCGCGAGGGAGGGGCATCAGCGGGGACTGGGGCACCCCAGCCATACAGGGTGATCTCGGCCTGCCAGCCGTCGGGACACAGCTCGCCCATCACTGCCAGCGCCTGCCATTGGTCGTTCACCGGCTTGGGGCGCCGGTGGCGGCGACGCAGGTGAATGCAGATGAACACTGATGCGATCACCATCGCGGCGATCAGCAGGCCGATTATCAGCGTTTCATATGCGGGCGCCCGCGCATCGCCGCCCTGCACGCCGCTGGCGATCACGAGCGCGACCGCGGGGACGCTCACGCCGTCACCATCGACCGCTCGATCCGGCCCGAGGAAGCAGATGCCACCCGCTCGCTCTCATCGCCCTATCCAGAGTACCCACTATTGCGCGCGGCAAGCGCCATTCGAGCGTGAAGCGGCCGCGGGAAACTACGTGCCTTTGAACGCAGGCGCCGCGCGGCCTTCTGCCGGGTGGCGGTCGTGAAGACAGACACACACACGCTTATTTCGCGCCAGGCCTTCACCTGGTCGGCAGGAACCTGTGCGCGCTCAGACAGAGCAGGGACGCGAACGACGATCGATGCCCACTTCGGTGATCCCCGCGGAGGTGATCTTGATCCGAGTGGGAACGTTGCCGCGCTCCAGAAGCTTGCGCAGCACCGACTCGCCCTTGGACTCGATTCCCGACCGCAGGGGCTCCTCGAACGCCTCCGCTCTCAGTGAGCTGGCGATCTGCACGTACACATGCTGTTCCGCGCGGTTATTGAGCACCTTCCACCGATACATGTCACCGTCGCGCGGGATTGGTATCGGGGTTGGACCACCGATTATCTCGAGATCATCGGCCATGCTCAGAGCATGACGGCTGTGGGTGCAGCGCGAAGGGCCCGATGGCCAGGATCACGGACTGCGGTTTGGACATCTGATCAGCCCACGCGGACGCCGTGCGCCGGCGTCTGGGTCGACTAACTAGTCGAGCTGGAACTGCCCGTCGCGATAGATCACGCGCTCGCCGCCGCCGCGCAACGAGGCGGTGACTACCCGGTCGGTGGTGGAGACGATGTCGGTGTGAACGCTTGAGGTGTTGAACCCGAGCTCCTGCCACTGCTCGGGGGTGAGCGAGCCCGGGTCGCCGGTGTAGGCGTCCTGGTAGGAGCGGCCAACGGCGATGTGAGTGTTGCCGTGGCTACCGCCAACGTTCTCGTCATAGAGCGTCTGGGCCATGAAGCGCGTGATCCGCGAAAAGCGGCGATCGGTGAGCGAGAACTCACCCACGCGGTCGGCTCCCTCGGTGGCGATCATCTCTTTGAGCACGCGCTCGTTCTCCTCGGCGGTGGCCTCGCTCACGCGCCCGTCGACGAACGTCAGGCGGATGCCCTTGACGAGGCTGCCGTAGCGGTAGAGCGGCTGATTACAGTAGATCCACCCTTCGGTGCCGCGCCAGTCGGGGCTGGTGAACAGCTCGAAGCTGGGGATGTTGCGACCGCGCCCGCCCAGCCACCGTCGCTGCTCGCCGAGGCTCACCCACAGGTCGGCGTCCTCGCCCTCGACGTGAACTCGCTCGATGTCCAGCGCGTCCAGCCGGCGGCGGGTCTCGTCCAGTCGCTGCCCGACCTCGCGCCAGCGCGCCAGCGGATCCTCGCTGTCGAGGAAGCACGCGTGCACGATCTGCTGCCAGTACTCCTCCACGTCCATGCCGGCCTCGGCGGCCATCCCGGCCGTGCCATACAGGCCGAGTGTCCAGGTGAAGCGCCCGGCGTTCTCCTTCTCGCCGCGCCAGTCCAGCAGTTGGCGCAGCGCCTCGCCGCGGCGCATGATCCGCGACGGATCGACGGCGTCCAGCGAACGCGGGTCGCTGGGGGCGATGACGGTCACCTGATGGTCGATCTCATCGATCAGCCCGCGTGTGTACAGCGCGGGGAAGTGATCGAGCTGCCCGTCGCCGGCCAGTTCATAGAAGTCACGTGCGAGGTTGACGTCGTGGTCATCGTCGGGCTGGTAGGAGCCGAGCACGTGGCCGCCCGCGCGCCACACGGCTCTGTTCAGCGCGGCGTAAAGCGGCTTGGCGCTCTCCGGCGCCACCACCCGCACGACGTCGTCGGGCTTGATTCCCTCGCCGCCGCCGAGCGCGAAATCGACGAGCACGGAGGCGTATCGGTCGAGGATCTCCGCCGGCGGGACGTAGGCCATGCGCGCACGATAGTGCAGAGGACCCCGAATAATCGCCTTGCGGCTGGGTATTCTCAGCAGATGCCGGCCCCGCGCCCAGAGCGAGAGCTCGCTCACCCCGCACCTTCACGGCGGGTAGCGCGCAAGCCTTGACCGACACTGAGGACACATCTGCGGCTCTCTGGGTCGTGGACTTCGCCGACGGCTCGCGCGAGATGCGCGACCTGCTCGGCGGCAAGGGCGCGAACGTCGCGGAGATGACCCGCGTGCTCGGCGCCGAGCGGGTCCCGGGCGGCTTCACGATCACGACCGACGGCGTGCGTCGCCTACATGGCCGGCGACGGCTCCTTCCCGGCAGGGCTGGAGGAGCAGGTCGCGGCGGCGCTCGAACGTCTGGAGGCGCTGGCCGGCAAGAGCCTGGGCGACGCCGCGGATCCGCTGCTCGTCTCGGTGCGCTCCGGCGCCCGCGAGTCGATGCCGGGGATGCTCGACACGGTGCTCAACCTCGGGCTCGAACGACGACGACGGTCGTGGGCCTGGCACGACGCTCGGGCAACGAGCGCTTCGCGTGGGACTCCTACCGGCGCTTCGTGCAGATGTTCGGCAACGTCGTTCTCGGCGTCGCCGGCGAGCGCTTCGAGCAGGCGATCGCGGCGAGCAAGGCCGCGCGCGGCGTCGCGCTGGACACCGAGCTCGACGCCGAGGCGCTGCGCGAGCTGACGCGCGAGTTCCAGAGCTTCTACGAGTTCCCGTCGGACCCGCGCGAGCAGCTCGCACACGCGATCCGCGCCGTGTTCGACTCCTGGCAGGGCGAGCGCGCGATCGCCTACCGGCGCATCAACCGCATACCCGACGACTGGGGCACGGCGGTGAACGTGCAGCAGATGGTGTTCGGCAACCTCGGCGAGAGCAGCGGCAGCGGCGTGGCGTTCTCGCGCGACGAGGTCACCGGCGCGCCGCGAGCCCTCCGGTGACTTCCTCGCCGAACGCGCAGGGCGAGGACGTGGTCTCCGGCGTGCGCACGCCGCGCGACATCACCGAGCTGCGCGACGTGGCTGCCGGATGTGCACGAGCAGCTGATGGAGATCCTGCGGACGCTGGAGCGCCACTACGGCGACATGCAGGACACCGAGTTCACGGTGCAGGACGAACGGCTGTACATGCTGCAGACGCGCAACGCCAAGCGCCCGGCGCAGGCGGCGGTGCGCTTCGCCGTCGACGCCGTCGGCGGAGGGCCTGCTCGATCGCGAGCGCGGCGATCGCGACGATCGACCCGGCGACGCTCGACGCGCTGCTGCACCCGACGTTCGACCCGAGCGCCGACTACGAGGTGGTCGCGACGCGGCGTGGCCGCCTCGCCGGGTGCGGCGAAGGGCGAGATCGTGCTGAGCGCCGCCGAGGCGGTGCGCGGCGGCAGCGGAGGGCCGCGAGGTGATCCTCGTGCGCTCGTTCACCGAGGCCGACGACGTCGCCGGCTTTCACGCCGCGCGCGGCATCCTCACGAGCGAGGGCGGCAAGGCGAGCCATGCGGCGCTTGTCGCGCGCGGCATGGGCCGCCCGGCGGTCACCGGCGCGAGCGCCGTGCGAGGTCGACCTCAGGCCGCGGGCGAGGTCCGCGTCGGCGAGCACGTGCTGCACGCCGGCGATCGCGATCGCGATCGACGGCAGCCTCGGCAGGATCACGCTGGAGGACGTGCCGCTGGTCGAGCCGCAGGTCTCCGAGCAGTTTCAGACGGTGCTCGAGTGGTGCGACGAGCTGCGCACGCTGGGCGTGCAGGGCCAACGCCGACACGCCGGCGGACGTCGACAAGGCGATCGAGCTCGGCGCCGAGGGCGTCGGGCTGTGCCGCACCGAGCACATGTTCCTCGGCGAGCGCCAGCCGCTGATGGCGGCGGTGATCATGGCCGAAGACGACGCTGAGCGCACGGCACGCGATCGAGCAGCTGCGCCCGCTGCAGGAGGCCGACTTCGAGCAGATCCTGCGCGGCCGTCGACGGCCGGCCGGTGACCGTGCGCCTGCTCGACCCGCCGCTGCACGAGTTCCTGCCCCACCCCGCCGACCTGCCGGAGGGCTCGGCTGCAGCGCAAGCGCGTGGAGCAGCTGCAGGAGTCCAACCCGATGCTCGGCACGCGCGGCGTGCGCCTCGGGCATCCTCTTCCCGGAGCTGTACGAGATGCAGGTGCGCGCGCTGTTCGCCGCCGCCGCGAGGACGCCGGGCGCGCGGATCGAGGTGATGGTGCCGCTGGTCGCCTACGAGCGTGAGCTCGAGCTGACGCGCGCGCTGATCGAGCGCGTAGCCGCCGAGCACGCGCACGGCGACTATCTGATCGGCACGATGATCGAGATCCCACGTGCGTGCTTTCAGGCCGACCAGATCGCGCGCGACGCCGACTTCTTCTCGTTCGGCACCAACGACCTCACGCAGACGGCGCTCGGCTTCAGCCGCGACGACATCGAGGGCCGCGTGCTGGCGCGCTACATCGACGTGAAGATCCTCGACCGCTCACCGTTTGAGACGCTCGACACGCCGGGCGTCGGGCAGATGGTCCGCATGGGCGCGTGGCTGGGACGCAAGACCAAGCCCGAACTGAAACTCGGTGTGTGCGGCGAGCACGGCGGTGACCCCGACTCGATCGACTTCCTGCACCACTCCGGCATCGACTACGTCTCCTGCTCGCCATACCGCGTGCCGATCGCCCGCGTGGCGGCCGCGCAGGCGGCCATCCGTCACGGCGGTCGCTAGCCGTGCCTCGCTCGACGGAGCGGCCGACCCCGCCGAATCCGTAGTATCGCCGCGAGCCCTGTCGGGTGGGGTTAATTGAACTTCAGGGGGAATGACCGATGAGACGAACGATTCGTATATTGCTCGCTGGCGGCGTAGTCGCGGGGTGTCTGGCGGGGGCGGGGCCGGCGTTGGCATCGCCGCTCGTCTGCAGCTCGGGCTGCTTCTTTCACACCGTGCAGGCAGCCGTCAACGCTGCGCAGCCCGGCGCGACGGTGACGGTCGGCGCCGGCGACTACTACGAAAACATCGTGCTGGACAAGCCGGTAACGCTGCGCGGCGCCGGCAACGCCACGGTCATCTTCCCGGGCACCTCGATGCCTGTGTGCGCCGGCGGCTCGCTTTGCGAAGGCGCCGCCAGCAACATCATCCTGGTGGAAGCGAACGACGTGACGATCACAAAGCTCGCAGTGAACGGCGATAACCCGAACCTCAAAGGTGTGGTCGCGGGCGGAGAAGAAGTGGACGCCCGCAACGGGATCATCACCAACTACGAAGCGGGCCTGTACAACGACCTGACGGTCTCAAAGGTCAAGGTCAGCGGCATCTACCTCCGTGGCATCTACGCAGCATCCGGCGGGACATTCGACTTCAACCACGACACCGTCGAACGTGTGCAGGGAGAAGAAGAGTCGATCGCGATGTTCGACTTCGGCGGCTCAGGCGCGATGTCGCACAACAAAGTGACAGACGCGAACACCGGGCTTTCGGCCAACTGGTCGACCGGCACGGAATTCCTCGACAACACGGTCAGCAGGTCCGGGACGGGCATTCACACCGACAACAACGGCGGCTCAGGTGGGAGCGCCGATGTCATCCAGGGCAACACGGTCCGCGAATGCACGACAGGCGGCTACGGGATCTTCGTGTTCGTCCCGTATCTGGCGGCGAGCGTTGACGCCAACAAGATCACCGGCTGCGCGACGGGGCTCGCGGCCTACGGCGGCGCGGTATCCGGGGAAGGCCCGACGTTTGCGAACAACCGCGTCAGCGGCACCGGTGCGCAGACCGCCGATGACGCCGGCACCTACGGCGCCTATGTGACGACCGACCAGCTCGGCTACGAATACGGCGACGTGACGGCCACGCTCACGGGCAACACGTTCGAGCACTTCAACACGGGGATGCTCGTCACGCAGACGAGCCCCAGCCCCGGACAGCCGGCCGGCGGTCAGGCGCTCGTGACGGCGTCCGGCAACTCGTTCGTGAACAACGGAACAGGCGCAGCCGGAGAACCCGGTACGACGGTTGAAGCCGCCGGCAACTGGTGGGGCTGCGCGCAGGGCCCGAACATGGGCCACAGCTGCAACACCGTCACCGGCACGGTCGGCTTCACGCCGTGGCTGACGACCAAGCCGTAGCGACGCTTCGGTAGCGGGTGCGGTTTCACGACTCCACGGCGGGGTAGCCTGGTCGCATGGCCGTGGGTCGTGAAACCGTCAAGCAGCGGCATTGGGGTGCGGCCGCGATCAGGCGCCATACGGTGGCGGCAGTCTTGTTCGTGATGTTCCCCTGCGTTCTCGGCACGGCAGCCCAGGCGGCGCCGGCGACGTTGCATTTGACGGCGATCGTCTATCAGCATTCCTCTTCTGAGAGAGGAACCGTGTTCACCTCCAGGGAGAGGCTCTATCAGGGCCCGACCCGTGTCGGCGAAGACGATTCACGGTGCGTCACCGTGTCCAGGGAACGTGTCCGCTGCGTCGGCAGTTATACGCTCATGCGCGGCACGATTCAATTCGCCGGTACGACCAAGATCTCAAACTCGGAGACACTGGCGATCACAGGAGGCACCGACGCTTACAAGGGTGCGCGCGGAACGGTCCTCACTGAATACAACCGGGCAGGCACCATGGCCAAAGAGACAGTCAGCTTCAACTAGGTGTGTGCTCACGGCCGGCAGCTGGCGCTGACCGGGATTTCCGGGCTGGCTTCCCCCGACGCGGCCGGCGGGTCGATCTTGCACCACGTCAGCTGCCCGCGGCGCTCGTTGACGACGGCCAGGAACGTGTAGGCGATGTCAGCGCTGCGGACGGCACAGCGGTAGGGGTCCCGCCCGGCGCTGCCTGTCCCGGCGGCGCTGCAGCTGATGCCCTGCAGGGGGCCCACCATCTGGTTGCCAGCGATCAGCTGACGAACGTCGCTCTCGATCGCCTGCTGCAATGCGGAGCCCGCCGCGGCGCCTGCCGGCAGCCTGGCGGTGTGCGGCGCCTGGTCTTCGGTGATGGCGATGTCGGCCATCCGGGTGATTTCGGATTCAGCCCCCCCTTCCGATGTGGAGCCGGCAGGCCCGGCGCGATTGATCGCGATCACGATCGCCGCGACGACGGCCGCGGCCACGATGATCGTGAGCACCCACCGCACCCGGAGCGACATGGGTTGCGCGGTGCCTCGACGTGAGCTCATCGCTGGAAGGGTAGTCGCGCGTTGCCGTGGCGTGCCGCCGGTCGCTCGGCTTCCTGTTTGGGCGACGGGAATCCGGGAAATGGCTTGGCGGAGGAGGGATCGGCGTGAGGGACGAAAGGGAGCCGGGGATGATGCGATCGGATGTCGGTACGTTTGGGCCTAGAGGGTGCGTGGCAGCGCTTCTTGTGGCGTGTACCGTCGTCCTGGGGGCGCTGCTGCCGTCGAGCGCGCTGGCGATGAGCAAGGCGCGCCAGGTCGCCGACAGCGTGCCCGGCATTCCCGGCCTGCCGACGGGCGTTCCGTCCGCCGCCACCGCCCCCGAACCGGCGCTTGCGGAGCCCTCCAGCTCGGAATGGCCGTTCCCGAGCGACTTCTCACACACTTCCGGAACGGGCCTGCTGTCCGGCGGAGCGAGCCTGTGGACCGATTTCCTCTACGACGATCACGGCCCGCTGGGCAGCCCGGTCGGCATCGCCGCCAACGCGCTGGTCTCCTCGCTGGTGCCGGTCCACGGCGGCTTCACATACCCCGAAGGCCCGGCGGACAAAGATGGCGCTGACATCTTCGGCGCGGCTGTCGGCTACACGCCGCAGGCCAGCTACTGGCGGGTCGACTGGAACACGCTGGCGAATGCCGACGTGCCGATCGCCGAGTGGACGTTCAGCACAGGCGCTGCGACGCCCGCCAGCGGCGAAGCATGGCCGGCCAACGCGGGCGTGCGCTCTCCGGGCATCCAGTACGCGCTGGTGGTCTCAGCGCAGCGCGCCCAACTGCTGGAAGTGGCCACCGGCAAGCCGGTGGCGGGTGCCGAGCTGCACACGGAAGTGGACATGGAAGCTCACTCCTTCATCGTGCGCATCCCAACCAGCGTGCTGGCGGTGAGCGGCAGCTGGCAGGTGCGCCTCGCCGCCGGGCTGGCCAACGCGACGGGTACAGAATTCGCGACAGTACCGGTGCAGGACGGCGGCATCCCCGGCGCGGCGAACGTGTACAACGCGACGTTCCGCAGCTACAAGCAGGAGGCGCCGCTGGTGTGCCCCACCGAAGCGCTGGCGGACTCCTCGATCGCCCCGGCGCTCGAAGGACAGCTGGGAGCGGCGGCCGGTGAAACAGACCACATACCGGTGGTCGAGTGCGGCAACTTCTGGATGGAGAACGACCAGGCCAACACGCTTGCCACGGGCAATGTGTCCAAGTACTCGCTGAGCGTCGACTGGGCACAGCTGGCCGCCAAGGACCAGACACCGGAACCGCAGCCCACCGGCTACTCGAACCGCTGGTATGTGACGCCGTTGAAGCTGGGCGAAGGCGTAACCGACGCGCAGGGAACGAACACGTACACCGGCCCGACATATCTCGGCCGCGTGCAGCCCTATGCGGTCGATGTACCGAGTGACTACAACCCGTCAAAGCCGACGCCGCTGACGTGGATCCTGCACTCACTCGGCGCCAACCTCAACCAGTACGGCGGCCTCGCCCCGACACAGCTGGAAGAGGAGTGTCAGGATCGCGACAGCATCTGCGCGACGACCGAGGGCTTCAGCGACGGGCAGTGGTACTTCGGCCCGGCGGAGGTGGACTTCTGGGACGTCTGGCACCAGCTCGCCGGCGACTACGATCTAAACCCCGACGCGACGGTCATCTCCGGCTACTCGATGGGCGGCTTCGCCTCCTACAAGCTGGCACTGGAGTACCCGGACCTGTTCGCCCAGGCGATGCCGTTGGAGGGTCCGGTCGTGTGCGGCGAGCGGATCGTCGAAGGCGTTGAAACGGCGGCGGGCAGCGGCGGGCAATGCGAAAGTGACGGCAACACGACGCCGCTGATCGCCAACGCGAAGTGGATCCCGTACGTGATGACCTACGGCGCGCTGGACGAGCTCGTCCCGTTCACCGGCGGCCTAGAGCAGGTGGAAGCCTTCAACAAGCTCGGCTACCGCTACTACGCGGTGCTCTACCCGGCGGAGGACCACCTCGTGTTCGCGACCCAGAACGACTTCGCGCCTGCCACCTCACAGCTGGGCAGCCTGGAACGGGCGAAGGACCCGGGGTCGTTCACGTTCAGCTGGTATCCGGACCTGGACTCCAGCTCGCTGGGCATCGGCCCGACCGGCGACTACTGGATCAGCGGACTGCAGGCGCGCAGCAGCACGCCCGGCGAGCTGGCGACCGTGAGCGCGTCCTCGGCGGCGATCCGCGAACCGCAGGAGATCGTCGAACACCACACCGGCACGGCGAACGGTCCGACGCCGGCGATCACCGACTCGCTCACGTGGACAGCCGGCACGACGCCCGCCGCCCGCCAGGCGCTGACGCTGAACCTGACAGACGTGGCCGCAGCGGCGGTGGATACGGTCAGCGCCAAGCTGAAGTGCGCGACGGCGACGGTCACGACAGATGGCCCCACCGCCCTGACGCTGCTGGCGTTGCGGCCGGAAGGCACGGTGACTGAGAACGGAGCGACCGTCGCGACCGTTCCCGCCGACGGGACAGCGACGGTGAGCCCGGCGGCCGGCACGAGCACGCTGCGCTTTTGCTCCGCCGACAGCAGTGGCGCGGGCGGCTGACCAGCGGCCAACGGGGACGGTCGGGCTACAGCGGCGGTACCTGGTTACCCAAAGTCGGCCTGGCTCATCAAGGCGATCTGGGTCTCCCACGAGGACATCCAAGACTCCCAGCTCAACACACCATTCGATGAGATCCGCGTCATCAGCGCGGCCAACCGCATCGTCAATCAGGCCATGCAAGGACTCCCCAAGGCCCGGAAAAGCCAAGCTCCCGACCCCACAAAGGAGGAATCGGGAGCTTTGGCCCTTGGTTCCATTACTGCTTCTATGGTGGGCGATACTGGGCTCGAACTCGCCTCTGCGGCTCTGATATGGCGAGATTGCCCAGTTTTATAGGGATTCAGTGCCCTCAGATCAGCTCAGGTTCGCTCAAATTGCTACCAAAATTGCTACCAAGCTCGGGCAGGTCGCAGCGTTAGGATCAGGGGCATGACGACGCGCGCCCAAGCTGCTGAGAACGCTGTCGCATCCGTTCGCGCCGAGGGCCTTGATCCGGGTGTCGCCGAGGCACTGCTCCGTCGCTGGGCACGCGGGGAGCTGAGCGATGCGCAGCTAGACGACGCGGCGCGTCAGATCAGCACTGGCGAGATACTCACGCAGTCACGCACACAGCCCCCGAGCTAGTGCAGCGTTCCCGAAGTGGTTTGTCGATTCGCAGGCGCCGGTAACGATCGCCCGCACGCCTGCTGTTCGTCGCGAGCGTCTGCGGAGTGGTGATTGAGACGCCTGTTTTGCTCACGCAGAGCAGCTGTTGGGGCCTTTCTGAGACGCTTGCGCCCTCTATGCCAATGTCGTGTGTGAGACGCTCTGCGCGTGCCCGGGCGGTCGACTCTCTCGTTCGACGAGAGACTAGAGACCGTGGTGTCGGGCGACCTCGCGCAGCTCGAAAAGCCATGCCTCGACGTCTTCAGCGGTGATCTTGACGATTCCGTCCTCTGCTTCGAGCTCCCCGGAGAAACGCTGGTTGAAGGCATTGGACCAGCCCTGGGTAGGGCTTGTGATGCGCATGTGTGTCAGGATCGCTTCCACGGCCTCGGGAATGAGTTCGCCGGACTTATCAACCAGCCGGGGTTCGATCAGCAGCGACTCCTTGTCCTCCTCATCGCCGCCGTAGACAAAGACCAGGTTTTCGAGCCCGTTGGTGTAAGACTCGATGAACTCAATCGTGTAGTAGCCCCCATCGCGGGTGTCGTCGCGCTCATCCTCTATCTCCGCATCGATGGCGGCTTCCTCCAGCATTTCCTGCTGGTCGCGTTTGAGCAACTTCTCACCCTCAGCGTTGAGCTTGAGCTCGAGTCGCCATAGCGCCGTGCGTCCATCCGAGGTTGTCGCATAGGGCGCGATCGTCGAGCCAAACCGCTCCTTGGCCCAGTCATCGAAGTCCACATCGAACTCATATGACTGGTTCTCGACGCTCCACTGCCCGTGTTGGCCGGCGAATTCTCCAACCGTCCTCTCGCGGTACCAAAGCTCGTCAACCTGCTTATCAGCCCAGGGGAAGAGCTTCATCAGCTCAGTCTTGAAGTCCTGGACGGCTAGGAATGCCCACGGCCAGGTCCGTACGACAGAGGTGTCACCGTCGGAGCCCTGAGCGATCATGCGCAGTACGCAGCGTCCGTCGGCTGGCTGGAGGTTCTGCTCGACCTCCAGGTACAGACGGTCGCCGCCGTCGAGCATCCAGATCCACGGAAGGTCGGCATCGATCCGACGATCGCGAAGACCGTCTGCGGTCTCGTTGTCTGCGGCAGACACAGCGTCCAGGTCATGGCTGCAGCGTGCATCGAAGATGTTGCTTTCTGGCACGTCGACGGCAAAACGTTTGTCGGTCGCCTGACTCGTGTCAGAATTTACGACCTGCCAGAAAGCGGTGTCGGTACCCGGGTTGTAAAGCACCATCAGTACCGGTATCGAGTAATTGCGCCAGTAGGCGATGTGGGATGGGTCGACGTAGAAGCGCCACCCGCCGGGTATCGATTGCTGAAACTGGCTTTCACCTGACTTGATCTGAAGTGCCAGCAACCGGCCATCTGGACGGCCGTCGGTCCGTGCCTCGATATGAGCGTCGACACCCCGATCGGGACGCGGCAGCTCCCGGAAGGCCCAGCCGGCCTGCTCTGAGCGCAGCCCGACGGCGAACACGCCCAGCCGCTCCGTGAGATCCGTGTTAGACACCTCCGTCACTCCTACATCGCCAAGTCCCCGGCGCAGGGCGATGAATGCGGCTACCGCTCATACTGCCTCGGGAGGTAGGTTCAGGCCGATGAATTCTGCGACCGGCTGCGACCAACTCGTGAAGCCGTCGAATTGCCATCCGACCCTCTTCGCATATGCCCCCATCGCGTTCAACGCCTCGGCGAGTTCGGCGTCATCAAGCTCTTCGAGGAGCTGGCGACGCATGTCCACATCGGAGGTCAGCCGCTCGACCACTGGCGCCACACGATGGCCATAGAACCTGGCGAAGTTAGGGAAGTACACACCGGCAGTCCTTTGAAGGTCGGCGCCGTCGATCGCTACGAGATTAGATAGGACATCGAACTGCGCGAGAGCCGTCAGCAACTCGTCGGCGTCGGATGGAACGCCGTCGGCGCGTAGGCAGTCGAGCCGCACGACATCGGTACGCGCCACAGTCAGGACGCTCACCTTCTCGTCTAGCTGTTGCGCGCGGGAAGCCAAGTTGATCGCCTGGCTGAGCCAGTTCTTGTGAAACTCGACGTTCCCCGCACACGGTTGCAGCGTGAGGTCCCGGATCGCATGCCACCGCTCTTCACGAACGGCGAGCGCGCCGAGTCCGTAGATTCGCTGGATGATGGCAAGCCACACCCGAGGCGCGAGATCGGCGGGCGCAATCTGCGTGCCGTACTCGTACCGCTCCACGATCTCCGGCTTTGCCGGCATCCTGTAAATCGCCGCAAGAACCGCGACCACACGCCGAAACCAGTCGGCCTGGGCGTAGCGCATGAGCGTCGCCGCGAGGCAAATGAGTCGGTCGAGCAGGTCACCGAACTCGGCTTCTGTATCGGAGCTCGCGAGCAACATACGAGCACGATCGACCGCTTCGTTGAGGAGATATTCGAACCCGATCGTGTCCTGGGTGCCGCGACCCAACTCAAGAACGGCCGTGTTGAGTTCAGACTGCTCAAGGTCCAGGTTCACTGCGCCGAGCGGGCGACTGGCGCTTGCAGCACCTGCGGTCTCTGTCAACTCGTGCCGGCGCATCTCGCGCTGTTCCGCCATCCACTTGACCTTGGCGTCCTCAATCCGCCCTCGAATGATCTCCTCATGACCTTGCCCGCTCAACCGTTCCGTGCTGGACCCGTTCCGCCAGAAGGCATCGCCCTTACGAAACGAGACCTTGGTGTCGGAGCCCTTCATGTAGGCGCCGTCTGCTCTCATGAACGCCACACCAGCCGGCGAGCGTTCGACGTAGATCAGGACTACCTTGTGCCCTTCGCGCTCGGTCACGCGCGTGACGAGGTTGAGCGGCTCGGGCAGCCAGGTGCGCAACTTCGGAACGAGCCTGGCGTCGTCGAAGAGCGCTAGGTCCATGCCGTCCATATCCCCTGTGGGGCGAGCATCAGGACCGATCCCGGCAAGGATGTACCCACCACGTACGAGCATTCCGCCAACGTCTCGCGCGAGCTCGACTTCTTGCCTCTTGTCACCGAGGTCGATCACCCGCTTGTAATCGAGTTCGGCGTACTCGGTACCGAGCACGAGCAACTCCGACAGCTTCTCATCGGAGACGATGCCATCGAGTACAACTGGACCGTCGAGCGGCCTGGCCATCAGGGTGGCGATCCTAAACCCGGGCGGCCCTCGGTGGTGTCTGCGTAGGGGCGAGCCTGTAGTGGCTTCCGCTTCGTGTAGGAGCAGGTGTCTCTATCAGCCATTCGCACGCTGCTGCTCAGACGAAAGGCAGTTGTGCAAGTGATCGCCACATCGACGCGAATCGACAAGCCACTTCGGGAACGCTGCACCAGCTCACGCGCTCGCCGACAAGTCAGGCGTGTGCGAGGGCGCGCATCTGGCGCACCGGGTGACGCCCAAGGCGACTCAACGTCGCGTAGGACGAGGCGTGCCCATGCGTTCGGGGCGCGACGCTGACGGGCACGCGGCCCGTGAGCCGGTCGATCACGCCGCGGCGCAGCGGCACGAGCAGCAGCTCTGTGTCCTCGCCGACAAGGACGGTCGCCTGCCCTTCGATCAGATTGCGCCACAGAACGTCGTCGGTCCACTCCTCATCGCTGGGAACGAACGCGACATCCGCCGGGTAGCCGAGATCGTCGTCGCTACGCGACGCCGCCATGAACAGCTCGTCGGTCTTGTCGGTGATCTCGCTCATTGCATGTGCTCCCAAGCCTGAACGATATCGCGCCAGTCGCGCAGCAGCTTGAGTTCGGCGGCATACATCGCATCGTTCACCGAGCCATACGTGACGGTGGGAGACTGCTTCTCCAGGCCGACGTACACGTGCTCGTGGTGCTCGCTCGGATCGTGGGCATTGTCGAACGTGCGCACCGTGCGCCAGCGACCGTCCCGCAACACGAGGAGCACGATCGCGTACTCGACGGGGTGCTCGCTCGAACGCTCCACCACGAGCTGCACATCGGAAGCCAAGAAGCGGCGTCGAGTCCGATCCTTAGGCATCTTTGAGCGCCGTCACGTCGTCTGCGAGGCGAGGGGTCGGCTGCTGCCACCCGACCCAAAAGCCGCCTCCACAAATGCCGACTCGTGCGCGCTCGGCGAGTAATCCGCATAGCGCTGGGTTGTCTCGATGTCCCGATGCCCCATCCACTCCTGCAAGGTCCGCATGGGAACGCCGGTACCAGCCATCGCCGTGCCGAACGTGTGGCGTAGGTCGTGGAATCGGTGCGACTGCTCAAGTTGCGCGGCCTTGAGCGCCCGGCGGAAGCGCCGCAGGATCGCCGCCTTGTCGAGCGGCCCGGCCGTGTGGGGATCGGCGAACACGAGAGCATCGCCACTGCTCTCCCCCGCTGCGCGGCTGAGCCGATCAAGCTCTCCCGCGACCTCGTCGGCCATCGGAACACTGCGCGTCGAGCGACGGGACTTCGGAGTGCCGAACTCGCCCAGCACGTAGTTCTGGCGGACCCTGATCCGGCTGGCGGTCCAGTCCACGTCGCGCCATCGAAGCGCCACCAGCTCGCCCTGCCGCAGACCGGTCATCGCGGCCGTGAGATACATCGCACGGTCGATCTCGCGGTACGGACCATCGACAGCGGCGTCCGCCAGCGCTCGCACCTCAAGCGGCTCAAGGAACCTGATCTCGGCGCTCTCGGGCTTGCCGGGCAGCTCGATATGCCGGGCGACGTTCACGGGCAGCCATCCCTTGCGCTCGGCGAACCCGAGCAGCGCCGAGAGGTAGCCGATGTAGTTGCGGACCGACTTTGCGCCGACAGGACGCCCATAGCGACGGTCCCCCTTCGCCTTCGGTCCGGGCCTCTCGCCCTTCTCCATCATCGTCATCAAATCCTGAACGTCCTGGGCCGTGATCCGGCGTAGATCGCGCTCCGCAAAGAACGGCTCAAGCCAAACGCGCAGGATCGACTCCACAGCCGTCGTCGTCGCCTTCTTGCGGCTCTGACGCTCCAGGTTCGCGAGGTATCGGCGTCCCAGCTCGGCCATCGTCAGCGCGTCGCCGGTGGTGGTCCGGGCGGGCTTCGTCTCCGCGATCAGCCGGCGCAGCTCTGCCTCGGCCTGGCTGCGTGTCAGGCCATCCCGTGACCCCTCGACGCGCATCGGGCCGACACGACGCTTGACCTGGCTTCCGCCATCCGCGCGCCAGTGCGCGTACCACACGTCACCCCGCGCGTAGAGCGAGCCCGCGCCGTAGGGACGCCGGGCGGCCTTCCTCGCTGTCGCCATCAGTCGTTGCCTCCCTTGTCGCGTGTCAACATTGGCCCTCCAAGCTAGCGGGCGCACCGGCCGTTTGATGCGGTCGCCGGTTCAGGCGTCAAGGTGCTCTCCCAACCTGCGTGCAGCGAGGCGAGCCGTGCGCGATGCCGCACCCCGCGACCGCCACGGACCCCTCATCCGTGCTCGCCACCACGCCTCCAGCTCGTCGGCGCTGAACCGCACATAGCGCCCGAGGCGCACGTGCGGAATCCGATTGGCACGCGCCTCCGCGAGCACCCACGACGCAGGCACGGACAGCAGCCGTCCAGCCTCCGCCGCATCCAAGAGGGACGCCGCGACCGGTGTGGCCGAGTCCGCGGGTGGTTTGGTGGTGGCCATGGTCATTAATGACCACAACCGGCGAAAAGCGACCAACGACTTTTCGACCGTCTTTACAGAGCGCGTCCCAGAACGCGCGCCTCCACATCCGCACCTGCAACCACAGACCCCGCTCCGCTCCTGCAAGGTCTCGCCATCGCCTGTCAGCCCCCTGCCCGGCCTACGCTGCCCCGCGCTCGTCGCGTCACTCCAACTGCCCGGATAGACCAGATGCACGCCCAAGCGAGGGCTGTGCGAGCACTGTGTCAACTCGTTGGCCGGTCTGAGGGCCTCGGGGTCTGTAGAGGGTGTGATGACCGCAGCCAGCATCGGCGCTGCCAAAGCCGGCGGTTACGCCCGCTACCTGGAATCGAAGACGATCCGGCCGGAGCGCGGCGACTACTACCTGAGTCCCGAGGGCGAGCCCAAGCAGGCCCCCGGCCGGTGGCTCGCCTCGTCGGATACGCTCGCGCGGCTCGGGATCGAGGGCGCCACCGTCGAGGGCCGCGATTTCATCGCGCTCATGGAGGGCCGCCATCCGCGCAGCGGCAGGTGGCTGCGACCCGAGGGCGCGGGCGGCGGGCGCGGCGGCGGGATCGACCTCACCTTCTCAGCTCCGAAGTCGGTCTCGGCGGTGTGGGCGCTCGGCGACGAGACCCAGCGCCGCGACATGGAGGCCGCTCACGCGGCGGCCGTCAAGGAGGCGATGGCGCACCTGACCGAGGCGGTCCCAACCGTGCGCCGCCGCTACGACGGCCAGGTGGTCGAGGAGCACGCCGCCGATCTCATCGCCGCCGAGTACCGCCATACGACCGCTCGCGGTGTGATGACCGGCGATGCCCCCGACCCGCAGTTGCACAGCCACGTCGTCGTCACGAGCGCAATCCGCGAGGATGGGCGCCTCGTAGCGGTGGCGTCCCGGCCGATCTTCAGGGCCGCCAGGGAGGTCGGTGCGTACTACCGCTCCGCGCTCGCGCACGAGCTCGCCCAGCGCGGCTACGCGATCGAGCGTGGCACCGGCAAGCAGGGCCGCTACTTCGAGATTGCCGGTGTCCCGCGCGGGCTGCTCGACGCCTTCTCGGCCCGCAGCCGCGAAGTCGCACACGCAGCCGAGCGTTTCCGCGCGCAGTGGGGTCGCGCGCCCGAGCGCGGGGAGTTGCGGGCGCTGAAGCTGGAGAACCGCAAGGCCAAGGTGCCCGTCACCCAACGCGATCTGCAACGGGTCTGGAACGAAACCGCCGCGCGCTTCGACTACACCACCGGCCGCGAGCAAGCGGCGAACATGCGCGAGGCGGACGCGGTGCCAGAGCGTGCACTCGAGGATCGCGTCGAGGAGCACCTGACCGAGCGCGCGGCGACGTTCGAGCCGGGCGACCTGCGAGCGGTCCTTCTGGAGCAGTCCGTCGGCGAGCTGGCACCCACAGAGGCGCTTGCGCTGTCCACACGCATGATCGCCGAACGGCGCATCCTGCCGTTGGAGGGCGGACTGATGACGACGCTCGCGGTCAGGGCACGCGAGCAAACGATCGAGCGACGCTTCGGTGAACTGGCCGACCCTGCCGGGCGCGACGTGGGCAAGCAGGCGCGCTCACGCGCGGGCGATCAGGTCGCCGAGCGAATCAGCGCGTGTCTCTCAGACGAGCAGGCCCACGCGCTCCAGGTCATCACCGGCCCGGAGCGCGCCGCAGTCCTTGTCGGCCCCGCCGGCACCGGCAAGGGCGTGGTGATCGACGCGGCGGCGCGCGCCGAGCAGATGACCGGGCATGACACGTTCGGTATCGCCGTGTCCGGCTCGACCGCGCAGCGGCTCGGCCAGGACAGCCCGGCACTCGCCGGACAGACGCTCACCCTGGACGCGCTCGTGGCGCGCGTGGACCGCGGGCAGTTGCAGATCGGCGAGCGCACGACGATCTACTTCGATGAGGCGGGGATGGGCGACACCGATCGCTTCGACCGGCTCACTGAGGTCGTGGTCGACAGCGGCGCGAAGCTCGTCAGTATCGGCGACCCCGCGCAGTTGCCCTCGATCGGCGCGGGCGGCATGTTCGACCGTCTGACCAGAATCGCGCCGAGCGCGGAACTATCCAACATCCGCCGTCCGCTGGATCCGGCCGAACAACGGGCGTGGGCGGACCTGCGTGCCGGACGCTCGGACAGGGCGATGGCGCACTACTACGCCCAAGGCCGCCTCCACATGGCCGACACCCGCGATGAGGCGGTCGAGCAGGCGGTTCAGAACTGGGCGGCGCTGACCGAGACGCACGCGATCGGCGAGGTTGCGCTGATCTCCGACGCCTCCAACAAAGAGATTCACCGCCTTAACGCTCGCGCTCAGCACTTCCGCTCCGAGCGCGGCGAACTCGGCGAGCTTGAAGTTCAGGTGCCGGGCGTCCACTACGGCGTCCGCGCGGGCGACCGCATAGCGATGATCGACCAGCACCACGAGCCCGGTGTCGAGCGGATCGAGAACGGCGCCCGCGGCGAAGTGCGGGACATCAACGACGCCGGAGAGGTCTTCGTGCAGTTCGACGTGACCGGCCAGTGGCGAACACTCTCAGGCGATGACCTCGCGCGGCTGCGACTCGGGTACGCCCAGCACATCCACCGCGCCCAAGGCGCAACCGTGACCCGCACGCTCGTCGTCACCGGCGGCTGGCAGACCAGCAAGGAGCCCGCCTACGTCGAGGCATCGCGCGCCCGCCAGGGCACCGACTGGTACGTCGCCCGGCAAGACCTCGGCGTCGAAGGCCACGACACCGACCGGATCAAACGGCTCGCGCAGAACATGCGACGCAGCCACTGCCAGACCCCATCGCTCGCGCACCCCGAACTACCCGACCGCGACTACGGGCCGCGCTTGCGCCACCAACACCCGATCGCACCCAGCCGCACCAGCCGTCTACCGGGGATCGCCCGCGCGATCCGCCGCATCGTCCAACCGCCAGCACAGGAGCGAACACGATGAGCGAGAAGATCTCGCGAGCCCCGGCTAGAAGAAGCTCGTCGACGACGCCCCGCAGCAGAAGTCTGGAAGCAGGGTCAAAAGACTGACCCCAGCCACTCGAACGCCCAGTCTGCGGGTCCCTGATTGTTGTTGCGAGCGTTCGAGTAGGCATCCGACTCCTTCTGCGCTGCGTAGCCGCACTGGTCGAGGTCGTCGTCAGCGCAGCCGTTTACTGCCTGCAGGTACGTCTCGTTGGAGCCTCCGCCTCCCCCGCCGCTCCCTCCTCCATTGGGGCCTTCGCCGGGGTAGACCTGGCCGCCGCGCGTGCTGCGGCCGTAGATGTTGACCCAGTAGGGGCAGGCGTTGGGGTTGCCGTACGAGCATCCTCCGCTACTGCCACCGCCCTGCGAGTATTCGCCGGTCGGGTCGATCAGCACCGTCGGCGCGTCGGCGACGAAGACGTACGGAGAGATTGCAGGCTGCGAGGGTGTTGTTGCCCGCGGGTCGGTGCTGATGAAGGCGCCGATCGTCGGGTCGAGCTGGCGCGCTCCGACGTGGTAGAGGCCCGTCGAGTCGAGGTACTCGGAGTCGTACTTCAGCGGGATCGCGGGCGAACCTTTCGCCGCGGTTTCCGTGAGCACGCTCCCGAAGGGGTCGTACGTGATCGTGTCTTCGGTCGCGCCACTGGCCGAGGTGAGCGCGACGACCGAGCCCTGCGCGTCGTGGGCGACGTAGTATTCGCTGCCGCCGGAGGTCATCGCCAAGAGGCCCTCGCCCCATACGTACCGCCGTAGCGTCGTCGAGCCGTTTCGCTCGAGCACCAGCTCCGGCACGTTGTTGTTCGTGTCGTACGCGTAGCTCGTGGTCGTGCCGCCGCTTGTGGAGCTGACGCGGTTCCCGCTGCCGTCGTAGGCGTAGGTGGTCGTGGCGCTCGCCGTTTTCAGAGCGGTGAGCTCGTTCGCCGCGTTCCACGTGTACGTCGTCGAGCCCGCGGCTGTCCGTCGACCGTCGGCGTCGTATTTGTACGTGACTTTGCCTCCGGGGCCTTCGGTCCCCGTCAGCTCGTCGCCTTCGTCGTACGTGTAGTTGGTGGTGCCCGCGGCTTCGACGACCTTAGTTCTGCTCCCGTCGGTGTTGTAGCTGTACGTATAGGAGCCGCCGGCGCAAGCGCTGCCGTAGCAGGCGCTGGTCAACCGGCCGTCTTTGTCGTAGCCGTAGGTGATCGTGGTCGAGGCCGTGACGATCTTCGTTGGGTTCCCGGCCGCGTCGTACGTGTAGGCGAAGCTGGTCAGCGTCCCTTTGCTGTTCGTGTCGGCGATCGAGCTAGTGAGCCCCGCGGGGTCGTACGTCGTCGTCTCCGTGTAGCCGTTGCCGGTCGGGAGCTTCGTCTGCGTGAGCTCGGAGTTCGCGTCGTAGGAGTACGTCGTCGTCTGCCCGCCGCTCGTGACCGTCGCGAGCCGCTGGTCGGCGTCGTAGGTGTAGGTCACGGTGCTGCCGTCGGGGTAGCCGCGTGAGGTCACGTGCCCGTTCTTGTCGTAGCCGTAGCTGAAGTCGCCGTTGGGGCCGGTGACCGCTGTCAGCCGGTTCAGTTCGTCGTATGTGTAGGCGGTCGTGCCTGTGCCGTCGACCATTTGCGTCTTGTTGCCCGCGCCGTCGTAGCTGTATTCGACTGCGGGCGTTCCGTCGGAGTAGCTGGTCGCGGTCAACTCATCATCAGCGTTGTATGTGAATTTCGTCGTCGCTCCGGTGCCATCGACGAGCGAGGTGCGGTTCCCCGCCGGGTCGTAGGCGAAAGTCGTCGTGTGGCCGAGCGCGTTCGTGACTTTCGTGAGCCGGTTGTCGGCGTCGTACGTGTACGTCGTTTTCTCGCTGAGCGGCGTCGTCATCGAGGTCTTGTTACCGACCGCGTCATAGCCGTAGCTCGTTTTCCCGCCTTCGGGGTCAGTCACGGTCGTGAGCTCGTTCTGCGCGTTGTAAGCGTAGCTCGTGGCGTTGCTGTCGGGGTTGGTGACGCTCGTGCGGTTGCCGACCTTGTCGTAGGTGGTTTTCGTCACGTGGCCGTCAGGATCGGTCGCCGTGAGTGGGCGGTTGTCGGCGTCGTACGTGTACGTCGTCGTGAACTTCGCCGGTTCGGCGCCTTTTTCGTTTCCGCGTGGCGAGACCATCGAGGTCCGCCGGCCCGCCGCGTCGTAGCCGTACGTCGTCACCTCGCCGAGCGGCGAGGTCATTGAGGTCTCGTCGCCTTCGCCGTTGTACGCGTATTTGGTCGTCTTTCCGAGCGCATCCGTGGTGCTCGTCACCGCGCCGGTCGAGGGTTCGTGCGTCTCGCTGACGCTCGAACCGTCGGCGTAGGTTGTCGTGAGGAGGTTCCCGTGCCCGTCGTAGGAGTAGCTCGTCTTGTGGCCGTCCCCGTCGGTGTAGGAGGTCACGTCGTTGAGGCCGTCGTAGGTCCACGTCTTCGTCGCGCCGAGCGGGGAGACCCTGGTCAGCATGTCTCCTGCCGCGTTGTAGCTCATCGTCGTCGTGTTGCCGTTCGCATCGGTGGAGGCCGTGCGGTTGAGATTCCCGTCGTAGGCGTAGCGTGTGACGCCGCCCGTCGGGTCGACTTCTTCAACGAGCGCGTCGCCTTCGTAGACGTCCTTCCAGACGTGGCCGTTGGCGTCTGTGTACGTCGTTTCGTGTTCTCCGTAGGCGAATTTCGAGGTCTTTCCGAGGGCGTCGGTCTGTTCGGTCACTCGCCCGGAGCTTTCGTAGACGTTCGTGACGACGCGGTTCCCGTCCTGATTGGTGACAGATTCGAGGAGCCCCTGCGCGTTGTATTCGTATGTCGTGCTACCGCCGGCAGCGTCGCTCGCCGAGGTCAGCTGGTTCGAGGCGTTGTACGAGTAAGTGATGGTGCGTCCGAGCGGGAAGGCCATCGTCGAGAGCAGCCCCGCGCCGTTGTACGTGAATTTGACTTCGCGCCCGCCGGCGTCCTTGACCTTCGCGAGCTGGCCCGCTTCGTTATACGTCAGCGTGAGGCCGATGCCGTTGCGGTCGAGCTTCGTGAGTAGCTGCCCGGTTTCATTGAAGGAGAGCCGTTCTTGATCCTGACGCGTCAGCGTCCACCCGCCCCCGCTTTTCGCGGCGAGCACCGACCTGGCGCCCGGGCTGCCGTTGTAGCCGCCTTCGCCGTTCGGCTGGTAGGTGGTCTCCTGTCCGTTCTCGGAGTGGACGACGACTTCGCTGCCGTTCGTTGTCAGGAAGACGTTGAGCGAGTCTGTCCAGCCTGGCCCGAGAGGCCCCGAGTAGGGGTTGGACGAGGTGTAGGAGCGCGTGAACGTGAAGGGCACGCCGAGGCCCGGCATGCTCGCGTCGGTGGCTTCCGTGTTGTAGGCGCCTGTCGCGGTGTTCACGGGCTCCGCGGCATAGCCGGAGGGGTTGTAAGAGTCAAGCGATGAGCCCCCGCCGAACGTCTGCGCGGCCGGGGTTGGCGGCGGCGGGCAGTAGCGGTAGGCGCCCGCGGAGGTTGACGTCGCCTCGGTTTCCCACGAGCCTTCGCTGAGGTTGTTCCCGCCGCTCACGGAGCCGAAGCCGCCGGCGAGGCTGCCTGCGGTCACGGCGGTGATCGTCGCGCCACACGGCGGCACGTATTCCATCGACGTGAAGACGAGCGAGGGGCTGTTCATGGTCACGCCACCGCCCACGCTGAGACGGCCGAAGTTCCCCGTCCCGTCTAGTTCGATCTCGCCGTTGATCGTGCTGGCACTGCTCGCGCTCACGAGCGCGCCAGGCGAGAGCTCGAGGGTGCCGTTGAAGACGAAGTGAGGCAGCGAGAGCGAGTGGATCGCGTGAACGTGGCCGTTGTCTTCGACCGTGCCGACCCCGCCAACGGAGGAGAGCTGCGAGTTCACGTTCGACTGCAAGACCATCACCGACGACGAGGCCCCGGTCACGCTCGAGCCCGCGTCAAAGTTGAACGCGCTCCCACCGAGGCGGAGCTCGCCACTCGCCACGTTTAGGGAGCCGCTGTCGTGGGTCACGAGGCAGTAGTTGTACGGGTAGCCGATCGTCACTGGACTGCTGCCCGTTTCCGAGTTGCCGTTCGTCGTGATCGAGCCGGAGCTGACGAATTCTCCGTTCGCGATCGCCGGTTCCGTGGCCGTCGCTTCACGACCACACCCTCCGTAGAGCGCCGAGCCGACGGCGAAGGAGAGCGAGCCACGGTTGATCAGCCGCGAGGCTTGGCTGATGTAGGGCTGCGAGTTCGCGACGACCGAGCCGCTACCTTCGTTGACGAGGGTGCCTGAGTCGATCTGACCGCTTTCTAGCGTCAGCGAGCCGCCACTGGGGACGGTGACGGTGCCCGTCCCGTTGATCGCGCCGCTCAGCTTCAGCGAGTCGGTCGCGTCGACGTTGCCGCCGCCGGCGGTGTTGCCGACGATTACGACCGGGATCGGCAGCGTCGTGTTCGCGGCGTTGAAGCTGACGGTGCCGTTGAGCACGAGCTGCGCGGTGGACGCGCCGGTGACGGTCGCGCCGCTGTTGAAGTTGTAGTTGCTGCCCCCGAGTTTCAGTTCCCCACTCGCAACGTTGAGGGAGCCCGTGTCGTTCGTAAGCAGGCAGTAGTTGTACGGGTAGCCGATCGTCACTGGACTGCTGCCCGTTTTCGACGTTCCGTTCGTCACGATTGAGCCCGCGTTCACGAATTCGCCGTTGGCGATCGCGGGTTCGGTCGCGTTGGCTTCACGTCCACACCCGCCGTAGAGGCCCGAGCCAACCGCGAACGAGACCGAGCCTTTGTTGACAAATTTCGCTTCCTGACTGATGTAGGGCTGGGTGTTCGCGATGACGGAGGCTGTGCCTTCGTTGACGAGCTCGCCGGCTCCGATCTGGCCGCCTTCCATCGTCAGCGTCGCTTTCGGCGTCACCGTGACCTGGCCAGTGCCGCCGAGGTATCCGGTCAGCTTGAGGGAGTTCGTGATGACGACTGCTCCCGTTCCGCTGGTGTTGCCGGTCACGACGACGGGCTCCGGCAGCGTGGTTGTGGCTGCGTTGAAGCTGACGGTGCCTTCCAAGTCGAGCTGCGACGTTGTGGCGCCGGTCACGCTCGAGCCGGTGTCGAAGTTGAAGTCACTCCCCCCGAGCTTCAGTTGTCCGCTCGCGACATTCAGCGAGCCGCTGTCGTGAGTGATCAGGCAGTAGTTGTAGGGGTATCCGATCGTCACCGGGCTACTGCCGGTTTCGCTGCTGCCGTTAGTCGTGATCGCGCCCGTATTGATAAATTCGCCGTTGGCGATCGCGGGTTCCGTCGCATTGGCTTCCCGGCCACAGCCACCGTAAAGGGCAGAGCCGACGGCGAAGGAGAGCGTGCCCTTGTTGATGAGTTTGGATTCCTGGCCGATGTACGGCTGGGTGTTGGCGACGACGGTGCCTGTGCCTTCGTTGAGGAGCGTGCCGGCGTCGATCTGGCCGCCTTCCATCGTCAGCGTCGCGCCGGAGGGAACGGTCATCGTGCCGGTCCCGTCGAGCGCGCCAGTCATCTTCAGCGAGTCGGTCGCGACGATGTTGCCTGCGCCACTCGTGTTCCCCGTGAGGACGACCGGGATCGGCAATGTCGTAGACGTCGCGTTGAAGTCGATCGTCGCTTCCAATTCCAGCTGCGATGACGAGGCTCCGGTGACCGTCGAGCCCGTGTCAAAGTTGAAGCCACTCCCGCCGAGCTTCAGTTGTCCGCTCGCGACGTCGATGGAGCCGGTGTCGTGCGTGACGAGGCAGTAGTTGTACGGGTAGCCGATCGTCACCGGACTGCTGCCGGTTTTCGAGGTGCCGTTGGTCGTGATCGCGCCGCTGTTCACGAATTCTCCGTTGGCGATCGCGGGTTCCGTCGCGTTGGCTTCACGACCACAGCCGCCGTACAGCGCCGAGCCGACGGCGAAGGAGAGCGTACCCTTGTTCAAGAGTTTTGCTTCCTGGCCGATGTACGGCTGCACGTTCGCGGGCACCGTGCCTGTACCTTCGTTGGTCAGCTGGCCCGCGTCGATCTGGCCGCCTTCGAGCGTCAGTGTCGCCGCGGAGGGCACGGTCACGTGGCCCGTGCCGTCGAGCGCGCCGTTCAGTTTGAGGGAGTTGCTGGCAATGACGCTCCCGGCACCTGTCGTCTGGCCGGTCACGATTACGGGGAGTGGCAGCGTCGTCGTCGCGGCGTTGAACGCGACGGTAGCTTCAAGGAGCAGCTTCGCGCCCATGCCGCCAGTGACGGTGGAACCGGTGTCGAAGTTGTAGCTCTGGCCGCCGAGCTTGAGTTCTCCGCTCGCGACGTTCAGAGAGCCGGTGTCATGCGTGACAAGACAGTAGTTGTAGGGGTAGCCGATACTGACCGGGCTGCTCCCGGTTTTCGTGGCCCCGTTCGTCGTGATCGAGCCGGAGGTGATGAACTGACCATTGAGGACTTCCGGTTCTGTGGCGTTCGCTTCGTGACCACAGCCTCCGTAGAGAGCCGAGCCCGCTTCCATCGTCAGCGCGCCTTTGTTGACGAACTTCGCATTCTGAGCGATGTAAGGCTGGTCGTTGGCGGGAATAGTCGCTGTGCCTTCATTGAGAAGCTCGCCAGCGTCAACCTGACCCGATTCGAGGGTGAGCGTGCCCCCGGAGGGGACGGTCCAAGTGCCGCTCCCACTGAGGGCTCCCGTCAGCTTCAGTTTCGGCGCGCTGACGTTGCCCGCGCCCGCGGCTTGGCCGGTGATGATCACCTGCAGCGGCAGGCTCGTGCTCGCCGCGTTGAAGTTCGTCGTCGTTTCCAAGATCAGGGTGCCAGCGCCGGTAACGGTCGCGCCGGTGTTGATGTTGAAGGCGTGTCCACCGAGCTTCAGTTCGCCGCTCGCGACGTTCAGGGAGCCCGTGTCGTTCGTGATGAGGCAGTAGCCGTTGACTCCTAGCGCCGCGGGAGAGCCCGCCGCGCTCGAGGTGATCGAGCCGCTGTTCACAAATTCGCCGTCTGCCACTTCCGGTTCCGTGGCGTTCGCTTCGTGACCACAGCCGCCGTAGAGGCTCGTCGCTGCTGCGAGGGCGAGGCTGCCCTTGTTCGTGAACTTGGAGGCGGCCGCCACATAGGCAGTGTCGTTCAGGGGGATGCTGGCGCTGCCTTCGTTCACGAGCTGGCCGGAGTCGATCTGCCCCGATTCCAGCGTGAGCGTGCCGCCACTCGGCACCGCGACGGTCCCGGTTCCGTTCAGGACGCCGGCGAGCTTCAGCGAGGAAGCGACGAGATTGCCTTTCCCGGCGGTCTGACCCGTGACGACGATCGGCACGGTGATCGTGCTCGTCGCCGCGTTCAAGGCGACGGTGCTCTGGAAGTTCAGCTGCGCCCCCGCGCCGCCCGTGACCGTGGAGCCGCTGTCGAGGTTGAAGTCGCTCCCTCCCAGCTTGAGTTCTCCGCTCGCGACGTTCAGCGGTCCGGTGTCGTGGGTCACGAGGCAGGAGCCGCTTGGCCCGATGGTGACCGGGCTAATGCCCGTTTCCGTTTTCCCGTTCGTCGTGATTTTCCCGGAGCTGGTGAGTTCACCGCTCGGGATCGCGGGTTCTGTGACCGTCGCTTCGTGGCCGCATCCGCCGTTGATGCTCGCCCCGGCGTTGACGGTGAGCGTGCCCTTGTTGACGAGCCTCGAGCTCTGTCGCACGTTCAGCGATCGTTCGGCGGCAATCGTCGCGGTGCCGTTGTTGACGAGTTCGGTCACGCCAACTTCGCCGCCCTGGGATGTCAGCGTCGCGCCGCTCGGGATGACGACGGTCCCGTCACCGTTGATCGCGCCGTCCAAGTTGAGCGTCGTGGCTTCGAGTTCGTGGGCGACTTCGAGGGAGCCCTGGACCGTGAGCACGCCGGTGCTCGTCGATTTGTTTTTCGCGTCGCTCAGCTCGAGCGAGGAGTTGACGGTCAGTTCGCCCGCGTTCGTGATGCCGGCGACGATCTGCGGGCTGTTCACCGTGACGGGCAGGTTCGCGGTGTGCGCGGGAATGCAGGCCCAGTCGCTCGTCGTCGGCGCGTGCCCGCCGCTCCAGTTGCCCGCTTCGTTCCAAGCGGAGCTCGTCGCTCCGGTCCACGTGTCCGTGCAGCCTCCGGTGCTTTCCTGCGCGGTCACCGTGATCGTCGCCGCGGCCGCGTAGACGTGGAACGCGTTGTGAGCGAAGAAGGCGTACGAGTACGTCTTGCCCGTGCTGACCGTGCTGTCGGTCAGCGTGTGCGTTTCGCCGCTCGTTTCCCCGATCGCGGTTCCTTCCGTCGGCGAGCCCGGCGCGGTCGTTCCTTCCGCGCGCCGCACCACGACCCCGGCGAAGTCGGGGCCGGTTGGGTTGGTCCACGAGAGGGAGATTGAGGTGCCCGTGTTGCCCGCGACGGCAGGGCTCCTGACCGGGCCGGGAGCTTTCGTCTGCACGCTGAATGTGCTGGCGGAGCTGGTGCCGGTGTTACCCGCTTCGTCCGACTGTGTCGCCTGTGCCGTGTAGGTGCCGTCGGCGAGCGCTGTCGTCGGGGTGACCGTCCAGCTGTTTTCGCTGACCGGCGCGCTGAGGGTCTGGACGGGCGTTCCGCTTGCGCTCGAGCCGGAGTAAATCTTCAGCGTCACGGTTTTCTGATCGCCGTGCGCTTTGCCTGCGGCGCCGGCGAACTTCGGCTTTGACTGATTGAGCGCGGCGCCCTCCGCCGGTTCCGTGAGACTGACGGCCGGAGGCGTCGTGTCGACGATGAACGTCACGGGGTTGCTGGCACCGACGCCACCGGCTTCGTTTTCCTGCGTCGCCTGGACGGTGTATTCGCCGGCCAGGAGCGGCGTGATCTCCCCCACCGTCCAGCTGCCCCCGGTCTCCGTTGTCGTCAGCGTCTCCGCGGGCACACCGCTCGCGCTGCCGCCGCTGTAGACGTTCACGGTGATCCCGGTGAGGTCGCCCGTGGCGGTGCTCGCGTTGCCCGTAAGGGTTGGGTTGGTGTTGTTCGTTTCCGCGCCAGCTTTCGGCGAGGTCACGGTCACGGTCGGCGTTTCGGTGGCGACCGTGAAGGTCACGGGCGTGCTCTTGCCGGTGTTCCCTGCGGCGTCGCCCTGCGTCGCCTGCGCGGTGTATTCGCCGTTCGCGAGCGCTGTAGTCGGCGTGACTTTCCACGCGCCCCCCGACTCCGTCGTAGACAGGGTCTTCAGTGGCGTCCCGGTCGCGGAGGCGCCAGCGTAGATGTTCACGTTGACGGTCGTCGAGGCCGCGGCTTCGGTGCCTGCGGCGCCTCCAAAGCTCGGCTTCCCCGTTTTCGCTTTCGTGCCACTCGTCGGTTCGGTCAGCGTGACCGGCGGCACCGTCGTCTTGATGACGAAGGTCGTCGCGGTGCTCTTGCCCGTGTTGCCCGCGGAGTCGCTCTGCGTCGCTTGGGCGGTGTACGTGCCATCGCTCAGGGAGCCAGTCGCGGTAGTCGACCACGTAGCGCCGCTCGCAGAGGTCGTGAGCGTCTGTATCGGCGTGCCCGTAGCCGCCGAGCCGCTGTAGATGTTGACCGTGATCGGGGGGAGATCCCCAGCGGCCGTTCCCGCCGCGCCCGCGAAAGTCGGCTTAGGGTGGTTCGTGTAGGAGCTCGCCGCGGGTTCGGTCAGCGTCACGACGGGAGGCTTCGTCTTGACCGTGAACGTGTTCGCGTTGCTAAGCCCGGTGCCACCAGCCGCGTCGGACTGACTGGCCTGCGCGGTGTAGGTGCCTTCGGCGAGGGGTTTCGTGGGCACCGCCCAAGCACCCGCCGCCTGCGTCGTTTCGAGCGTCTGGATCAGCGGGCCGCCAACGGTCAGGCCGCCGTAGATCCGCAGTGTGATCGTCGCCGAGTCGTTCGCCCCATCGCTCGCGCTCCCCGTGAAGGTCGGGTCAGTCTGATCCGTGAAGGAGCCGTTGGCAGGCGTCGTGAGGCCGACGATCGGCGGTTCGGTTTCTACGGTCCACTTCGCTTCGGCTGGCGTCGCGTCGACTTCGCTCGCCGAGTTGACCGCCCGCACCTGGAAGACGTGGCCGCCCTCCGCGAGAGCGTTGTACGTCTGCGGGCTCGAACACACCGTCCAAGCCGAGGCGTCGAGGCTGCATTGGAAGGTGCTTGAGGACTCCGACGACGTGAAGGAGAAGCTCGCCGACGCGGTCGCGACGGCGCCGCTCGGACCGCTCGTGATCGTCGTGTCTGGCGGTCCCGTCGGCGTTTCTTTTGGGGTTTCTTTGGGAGCTTCTTTCGGGGCTTCTTTCGGTGCTTCTTTGGGCGTTTCCGTTGGCGTCGTCGTTTTCGGTTCTTCTTCCGATTTGTAGCCTTTGACGCCGCCTTTCGGGGTGAAGACGACCGATCCCGCACCGTGGCAGAGGTGCTTCTTCGACGCCTCGTGGACCTGAGAGAGCACGTCCGCGCAGACGGTCACGGTGTAGGTACCGGCGGCCGCGGTGGTCGGCACTTTGAGGTGCCAGGTATCCTTGTGGCGCTGGCCCGGCTTCAGCGCGGGCATGGAGAAGCGTCCGAGCTGGATGGAGCCGTGGGTAGTGGACGACTTCCAAGCCACTCCCCCGGTGGTTGCTCGAGCACGTGCCTGACCGTCGTTCTGGACGACGGCGGTCCCGGTGATGTCCGTGCCTTCGAGTTTCGCCGTCGCGCTAGTCACGCGGAGTTCGGCGAGCTTGCTCGATCGACTAGCGGCGAGAACAGCCGAAGCATGCCGTCCGGCCCCACGAGCGCCACTTGCAGACGCCAGACTCGACACGACTGGCCAGACCATCAGCGCGAGCGCGATCCACAGAGCTGTGCGCGTCACACTCCTGACGCCCCGTGGTGGCTGGGCGGAGCTCATCGTGCCCACCCAGCGATCGCGTCGCGTATGCTCGGGCGCAGGCGATTTGCGCGCCGTGTAGGTCGAATTGTGTTGCCCCCCAAGGCCGTCTCTGCCAGCAAGTGCGGAACCCTAGCGGAAACCATATTGTTCAGGCTGTTAGTAAAGCGTGACCAATAGCCATTCCTGAAAGCGACGAGGAAGCCTGTCGCAAGGTGCGCGTAGCTGATAGCCGTACTCAACACGCGCGAGAGATTAGCGGAACTTTAGTTCCTGGTCATTGGCGGGACAGCCGTCGAGGCTTGAGATGTGCCAACCAGCCCGACTCCCCAAGTCGCACTCGGCCGCGCGATCGGCCTACGCCGACGCGAGAACGGCCTAAGCCAAGAAGCACTCGCCGACACCGCAGGAATCACCGACCGCAGACTCCGTGAGATCGAAGCCGGCACTGGCAACCCCACCTGGCACGTTGCCGACAGCATCGCCCGCGCCCTCGGATGGTCGCTCGCCGAACTCGCCCAACACGCAGACGAGCTCGAGACCAAAGACCGACGGCCAACCAACCAGCCACTGCCGCGAGACGACTGAGCCAATGAAGCGCTCGGACACATTGCTACCAAATTGCTACCAGCCATGCTCCTTGAAGGCTGATAATCTCTTTCCTAGAGCCAAATCCTGCGATGGGCGATACTGGGCTCGAACCAGTGACCTCCGCCTTGTCGAGGCGGCGCTCTCCCAGCTGAGCTAATCGCCCTGGGATCGGCTGCCTAGGGTATCAACGAGTGAGAGCGCCGAGATTCCGGCGATCGGCCCGTCGGCGTTGGGCGTGACCCGGGGCGCCGGCCGGCGAGCTGCCTCCCAACGGCACCCGGATGTCACACGCATGCTCAGGGCACGATCACGACGCGACCCTCGCCCCCGGCCGATTCGTAGCCGTAGGGCGTGCCGGCGCCAGCTTCCTCGCCGCTGAGGCCCGGTACCGCCTCTTCGGTGCCGGCGCCGTCGCTTCCTCCGGCGCCTTCCGCTGCTTCGTCGGCTTCAGCTTCGCCGTATCCGCCCTGCGAGCCATATGGCGACGTGCTGCCGTAGGGCGACTGTGAGGAGCCGTTGCCGCTCTCTGACTGGAGCGCACTCCTGGTCGCAGAGGCATATGTCACGCCTTGTCCAGATTCGATCTTCTTGACGACGCTCGCGACGGTGTTGGAGGAGATCGCGAAGCCCACGCCCGTGCTGCCCGGCTGCGAGCCGTCCGCGGTGGACGCGTCCGTGGCGATCTGGGAGTTCACGCCGATTACGTCGCCCTGTTCGTTGATCAGCGGGCCGCCTGAGTTGCCTGGGTTGAGCGCCGCGTCCGTCTGGATCGCGCTGGTGATCTTGGATCCGTCAGGCGCTGAGATTTCCCGGCCCAGAGCCGAGACGATGCCCCTGGTCAAGGTCTCTTCCAGGCCGTACGGGTTGCCGATCGCATACACCGCATCGCCCACCTGCACGGAGCTCGAGCTCGCCAGCGTAAGTGGCTTCAGGCCGAGACCTGACGGGTTGACGCGGATCAACGCCAGGTCCTGATTGGCTTCTTCGCCGACGATCGTTGCGCTACGGGTCATCTTCGAGGATCCGCTGGCGTCGATGGTGAGGCTCTTGGCGCCCTCGATCACATGGTCGTTGGTGAGGATCAGGCCTTTTTCGTTCAACACGATCCCCGTGCCCTCGTCCTCGCCGTCCGCAGTAACGGCCTTGATCGACACGACCCCCGTGGAGTCGCGCTGGTAGACCTGGCTGGCTGTCAGCGCCGTCGAGGAGACGTCCCGGCGCGTCCCGGTCGCGGCCGACCCCGGGGCGCTCGCAGCAGCGGTTTTGGCCGGCGAGCTGCCACCGCCCGTGCCGAGGAGCAGAACGGCGGCGCTGGCGACGATTGCGCCGACGAGCGCGGCGAGCAGCATGGGTGGAAGTAGACGTTTCACAGATCACCTCTAGTTCTTCGGGGATCTCATCGTGCTGCGCAGTGCTCTGCCGCCGCTAACGATGCCCCAAAGCACGGCTAAGCGCCGCAGAAGAACTTCATAACGACAGACGCAGTGCGCGGTTGCTGGCCTACGTCGGTGGCCCGGTACGCTATTGGGCCTTCCTGGCGACGTGGCGGAGTGGCTACGCAGCGGCCTGCAAAGCCGTCTACACCGGTTCGATTCCGGTCGTCGCCTCTACGACAGACTCGCGCTGAGCGATGCTCGCCGGCCCCGGTCCGCACGTCACAAACAGGCCGGCTGAGTCGTATATGCATGTAGATGCCGATCGAACAGAGTGACGAGGAGCTGCTGGCGAGTGGGCGCGCCGAGGATTTTGGGGAGCTGTACGAACGGACTTATCCTCTAATCCGCGCCTACTTGCGCCGGTGCGTGGGAGCACGACCGGATCTGGTGCTTGATCTTGTCGCCGAGACGTTCGCGCGGGCGCTCGAGCGTCGCGAGCAGTTTGACCCTGACAGAGGGCCTGCTGCCGTGTGGCTGTTGGGGATCGCCAGTCATCTGCTGGTGGACACGACGCGCCGCGGCCGGGTGGCTGACCAGTCGCGTCGTCGCCTTGGGATGGAGCGAATCAAGGTGGATGACGATCAGCTCGAGCTCATCGAGCGCGAAAGCGATTCAAGCCTGCAGAGAGCGCTCAACAGGCTCCCCGACGAGCAGCGAGAGGCCGTCGAACAGCGCGTGCTCCAGGAGGATTCCTATGCCGACATAGCCAAGCAGGTGGGGTGCTCTGAGCAGGTCGTGCGCAAGCGTGTATCACGCGCTCTTTCCGCGCTAAGGCGAATCAGCAGGGAGACAGCATGACTACGGACCCGTACGACACCCTTGGCACCCAGCTGACGGCCGCCGCCGCGCGGCAGGAGGCAGGTGCCGGATCGAGGAGCCGAGCTGGAGCGTGGCGTCCGCGGCGAATAAGCACACCCCTGGCCGCGGCGATCGTTGTGCTCGCGGGCGGGGCGATCGCAGCCGCGGCGACAGGGATCCTGACCGGTAGCCCGGTTTCGAACCCCGTGGGACCGCCCGTTCCGCACGCCCGCTACGGCGTGCCCGTGGCAGGCGGCTCGGACCTTCTGCCGCTGCGCGTTGCCGACCCAGAAGGTGGCCTGCCTTGGGGAATGCGGATCGTCCACACGACCCGAGGACTGGTCTGCGTGCAGGTGGGCCGCGTCTACCGCGAACAGCTCGGCGAGCTCGGTGTCGACGGCGTGTTCCACGACGACGGCCGCTTCCACCGCCTCGAATCGAACGTTCTCTACGGAACCTCGCAAGCAATGATCACGTGCGTGCTGCCGTCGCAGTCGATCTCATACGGGAACCCGAGCGCCGACCGCAGTGGCGATCCTGTCCCCTCCGAGGGCGTCAGGCCACCGTCACGCGAGCTGCGCTCGATCTCCTTCGGGCTCCTCGGCCCCGACGCCGTCAGCGTCACCTACAAGACGAGATCGGGACTTAAGACGGAGCCGGTGAGCCCAGGAACGGGTGCCTACCTGATCGTCGAGCCGGTCGCGCACGCCGGCCGCCAGTTCGAATACGGAGGCACCGGCATCGCGCCCCTATCCCAGCACGCCCTCACCCCGCTACCGCTCGGTCTGAGGGGGAACACGGTCAGTGCCGTCACCTACCGACTCGGATCCCTCACGTGCACGATTGGCTCCGGTGCACCCGTCAGCACTCCCTGTCCTACGTCGCGCCCTGCCCCCCTTGTCTCGCAGAAGCCCACCCGCGATCTGAATGAGCCACTTTACCTCAAGCTTGTCAACGACACACCCGCCGCTTGTCGCGCAGCCTTCCTCAACGACCCCTGCTACCGAGTCCTGGTGCAGTTCAAGGCTCCCTATGCCGTCACGAACGCCGCGAGCGAATACACCATCGACACACATGCAAGCTGCGCGAACACGCCCGTCTCCAGCTGGTCGATCGAACGCGACGTCAGACGCGGGGAAACCGTGAAGGAGCTTTCGACCTCGTCGTTCAGCCCAAGCGCCTGCGCCGCCACCGAGACCCTGCAGGTGCTCTACCAAGCCGCCTGGCCCGCCCAAATACAGTTGCCCCACACACCGACCGTTATCGGCACCGTCAGCCTTCGCAGCGCATCTCACTGAGACGTGTGTGCGAAACCGAGGCCGATTAGTTTCGGTGCCGTCACCGGTCATAGGGAGATATCGACACACAAACCGCATGGAGGATGCAAATGAGCACTACCGCGACCCAGATCCGCCGGATCAACCTGGTCTGTGTACCGACGAAGGAGCTGGATCGCGCGATCGAGTTCTACGAGTCGCTCGGCTTCGAGAAGCGCACCGACGTTGCCTTCGGGGACGTCTACCGCTGGGTCGAGGTCTACCCGCCCGAGGGAACCACCGGGATCGCACTCGCGCCGCCGCCCGGCGAACAGGAGATCGCTCCCGTCCAGACCGGCATCATGCTTACGACGGACGACGTCGATGCCACGCACGCCGCGCTGAGCTCCCTGGGGGTGGACGTCGATGCCGAGGTATCGCGCATGGGTGACCCCGTACCGCCGATGTTCTGGCTCCGGGACCCCACGGGCCACTCGCTGATGGTGGTGGAGCAGGCCTGAGCGCTGCGCCTCACCCGGAGAGCCGCGGGCGCGAACTCCACCGTGAGCGCTCCGTCTACCCCACCCGTCCCAGCAGCCGGACGGTCACCCCTTCGATCGTCTGCTCGCCGTATTCCATCGACGGGTCGTCCTTGCTCAGCACCGCCAGCGCGAACACGATTCCCGGGCGTTCCAGCCGCGCCACCTGGTTGACCAGGCCTTCCACTTCCGGAAGCCACCCGCCCTTGAAGAACACCTGGAACTCCGGTCGTGCAACCGCCGGTATCCCCCAGCTCTCGGCCGGTTCAATCGTCGACAGCAGCCAGCGCGCGTAGCCGTCGAAGCGCTGTGGGATCAATGCGTCCTGGTTGTAGAAGAAGCGCGCCAGATCCGCCGCCGAGACCTCTGTGAAGCCCCAGAAGGCACCGCCCGCCTGGTAGTCGGTCATGTGCGCCTCGCCGGCAACACGGTCGAGCGCGTCCTCGCCGACGATCGCCAGTACCGCAGAGGCCGCTTCGTTGTCGGAGGAGTGGATCATCGGATACAGCAGCGCTCTACCGGCCGCATCGAGCGGGCGGTGCTGTTCGGAGAGCATCCGCAGGTAGGCCACCAGCAGCATCGACTTGACCACGCTCGCCGAATGGAAGCGACGATGCAAGCTGACACCCGCCAGGCTGCCGTGGTCGTTGAGCACCGCGAAGGCCTTCTTTCCCGCTCGGCCGGCGAGGTAGCGGGCAGCTACGGTCAGCACAACGATGCAGACGCAAGCGCCTCTCATTGCACTGCATCCTCGCGCCTTCGCGCTCCGCCTGCGCTCAGCTGCTTTCGACCCGCGCCAGCGCCACCCGCAGCGAGCGTTCGCTCTGCGGGCCGCGCAGCGTCGCACGGATGCGACCATGCGTGTCGATCACGAATGTCGTCGGCAGCCCCGTCAGGCGGTACCGGCTGCCGACGACGCCTTCCGCGTCGCGCAGGTTGGGAAAGCTCCATGCGAAGCGCCTGAGGAACGCCCTGGCGCCGGAGCGGCCGTCGCTCCAGTCCACGCCCACGATCCTGCCACGGCCGACCGGGCTCTTCGAGAAGTTCTCGAGCGCCGGTGCCTCCTGCGCGCACGGACCGCACCAGCTTGCCCAGAACACGATCACCGCCGGCCGACCGCCCGTGCCCGCAAGCAGGCCAGTGAGCGTCAGCCGCCCTCCGATCAGCGCTTCCCGCGGGAGGGCCGGCGCGCGCCTGCCACTGACAGAATCGGATCTCAGCCCCAGCACAGCCACCGCCGCGATCACGATGGCCAGCACCAGCGCGCCCCCGAGGAGTTGCAGTCGCCGCGCCATCTCCGCTCCTCAGAGAGCGGCCAGCAGCGGTACGTCGTGGACTATTTCCGAAGGCTGAAAGCTCGACAGGTACAGCGTCAGGCGCTTGCCCGACGCCGTGACGCCATAGACGACCCCTGTGTGGTTGACGAACTGGGGCTGCTCGGCGTCCTGTTCAGAGCCCACCCCCCACGCCTTCCACACGCGCGCCAGTTCTTTGACCGAGCCGATCAGGTACTGCATGCGACCCGTCATCTCGTGGCGCGCCAGGAACGCGGCAACCGACTTCCGCGTGTCCACCCGCGGGTCCACAGACACGGCGATGATCTGCACTTTGGCGGCCTGCGCCGGCCCCAGCTCGTTCAGCGCCACCCGCAGGTCAGAGGTGATCAGCGGGCAGATGTCCGGGCAGGTCGTGTACAGGAACGTCACCAGCACCACCTTGCCCCGGTAGGAGTCGATGTTGACCGGTCGACCAAGGTAGTTGCGCAACGCCAGGGCAGGCGCCGGCTTCGGCGGCTCAAGCACCGCAGCCGCATCGAAATGGTGCTTGAGCGCCTGCTCACGCGCGGCGTGTTCGCCGGACTGACCGCCGATCGCGACAACCGCCACGCCACCGGCGACAAGCACGAGCACCAGCAGCGACAGCAGCACCCGGAAATCCAGTCCGCTCTTGCGCATCCAACTGCGAACCTACCAGCGCTCGACCCCCAGCGCGACAGCCCCGCGTCGGCAAGAAAGCTTGCAGACCTCCCCATGTAATGCATCTTGCAGGCAGATCTGTTAGGTTGCCGCCCGTTCGTGCCGAGTCCTGCACCCCAAGGGGTCCAGGAGCGGGGGACCCAGTGCAGCCGACAGGCTGCGGGGGCGAATCGCCACAGAGTGTGGCGTAGCGTAGACGTTTACGCGAGCCCGTCAGCTAACCCCGTAGGCGCCATGCAAAGGAATACGAAAGGACGCCTCGGATGCCGGGATCACCGCGTGATCTTGCTGTTGTCGACCACTGGAGCGCATCGCTTGAGCGCTCGCGTGCCCGCCGTGCCCGCTCGGAGCGTGGACGCACACGAGGTGCGCACGCCACGTCGCTGTCTGCGCTACTGGACTCACGCGGCTCGATGCGTCACGCACGCGACCTCGCCGAGGAGGAACCGTGGCAACTGTCGCTCGGCCGTTCGCGCGCCCGTAGGCGCGCCGCCCAGCTGCGCTTCGTACCGACCGGCTCGCGCGCCAAGCGTCTGTCGCTTGGAACGCTGATCGCGCTGACGGTCGGACCGACTGCCAGCCTTGCAAGCGGGCAGGGGACCGTCAGCACGACGGCAACACCCGGACCGACAACCACGACCGAACACAGCATCGTGCTAAGCAGTGGCAGCGAAGGCAGGCAGGTGCAGATCCTTCAGCAAACCCTGGGAGCGATCAAAGTCGACGGCGTGTTCGGGCCGGAAACCGAAGCCGCCGTGCGCAGCTTCCAGGAAAGCAGGGGCCTCACCGTCGACGGCGTCGTCGGGCCGCTTACAAGCGCTGCGCTGCGCAGCGACAGCGCCGGCAAGGCGTTCATCGCCGACGTCAGCACAATGGTTCCCGGAGCAACGTCGCTGCCGGCTGCAACCGCCACGTCAACAGCGGTGCCGACACAGGGCACCGCCGGCTACACGACCACCAGCGCCACACCGCAGCAGACCACCGCCACCAGCACGCACGAAACCGAAGCGAGCACCGGCGGCACCGTTGACGCCGGCGCTGAAAAGAGCACCGTGGATGCCGTCAAGCAGCTGCAGATCGCACTGCATGTGAACGTCGACGGCGACTTCGGTCCCGAAACCGATGCCGCCGTACGCGCCCTGCAGGCACGCCACGGCCTCACCGTCGACGGCGTCGTCGGCTCGCAGACGTGGAGCACGATCGGCGTGCACGGCCAGGAAACGCTCACCCCCCCGCCAGCGGCGACGGCGGTAGGCAAGGAAGAGACGTCGGTCGGCGCCGTCAAGCAGCTGCAGATCGCGCTGCACCTCCCCGCCAGTGGTGAATTCGGTCCGGAAACAGAGACCGCTGTCCGCACCCTGCAGGCGCGCCACGGCCTGAAGGTCGACGGCGTCGTCGGTGCTGCCACATGGAACACCATCGGCGTGCAGGACCAGGAAACGCTGACCCCACCGCCCACGGCCACCGCCACACCTGCCGCCGCTGCCCAGCCGGCTGTTGAGAACGCTGCCACGTCCAACGCCGGGCTGACCCCCGGCGCCGGCGGCACGCCCGAATCCGCCACACAGACCCCACCCCCCACCGGCGCCACCGAGGTGGAGTGGCTGCAGGCAGCCCTGCACGTCCCCGTCGACGGTGAATTCGGTCCCGAAACCGAGGCCGCCGTGCGCCGGCTACAGGCGCGCCACGGCCTCGACGTGGATGGTGTCGTCGGGCCCGCCACATGGGCCCTGATCGGGGTGCAGGACGAGAGCACGCTCACCCCCCCGCCCTCCGCGGTCACCTCACCGACCGTCCCCGCGGGCACGGGTAGCGCCTCGGGCACGGCGGAAGCCGGCGAAGGCGAAGCGGCGAGCGTCGTCGCACGAGTGATCGCCGCGGCTGATGAAATCGCAACACGGCCGTATGTCTACGGCGGCGGTCATGGCTCGTTCGAGTCAGAGGGCTATGACTGCTCGGGCTCGGTCTCCTACGCGCTGCACGGCGGTGGGCTGCTCAGCTCACCGGAGGACTCCAGCGGGCTTGAGTCCTACGGCGAAGCCGGGCCGGGCCGCTACATCACGATCTACGCCAACGCCGAACACGCCTACATGGTGATCGACGGCCGGCGCTTCGACACCGTGGCACTGGCCGAAACCGGCTCACGCTGGTCGGACTCGCCTGGCGACGACGGCGGCGGCTTCGTCGAGCGCCACCCGGCCGGGCTGTAGCGCCCAGTCAACTTTCGACTGCAGCCTGGAACCACATGAAGTCTGGCCGGCGGGCAACGCCGGCCAGTCGCCGGAGCGTCCCGTCCCAAGCGCGACCTAGCGTGCCCCTCAGCGTCCATCAGCGCAGGCGAGAGGAGGCGCGGCGATGCTCGCGCGAACACACACGTTCACGATCGAGGGACTGCATACGCGGCGCGTCACCGTCGAGGTCGACGTCCGCCCGGGCCTGCCCGCCTTCACGATCGTGGGCCTCGTGGACACAGCCGTGCGCGAGGCGCGTGAGCGCATCCAGACGGCGATCCTCAACTCCGGATACGCCTTCCCGGCCAAGCGCATAACCGCCAACCTCGCCCCCGGGGACGTGCGCAAGGCCGGGCCCGGCCTGGACCTTGCGCTGGCCTGCGCTGTGCTGGTGGCCAGCGGACAGCTGGCGCAGGAGGGCCTGGAGCGAGTGGTGCTGTTCGGAGAGCTCGCGCTCGATGGTGCCATCCGTCCCTCCCGTGGCACGTTGGCTGTGGCGCAGGCGACGCAGCGTGCCGGCATGCAGACGCTCGTACTCGCCGGCGCGAACGCACGCGAGGCGCAGCTGATCGATGGGCTGCACGTGACCGTCGCCGAGCACCTGCGCAGCGCCGTGCGCGTGCTCACAGGCGGCGCAGGCGACGCGCTGCCAGCGCGTGCACCGGCATGCGGGGACGCTCGATCGCACACCGGCGTGGGCCCAGGTCACACGCCAGGAGCCGATCTGAGCGACGTCCGCGGTCAACATCATGCGGTGAGGGCAATCGTGATCGCCGCTGCCGGCGCGCACAACTTGCTCCTCAGCGGCCCGCCGGGCACCGGCAAGACGATGCTGGCCCAACGGGTCCCGTCGATCCTGCCGCCGCTGAGCAGCACCGAGGCGATCGAGGTGACGCGCATCCACAGCCTGACGGGCTCAAGCGTCCGCGCCCTGGCTATGAGGCGCCCGTTTCGAGCGCCCCACCACTCGATCACGGCGGCCGGCCTGCTCGGTGGAGCGAGCCGCAGCTGGGTCGGCGAGGCCGTACTTGCCCATAACGGCGTGCTGTTCCTGGACGAGCTGTCGGAGTTCACAAGACCAACGCTCGAGGCGCTGCGCCAGCCATTGGAGGAGGGTCGCGTGGCGATCGCCAGGGCGCGCCACTCAGCCGTCTATCCCGCCAGGTTCATGCTGGTGGCCGCCACCAACCCGTGCCCATGCGGCTATGCGGGTGAGGGAGACCGCTGCTCGTGCAGCGAAGCGCAGATGATGCGCCACCGCCGGCGGCTGAGCGGCCCCCTGCTCGATCGCATCGACATCCTCACCGGCCTGGAGCGCGACACGGCAGACGATTCCCACGGCGAGCCGCTGATGAGCTCGGAGCAGGCCCGCATCCGGGTCGCAGATGCCCGTGAGCGCCAGGCGAGGCGCTTGTCCGCGGAAGGCGTGACGGTCAACGCACACATGGACGCTCGCATGCTCAGCCTGCACGTGCGCCTCGACGAGCGATGCCAGAAGCTGCTGCAAGCGGCGCGCCGGCAGGGGCTGCTGAGCGCCCGCGGCGAGCATCGAGCGCTGCGCGTGGCGCGTACGATCGCCGACCTCAATGCCTGTCAACGAGTAGGTCCTGCGCACCTGGGCGCAGCGCTCGCTCTGCGCCCCGACGTGGGCCTCACCGGCAGTCGAGCGGCATGAGCCCGGTCCAACCGGTCGGCCCGGGCTCAGGCGCGGCGTGCCATAGCTGCGTGCGGCGCGGCTGGCTACTCTCCGAGCTGAGCGGACCGCTGGATTACTGCGCCCGCGACCGCACAGCACTGCTGGAGCTGCTGGGCTTCGGGGATGACGAGCTGCTGAAAGCGGTAGCCGGTCGACGGGCCTCGGAGCTACGAGCCGGCTACGAGCGCTTCGACCCTGCTCAGCTGCCGTGTGGACTCTTCGCGGGGACAACGTGCCGTCACCGCAACGGCTTTCCCCCGGCACTCAGCGGCCCCGCGTCGCCCCACATGCTCGATGTCGCCGCCGGCGGCGCTGCCGGGGCGGACCGACTGGCGAAGCTGACCGCCGCACCGGTCGTCGCGATCGTCGGCAGCACCTCGGCCAGCGACTACGGCATGGAAATGGCCAGGAGCCTCGCGCGGGGCCTGTCTGCGAGCGGCATCACCGTGACGGCCGGGCTGAGCGATGGCATCGCGGTGGCGGCGCATGCGGGCGCGCTCGACGCGGGTGGGGCGAGCGTCGCTGTGCTGGGGGGCGGGCTGGACGTGGCCTGCCCGGCACGTAGACGCTCGCTATACGAGCGCATCAGCCGTCGCGGCTGCGCCGTCGCCGAGCTGCCACGGGACTGCCGAGGACGGCGTTGGGGGCAGCTGGCAGGCGAGCGCATCGTCGCGGAACTGGCGGCGCTGACAGTGCTCGTCGAGGCCGAGCCGACGCCCGGCGCGCTTGCGCCGGCGCGGATCGCGCAGAAGCTGGGACGGACGCTTGCGGCGATCCCCGGACGTTTGACCTCTCCCCTGTCCCGCGGCCCGCACATGATGCTGATGGACGGAGCAAGCCTGGTGCGCGGGCCCGGGGACGTGCTTGAGCTCCTGTATCCGCTGCACGGCCGCCGAGCCGAGGCACCGCAATGCCCGCCTCGGCGCACGGAAAACGCGCGGCTTGTGCATCTGTCGCCTGACTTGACATCGCTGCTTGAGAGGGTTGGCAGCGGATGCGACACGCCGGACCGGCTGACGCGCGCGGGCGCGGACCCCGCCGAGGTGCTGCTGGGCCTGAGCGAACTGGAGCTGATGGGGGTACTCGCTCGCGGCGACGGCGGTCGTTATGTGCTGCGTGACCCGCTTCCGGGGGATGGATAGTCGGCATGCCAGTCGTCTATTCAGGACAAGTGGCTCTCAAGAATGTGAGGTTTTTCGCCGACGCATTGCGTTGAGATGATGGATCAGCTCACAGCCCGGGAGGGATAATGCAGGCACCGTCAAAACGGAGCACCGCCGCGGGCCACCCCGATCGGTCAGTGCGCCGGCTCGGCAGCGAGCTGGGTGCGCAGGTCGAGGAGGTCCTTAGACGAACGGTTGCAATGACGGCCAAGGCAGCCAGCAAGTCGGGCGAGAGTCTTGACCCGCTCGTGAACGAGAGCTTCGAGCGCATCGGCAGGAGCTCGACGGTCGCGCTCGCCGGCTGGATGGCCGGCGGCGACCCGCAGGCCGGGCGTGACACGGGACGCGAGGCTTGGCATACATACGGCCAACTGGCCGCCCAGAGCGCTGCGCCGCTGAACGAGGTCACCAAGCGCTGCCTGCGCTGGCGCGACGCCGTCGATCAGGTGTTGCGTGAGCGCGCTGTCGAGCTGGAGATCCCCCTCGAGGCTCTCGCCCAGGCGGTGTCGATGACGCAGCGAACCCTGGATGTGACGTTGGTGCGGATGTGCGAGGCGTTTGAGCAAGAGCGGTCGCGAATCGAGCAGGAGCTGACGCGCCGCCAGGAAGAGCTGTCGTTCATGACAACCCACGACCAGCTCACGGGCCTGCCAAACAGAACGCTGATCCTGGATCGAGGCGAGCAGATGCTGGGACGCGCCCGGCGCATGCAGACTCCCGTTGCAGCGTTGCTGATCGACCTTGACAACTTCACCAGCATCAACGACACGCTCGGGCAGGCGGTCGGCGATCAGCTACTGCAGGCGATCGCTGCACGCCTGGATGGTGTCGTGCGCGACATCGATGCGCTCGGGCGCATCGGCGGCGACGAGTTCGTCGTCCTGGCCGAAGAGGTGTGCAATGCAGCGGAGGTCGAGCTCATCGCCGAGCGGCTCAAGGAAGTCCTCAAGGAACCGTTCGTGCTCGCGGACAGCGCCCATACGGGATTGACGGTGACGGCGAGCATTGGGGCGGTCACCGGCGAGCGCGCCTCCGTGGAGGATCTTCTGCGCGATGCCGACATCGCAATGCACCGCGCCAAGTGGGACGGCAAGAATCGTCATGTGGTCTTCGAGGCAGGCATGCAGGATGTGGTGCAGAGCCGCATGGAACTGGAGATGGACCTGCACGCGGCGCTCAAGCACAACGAGTTCTTCCTGCTCTACCAGCCGACATTTGACCTGAGCGGCATGATCCCGACTGGCTTTGAGGCACTCATCCGCTGGACCCGGCCATCGCGGGGCGTGGTCCAGCCGATTGACTTCATCCCGCTGCTCGAGGAAACAGGCATGATCGTGGATGTCGGCAAGTGGGTACTCGGAGAGGCATGCCGGCAGGGCGCACAGTGGCGCCGCAGCGGCCACGCGGTCGGCATGGCCGTCAACGTCTCCGCACGCCAGCTGGAGACCGACCAGTTCATCGTCGACGTGCGCGACGCGCTGCGCGACAGCGGCTTGGCGGCGCAGGCGCTGACGCTCGAGATCACCGAGACCGCCCTGATGCGCGATCCCGACGAGACCGCTCGACGACTGCGCGCGATCAAGGACCTGGGCGTGCGCATCGCGATCGACGACTTCGGCACCGGATACTCATCGTTCGCTCACCTGCAGCGGTTCCCCGTCGACGCGCTCAAGATCGACCGCTCGTTCATCTTCCAGCTGGCCGACAACCCCGAAGGCGAGACGCTGCTACGCACACTGGTGAAGCTGGGCAAGGCACTGTGCATGGAGACGGTCGCCGAGGGCATCGAGCGACAACACGAGCTGACGCTGCTGCGCGACGAGCAATGCGACAGCGGCCAGGGCTATCTGTTCGCACGGCCGCTGGCGGTCGAACGCAGCGGAGGCCTTCCTGGAGAACTGGCAGCAAAACGACGGCGCCGACCTGCTTGCCGAGACGCCAACGGTCGAGCCCATGCAGCCGATTCGCGAGCCGATCCCGGGCGCAAGCTCCCAGCGGCTGCTGGTCGCGGGCGAGAAAAGCGGATGAAGGGATTCGAACCCTCGACCTTCGCCATGGCAAGGCGACGCTCTAGCCAGCTGAGCTACATCCGCAAGGTCCGGCCATTCTAGCCACCGCGGGCGCGCAAGGTGCGCGACGTCCGCTCAGGCCGGTCGGCGTGCGCGGACTTGGTAGACGGCTGTCAGGCCGGTCGTGAAGCCGTGTCCGGCGGCACGCAGGTACAGCCGCCACACGCGGGTCCGCTCGATACCGGCCAGCGCCTCAGCCTCGTCGATGTGCTCGTCCAGCCGACGCGCCCAGTGGCGCAGCGTCTCCGCGTAGTCCTCGCGGAAGCCCTCGATGTGCTCGCTGTGAAAGCCGGCACGCTCGAGCGCCAGCTGCACGCGCGAGAGCGGCAGCGGCTCCCCGTCCGGGAACACGTAGCGCGTTGAGAACAGATCCTCCAACGGGTTCTCGCCCGGATCGAGTGCTGCGATCGCATGGTTGAGCAGCACCCCGTTCGGCTTGAGCAGATCGAACAGCGTCTTGGCGTACACGTCCACCTGGCGGTCGCCGACGTGCTCGGCCATGCCGATGCTCGCGATCGCGTCAAACGACGCGTGCGGGAGCTCGCGATAGTCCTGGACGCGGATCTCAACCTTCTCTGCCAGGCCCGCCTGCTCCACCCGCTCGCGGGCGCGCGCGGCCTGCGCTTCGGAAAGCGTGATGCCAACCACATCGACGCCGTACTCCCGCGCCGCGTGGATCGCAAAGCTGCCCCAGCCGCAGCCGACGTCCAGCACCAGCATCCCCGGCTTGAGGTCGAGCTTGCCGGCCACCAGGTCGAGCTTCGTGCGCTGGGCCTCCTCGAGCGTCGTCGCACCGCGCGAGAAGATCGCGCAGCTGTAGGTCATCGACTCATCGAGGAACAGCGAGAAGAAGTCGTTGCCGACGTCGTAGTGGTAACGGACCGCGGCGGCGTCGCGCTCGGCGCTGTGCAACTGCCCGCGCAGCACCAGCTCGAGGCCCGGGCGCCGCGGCAAGCCGCCGGGCGCGGCTGCCGCCACCAGAGCCAGACCCAGGCGCACGCGGTCGGACATCGCCAGCTCCGGCGGCTCCCATTCGTCGACGACCAGGAAGGCGCCGTCGAGATCGTCGACGGCCAATGACCCGTCCACGTAGGCGCGCCCGAGGCCGAGCGTACCCGGCGCCGTCAGGAAATGGGCGAGCGCCGTCGGGCGGCGCACGAAGAACGTCGGTGCCTCGCCTTCGGTCGCGGGGACCGTGTTGCCGTCCCAGAAACGCACGTTGAACGGTCGCGATGGAAACACGCGCCGCAGCTCGTTGCCAAGTGGTCGGCTTGCCGTGATGAGCGCCACGGCCCCCTACGATTGCATATTGAGGTCAACCCTTGAAGGACCGGGGTGACGTTGACCCTGATCGCACCGCAGATCTTCAGCGCTGAAGGCTGAATCCAGGCCGCCATCGGCTAGCCTGGAGACATGCGCATCTTCGGCCGAGACAAGACGGCGATGATCGAGCCCGGCTCCGCGCTGCCGGGGCGCGCCCAGCCGGTCTCTGTACCGGAGCAGCACTTCGTGCTCGGAAGCCCGCTGCAGGGGCCGTTCCCGGACGGCGTGCAGAGCGCCATCGTCGGCATGGGCTGCTTCTGGGGCGCCGAGCGGATCTTCTGGGAAGCCGAGGGCGTCTACACGACCGCCGTCGGCTACGCCGGAGGGCTCACGCCCAATCCCAGCTACGAGGAGGTCTGCAGCGGCCAGACAGGCCACTCAGAGGTCGTGCTCGTCGCCTTCGATGAGACCAAGACCACCTATCAGGAGATGCTGCGGCTGTTCTGGGAGGGCCACGACCCCACGCAGGGCATGCGCCAGGGCAACGACGTCGGTACCCAGTACCGCTCGCTGCTGATCTACGACGGCGACGCACAGCGCGCCGCCGCGGAAGCGTCAATGAGCGCCTATCAGCAGATGCTCTCCGCTGCCGGCCACGGGACGATCACAACCGAGCTCGCCGAGCTCGACCCGCTGCACCCGTTCTACTACGCCGAGGCCTACCACCAGCAGTACCTGGCCAAGAACCCCGGCGGCTACTGCGGCCTCGGCGGCACCGGCGTCGCCTGTCCGGTCGGCATCGCCGGCTGAACCCGGCTTTCAGCTGCAAAACACCGACGGCCCCGCCGAAGCGGGGCCGTCGATCCATCCTCAACTCCGAGGCGGGCGCATCCGTGGGGAGGATGCGCCCGCGCCCGGGAGAGAGCCGCCCGTCTAGGACGCTCCCGCACCCGCAGGTGCTGGTTGCCATGCCGGCTGGGAACCGCCGAGCGTTGGCACGTCCGATGGGTACACCTCGTTGCCGTGGATCGCGTGATCGCCGACCTCCAGCTCCTCGTCGCTGAGCCGTAGCGGGATGAAGATCCCGATCACCTTCAGGATGATGAACGTAGCCACTGCGGTATACGCGATCACCCACACGGCTGTCTCCGCCTGCCAGCGCAACAGCGACCAGCCACCTCCGAGGAGAAGCCCTGTCTTCCCCGGTAGGTTGCTTGCGCCACCGATGCCCGCGTACTCGACGATGCTGGGGTCGGCCAACAGCCCGACCATCAGACCCCCGGCCAGTCCCGCGATCCCGTGTGTGTAGATCACCCCCAGGGTGTCGTCGACATGCCTGAACATCGGCGCTCGGCTTAGGTAGCGAATCGCGAACCACACGATCGTCGCATCCACGATGCCGATGATGATCGCGCCCCAGCCGTTGACGAAACCGGCCGCAGGTGTGATGCCCACGAGCCCCGTGATCATCCCGTTGATCGCTCCGATCATCGACGGCTTGTCGCGGAAGATGTAGTCCCACGCGATCCAGACCATCATCGCCACCGCCGTGCACAGGTTGGTGTTGAGCACCGCCGCAGAGGCATCCGCACCTGCGTAGTAGGAGTCTCCACCGTTGAAGCCGTTCCAACCGAGCCACAGCAGACCCGCGCCCACTGCCAGCATCAGCAGGTTGTTGGGCGCATCGATCTCGCGATCTCGTTGCAACCTCGGTCCCAGCAAGGCGGCGAACACGAACCCTGACACCCCTGCGGAGAGGTGAATCACGTACCCACCGGAGTAGTCCAGTGCACCATGTGCCGCGAAGTAGCCGCCGCCCCAGATCAGGAAGGCGTTGACGGCGTACACGAACGTGATCCAGATCGCCACATACGGAATCCACGCCTTGAAGTTGACGCGCCCGAGAACCGAGCCAAGCGCCAGGATCGGAGTGATCGCCGCGAACACGAACTGGAAGTACACGAGCGAGGACTCAGGGAAATGGAACGGCGGTCCTTCCGTGATCGACGCGATTTCCGCTTTGCCCTCCTCCGCGGTGTGGCTGAGCACACTCCCCGGTTCGCCGAGGGCGGTTCCGAAGAAGCCTTTGGTCCCGAAGACTCCCCCACCGCTATGCGCGATCGGGTGACCAAAGCCCATCTTGAACGCCCACAGGCACCAGACGATGAGCGTCACGCAGAACGCCACGAACGTGAGCATCATCGCGTTGACCGACCAGCGCTTCTGCATAACACCGCCGTACAGGACCGCGAGGCCCGGCAGGCTCATCAGCCCGACGAACGTCGCCGCGGTCATCTGCCATGCGTTGTCCCCCGCGTTCAGCCAACTTGGGTATGACAGCCAGGTCATGTGCCTCCGTTCCTACATTTGTTTGCGGCTTGGCGGTCCTCCAAAACAACGCGGACGCCGCTCACCGATGACAGTCCCGGTATGAAATCCGGCATGCAGCAGACGGGGTAGGGCCATCGTGGCCAACACTTGCCCCAGACGTTTCGACATTTGTCTAGACGCTCCTCGGAGAGGCGCGCAGGCGGCCTCAGCCAACCGCGGGCTGCCGATCAGTCGAACGGAAAGCCGGCGCGGCGACAGGACGCGCGCAGTTCAGCGGCAACATGCTTGAACAGCTCCGGCGAGGCGCATACTTTTCTGGCGCGAGGGCCGCAGGCGTGCTCGGTGGCGCCGCCCAGCGTCGAGGCGAACGAGACTTCGATGCAGTCCTTACGTCGCGGCCCGCCGCTCGTGACGGCGTAGGCGCCGAGGCCGATGACGACCAGCAACACGCACACGAGCACGGCGCCGACCACGGCCCGCTCGCGCCGCCCCCAGCGCAGGGGTTCCGACAGCCGCCGGGACTGGTCCATCATGATCATGAGACGGCGAGCCTATCCGTCTAGGAGTCAGGCTGGAAGGCCAGCGCAGCCGAGTTGATGCAGTAGCGCTGTCCGTTCTCTCCGGGACCGTCGTCGAACACGTGGCCCAGGTGCCCGCCACAGTTGCGGCACAGCACCTCCGTGCGGCGCATGAACAGGCCGTTGTCCGGGCGCAGCTCGACCGCCTCGGCGACCATCGGCTCGGTGAAGCTGGGCCAGCCCGTGCCCGATTCGAACTTGGTGTCGGCGCCGAACAGCACCGCCGAGCAGGCCGCGCAGCGGTACTCGCCGGCGTCCTTGTTGTAGACGTACTCGCCGGTGAAGGGCGGCTCGGTGCCGGCCTTGCGCAGCACGTCGTACTGGGCGGGCGTCAGCTCCTGGCGCCACTGCTCGTCGGACTTCACAACGTTTGGCTCGCTCGCAGCCATCGCCACAAGTTCTAGCAGCCGCCGAGGGCTGCCGGTGGCGCTGCTATCCTGATCCTTACGTTCACGTCAGATTCTCGAAATGGAAGGCGTTCCGCATCATGAGCACCGTCTCTGCCCCACCCAGCTCGCGCCGGCCCACAGGTTCCCGCTTCGGAGTGGCAGCCGGTCACGCGAACTACAAGTGGTGGGCGCTGTCCTGTACCAGCCTGGGCATGCTGCTCGCGGCGACCAACTCCGGGACCCTGATCATCGCGCTGCCGGATCTCGAGCGCTCGCTGCACGCCAGCCTGCTCGCGCTCGTGTGGGTGATTCTCGCCTACCTGATCGCCGCGACCGTGCTGGTGCTGACCGCCGGTCGCCTGAGCGACCTGTTCGGGCGCAAGCGGGCGTACGTCGGCGGCTTCGTCGTGTTCGCGCTCGCCTCGCTCGGAGCCGGGTTCTCCTCCGATGCGACCGTGCTGATCCTGTGGCGGATCCTGCAGGGGATCGGCTCGGCGTTCCTGTTCGCCAACGCCTCCGCGCTCGTCACCGACGCCTTCCCCAAGGAGGAACTCGGCCTGGCGATGGGCGCGAACACGATGGTGGCGGCGATCGGGCTGGTGCTCGGCCCGGTGCTGGGTGGAGCGCTGGTGGCGATCTCTTGGCACTGGGTGTTCTGGTTCAACGTCCCGTTCGCGCTCGCCGGTGCAACCTGGGGCGCGCTGATCCTGCGCGAGCTGGCCAAACCGGACTCGGTGCGCGGCTACGACGTGCTGGGCACCAGCACGTTCGTCGTCGGCCTGACCGGTCTCGTGCTCGGCGTCTCGCGTGGAGGCATCAGCGGCTGGAACGACGGGATCGTGATCGCCGGCCTGGTGGCGGCGGCGGTGCTGCTGCCGCTGTGGGTGCTGATCGAGCGCCGCTCCAAGGCGCCGATGCTCGACCTCGAGATCTTCCGCAGCCGCCTGTTCGCCGCCGCCAGCGCCGCAGCGTTCATCAACGGCCTCGCCCGCTTCGCCCTGATGTTCCTGTTCGTCTTCTACTTCCAGGGCGCGCAGGGCGACTCGCCGATCAACGCCGGGATCAAGCTGATCCCGCTGGCGTTGGGAATGCTGATCGCCTCGCCGATCGCCGGGATCTACGCCGACCGCCACGGCTCGCGCGCGCTGGCCGCGATCGGGATGCTCGTAAGCGCCGCCGGGCTCGCCGCGATGACCACGCTCCAGGTCCACACCCCTTACTGGCAGAGCGCCGTCTGGCTGCTGCTGGTGGGGATCGGCTCGGGCATGTTCAACAGCCCCAACACGGCGGCGATGATGGGCGTCGTGCCGGCCCACCGGCGCGGGATCGCCGCGGGCGCGAGGACGCTGCTGCAGAACACCGGCGCGGTGCTCTCGATCGCGTTCGTGCTCGCGATCATCACCTCGGCCGTGCCGAAAGCAACGCTGTTCGCGGTCTTCTCCGGCCTGGCCAAGGGCCTCTCCGCGGAGAAGCTGGCGCCGTTCATCGCCAACATGCACACCGCCCTGTGGGTGCTGGCGGCGGTCTCGCTGGTGGGCACGTTCGTGTGCCTGCTGCGCCCCAGCCACGTTCAGTCTCCAGCGCTCGACTCCCCCGACCCGAGGACCGGCGAGCTGCGCGTGGAGGCGCTCGACTCCGAGCGCGACGCTCAGACGAGCGCCGGCAACGGTTCCCGGCCGTCCGTCCCCGCGAGCACACGGTGAGCGCGCCCGCCACGGACAAGCCCGCCGAAGCCGGGACGCCGCCGCCTGCGGGTCCGCGCGGCGAGAGCCTGCGCATCGGCGACGTCGCCCGTCTCGTCGGGACCACCCCACGAACGATCCGCTACTACGAGGAGATCGGCCTGCTGGCCGAGGCGCCCGCGCGACCGTCCGGCCGGCACCGCATCTACACCGGTGCCGAGGTCGAGCGCCTGCGCGAGGTGATGCGCCTGAAGGACCTGCTGGGGGTGTCGCTGGAGGAGCTGAAGACGCTGCTCACCGCCGAGGAGGCGCGCGCCGAGGTGCGCGCGCAGCTGCAACGCGATGACGTCAACGCCGAGCGCCGCCGCGAGCTGTTGGAGGAGGCGCTCGGCCACCTCGACCGCCAGCTGGAGCTCGTCCGCAACCGTGCATCCGAGCTGGCGAAGCTCGAGCATGAGCTTTGCGAGACGCGCAAGCGCGCCAAGCGCAAGATCCGCGAGCTGGACGCCGACGTGGCGCAGACGCACGCCTCGCTCGCCGGCGCCTGAGCGCCGGCAGCGTCCCGACTCGCGCAGTACCCGTTCATATAGTGCGTGGGCGAGAGATTCGCCCGCCCCCCGAGGTGTTAGGAGCAGCCAGTTGGAGCGTAAATGGTGGACATTGATCGCGGTGTCGGTGGCGATCTTCATGCTGCTGCTTGACATCACGGTCGTCAACGTGGCGCTGCCGGACATCCAGCGCTCGCTGCACTCCTCGTTCGCCGATCTGCAATGGGTGGTCAACGCGTACGCGCTGACGCTCGCCGCCTTCCTGCTCACGGCAGGCTCGGTGGCGGATCTGATCGGGCGCAAGCGCGTGTTCGTGGCAGGTCTGCTCGTGTTCACAACCGCCTCGGCTGTCTGTGGCCTGTCGACCACACCGCTGATGCTGAACCTCGCGCGGGCGGTGCAGGGCACCGGCGGCGCGATGATGTTCGCCACCTCGCTGGCGCTGCTCGCCCAGGCCTTCCACGGCAAGGAGCGCGGCACCGCGTTCGGTGTGTTCGGGGCGGTCACCGGCGCGGCGGTGGCGGTCGGCCCGGTGCTCGGCGGGCTGATCACCTCCGGCATCGGCTGGAAGTGGATCTTCTTCGTCAACGTGCCGATCGGCGTGGTCGCCGTGTTCGTGACGCTCAGCAAGGTCGCCGAGTCGCGCGACCCGAACGCCACCGGCGTGGACTGGGCGGGCCTGGTCACCTTCTCCGCTTCGCTGTTCCTACTCGTGTTCGCGCTCGTGCAGGGCAACGAAAAGGGTTGGGGCTCAACCGAGATCGTCGCCTTCCTCCTCGCCGCGGCGGTGCTGCTGGTCGTGTTCGTGCTGGTCGAGCACCTGCAGAGTCGCCCGATGCTCGACCTGGCGCTGTTTCGCCGCCCGGCGTTCGCCGGCGCGAACATCGTCGCGTTCTCGATATCGGCCTCGTTCTTCGCGATGTTCCTGTACCTGACGCTGTACATCCAGGACGTGCTCGGCTACAGCCCGCTGCAGGCAGGCCTGCGCTTCCTGCCGATCACGCTGCTGTCGTTCGTGGTGGCGCCGTTCGCGGGCAAGCTGAGCGTGCGCATCCCCGTGCGTCTGCTGCTGGGCTCGGGCCTGGTGCTCGCCGGCCTTGGCCTGCTGGCGATGACCACGATCACCGCCGGCTCCAGCTGGACGACGCTGATCCCCGGGTTCGTGCTGGGCGGCGCCGGCATCGGCCTGATCAACCCGCCGCTGGCCTCGACCGCGATCGGCGTCGTGCCGCACGAGCGCAGCGGCATGGCCTCGGGCATCAACTCGACCTTCCGCCAGATGGGCATCGCCACGGGAATCGCCGGCCTGGGCGCGATCTTCCAGCACAGCGTGACCAAGACGACGACCAGCACACTGGCCGCCAGCGGGCACGCTCGTGAAGTGCTGAGCGCCGCCCACGGCCAGCTCGGAACGCTGTTGGAGTCCGGCGAAGTCGCCCACCTCGCGCGGACGCTGCCGCTTGCGGCCCGCACAGCCCTGGTGCACTCCTATCGCGTGGGCTTCACGGAAGCGTTCACGACGATCGCGATCATCGCCGCACTCGTCGCCCTCGTGGGCGGGGCGCTGGCGTTCCTGCTCGTCCGCAGCCGTGACTTCGTCAGCTCCCAGGCCGCTCCCGGCGCTCCAGGCGCTGCCGGCAACGAGCCGGCGCAGGCCGTCGCAGGTTGAGCGCTGGATGTCCGTCAGCCGGCGTCGACGCGGGGCGGCACATGCGCCTCATAACCTGGGCACGCAAGCACCGGCAGACGCGGGTAGCGCGGGTAGTCGGGCTCCTCGCGGGAGCGCCGGCACAGCGAGAAGGTGGAGCCGCGGGTGTTGGGCACGAGCTGCTGGTGGCGACAGCTGTTGCAGAGTCCCGCCGCCGGCGGCGTTCCCTGCCCGGTGCGGGTCGGTGTGGACATGAACGGAGCTTAGGAGCAGCGACACCCGGGCGCAGCCTTTGCAGCTGTGTGCGGCGCCTGCGATAATCGTTGCTCGTACAACTATGAAGATCTTTACTCGACTACTTGGATTCCTCAGCCCGTACAAGCGCGGGCTGGGAATCTCCTGGGCGCTGGCGAGCCTTGCGATGGTGATGACCGTCGCGTTGCCTGAGCTGACCGGGCGCGCCGTCCAGGCGATCACGAAGGGCGCCACACGCGTGCACGGGCACCCGCTGGCGACGCGCGCGCACGACCGTCACACGCTGTTGGTGCTCTCGCTGGTGATCCTTGGCGTCGTACTGGCGCGCTGGGGGTTCATGTATTGGCGTCGCATCATCGCCGGGCACGTCTCGCTGGCTGTCGAATACGACCTGCGCGAGCGGATGTACGCCCAGCTGCAGCGCCTGGAGCTGGGCTTCTTCGACCACCAGCAGACCGGCCAGCTGATGTCTCGCGCGACGGTCGATCTCGCTGCCGTGCGCTTCTTCCTCGGCTACGGGCTGGTGTTCATCCTGCAGTCGATCTTGACGATCGCGCTGGCCGGTGCCGTGATGCTCGCAATCAACCCCGGGCTCGGACTGGTGGCGCTGGCGCCGGTGCCGTTCGTCGTGCTGATCTCCTACCGCTACGGCTACCGTGCGCGCCCGGCGATCCAGGAGACCCAGCAGCGCATCGCCGAGCTGACGGCGGACGCCGAGGAGAACATCTCCGGGGTACGGGTCGTCAAGGCCTTTGCCCGCGAGAGCCGGCAGCTCGGGCGCTTCGAGGACACTGTCGGACGCGTGTTCAAGCAGGCGATGGTCGCGACGCGCCTGGAAGCGACGTACAACCCGGTGATCGGCTTCCTGCCTCAGCTGGGGCTCGCCGCGGTGCTTCTGCTCGGCGGCGAGTCGGTGATCCACACACACCTCTCCCTCGGCCAGTTCACAGCGTTCTACCTGTACGTGAACATGTTGATCACGCCGATGCGCTCGCTCGGCGTGACGCTCAACCTCGCCCAGCGGGCTACCGCATCGGGAGCACGCATCTTCCAGCTGCTCGACCGCGAGCCACGCCTCACCGACGCTCCAGACGCACCGAAGCTCCCGGCGGGCAACGGGCATGTCCAGCTGCGCCACGTGACGCTGCGCTATGAGGACCCGCACGACGAGCTCGGCGCGAGCGCGCTCGCCGACCCGGTCCACGCGGCGCCACAGAGCGGGCGCGCGGTACTGAGCGACGTCGATCTGGACGTGCCCGCCGGGCGCACGGTCGCCCTTGTCGGGCCGACCGGCTCCGGCAAGACGAGCCTTGTGGCACTGATCTCGCGGCTGTATGACCCGGTCGCGGGGGCGGTGCTGCTCGACGGCGTCGACGTGCGCGAGGTCACGGTGCGCTCCGTGCGCAGCGCCGTGGCGGTCGTCAGCGACGATCCGTTCCTGTTCTCGGCGAGCGTCGCAGAGAACATCGCGTATGCACGTCCCGGCACTCCGCTCGCGGAGGTCGAACAGGCCGCGCGCGACGCCCAGGCTCACGAGTTCATCACACGTCTGCCGCAGGGATATGAAACGCAGGTGGGCGAGCGCGGCGTGACACTCTCCGGTGGCCAGCGCCAGCGCCTGGCGATCGCGCGTGCGCTCGTGGCCAACCCACGCGTGCTGATTCTCGACGACGCCACCTCGTCGGTCGACGCCTCCACCGAGCAGAGCATCAAGCTGGCGCTCGCCGAGGCGATGGCGGGGCGCACCACTTTCGTGATCGCCCACCGGCTTTCGACGATCGCGCTCGCCGATGAGATTGTGGTGCTCGACCACGGCCGGGTGCTCGCCCAGGGTAGCCACGACGAGCTCCTCGGCCAGTCCGAGCTCTACCGCGAGATAGTGGCCGGCACGTCCGCCGCCGCTGTGGACGCGGACGCGCGAGTGCTGACTGCGAATGTCGTCGACGAGCCCAACGCGGGAGGACTGCTGTGAGCCCCCCTTCAGCCATGGGCGGCATGGGTGGTGGTGGCGGCGGGCGCGGCGGTGCGCGCGCGGGCTTCGGGCCGGGTGCCGCCCGCGGCGGGCAGCGCTGGGCGGGCGAGCGGCCCAGCCGTGGCAGCCGTGGTCGCAACCTGCGCGGTCTGCTGGAGCTGCTGCGGCCCTACCGCCTGCGCACGGTCGGAATGCTCCTCGCGCTCGTGCTCGGCACCGCTGCATCGCTGGCCCCTCCCCTGCTGGCCAAGCTGGCGATCGACTCGGGCATCGAAAAGCGCCACGTCCACACGCTCGTCCTGGTCGTGCTGGCGTTCCTGCTGTCGGCGCTGCTGGTGTGGGTTGCCACCTACGCGCAGACTTATCTGGTGGGCTGGGTCGGCCAGCGGACGCTTGCAGACCTGCGCATCCGGATCTTCAAGCATCTGCAGAGCCAGCCGATCGGCTTCTACGAGAGCCGCCCGGCGGGCGTGCTGATCTCGCGCATGACCAACGACGTCGAGGCGCTGGAAAGCCTCGTGACGGACTCGGTCGTGACGCTGTTCCAGTCGGGCCTGACGCTGATCGGCGCGATCGGAGTGCTGCTGTACCTGGACGTCAGGCTGGCGCTGCTGACCTTCTGCATCGTGCCGTTCGTCGCCGGGGCCAGCATCTGGTTCAGGCTGATCTCCGCAGGCGCGTTCCGGCGCACGCGTGAGACGATCGGCGCGATCACCGGCTACCTGCAGGAGACGCTGTCGGGGATCCGCGTGGTGCGCAGCTTCGGCCAGGAGCCGGTGCACGAGGCGCGCTTTGCGGAGTTCAACGAGGACAATCGCGGGGCCAACATGGTGACCGTGCGTCTCAACGCGGCGTACTTCCCCGCCGTGGAAATGCTCTCCGGCGTCGCGCTTGCACTGATCGTGCTCTACGGCGGCTATCAGGCGATCGGCGGGCACATCACTGTCGGGACCGTCGTGGCGTTCGTGGCAACGCTGTCGTTCCTGTTCGAACCGATCCAGCAGCTCTCTCAGCTGTACACCACCTACCAGTCCGGTATGGCCGCCCTGGAGAAGATCTTCCAGCTGCTCGACGTCAAGCCCACGCTCCAGGACGCGCCCAACGCGCCTGCGATCGGCCCGATCCGCGGCGAGGTGAGCTTCGAGGACGTGTCGTTTGCCTACACGCCCCGCTCGAAGCGGCGTGAGGACGGCGCGGAGCCGACAGCGCAGAACGGCAACGGCGCCCGGCCGCCTGCCACAGAGCCGGCGGAGGTGCTCGCCCTGGAGCATGTCGACCTGGACGTGCCGGCCGGCCAGACGATCGCCCTGGTGGGTGCGACCGGCGCCGGCAAGTCGACGATGGCCAAGCTCGCCGCACGCTTCTATGACCCTACGCGCGGACGCGTGTTGGTCGACGGACGCGACCTGCGGGAGATCTCCAGCCACTCGCTGCGCTCGCAGATGGGGATCGTGCCGCAGGAGGCGTTCCTGTTCTCGGGCACCGTGCGCGAGAACATCGCCTTCGGTCGCCCCGACGCCGAGGACCAGCAGATCCGTGCCGCCGCCGGCGCGGTTGGTGCTGACGAGTTCATCTCAGAGCTACCGAACGGCTATGACACCGAGGTCGGCGAGCGTGGCGCCCAGCTGTCCGCCGGCCAGCGTCAGCTGATCGCCTTCGCACGCGCCCTGATCGCGGATCCACGGATCCTGATCCTCGACGAGGCCACCTCCAACGTCGACCTGCACACCGAGGGCCGTATCGAAGCTGCCATGCGACGGCTGCTCGCCGGGCGCACCTCGATCGTGATCGCCCACCGCCTGTCGACCATCCGCCAGGCCGGACGGATCGTCGTGCTCGAGCATGGCCGCATCGCCGAGCAGGGCACGCACGATGAGCTGATCGCCGCCGAAGGCCGCTATTTCGAGCTGTACCGGGACTGGGCGACGCAGGCCGCGGCGTGACCGGTGAGATCCTCGCGGTGAGCTGGTAGTACCCTCGCTACCCACCGAGAGAAGGAGGGCACCATGAAGAAACTGCTGGAGCTGATTCTTTGCATCCTTCACCCGATTGCCGTGGTCCTGATCTGGATCAACCTGCTGTTTCGCAGCGACATCGGCTTCGTGGCGAAGCTGACGTGGGCGATCGTGGCGATCGTGCCGTTCGTCCCGTTCGTGTACGTCCTGACCGGCAACGACTTCATCTAAGGCCGCGCGATGCCTGCCGCCGCTGGTAGATCACGAGCCAGGCGCGAGCGAATCGCGCTGGTGCTTGCAGGCGGTGGCGCGCGCGGGGCATACGAGGCGGGCGCGCTGTCCGCACTGGCGCCGGCCCTGGCCGAGCGCGGCGAGGCCCCGGACATCATCGTCGGCACCAGCATCGGCGCGCTCAACGGCGCGTTCTTCGCGGCCCGCGCCGACGAACCGCTCGAGACGGCGGCGACGGCGGCGCTGGAGATGTGGCGTGAGCTGCGCTGGGACGACGCTCTGCGTCCGCTGGTCTCACCGGCCGAGCTCGGTCGCCTGCTGGGAGCGGGCGCGATGCTTGCCGGTCTGCCCGGCGGCGGGCTGGCCGGCCTGCTCGACCCCACGCCGCTACGCGGGACGCTCGAGCGGCTCGTCTCGTTCGAGCGGATCGCGCGCAACGTCGATGACGGCGCGTTGACCGCGGCGGCCGTCGTCGCGACGGCCTACCACACGACCCGCAGCGTCGTCTTCCACCACGGCGGGCCGGCGCTCGGTCTCGACCCGTTGCGCGCGATCGACTACTTCACAACCCCGCTCTCGCCCGAGCACGTGCTCGCGTCGGCGGCGATCCCCGGCGCGTTTCCCGCCATCGAGATCAGCCGGCCCGGCGAGGCCACCGGCTGGTACGGCGACGGCGGCGTGCGCCTGAACGCGCCACTGACCCCGGCGCTGGCGCTGGGCGCCGACCGCGTCGTGGTGATCGGGCTGAACTCCTCGGTCACGCACGCTGGTGCCTCGACGCGCCCGGACGCGATCGACGGCGTGGCGCAGCTGCTCCAGGTCGTGCTTGCCGACCAGCTCGCCGAAGACGTGGCGACGCTCGCCGCGGTGAACGAGACGCTGATGCCCGCGGCATCAGCGCCCGGCGGCAAAGCTCCCGGCAAGCGGCGTGGCCACCATCGCACGATTCCGTACATCTTCGTGGCGCCGAGCGATCGTCTTGAGATCGGACGCCTGGCGCGTGCGATCTACAAGCGTCGCTACGCCGGCATCAGCGGCTTCGTGCGAGACGCCAACCTCGCGCTGCTCGGGCGCCTCGTCAATGCGGAGCGCAGCGCGATCCACGGCGAGCTGCTCAGCTACCTGTTCCTGGCGCGCGAGTTTCTCGACGAGCTGATCGCACTCGGGCGACGCGACGGCGAACGCTGGCTCGACACCCAACACGACGCCGGCCTGTGGCAGGTGGGTCTACCCACCACGGGCGCGACAGGGCCCGCGCCACCTCGCCGCCGGGCGCGCAAGACCTAGCCTGCGGGCACGAGGCGCAAGCTCACTCCGGGACAGGGACTCGAACCCCAATCTCCCGGACCAGAACCGGGCGTCACTGCCAATTGGACTATCCCGGACAGTGCTCTCGGGTAGAAGAATAGCCAACCTTGCAGCGGACCCAACCGTCTACAGGCCGGCTGCGCCGGATACTTAGAAGGCTGCGGGCTGACCGTTGGGGGCGAAGTAGGCGGTGATCGCTTCCTCCAGCCCGGGGTCGAGGACCAGCAGGACCTCGTCGCCGGCTTCGATGACGGTGTCGTGCTTGGGCACGAAGCCGGAGCGACCGCGCAGCACGGAGATGATCAGGCTGCCTTCGGGCAGCTGGATGTCGGCAACGCGTTCGCCGACTGTGGGCGCATCGGCGCTGACCTCGAGCTCGATGATCTCCAGGCGCTCCTCTTCCAGCGCGAGCAGGTGCACGAGGCCGTAGCGGGGCACCTCGTGCTCGATCAGGCGCAGGATCAGGTCGGTGGCGGAGACCGCCGGCTGGATCCCGAGCAGCCTGAAGTGGTCGTGGTTGCGCGGGCTGTTGACGCGGGCGATGATCCGGTCGCACAGGTACTTCTCCTTGGCGACCTGACAGACGAGGATGTTGTCCTCGTCGTCGCCGGTAACGGCGATGACGAGGTCGGCGCGCTGGATGCCGGCGCGCTCGAGCACCCACAGCTCGGTGGCGTCGCCGTACTGCACGGCGTGCTCGAACTCGTCCTCGTTGGCGAGGTAGCAGGAGCGCGAGGACTCGATCAGCGTGACTTCGTGGTCCTTGCTGATCAGCTCCCGTGCGAGGTTGCGCCCGACCTTGCCGGCGCCGGCGATGATCGCGTACATGCCGCTACGCCGCCTGACCCTGCGGGGACGATGCGGTTTCCCCGTCGCCGGGACTGGCGAGCGCGCGCTCGAACATCTCGATCGCGTGCTTGGTCGGGGAGATCGTCTGCAGCCCCTGCTCGCGGTACCAGTCGGCGCGTGCGGGGTCCATCACGCGCACGATCGCCTTCTCCACGCCGAAGCGCTTCTGGGCGATCTGGGCGATCACGAGGTTGGTGTTGTCACCGGCGGTCGAGGCTATGAACACGTCTGCGCGCTCGATGCCCGCTTGGATCAGCGCGTCGGTCTCAAGCGCGGTGCCGACGGTGAAGCGCCCGTCGGCGTCCTCCCAGCTCTTGCTCTGCCCGGCGTCCAGGCGCTCGTGCGAGAGCGGATCCTCGTCGAGCACGGACACCTCGTGGCCGGCGGCGAGAGCGGACTTGGCGACAGCGGAGCCGACGCGGCCGGCGCCGACGATCAGAACGAACATGGGCCTGAGAGCGTGTGCATAGCCGGCAGGTTAGACGATGGGAGCGCCGGCCTCGTCCGTGCGCGGATCGGGCTCGCCGGTTGAGGCACGCGCGGCGGGCGCTGTGACGATCACACGGCACTCCGCCTTGCGGATCACGTACTTTGTGACGTCTCCCACATACGCGTCGAGCGGGCCTCCCCTGCCGCCCAGGCGCGCACCGCCGCGGATCAGCGACGGCTCCTCGGCGCCGAGCACGATCGCCTCAACGCCACGACGGCGAGCCTCGTCCACGATCGCAAAGCCGGCGCGGCGGGTGCGCACGGTGGCGGTGGCGACCTGCACGCCGGTGTACTCCTCCCCCACGGCCTTGGCGCGCGCGAGCACCTGGCGGGCGTGCTTGATCTGCGCCTCCGGAAGGCTGGCGTCGAGCGGCAGCGACATCGGGATCACGAACACCCACAGCGCCTCGATCGTGGCGGCGTCGATCGCCGCCTCGTCGGTCTGCTCGCCGGCGACGAGCAGCGCGGCGGTCTGCACGATGTCGTCGTCGAGGTCGGTGCCGAACAGCGGCACCAGCACCGAGCCGTAGTCGCGCTCGTGCGTCTGTTCGGCGCGCAGCACCTGCGGCGCGACGGTCACGCGTCGCAGCAGCGAGGTCTCATCGGCGCGCCGGTAGACGACGTACAGAGCGATCCCGCCTGCCATCCAGCCGAGGCCGACGTAGCGCGCGGTTTCGTGCAGGATCAGCACGGCGATCCAGCCGGCGCCGGAGATCAGCGCCCCGAAGGCGGCCGGCAGCGGCAGCTCGCCGCCGCGCACGCGGATCGACAGCGGCACCTTGTACGGGCGGTCGCGGTCCGGCTCGGTGTAGCGCAGACGGCAGATCGACAGGTGCGCGATCGTGAACGCGAGCGTGGCGCCGAAGGCGTAGATGCCGACGAGGAAGTCGAGATCCTCGGGCACCACCAGCGCGGCGGCGATCAGCCCGGCGAGGATGATCAGCACGTAGGGCGTCGAGCGCTGCGGGTGCAGCCGCCCGAGACCGCTGGGGATCTGGCGGTTGGTCGACAGCGAGTAGGCCAGGCGGGAGAGGCCGAGCATCGCCGAGTTGGCGGCGGCCACGAGCGTGACGGCGGCCATCGCCGCCACCACGTACATCAACGTGTGACCGAGCCAGTGCGGATGCACCTGCTTGACGATCCCGATCATCGGCGCGTCCAGATAGCGCGTCGCCAGTTCGGTCTTCCCGGCCCGCACCGGCAGTGCCGTGACGGCGACCAGGGCGATGCCGACGTACAGGAACGCCACCGTCGCGGTCATGCTGCCGACGAGGCTCTTGAGCCCGCTGCGACTGATCCTCACCTCGCCGGCGAGGCCCGAGGCAGACTCCAGGCTGGTGAACGAGATCACGGCGATCGTCAACGCGAAGATCAGCCGCGGCCATGTCGGTGCGCTGCCGAGGTGAATCGGGTGCAGCAACGTGTGCGGGCTGAAGAACAGCACCAGCCCCAGCACGACGATGAAGCCCTGCAGCGCCAGGTCGCCGGCGAGCAGCACGCCCACCCGTCGCGCCCGGCGGCCGCCGAAGCCGCGGATGTTGCTGAGCACGACGATCGCGATGAACGCCAGCGCCAGCCCGAGCGCCTCGCCGCGGTGTCCGAGCGGGCTCCAGAAGGTCTTCAGGTACTGCGTCGCCGAGTAGCAGGTGACGGCGACCAGGATCACGTAGTCGAGCAGGATCGCCCAGCCGGCGATGAAGCTGACGAGCTCGTTGAACGCGTAGCGGGCGAACACCGTCGAGCCGCCCCTGTCCTGGTGCAGCGACGCCCCCTCGACGTAGGTCATCGCCGTCAGCGTGAACAGCCCGGCTGCGATCAGGAACACGAGCGGGGTCAGGCCGAGCGCATGGTTGGCGATCACGCCGAGCGAGAAGTAGATGGCGCTCGCCAGCGAGGAGTAGACAACGGTGAACAGCATCGGCGAGCCGATGCTGCGCCGGACGATCACGCGCGAGCGCGATCCGCGCTCGTGGCCGGCGCCCGGCTCGGCGCTCATAGCCCGCGGCTCCTTCTGATCTCGACGTACCCGCGCCCCGCCCCGGCGGCGATGAACAGCACGCCCAGCAGCAGACGCGGTGAGATCACGCTGGCATGTCCGGTCACGCATTGGCCGATCAGCGCCAGACCGATCCCAGCCATCAGCAGCGAGAGCACGAACGTGCCGAGCGTATGCGCCTGTCTGCCGTTCATCTCGTCTGAGGTTATTCCGGTGGCGGCCAGTCGGCGTCGCGGCCGCCGGGCGCTCGATGCCAGTGCGCCGACGGCCATACCGGGTGACGCACGTGACACCCGGCCGGACGGCGCATTCACCGTCCGGCGGGGGCCGCGCATGTGCGACACCGAGACCCGCCGCATCCGGCGTGTCCAATCAGGTGATCAGCGGGATGATCAGGATGGCGACGATGTTGGCGACCTTGATCATCGGGTTGATGGCCGGACCGGCGGTGTCCTTGAAGGGATCGCCGACCGTGTCCCCGGTGACCGAGGCGGCGTGCGCGTCGGAGCCCTTGCCACCGAAGGAGCCGTCCTCGATGAGCTTCTTGGCGTTGTCCCATGCGCCTCCACCGGCGGTCATCAGCACGGCGAAGAAGAAGCCGACGACGATCACGCCGATCAACAGGCCACCCAGCGCCTGTTGGTCGATCAGCCCGACGATCAGCGTCAGCCCGATCGGCAGCAGCGAGGGCAGGATCATCTCGCGCTGTGCGGTCTTGGTGACGATGTCCACGCACGTGGCGTAGTCGGGCTCTTCGGTGTAGTCCATGATCCCGGGGTGCTCGCGGAACTGGCGGCGCACCTCCTCCACGACCGCGCCACCGGCGCGCCCGACGGCCTCGATCGACAGCGACGCGAACAGGCACACCATCAGCCCGCCCAGGAGCAGGCCGATGAGCACCGGCGGTTCGTTGATGCCGAAGGAGATCACGTGACCGAGCTTGTTTTCGAGTTCTTTCTGGAATCCGGCGAACAGCACGACCGCGGCGAGCACCGCCGAGCCGATGGCGTAGCCCTTGGTGACGGCCTTGGTGGTGTTGCCGACCGCGTCCAGGCGGTCGGTGACCTTGCGCACGTCCTCGGGCAGGTCGGCCATCTCGGCGATACCGCCGGCGTTGTCGGTGATCGGCCCGAAGGCGTCGAGCGCGACGATCAGACCGGTCAGCGACAGCAGGCCCATGACGGCCACGCCGATGCCGTAGATGCCGGTGACGCCGCCGCCGGCGAGCTTCCACGCGCCGAGGATCCCGAGCACGATCACCAGCGCCGGCAGCGCCGTGGCCTGCAGCCCGGAGCCGAAGCCCTGGATGATGTTGGTGGCGTGGCCGGTGATCGACGCTTTGGCGGTCTTCTTCACCGGCGAGAAGCGGGTCGAGGTGTAGTATTCGGTTATTCCGAATAGCAGCGCTGTGACGGCGATGCCGATCAGCGAGCACAGGTACAGGTGGCTCCAGCTCGGAGCGTTGACGGAGCTGCCGACGACCTTGAAGGTCAGGTTGCGCATCAGCCAGTAGGTGATCGGCGCGAACGCGGCGGCGGCGATCAGACCAGAGACGGCCAGCCCCTGCAGCAGCGCGCGCTCGACGTTGCCTGACTTGGAGCGCACGGCGAAGGTGCCGATGATCGAGGCGATGATCGCCACGCCGCCGATCACCAGCGGGTACAGCGCCACGCGCGTGGACTCGTGGAAGGTGAGCACGCCGAGCAGGATCACGGCAACGGCGGTGACCGCGTATGTCTCGAACAGGTCGGCGGCCATGCCGGCGCAGTCGCCGACGTTGTCACCGACGTTGTCGGCGATCGTGGCCGGGTTGCGTGGGTCATCCTCGGGAATGCCCGCCTCGACCTTGCCGACGAGGTCGGCGCCGACGTCTGCCGCCTTGGTGAAGATGCCGCCCCCGAGCCTGGCGAACACGGAGATCAGCGAGCCGCCGAAGCCGAGCCCGACGAGCGCGTCGACGGCCGTCTTGGGGCTGTCGCCGAAGAACGACGTCAGCGCGCCGTAGTAGCCGGATACGCCGAACAGCGCCAGGCCGACGACCAACAGGCCGGTGATGGCACCGCCGCGGAAGGCGACGCGCAGCGCCGGCGTGACGCCGCCCTGCGCTGCCTCTGCCACGCGCGCGTTGGCGCGCACGGACACGTTCATGCCGATGTAGCCGGTCGAGCCGGACAGCAGGCCACCGATGGCGAAGCCACCGGCGACGGCGATGTTCTGGATGAAGATCAACGCGACGAACAGCACGACGCCGACAGCGGCGATCGTCGTGTACTGGCGGTTCAGGTAGGCGCGGGCGCCCTGCTGGACTGCCAGGGAGATGCTTTGCATCTTGTCGTTGCCGGGCGAGAGTGCCAGCAGGGTTCGAGTGGTCACGAGGCCGTACACCACTGCACAGGCGGCGCAAACGAGGGCGACGACCACCCCATGGTTCGTCAGAAAGCTGCTCAACTGAAATCCTCCGCGGTCTGATTTGCGTGCCGCGCAAGGATTGTCGCGCGCACGTTTTGTCGCCGGGATCGCTCGGCGCGAGCGTCTACCCGGTGCAAACGCGGCCGGAGTGTATCGTGCCGGCCGGCGCTGTGCCTGCCCAGCGCCGGCCGCGCCGGTGCCTCAGCGCCCGGGCACCCACAGTCTGCCGCTGGACTCTGCCGGGCCGGGGCCGGGCGGTTGCTCGCCCGGCTCGGGCGGCTGCTGCCGGCTCGCGCCGGGCTGGGCTGCGGGTGGCTGGGCGGCCGGTGGCTGCTCGCCGGCGCCGGCGGACTGCGGTGACGTGGCCGGCGCGGGACTCCCACCGGCCTGCATCTCACGCGCGTAGGCCATCTGCAGCCGCGACAGCGCGTCGCGCAGCGGGCCGAGCTCGGAGGCGATCGTGCGCTCGAGGATGTCGAGCAGCGCTTTGACGCCGTCGATCGCGTCGCGTGCCTGCCCCAGGTCGCGCTGCGAATGGACGGGATCCCCCCCACCCTCGCCGTCCGGCGCCAGGCGGCGGGCGCCGAGGTTGAGCAGCGACACAGCCGCCTGGGCCATCATGTCGGTGACGCTGATGCGGCTCAGTTCCGCCTCATAGGCGGCACGCAGTTCCTCTTCGCTCGGCTGACCGGGCGCCTGCCCGGGACCGGTGCTGCTGCCCGTTACATCCTCTGCGCTCAAACCGTTACCTCCTCGGGATAGCTCTCGGTGGTCTCGCTGACGCTAGCGGCGAACGCCTCCGCGAGCGTTGCGCCCGCGTCGATCATCCGGCGCTGGCGCTGCGCGCCGTTACGCTCGGGGAAGCTGGGATCGATCGCCAGCTCGCCGCGGACGGGCGCCGTCCAGGCGAGCAGCCGCTCGATCGCCTGACGCGCGGGATACTGCTGTGCGCGATCGAGGTCGATCAGCTGCCCGTCGAGCCCGAAGCGGATGGCACGCCACATGTTCTCCTCGATCAGCCGCGGCGCGGGGTCCTCGAACGGCACGCCTTCGTCGCTGTCGCGCACCGCCTGGGCGATGCAGGCGACCATCAGGCCGGCGAGCGCCTCGGACTCGCGCGCGGTGGCCTGCGCGTCGCAGATGCGCACCTCGACGGTGCCGAAGCTGAAGTGCGGCCTGACCGACCACCAGACCTGGGTGAACTCGACGATCGAGTTGGTCTTCAGCAGGAACTCGATGTAGTCGCGGTAGGCCTGCCAGCCTCCGAACGCGTCGGGCACGCCGCAACGTGGAAAGCTCTTGGTGAAGCTCTGCGTGCGCGCCGAGTGCAGCCCACTGTCGCGGCCGTCGAGGAACGGTGAGTTGGCGGAGATCGCCAGCAGCAGCGGCAGCACGGGACGCAGGCGGTCGACGGCGCGCACGGCGCGATCGATGTCACGGACCCCTACGTGCACGTGCAGGCTGAAGGTGTTGTTGCGCCAGGCGACGTACTTGAGGCCCTGCTCGACGCGGCGGTAATGCTCGGTGTCGATGATCGGCTGCTCGCGGTAGTCCGCCCACGGGTGCGTGCCGGTGGCGCCGAGCAGGGCGCCCTCGGCGGCGGCGAGCGCGAACAGGCGCCGGCGGCGCTCACGCTGACGGCTGAGGGCGTCGTGCAGGTCGGCGCCGGCGCCGGAGATCACCTCGATCTCGGATGAGATCAGCTCGCCGGCGATGCACTCGCGCAGCAGCTCATCGCCCTGGCCGGCGGCGCGCAGCTGCTCGAAGCGCGGCACCAGGTCGAGCGTGCGCGGGTCGAGGATCGAGAACTCCTCCTCGACGCCGACGGTCAGGTCGGTGGCCAGGGCGAAGGTCTCAACTGCTCGGTCTAGATCCAGGCTGTTCATCGCTCGGCGTCCACGTGTGGCATTGATCGGCGCGCTGTGTCGTCCAGTGTGACGCACGCGGCGCGCGGGCAGGGGAGCACTGACTACGTCAGATAGAAGTACAGCGCGTAGAGCAGATCGACCGCTGGGCTGGAGGTGTGGACGGTGACCTCCGGCGGCACGTCCAGCAGCGACTCGGAGTAGTTGAAGATGATCTTCACGCCGGCGTCGACGAGCTGGTCGGCGAGTCCCTGGGCGGCCTGCGTGGGCACGGCGAGGACACCGACGACGATGTCCTCGTCCTCGACGATCTGGCGCAGATCCTCGATGTGGCGCACCTCCTGGCTGCCGACTTTGCTGCCGACCTTGGCGTCGTCGCTGTCGAAGATCGCCACCACGCGAAAGCCGTGATCGGCGAAGATGTCCGAGGAGGCGATCGCCTTGCCGAGATGGCCGGCGCCGATCAGCCCGATGTTGTGCTGTCCGGCGGTGCGCAGGATCTTGCGGATCTGCGATACGAGCGCCTCGACGTTGTATCCCACCCCGCGCTTGCCGAACTTGCCGAAGCCGGACAGGTCGCGCCGGATCTGCGTGGAGTTGACGTGGGTGTAGTCGGAGAGCTCCTGTGAGGAGATCGTCTCCTTTCCCATCTTCTTGGCCTGCGTGAGCACCTGCAGGTAGCGCGACAGGCGCGCTGCGACGCCGAGCGACAGCCGCTCGGCGCCTGCGCCGGCACCGTCGCGAGCGTCGCTCAGGGCGGTCGTCCGTTCTCCCCCTCCGGGGACGATGCCGTAGCTCATCGTCGTGACTCTAGACGCTCGCGCACAAGCGTCTCATCGACGAAGTATTCGCACAGCTCCTCGCCGTCCAATGCCACAACGGGAATCCGCTCGAAGTAGGCGCGGTGCAGCGCATCCTCGCTGGTGATGTCGAGCTCCTGCAGGACAAACCCCAGCTCCTGCTGCAGCCGCTGCAGCGTGACGAGCGCATCGGCGCACAGATGGCAGTCGGGCTTGGAGTAAACGGTGAGCGTCGTCATCGCGCGCGCTCGCCGGTGGCGTAAGCATCGAGCGTCAGGTAGTCGGGATACGGCAGCTGCTCGCCGAAGCGCGCCGCGCTGGCGATCATGGCGGCGTTGTCCGTGCACAGCGAGCGCACGGGTACGTGCACGGCCGCGGGCAGCTCTTTCAGGCGCCGGCGCAGCGCACCGTTGGCGGCGACGCCGCCGCCAACGGCCAGGCGGTCGAGTCCGGTGCGCTGGAGCGCGCGCTGCGAACGAACGCTCAGCTGCTCGACGATTGCAGCCTGGTAGGAGGCTGCAAGGTCGGCGGCGCGCGCCTGCGTCTGCTCCTCGCCGAGCTCGCGAACGGCATACAGCAGGGCGGTCTTGACGCCGGCGAAGGAGAAGTCGAGGCTGTCGGTGAAGCTCTTGCGAGAGGCGCCTCCCCCGCGTGCGCGCTCGCCGGGCGATCCGGGGAAGCGGAAGGCGCTGGGATCGCCGTCTGCGGCTAGCCGCTCCAGCGCCGCACCGCCGGGATAGCCCAGGCCGAGCATCCTGGCGCCCTTGTCGAAGGCCTCGCCGGCGGCGTCGTCGAGCGTGCGACCGAGGACCTCAAAGCCGTCGTGCTCGCTGACACTGGCGAGCAGCGTGTGCCCGCCGCTTGCCAGCAGGCACAGGAACGGCGGCTCAAAGGAGCTCTCGCTGCCCGTGTCGGTGCCGGTGAGGAAGTTGGCGGCGACGTGCCCCTGCAGATGATCGACGGGCGCGAACGGCAGCTCCCTGGCGGCGGCCAGGCCCTTGGCGGTGGACAGGCCGACGAGCAGCGCTCCGACGAGCCCGGGGCCCTGCGTGGCGGCGACGAGCTGGACATCCTGCAGGCCGGCGCCGGCGCGGCTGAGCGCCTGCTCGACGACGACGTTGACCAGCTCCAGGTGATGACGCGAGGCGATCTCGGGGACGACCCCGCCGAAGCGCCCATGCACCTCCTGGGAGGAGATGACGTTGGAGCGCATGCGCCCGTCGGCGTCGACGACCGCTGCGCACGTGTCGTCGCAGCTGGTCTCCAGGGCGAGGATCATCGATTAGATCCCGGCCCGCCCATCGGGGTTGGGCACGTCGCTGAGCGAGCCCTGCAGCGTGGCGGGGGTGCGCCACATCACAAGCGCGTCCTCACCGTTGTCCTGGTAGTAGCGGCGGCGGATGCCGGCCGCGCGAAAGCCCTCCCGCTCATATAGATGGATGGCGACGCTGTTGGATCGGCGTACCTCCAGCGTAAAGCGCGCCTGGCTGTCACCGACGCGCTCGTACAGCTCCGCCAGCAGCGCCGAGGCCAGGCCTCGGCGCTGGTAGGCACCGTCGATTGCCACGTTCATGACGTGCCAGACGGTGTCGTAGCGCGAGCAGATCAGGTAGCCGACGAGGCGCTGCTCACCATCGGCGCCGCGGACGGTGGCGGCCAGGCAGATCCCCGACTGCTTGGAGAGCTCCAGCACGAACATCGCCAGCGACCACGGCGTCGGGAACACACGCCGCTCGACCCCGATCACCTGTGGCAGATCGGGATAGCTCAGCCGCCGGATCTCGACGGGCGATGCCTGCTCGAGCGGCTGCTCGGCTGCTCGCTCGTTCATGTCAACTGGCCTCTCGCGGTCCCGGCACCCTGCAAGGCTAGCTCCGCATCCGGGCGACGGCGGTAGTCGGGCACGATCTCCCGGACCTCTCCGGCGGCTGCACCGGCGCCAAGCTGGCAGATCCAGGCGGCGCTCAGCAGGTGCAGCGGCGAGCCGTCCGGCGCGATGTCAATCCCGGCGGACTCCAACTGGCGGGGAAAGCGCACGGCTCCATCGCCGACGGCAAGCCAGCGCCGAGGCTCCCCGCCGGTTGCCTGCCGGGCCTCGACGAGAACGCCGTCGAGCTCCTGCGGCTGGATCGCGCGTGGCGGCGCCAGCTCCTGCACCGACCGGTGCTCGTCGAGCTGATAGCCGGCCGCGAACACCTCGCCGCGACGAGCGTCGATGACGGACAGCACGGCAACACGCTCGCCGGTCCCGGCAGCGTCGGCGGCTTGGGCGGCGAGGGCGCCGGCTGCGAGCGCCCGCGGGCTGGATACCCCGACCAGCTGTGTGGACAGCGACTGCGCGAGCCCGCGCGCGGTGGCGACGCCGACGCGCAGCCCGGTGAACGTGCCGGGCCCCACCCCCACGGCGATCCGCTCGATCGCGCTCCAGTCGATGCCGGCGCCGCTCAGCAGCTCGTGCGCCATGGCGAGCAGGCGCGTGGCGTGTCCGGGGTGAGCGCCGGTGGCGGGGTCGTCGCGTGCCTCGGTGGTGTGCCCATCGTGCAGGCGCACGGCGACGGCTGTGGCGGAGGTGGAGGTGTCGAAGCCGAGCACGATCACTGTCGCGGGCTCGCTTGCGCTCGGGCGGGAGGCTCGTCGATGTCGATGCGACGGCGGTCGCCACCACGATGGCTGAGGTTCACGTGCACGCGTGCGCCGGCGAGCTCGGAGTGCGTGTCCTGCGGCCACTCGACGAACGCGATCCGCCCGGGCCCCAGGTAGTCGGCGAGCAGCTCGGGCTCCTCGTGCTCCAGCCCCGCCAGCCGGTAGAGGTCGAGGTGTGAGACGGTCAACGCGCCGGCGGCGTAGCGGTGGCCGATGCTGAACGTGGGGCTGGTGACGGGGTCGCTGACGCCGAGCGCTCGCGCGGCACCGCGCACGAGCGTGGTCTTGCCGGCGCCGAGCTCGCCGCGCACGAGCACCACGTCACCGTCCTCCAGCCCGCCGGCCAGCTCGGCGCCCAGCGATTCGGTCTCGGCAGGACCGGTGGTTTCGACACTTCGTAGCGCCACTGACGAGACTCTAGAGCCGCATGGCATCAGCGGCGGAGAGCAGGCGCTCGGACCAAAAAAAGACCGGCCCGCGGGAGAATGAGTCGCGGGCCGGTCGTTACTCCTGGAGGGATGGAGACAGAATCTGCATCGGCAGCCTTGCCAATTGACTTTAGGACCTCGACAAAGAAGTTCGACATTCTCTGAATAACCCCTCTTTTGCAGGTAAAACGCAGCTGGACGATGTCCAGGGCCGTCTAGAACAGACCGAGCTGGTCGGCGCCGGACGGCTCCTGTTGGGGGGCTTGTGCCTCCGCCACCGGCGCCGAGTCTGCTGAATCGAGCTCCGGCAGCTCCTCCGTCGGCGGCTGCTCAGGCGCCCCGAGCTCCAGCAGCGCCGGCAGCTTGGTGAAGTCCTCGCGCAGCGTCTCGAGCATCCGCGGCGTGTACAGAGCAGCCGCCGGATGGTAGATCGGGTAGAGACGCACGGCACGCTTGCCCAGCACGAGCACCTCGGGCTGACCGTGCAGGCGGGTGATCCCGGTGGGGTCGCCGCGCAGCAGCTTGGTGGAGAAGTTGCCGAGCGTGCAGATCACCGTCGGCTCGATCAGCTCAACCTTCCTCAGCAGGTACTCGTGGCAGTTCTCGAGCTCCATCGGCAGCGGATCGCGGTTGCCCGGAGGTCGGCACATCAGGGTGTTGGCGATGAACACCTCCGAGCGCGCCAGCCCGATCTCTACGAGCAGCGTCTCCAGTAGTTTCCCGGCGCGCCCGACGAACGGGACGCCCTGCTCGTCCTCGCTGGCGCCGGGTGCCTCGCCGACGAACATAAGGTCGGCGTCGGCGTTGCCGGCGCCGAACACGACCGTGTTTCGCGTGGCTGCCAGCTCGGGACAGCGGACGCATCCACGCGCTTGGGCGAACACCTCCTTGAGGGCGTCGCGTCGCTCGGATGCCGATCGCTGACGTTCGTCGGAGGACACGGCTGGGATGGTAATTGCTCACGGGCAGAGCAGGCGCGGCTCATCGCGACGGCCTCCCGGCTGGATGCGAGCAGACTGCAGAAGCGCCGGTGAGCGATGATCTGACGATGGCCTCAGCTGAGCACTTGGTGACGGCGCCGTTTGCCGCCGTCGTGGTGGCGATCCCGCACGGGCGCGAGGAGCATGTGGGCGCAGGCAGCGCACTGGTGGTGCTGGAGGCGATGAAGATGGAGCACGAGGTCCTCGCCGGGATCGACGGCGTCCTACGCAGCCTGGCCGTGGCCGTCGGCGACGCGGTCGAGGAGGGCCAGCTGCTGGCCACGCTGGAGCCCACCACGGACGCCCGCGTCGATGACTCGCGCCCGCAGGAGACGCAGGCGGGCGGCGAGCGCGCGGATTTGCGGACGGTACGCGAGCGCCATGAGATCGGGCTGGACGCCGCGCGGGCGGAGGCGGTCGCCGGCCGCCACGAGCGCGGGCGACGCACGGCGCGCGAGAACCTGGCGGACCTGGTCGACGAGGGCACGCTCGTGGAGTACGGGCCGCTGGTGTTCGCCGCCCAGGAGCGACGGCGCCCGCGCGAGGAGCTGATCGCGCGCACTCCCGCCGACGGGCTGGTGGGCGGCATCGGCCAGGTCGAGGGACGCACGTGCGTGGCGATGTCCTACGACTACACCGTCCTGGCGGGCACCCAGGGCATGCGCAACCACGCCAAGAAGGACCGCCTGTTCGAGCTGGCGGAGCGACGCCGGCTGCCGGTGGTGCTGTTCGCGGAGGGCGGCGGCGGGCGCCCGGGGGACGTGGACATGCCGATCGTGGCGGGTCTTGACTGCAGAGCATTTGAGCTGTTCGCGCGGCTCAGCGGCCTCGTGCCGCTGGTGGGCATCGCCTCCGGCTACTGCTTCGCTGGCAACGCTGCGCTGCTGGGCTGCTGCGACGTGGTGATCGCGACGGAGGACTCGAGCATCGGCATGGGCGGACCGGCGATGATCGAGGGCGGCGGCCTGGGCGTGTTCGCACCCAGGGACGTCGGCCCGATCGACGTTCAGCACGCCAACGGCGTGGTGGATCTGCGCGCGGCCGACGACGCGCAAGCTGTGGCGCTGGCCAAGCGCTACCTGTCGTACTTCCGCGGCCCGACGCAGGCGGGCACGGTGCCCGACCAGGAGCTGCTGCGCGGGCTGATTCCCGAGCAGCGCAAGCGCGTGTACCAGGTGCGCACCGTCGTTGAGACGCTGTTCGACGAGGGCTCGGTGCTTGAGCTGCGCGACGGTTTCGGAGCTGGGATGCTGACGGCGCTGGCCCGCCTCGACGGCCGGCCGCTTGGCGTGGTGGCGAACGACCCGACCCATCTGGGAGGTGCGATCGACGCGGATGCAGCGGACAAGGCAGCCCGCTTCATGGGGCTGTGCGATGCGTTTGACGTGCCGATCCTGTTCCTGTGCGACACACCCGGGTTCATGGTCGGGCCGGCAGCCGAGCGCACGGCGACGGTGCGCCACTTCGCGCGCATGTTCCTGGGCGGAGCCAACGTGAGCGTCCCCACGGGGACGATCGTGCTGCGCAAGGGCTACGGCCTCGGTGCGCAGGCGATGGCCGGCGGCGGCTTCAAGGCGCCGCTGTTCACGGTCGCCTGGCCGACGTCGGAGTTCGGCGGCATGGGCCTCGAGGGCGCAGTGCGTCTGGGGATGCGCCGCGAGCTGGACGCGATCGAGGATGCAGAGGAGCGCGAACGCCTGTTTGAGCAGCTCGTCGCCGCGGCGTACGAGCGCGGCCAGGGCGTGAACATGGCTGCATACGGCGAGATCGACGATGTGATCGACCCGGCTGACTCGCGCCGCTGGATTGCAACGCTGTTCGACGAGCAGGCCGGGCAGTGGTGGCGGCGCGTGGCGAAGAAGCGTCCCAACGTCGACGCCTGGTAGGTAGCGGCGCGCTCGCTTGCACAGGAGCGACGCTGGACGGAGGCGCCCGATCTGTGAAGTTGCGCACATAGATCCGAGGCGTGCTTGACATCTGCTCAGGCGCTGTATCATTCGGGGGCAGGCCGTCATCGATTTGGTCGAGATGGACCTGAGAAATGTCTGCCGCACATCTGAAGTCGCGCCGGTATCCGCAGGGAACTGGACCGAAGCCGATGAGCCCCCGCCACCACCGAACCACGCTGTGCGCATGAGAATCGTGCGCAGCATCCGCGAGCTGCGATCGGCGCTGGCGCCGGTGCGCCAAGATGGGCTTACGATCGGGCTCGTCCCGACGATGGGGGCACTGCACGAGGGACACCGTTCGCTGATCGTGCGTGCCCGCGGTGAGTGCGACTTCGTGGTCGTGTCGCTGTTCGTCAACCCTGCGCAGTTCAACGAGCAGGCCGACCTGGAGCGCTATCCCCGCAGCGAGCGCGACGACAGCGCGCTGGCGCAGGCCACGGGGGCGGACATGCTGTTCGCGCCACCCGTCGAGGAGGTCTATCCGCGCGGGTTCGCGACGACGGTGGAGGTGCTGGGACTGACCGAGCGCCTCGAGGGTGCAGCGCGCGGCACGGAGCACTTCCGTGGCGTGACCACGGTGGTGAGCAAGCTGCTGTCGATGACGCAGCCCGACGTGGCGTACTTCGGCCAGAAGGACGCCCAACAGGTGCTGGTGATCCGCCGCATGGTCGAGGACCTCAACCTGCCGGTGCGGATCGAGGCGCTGCCGACGATACGCGAGTCCGACGGCCTGGCCCTGTCGAGCCGCAACGCGCTGCTGGCGCCTGAGGAGCGCGTCCGCGCACTGGCGATCCCGGCGGCGCTTGCAGCTGCCGGCGAGCTCGCCGCAGGCGGCGAGCGCTCGGCCGAGGCGCTGCTGGACGCGGCACGGCAGGCGATGCACGCAGGGGGCGTGGATCCGGAGTACGTCGCGCTGGTCGAGCCGGACACGCTGGAGCCAATAGACACGCTCGCCGGCGAGGCGCTGCTGGCGATTGCTGCGCGTGTCGGGGAGGTGCGCCTGATCGACAACGCGACTTTCACGCCAACCACGACAGGAAAGGCGATTGCCACATGCAGCGCGTGATGCTCAAGTCAAAGATCCACCGGGCGACGGTCACCGACTGCGACCTGCACTACGTCGGCTCGATCACGATCGACCCGGACCTGCTGCAGGCGGCGGACATCCTCGAGCACGAACAGGTGCACGTCGTGGACGTCGACAACGGCGCCCGCTTCGAGACGTACACGATCGCCGGCGCAAGAGGGTCGGGAGACATGCGCGTCAACGGCGCTGCCGCCCGCCTGGTGCACCGCGGCGACACGATCATCGTCATCTCCTACGGCTCGTATGACGAGGCCGATCTGGAGCGCTACGAGCCTCGCGTGGTTCACGTGGAGGCTGACACCAACCGCATCATCACGATTGACGAGCAGGTGGCGACCCTGCTCTCTTGAGCGAGCGTCAACCCGGCTGTCAGAGAGGAAGCACACATGTCCAGCCGTCCCAGCATCCAAGCCCCGTATGACCTGATCCCACCCACCCATCATCTACCGATGACGCTGCCGCTGCTGATGGAGAAGAAGCGGCTCGGGGAACCGATTGTGATGGTCACCGCCTATGACTACCCGAGCGCGCGCGCAGCCGAGGCTGCCGGCGTTGACCTGGTGCTCGTGGGTGACTCGGCTGCAACGACCGTGCTCGGCTACAACGCGACCACGCCGGTGGACCTGGAGGACATGTTGGTGCTGGCGCGTGCGGCGCGGCGCGGCCTGGCGACGCCGCTGCTGATCGGCGATCTGCCGTTCGGCTCCTATGAGGTCTCCGACGAGCAGGCGATCACGACGGCGATGCGAATGGTCAAGGAGGCCGGCTGCGACGCGGTCAAGCTGGAGGGCGGTGGCGAGGCGTCGGCCTGCCGCGCTCGCGCGATCGTCGGCGCGGGAATCCCGGTGATGGGGCATGTCGGCCTCACGCCGCAGACCTCGACGGCGCTAGGCGGCTGGAAGGCACAGGGTCGCACCGCGGCCGCTGCTGCGCGGATCGCCGCCGAGGCACTGGCGCTGCAGGACGTGGGCTGCTTCGCGATTGTGTTCGAGGCGATCCCCAGCGCTGTCACGGAGGAGTTGATGCCGTTGCTGGAGATCCCTGTGATCGGCATCGGCGCCGGTCCGGCCACCGACGGGCAGGTGCTGGTCTTCCATGACCTGCTGGGGATCCGCGACGGCCTGGGCGCGCGATTCGTCAAGCGCTACGCCAACCTCCAGCAGGAGATGAACGACGGCGTGCGTGCGTACGCGCAGGACGTGCGCACCCGCCGCTACCCGGCCCCGGAGCACACGTACTCGATCGATCCGGGCGAGCTGGCCGAGCTGCAGGCGCACCTGGCTGAGTCGAGCACAGCCTGAGCTGGCCCAGGGCGAGCCTGCGCTAAGGGCATGCTGCGCTGCCCCGCGTTTGCCTCGCTGCGAGTCGGGTAGCTCAAAGGCATGCCAGCCGAAAGTTGGGCAACAGGTGAAGCGCGCGGTCTACGCCTGAAGTGGTACATCGGGAGCATCGTCGTCGGCGTCGCGATCATCGTCGGCTCGCTGGTGGCGGGGCGTCCCGTTGGCTCGCTGCTCGGGGTGGTGTGGGGCGTTGGCGCCACTCTTCGCCTACTTTCGGTCAAGGGCAACGGGATCGATCCCAGCAAGTCGACTATCCATCGCATGCGCAACCGCGAATTTCGCGAATACGCCAACCCACTGCGTTGACGTAAGCCATGACTTCATAGGCGACCGCGTGCCGAATTGCTCCAAGGAATCCTCGGCCGGCCCTAGACCTCCCGGTACTCGACTCGCCTGATCACCTTGGCGGGCGCGCCGGCGGCGATTGAGAACGGCTCGATGTCGCGGTTGACGACGCTGTTGGCGCCGATCACGCAGCGCTGCCCGATCGTGACGCCGCTGGTGACGACGACGTTGGCGCCCAGCCAGCAGTTGTCGCCGATGCGCGTCGGACCCTTGCCGTCAAAGCCCTGCCAGGTGATCGGCTTATCCGGATCATCGAAGCGGTGGCTGGCGTCGGAGACGAAGCAGCCGTTTGCCAGCATGCAGTGCTCGCCGATCTCCACGAGCTCCTGGGCGGCGACCATCACGCCTTTGTTCAGGAACGTGCCGGCCCCGATGCGCACCTGTGCGGACCCGGGGGCGGTGATCCACACGCCCGGCTCCAGCAGCACCCCCGGCCCGAGCGTCAGCCGCCCCTCGCGCAGCGCCTCCAGCACGTTGCCGTGCACCGGCCAGCGAACGAACGCTTGGCGGCGCATCGCCTCCCAGTGGATGCGCGCCCGATTCCATGGCAGCGAGTTGCGCTCATACCAGCGCCACTTCTGCGCCCATAGGCGCGCTTGGCGCGCCGTATCGGCCACCGGGCTCAGACGGCGACCTTAGCCCGCCGTCTGCGTTTGGGCGCACCGCCGCCGGCTTTGGAGCCGGCCCGGCGGGCCGCCGGTGTGAGCAGCTCGGCAAGGAACCTGCCGGTGTGCGAGGCGGGCTCGGCGGCCACCTCCTCGGGGGTACCAACGGCAATCGCCATCCCACCCTCCTCCCCACCCTCCGGTCCCATGTCGATCAGCCGGTCGGCGCTCTTGATGACGTCGAGGTTGTGCTCGATCACGACGACGCTGTTACCGGCGTCGACGAGCCGTTGCAGCACCTCCAGCAGTCGCTGCACGTCGGCGAAGTGAAGCCCGGTGGTGGGCTCGTCGAGGATGTAGAGCGTCATGCCGGTGGCGACCTTGGAGAGCTCGGTGGCAAGCTTGATCCGCTGCGCCTCGCCGCCTGACAGCGTCGTGGCGGGCTGTCCGAGCCGGACGTAGCCGAGGCCGACCGCGTCCAGCGTCTCCAGCCGCCGGCGAACCTTGGGGATGTGCTCGAAGAACTGCAGAGCCTCCTCCACGGGCATGGCGAGCACGTCGGCGATGCTCTTGCCCTTGAATCGCACTTCCAGCGTCTCGCGGTTGTAGCGCTTGCCGTGGCACTGCTCGCACGGCACGTACACGTCGGGCAGGAAGTGCATCTCGATCTTGATCTGCCCGTCGCCGCGGCACACCTCGCAGCGCCCGCCCTTGACGTTGAAGCTGAAGCGTCCCGGCTTGTAGCCCCGCGCACGCGCCTCCTGGGTCTTTGAGAACAGGTCACGGATGACGTCGAACAGGCCGGTGTAGGTGGCGGGGTTCGAGCGCGGGGTACGCCCGATCGGCGACTGGTCGACGGCGATGATCTTGTCGAGCTGGTCCAGACCGTGGATCGCGCGGTGCGCCCCCGGGCGCTTGCGCGCGCGGTGCAGGCGGTTGGCGACAGCCTTGTAGAGGACGTCGTTGACGAGCGTCGACTTGCCCGAGCCGGACACGCCGGTCACGCACGTCAGCACGCCGAGCGGGATGTGCACGTCGATGTCCCTGAGGTTGTGCTGGCTGGCGCCGAGGATCTCCACGTAGCCGCTCGGTGTGCGCCTGCGCTCGGGCACCGCGACAGTCCGCGTGCCCGCCAGGAACTGGCCGGTCAGCGAGTCCTTGACGCGCTGGACCGCCGCCGCGGTGCCCTGCGCGACGATCCGACCGCCGTGCTCGCCGGCGCCCGGCCCGAGGTCCACGAGGTGGTCGGCGGCGCGCATCGTCTGCTCGTCGTGCTCCACCACGATCACGGTGTTGCCGAGGTCGCGCAGCCGCTCAAGCGTGCCGATCAGCTTGGAGTTATCGCGCTGATGCAGCCCGATCGACGGCTCGTCGAGGATGTAGAGCACGCCCACGAGCGAGGAGCCGATCTGCGTAGCCAAGCGGATGCGCTGGGCCTCGCCGCCCGAGAGCGTCGCGGCCGCCCTGTCCATCGACAGGTAGCCGATGCCGACGTTCTCCAGGAACTGCAGCCGCTCTGAGATCTCGCGCAGGATCAGACGCGCGACGTGTCTGTCGGTCTCCGACAGCTCGACCTCCTCCAGCCACTCCAGCGCCCGGCGAGCGGACAGCCCGCAGAAGTCCTCGATACGGGTGCCGCCGACCAACACCGCGCGCGACTCGGGGCGCAGCCGCGCGCCGCCGCACACCGGACAGGCGCGCAGCGACATGTACTCCTCGATCTTCTCGCGCGTCCACTCTGAGTCCGTCTCCCGGTAGCGGCGCTGCAGGTTCTTGACGATCCCCTCGAACCTCGTCGCATAGGAGCGCCGGCGACCGTAGCGGTTGCGATAGGTCACCTGCACGGGCTCGCCGTTGGTGCCGTGGAGGAACACTCCCTGCTGCTCGGCCGACAGGTCTTCCCAGGGCGCGTCCAGATCCACGTCGTAGAGCTCGGCGATCGCCTCGGTCATCTGCTCGTAGTAGTTGGAGGCGCTGTTCGCCCACGGCGCCAGCGCGCCCTCGCCGATCGACAGCGACGGGTCCGGCACGACCAGCTCGGGGTCGATCTCCATCTGCGAGCCCAGGCCGGTGCAGCGCTCGCAGGCTCCGTGCGGCGAGTTGAACGAGAAGATGCGCGGCTCGAGCTCCACCAGCGACGGGCCATGCTCGGGGCACGCGAAGCGCTCGGAGAAGGTGAACAGCGTGCCCGCCTCAGGCTTCATCCCGGCGACGATCTGCCCGCCGGCGGCGCGTGAGCCCTTGGCGCCGGTCGCGTGTCCGCCTTGCGCGTCTGCTCGCTTCCCCGACCCTCTGTTCCCCGACCCTCTGTTCCCCGACACTCCATTCTCCGAGGCCGACACGGGATCCGCCGGCTCTGCTACTTCCCGACCAGCGCCGACGATCTCGACCTCGATCAGCCCGTCCGCCAGCGCCACCGCCGTCTCGATCGAGTCCGCCAGCCGCTTGCGCACGTCGTGGCGCATCACCAGGCGGTCGACGACGACCGAGACGTCGTGCTTGTAGCGCTTGTCGAGCACGATCGACTCCTCCAGCATGCGCACGCGATCGTCGATCTTCACGCGCGCGAAACCGTCTGCTCGCAGCTCCTCCAGCAGCTTGCCGTACTCACCCTTGCGGCCCCTGACCACCGGCGCCAGCACCATGAAGCGCGTGCCCTCGGCGAGCTCCATCACCTGGTCGATGATCTGCTCGGCGGACTGGCCCACGATCGGGCGCCCGCAGATCGGACAGTGGGGCTTGCCGACCCGCGACCACAGCAGCCGCAGATAGTCGTAGATCTCCGTGACGGTGCCGACCGTCGAGCGCGGGTTGCGCGAGGTCGTCTTCTGATCGATCGAGATCGCCGGCGACAGGCCCTCGATCGAGTCGACGTCGGGCTTGTCCATCTGCCCGAGGAACTGTCTTGCGTACGCCGACAGCGACTCCACGTAGCGTCGCTGACCCTCGGCGTAGATCGTATCGAACGCCAGGCTCGACTTACCCGAGCCGGATAGACCGGTTATGACAACCAGAGCATCCCGTGGCAGCGCCAGCGAGATGTCTTTCAGGTTGTGCTCACGGGCTCCCGAGACGACGATCTGGTTGCTCTGCGGCATCTACGAACCATGATAGTTGGGCGAACAGACGTTCGCCTGCGTCAACGAACGCAATTTGCGGGATTCCCGCCCCGGCCTGCCGGTCGGCGGCTATTCGTGTCGCAGTGACCGTATAGCCATGGCTATACGGAGCTGAGCGAAGACAATGCACCGAGGGCGTCGCTCAGCGACGTCCTAGCCCTCGATGGCCGAGTAAACCTCGTCGATCAGCTTCAGCCGATCGGGTAGCTGAAAGTTCTCGGCGAGATAGCGCTCCGTGTCGGCGCGCGACTCACCGTTGAGCGCCATGTTGAGAGCGATCAGGCGAGCACCGTCGAGGTCGCCACCGCCGGCTTCCTCCCCTGCAGTGGCAGGAGCCCCGACAGGCACCGGCGCGGCATCCATGGCGTCGTCGAGCTCGGACTCGAATCGCCGCGGCGGCTCCGGCTCTGCCGCACGCGGGGGCTGCGCGGGCGGCTCGTACGCGCGCGGAGGCTCGGCTTCGGCGCCAGCGGCGCCACGTCCGGAGGCTGCGTCGTAGAGTTCGCCCATGCCGGTCTCGACGGCGGAGAGGTCGGCGGCCAACCTGCCGGCGCCGGCGCGCAGGCTCTCGACCAACGCGCTCACCTCACCATCCATCGAGCCTACGTGCTCCAGCAGTTTTGCGGCCACCTGCGCGACCGCGGCGACGTGCTGGCGCGCCCGCTCGACGGCCTCTTCACGCGTGCGGTCGGCGTCACGGTCGGCGTCTTCGCGCACCTGACGCGCATTCTCGAGCGCGTGACGCTCGATTTCCGCAGCGGCGGTCTCGGCCGCCTGCAGAATGCTCTGGACCTGGGTTCCCGCGGTCGAGGCCACCGACACGTCGCCACCGCCGGTGATGGCTGTGCGCTGGAGCTCTTCGAACTCCTCAGCAAGCGCCCGCAGGTGGGTATCCACAGCAGCCGGGTCATACCCACGGCGGCCAATTGGAAAGTCCCGGCGTTCGATTGCCTGCCGATCGAAGTCCACTGCGCGCATCCTAAGCGATGTCGCCCGTCGGAGTCTCGCTGGCAGCGATCTTGCCTGCCGGGCCTTCTGTGGACCGGATCTCCTGCAGGTCGCGGCGCAGCTCGCGCAGCTCGTCGCGCAGCTGCGCGGCGTACTCGAAGCGCAGATCGTCGGCTGCGGCGATCATCTCCTCCTCGAGCTCGACGACCATCCGCTCGAGCTCGTGAGTTGGAAGCCCATCCCCCCCCTCCTCGCTCGCGCCGCGCTTGGCGGTGCGACGGCGTTTGCGCCCGCGCGGCACCTTCGACTCGCCCTGCAGGAAATCGGCTATGTCGGATATGCCCTTGACGATCGTCGCCGCTGTGATCCCGTGCTCCTCGTTGTAGGCGAGCTGGATCTCGCGGCGGCGATCTGTCTCGGAGATCGCCGCCTTCATCGCACGCGTCTCCTTGTCGGCATACATGAGAACGGTGCCCTCGATGTTGCGGGCTGCCCGGCCGATCGTCTGGATCAGCGAGGTCTCGCCGCGCAGGAAGCCCTCCTTGTCGGCGTCCAGGATCGCGACCAGCGAAACCTCCGGCAGATCCAAGCCCTCGCGCAGCAGGTTCACACCGACGAGCACGTCGTACTCCCCCAGGCGCAGGTCACGGATGATCTGGATGCGTTCCAGCGTGTCGATCTCGGAGTGCAGATAGCGCGTCTTGAAGCCCATCTCCAGCAGATACTGCGACAGGTCCTCGCTCATCTTCTTGGTGAGCGTCGTGACCAGCACGCGCTCGTTGCGATCGACGCGCTTGCGAACTTCGTTCATCAGGTCATCGATCTGGTTCTTGGTCTCGCGCACCTCGACCGCCGGGTCGACGATCCCGGTTGGGCGCACGATCTGCTCGACCACGCGCGTGGATCGGGTGCGCTCGTACTCGCCCGGCGTGGCCGACACGAACAGCAGCTGCGGCGTGATCGACAGGAACTCGGCGAACGTCTGCGGCCGGTTGTCCATGGCACTGGGAAGCCGGAAGCCGTAGTCGACGAGCGTCTGCTTGCGCGAGCGGTCGCCCTCGTACATACCGCCGATCTGCGGCACCGTTTGGTGTGACTCGTCGATCAAGCAGATGAAGTCCTTGGGGAAGTAGTCGATCAGGCAGTACGGGCGGGCGCCGGGCTTACGCCCGTCGAGGATGCGCGAGTAGTTCTCGATCCCAGAGCAGAACCCGACCTCGCGCAGCATCTCCATGTCGTACTGCGTGCGCTGGCGCAGGCGATGTGACTCCAGCTGCTTGCCTTCGGACTCCAGCTGCTCGCAGCGCTCGTTCAGCTCGCGCCCGATCTCCGCCACGCCGGCTTCGATCGTGCCCTCCTTGACGTTGTAGTGCGTGGCCGGCCAGATCGCCACGTGCTCGAGGTCGTCGGCCAGCAGCTCGCCGGTCAGCGGGTCGAACTGCTGCAGGCGCTCCACCTCGTCGCCGAACATCGTCGCGCGGAAGGCGGTCTCGGCGTATGCCGGGAACACCTCCAGCGTCTCGCCGCGTACGCGGAAGCTGCCGCGCGAGAGCACGCTGTCGTTGCGGGTGTACTGGATGGAGACCAGTTTGCGCAGCAGCCCGTCGCGATCGATCATCTCGCCGCGCTTGAGGATCTGCATGTTCATCTCATAGGTCTCAGGCGAGCCGAGGCCATAGATGCACGACACGGACGCGACCACGATCACGTCCCTGCGAGCGAACACCGCCGCCGTGGCCGCGTGGCGCAGGCGGTCGACCTCCTGGTTGATCGCGGAGTCCTTCTCGATGTACAGATCCCGGCTGGGGACGTACGCCTCCGGCTGGTAGTAGTCGTAATAGGACACGAAGTACTCGACGGCGTTTTCCGGGAAAAACGTGCGGAACTCGTTGCACAGCTGCGCTGCCAGCGTCTTGTTATGGGCGATCACCAGCGCCGGACGCTGCACCTCCTGGATCACACCGGCCATCGCCATCGTCTTGCCGGTGCCGGTTGCGCCGAGCAGCGTCTGGAAGCGCTCGCCCTGCTCGACGCCCTCAGCCAGGGCGGCGATCGCCTTCGGCTGGTCGGCGGTCGGCGTGAAGACGGAATCGAGCTTGAAATCTGGCATGCGCGGTAGCTGCCCACTAGCCTAGCCCGTAGCGCCGCGGTCTCCCTCTGAGCTAGGCCAGCCCGAGCTGCCGGGGGTAGGTTTCGCGGTAGGCGGCCTGCGCACTGAGCACGCGCTGCACGTATTCTCGGGTCTCCGGGAAGGGGATTTCCTGCACCTTGAGGTGCCGACCGGCCGCGTTGGCGCGCGCGACCCACCGATCGACGTTCGTCAGCCCGCCGTTGTAGGCGGCGATCGCGAGCATCTCATCGCCGCCGTAGTGGTCGAGCAGGTAGCGCAGGTAGTAGCTGCCGTAGGCGACGTTGACACTGGGGCTGGCGAGGTCGCCGGCGGTAAAGGTGATGCCACCGGAGAGATGCGCCAGGTAGTAGGCGGTAGCGGGCAGGATCTGCATCAGCCCCTGTGCCCCTGCAGGAGACGGGCGCGGGTCGAACCTGGTCTCCGCATAGATGACCGCGGCGATCAGCGCCGGATCGAGGTGCTTGTCGGCGGCCTGTTCGCGGATGATGCCGGCATCGCTCAGCGGCAGCGTCTCGTTGCGCTGTGCCGTGTGCAGCATCGACACGGCCATACCGACGAACAGCACGGTGACGGCGATCGCAGCGCCCGTGCCGAGGATCCTCCGACTCATTCTCCAAGCTTGCCAAGAACGGCCGACAGCTCGCGCTCGAGTTCCTGCTCGGTGCCGTCGTTTCGTACGACGAACGTGGCTCGCTGGGCCTTCTCCTGTTGCGAGAGCTGGCGCGCAGCGCGCTCGTCTACCAGCGCGTGGCCACGGGCCAACGCGCGCTGTTGGCGCACCGACTCATCCGAGATCACCGCGATCGTGGCGTCATAGAGCTGATCCAAGCCTGCCTCGAACAGCAGCGGCACCTCGACGACCGCAGCTCGCGGAGCGGGGCTCTCGGCGCGAACGGCTTGCAGCCACGCGGCTACACGTGCGCCCACCAACGGCCACACCAGTCCCTCCAGCCACGCCCTGTCCTCCGCGGTGGCGAACGCACGGCGTGCGACCGCCGCACGATCGACGATGCCGTCGGGCGCCACCTCCGCGCCAAAGCGCGCGACCACCGCGTCTCGTAGCTGCCGGCCTTCATAGAGCTCGTGCACGACCGCGTCGCTGGAGAGCACCTCCGCCCCGAGCCTCGCCAGCGCCGCCAGCGCGGTCGACTTGCCCGACCCCATGCCGCCGGTCAGCCCGACGAACGGAACCGCCTCCACCTTCTCGGCGACGCTCAGGTCCGGTCAGTCCTGCTGGGACTCGGCGCGTCGGCTCGCCGCCGTCCGCCTCGCCATCCACCGGCGCAGCCTGCTCGGCTGGTGCGCTCTTCTCGGCCGGCGGCTCCTCGACTGCCTCGACGAGCTCCTCGACGGCCTCGGTCTCGATGACCTCATCGACCGCCTCGGCGACCTCGATCGCCTCAGCGAACTCTGCGACGGCCTCCGCCTCGGCACCAGCAACAACCTCGGCGACCGCTTCGCCTTCGGTGGCGGTCGTCTCGGCAGCTCCCTCGCCGTCGGCGACGGGCTCCGGTGCCGGTTCGCCGGGCCGCGACACCGGCAGGATCTGGTCCTCCACGCGCTTGGCCGAAAGCGACAGGCGCCGGCGCTCGGAGTCGATCTCCAGGATCTTCACGCGGATCTCATCGCCCGGATGGACGATCTCGCGAGGGCTCTCGACGTGGTGGGGCGCCAGCTCAGAGATGTGCACGAGGCCCTCGACCCCGTCGAGGATCTCCACGAACGCGCCGAACGTGACGACCTTGGTGACCTTGCCGGCGAGCTCGTCACCGACGTTGTAGGTGTCGACGATCCGCTGCCAAGGGTCCTCCTGGGTCTGCTTGAGACCCAGGGAGATGCGCTGGCGGTCGCGGTCGATGTCGAGCACCTTGACCTTGACGGTGTCTCCGATCGTGAGGATCTCGCTGGGGTGGTTGACGTGCGACCACGAAAGCTCGGAGATGTGGATCAGGCCGTCGATGCCGTCGAGGTCGACGAACGCGCCGAAGTCGACGATGTTGGAGATCTGTCCCTCGACGACCAGCCCCGGCTGCAGGCGGTCCAGGATCTGCTGGCGGACCTCCTTGCGCTCCTCCTCCAGGACCGCGCGGCGGGACAGGACGACGTTGTTGCGCGAGCGATTGAGCTCGATCACCTTGGTCTCGATCTTCGTGCCCATGTACTCGTCCAGGTTGGGCACGCGCCGGATGTCCACCAGCGATGCCGGCAGGAAGCCGCGAACGCCGAGATCGATGATCAGGCCGCCCTTGACGACCTCGATGACCGTGCCCTCGACGGGCTCGCCGGACTCGGCTGCCGTTTCGATGCGCCGCCACGCCTTCTCGAAGCGGGCGCGCTTCTTGGACATGATCAGGCGGCCGTCCTGATCCTCCTTGGTCATGACGATCGCGTCGACCTCCTCGCCGAGGTGGACCTCCTCGTTGGGATCGACGGCCTTGCGGATCGACAGCTCGTTCGCCGGGATGACGCCCTCGGACTTGTAGCCGATGTCGACGAGCACCTCGTCCTTGTCGATCCGCACGACGTGGCCGGTCACGACCTCGCCCTCCTCGATCACCCGGAAGGTGGCGTCGTAGTTGGGGACGATCTGACCATCTACCTCAAGCAGAAGGCCGTTCGAGCCCTCGACCACACGGGCCTGAGGATTCTCCATCAGTGTTTGCACCGGGCGAAGCGTAGCGCAGCCGTATGATTACGGTCCACATGCCTGTTCGAGCGACGAAGCGGGGAGAGCAGAGAACCCGCTTGGAGCGCGACTGTGACGTGCTCATATGCGGCGCCAGCTTTGCCGGACTGGCGATCGCGCGCGAGTTGTCCGGGTCGGGAGCGCGCGTGCTGATGATCGACCGTTACGAGCTCGGCGAGCGCCAGACATCGGCGTGCGCGATGCCCACCGAGTGGCTGCAGTCGCTGGATCTGATGGACTCCTGGCGCCAGAGCTTCGACCAGCTCGTGGTGCACACGCCGTTTCGTAGCGCACGCTGGCAGCTGCCGTGGTCCTTCTCGACGTTCGACTATCGCGAGCTGTGTGCGCTGATGTACAGCCAGGCGGCCTGCTCGGAGCTTGAGCTCGAGACCGCCACGGTGACCGGACGCGAGGCGAGCACCGTCCACACCGACCGCGGCGAGCTGCATGCGCCGCTGATCGTCGACGCCCTCGGCTGGCGACGGGTGCTGTCCAACGCCGCGCCGATCCAACCCCCGAACGCGCGTCTCTCGCGCGGGCTGGAGGTGCACCCGGAGGGGCACGGCGAGGAGATGGAGCTGTGGATCGATGCCGGCTACGTCCGCGCGGGCTACGGCTGGAGCTTCCCGGCCGGCGACGAGCTTCGTGTCGGCGTGGGCTCGTTCTGGCCCTCCCACCACGTCAAGGAGCCCACGGTGAGGCTTGCACGCGATCTCAACCTGCCGCCGGACGGCTACCAGGGCAACTGGATTCCCCACCAGCTGCGCGACGCCGCCGAGGACGGCGTCTTCTTCGCCGGCGACTCCGCTGGGCACTGCCTGCCGCTCACCGCCGAGGGCATCCGCACGGCGCTGTACTTCGGACTGGCCTGCGGTCGCGAGCTGCGCACTGTGATCGAGGGACGCAGCACACGCGAGCAGGCGCTGGCGCGCTACGGCGCCTTCTCGCAGTTGCACGAGCGCAAATATCCGCTGGCTGCTGAACGTGCAGCGGGTAATCGGCCAGATCACCCCCAGCCGCGCCGTCACCGCGATCGTCCGCAGCCTGGAGAGCCGTCGGCTGGCCTCGTGGGCCTTCGATCACTACCTCGCGATCGCACCGCCGTCGTTCGTCGGCGCGCGGTCCCAGGCGTGCGCAGCGGTGCGCGCCGCTTCGCCGCGGCGCGCTGAGCCACCGGCGGCGGCCGTCAGATCTCGCCCAGGGCCTCGGCCAGGCGGCGGATGCCCTCGTCGATGGCCGGCTCGGCGAGGTTCGCGTAGCCGAGCACCAGGCCGTCGTGGACGGGCTTCACCTCGAGATAGGAGTAGCCCAGCGGGTAGACGCCGACCGAGTGACGCGCCGGCGGCTCGCATCAGCGCCATGCCGTCAACGTCGCGTGCCAGGCGCACGATCGCGTGCAACCCGGCCGCCAAGCCGGTCACCCGGGCGCCCGGCAGGTGGCGCGCGACGGCCGCACCAGCGCGTCGCGGCGCGCCCGATAGCGCCGGCGCGCCTGGCGCAGGTGGCGATCGTAGGCGCCGCTCTCGAACAGCCGCGCGAGCGCGAGCTGCTCGATCGTCGGACAGCCGTGGTCGATCAAGACTTTCCGGGCCAGCGACCGGCTCGACCAGTCGCGACGGCAGCACCAGCCAACCCAGCCGCAGCGCCGGGGCGAGCGTCTTGCTGACCGTGCCCATGTACACGACGCGGTCGGGAGCCAGACCCTGCATCGCACCAAGCGGCGGCCGGTCGTAGCGGTACTCGGCGTCGTAGTCGTCCTCGATCACCAGTGCGTCCGTCTCGGCGGCCCATGCCAGCAGCGCCGCCCGACGCGACGACGTTAGACCCGACGCCCGTGGGCGACTGGTGGGCAGGCGTCACGAGCACCGCGTCGATCTGCGGCCCGTCGCCGGCGAGGCCGGCGAGCTCCTGCACGCGCGCTCCGTCCGCGTCGACCGGCAGCGCCGTCAGCGACGCACCGTGGGCGCGGAGGATCTCGCGATGCAGCGGCAAGCCGGGGTCCTCGACCGCGATGTGGGCGCCTGGCATCGGTGCCTGCCAACAGCGCGAAGCCCTGCGCAGCGCCGCCGCAGATCGACGATCGAATGCGGGTCCGCGACGACGCCGCGCACGCGACGCAGGTGCTCTGAGAGCGCGCGCCGCAGCTCGCCGGCGCCACGCGCGTCGGGGTAGCCGAGCGCCGATCGGGGGCCTCGCGCAGGGTCTCGCGCAGGACGCGCAACCAGGCACGTCGCGGAAACGTTGCGAGGTCGGGATTGCCGGGGAAGAAGTCGTACTCCGGGTTACGCCACAGCGGCTGCACCGCAGGCGCGGACGCAGCCCCGGCGGTGGCGGCCACGAACGTTCCCGCGCCACGCCTGGCCACCAGATAGCCCTCGGCGAGCAGCTGCGCGTAGGCGTCCACGACGAGACGCCGCGATATCCCCGAGGTCAGATGCCAGCGCACGCGTGGCCGGCAGTCGCGCGTGCGCCGGCAGGCGCGCCGTGCGCACCGACTCGCGCAGCCCGTCCTCGAGTTGCGCGCGTAGCGACCGCGACGCCGAGCGGTCGAGCTCCACCAGCAGCTCCCCACCAGAATTGGTTCCCTTTTCTACGGCCAAATTGGTCCTTTACCGGGCACCACAGTGAGCCTATCGTGGAGATCGAATGAGCGCCCTTGCAGCACCGGCACCGACGAGCGGGTACCACGGCCCTCCCCCAGGAACCTTGGAGGCGGGCATCGTTCTGTTTGCCGTTCTGCACCTCGGGCTGGCGCTGTTCATGGCTGTGAGCCCTCGCGGCTTCTACACCGCGGTCGGTCCGTTCGAAGCGTTCAACCAGCACTACATCCGCGACGTGTCCACCTTCTACGGCGCGCTCGGCATTGGGATGGCGGTGGCGCTGCGCCGTCCCGCTTGGCGCGTGCCGATACTCGCGATCACCGCTGTGCAGTACGCCATGCACAGCGTCAACCACCTGATCGACATCGGAAAGGCCCACCCCGTGTGGATCGGCTACTTCGACTTCTTCTCGCTCGCCGCCGCAACGCTGCTGCTGGCATGGCTGCTGCGTGTGGCGATCGCGGCGCAGGCGAGCAGCGGACAGACGCCAACGGCCAAACACCCACGCGAAGGAGACCCAGGATGACCCGTATCGCCGGCCCGCCCCGCAAGACAGGTGCAGTGACACGCTTCACGCTGCGGCTCGCGCGCCGCAAGACCGCTCAGATGACAGGGCGTGAGACCGAGCAGATGCTCGCGCCACTGCAGGCATTCGCGCACGCCCCCCGCCTGCTGAGCGGCTACGGCATGCTCGAGCTGGCATGCGCGAAGGTCAATCGCGTCGAGCGCCATCTGAAGGAGCTGGCCGTGCTGAAGACGGCGACGATGGTCAGCTGCGAGTACTGCATCGACATCGGCTCCTCGATCGCTCGCAGGTCCGGGTGCAGCGACGAGCAGCTGCTGGCGCTGCCGCACTATCGACAGAGCGCTCTGTTCAGCGGCCGCGAGAAGCTCGTGCTCGATCTGCGCAGTCGCGATGAGCCGCGTCCCCGTCGACCGTGACGGACGAGCTGTTCGACGCGCTGCGTGAGCAGTTCGACGACGGCCAGCTCGTCGAGCTGGTGAACGTGATCGCGCTGGAGAACTTCCGGGCACGCTTCAACTGCGGCGCTTGACATCGGCTCGGCCGGCTTCAGCGACGGGATGGTGTGCGCCGCCCCCGATATCGACGGCACGCCCGCCACTGCCCCGCACGCACACGCGCCCGTGCGCGCTGAAACCGAGGCGGTCACGGCGTGAGGGTCTTCCTGGCAGGTGCCACCGGTGTGATCGGCCGCAGGCTCGTGCCGCTGCTCCTGGCCGACGGTCACCAGGTCACGGGCATGACGCGCTCAACAGAGAAGGTCGAGCTACTACGCGATGCTGGGGCGGAGCCTGTCGTGGCCGACGCATTCGACGCGCCGGCCGTTCGCGCGGCCGTCGCTGCGGCTCAACCCGATGCGGTCATTCATCAGCTGACGGCGCTGCCGCAACGTATCGACCCGCGCAAGATCGAGCGTGACTTCGCCACCAACGACCGCCTGCGTGGCGAGGGCACGCGGATCCTCGTCGAGGCCGCGAACGCGGCCGGTGTCACCTGCATCATCGCCCAGAGTGTCGCCTTCTTCTACGAGCCGGGACCTCCCGGCACGGTGCACCGTGAGGCGGACCCGCTGCTACGCGACGCGCCAAAGCCCGCCAGGCGCTCTGCCCGCGCGCTGCAGGAGCTCGAGGATGCCGTTCTGGGCGCCGACGGCGTGGTTCTGCGCTACGGCTACTTCTACGGCCCCGGCAGCGCCATCTCAACGAGCGGCTCGGTCGGGCAGGACGTCTCGCGGCGGCGGCTGCCGATCGTCGGGCGCGGGCAGGGAGTGTGGTCGCTGATCCACGTCGACGACGCCGCGCGCGCCACCGTCGCGGCGCTCACGCACGGGCAGCCGGGCGTCTACAACGTGGTCGATGACGATCCCGCTCCCGTATCACGCTGGCTGCCGGCGCTCGCCGAGGCACTGGGCGCTCGACGGCCACGGCGCGTGCCCGCACTGCTGGCGCTGCCGCTGGCGGGCAGCTACGGCGTGGCAACGATGACGACGGCTCAGGGCGCATCCAACGAGCTGGCCAAGCGGGAGCTCGGCTGGAAGCCCGAGTACGCGAGCTGGCGCGACGGCTTCCGTATGGCGCTCGGCTGAGTCAGCCACCACCGGCACCACCCGTGGCGTCACTTTGCCTCCAGCCACGTCCGCCCGTCGCCGATGTCCACCGCCATCGGCGGCTCGCGCTGATCCCACACACCGACCATCTCGCGCTCGATCAGCGCACGCGCAGCCTGCACCTCCCCGGGCGGGCCTTCGAACAGGAGCTCGTCGTGGATCGTCAGCAGCAGCCGTGTCTGCAGCTCGGACTCGGCCAGCGCCTGGTGACAGCGAACCATCGCCAGCTTGATGACGTCCGCGGCAGTGCCCTGGATCACGGTGTTGACGGCCAGGCGCTCGCCGAGCGTGCGCACCTGGTAGTTGCGGGCACGCAACTCGGGGATCTGGCGCCGGCGCCCCCATAGGGTCGTGACGTGCCCGTCCTCCTTGGCCTGCTCGATCGTCGCGGCCATGAACTCGGCGACGCGCGGGAAGCGTTCCAGGTAGGCGTCGATGAACTCCTTGGCCTCCTCCCTGGGGATGTTCAGGCGGTCGGCCAAGCCGAAGTCTGAGAGCCCGTAGACGATGCCGTAGTTGATCATCTTCGCCTTCGAGCGCATCCCCGGGTCGATCTCGTTCGCCTGCACTCCGAACACGCGTGAGGCGGTCGCCGTGTGCACGTCCTCGCCCCGCTCGAAGATCTCCATCAGCACCTGCTCCCCGGCGGCGTGTGCGAGCACGCGAAGCTCGATCTGCGAGTAGTCGGCGGAGATCAGCACGCTGCCCTCCTGCGCCTCGAAGCAACCGCGGATCTCGCGCCCCAGCGGCGTACGGATGGGGACGTTCTGCATGTTCGGGTTGGTGCTGGACAGCCGGCCTGTCTGGGCGACGGCCTGCAGGAAGGTGGTGTGGATGCGCGATTGCTCGTCGACGAGCTGGGGCAGCACGTCCAGATAGGTCTTGATCAGCGTCGAGAGCTCGCGCCAGCGCTCGATCTTGGGGATGATCTCGTGCTCCGAACGGATCGCCTGCAGCACGCGCGCGTCTGTCGAGAACCCCGTCTTGCCGCGACGCTTGCGCGACAGCCCCAGCTTCTCGAACAGGATCTCCCCCAGCTGCTGCGGCGAGGAGATCAGGAACTCCTCGCCGGCCAGCGCGAAGATCTCGCGTTCCAGCTCGCTGGTCTCGGCGCGCACGCGCTCGGTGATCTCAGCCAGGCGCTCGAGGTTGAGCCGCACCCCCAGCTGCTCCATCTCGCGCAACACCGCCACCAGCGGCAGCTCGATGTCGCACATCAGCGGCTGCAGGCCACGCTCGACGATCTGCTCGCGCTGCCAGTCCGCGAGCGCGCCCAGCAGGACCGCACCGGCGGCCGCTGGGTCCTCGAGGTCGCTGACCAGACCGCGCTCCTCGCACAACTCGGCGAACGGGTAGCCGCGGCGGGCAGGCTCCAGCAGATAGGCGCCGAGCAGCGTGTCGTGGATCAGCCCTACCGGCACCAGCTCCAGCGCCTTGGCGTCGTGGGCGATCACGGGGCGCCCCGCGCAGGCCGCCACGACCTCCTCAGGCCCGGCGCAGTCGCCGGCGAGGACTTCGCCGTCGGCGCACACGGCGAACCGCCATGGAGCCCCCTCGGCGAACAGCGCACCCTCGGGCGCCTCGTTGGCCGCCACAAACAGGCACAGCTCCGTCTCGACGCCGCCGATGCGGACGATGTCGGCAGGCGACCCGGCTCGCGTTCTGGCTGTGAGCTTGACCTCAGCCGCCGGTGCCGGCGCAGCCACGTCGGGGTCGCCGAGGGCCTCCTCCAGGCGTCGCAGCGGGTCGCGCAGCTCGTGGCGGCGGAAGACCTCGCGCACCTGCGAGCGGTCAGGCTCGCGGGCAGCCTCGACGGCGATGTCGAGATCGACGTCTAGGTCGCGCTGCACGGTCGCCAGGCTCATCGACACGCGTGCATCCTCGGCGTGCTCAATCAGGTTCTGTTTGCGCTTGGGGCCGCTGATCTGCTCGATGTTGGCGAGCACGGACTCCAGCGAGCCGAAGCGCTGGATCAGCTCGCTGGCGGTCTTGTCGCCGATGCCGGGTACACCGGGAATGTTGTCGGAGGTGTCTCCCTTCAGGCCGTAGAAGTCGGGGATCAGCTCGGGAGCGATGCCGTAGCGGTCGATCACCGCCTGGCGGTCGTAGATCTTCGTCTCGGTGATCCCGCGTGCGGTCGCCATCACCTTGACCAGGCCCTGATCGTCAATCAGCTGGAAGACGTCACGGTCGCCGGTCACGATCATCACGGGCACCGGCGGGCCGGCCTTCAGCGCGCGCTCGGCCAGCGAGGCGATCACGTCGTCGGCCTCATATCCCTCGATCCGCACGTTGCGATAGCCGAACGCCTCGACCAGCGGTTCCATGGCCGGCCATTGCTGCTTGAGCAGGTCCGGCCGCGAGCGTCGCTGCGCCTTGTAGTCGGCGAACAACTCCGTGCGCCCGGAGGTGCCGGCGTCCCAGGCGACCACCGTCGGGCAGACGCCGTACTCGGTGACGATCTTCACGAGCATCGAGGCAAACCCGAAGATCGCGTTGGTCGGCTCGCCGGTAGAGGTGGCGATCGACTCCGGCAACGCATAGAAGGCGCGATAGACGAGGCTGGGACCGTCGATCAGGAACAGGCGCCGCGCAGCAGCGGACTTGGGCGTCGAGGCGCGCCCCCTCTCTCGGGTGCTCGGACTGGCAGCGGCTGTGGTGTCGGCGGCCACGCCTGAGCACTCTACGAGCCCCGGCGGAGTCTCGGCGGCCGGCACTCCACCCGAGCAGGAACAAGTGCTCCCTGCCGCATACCTCCTAACATCCCGTCCCGCCAACGACCGAGGAGCCTTCCCAGTGAGCGCGACCCCAAGCGCCCAATACCGTCTTACGATCCGCGTCAAGCTCGACGACTCCCAGGGCATCCTCGGGCACGTGACGAGCGCCATCGGCGAGGCCGGCGGCATCATCGGCGCTGTCGACTTGGTGGAGGTCGACAGCGGCCACAGCCTGCGCGACGTGGTCGTGGATGCGTCGGGCAGCGACCACTGGGAGCAGATCCTGGAGGCGATCGGCGCGATCGCCGGCGCCGAGGTGATCGACACCACCGACCGCACGTTCCAACTGCATCTGGGCGGCAAGATCGAACAGCACAACAAGCATCCGTTGAAGAGCCGCGACGATCTGTCGATGGCCTACACGCCTGGTGTGGCGCGAGTGTGCCTGGCAATTGCCGACGACGTGGATAAGGCCTTCCAGTACACGATCAAGCGCAACACGGTGGCGGTCGTCTCCGACGGGACCGCCGTGCTGGGACTGGGCGATATCGGACCGCACGCGGCGATGCCGGTGATGGAGGGCAAGTGCTGCCTGTTCAAGGAGTTCGCGGGCGTCGACGCGTTCCCGATCTGCCTGCAGACGACGGACCCGGACGAGATCGTGCGGACGGTCAAGCTGATGGCGCCGGCGTTCGGCGGTATCAACCTCGAGGACATCTCGGCGCCGCGCTGCTTCGAGATCGAGGAGCAGCTGCAGGAACAGCTGGACATCCCCGTCTTCCACGACGACCAGCACGGCACCGCCGTAGTGGTGCTGGCTGCGCTGTTGAACGCCGTCAAGCTCACCGGCCGGCGCCTGGAGGACCTCAACGTGCTGGTGATCGGGCTCGGCGCAGCAGGGATCGCGGTCACGAAGATCCTGCTGGCGGCCGGCGTCAGCAAGATCGTCGGCGCGGACTCCCGCGGCGTGCTGCACGTCCAGCGCGAGGACTACCAGTACGGAACGATGAACGCCGTCAAGCGCTGGTTCTCGGAGGTCACCAACCCCGAGTGCCGCTCCGGCACACCGGTGGACGTAATCGACGGTATTGACCTGCTGATCGGCGTCTCCGGCGCACGCGTGCTGCCGGCTGAGGCGCTGGCACGGATGAACAAGGACGCGATGGTCTTCGCGATGGCCAACCCGAACCCCGAGGTCAACCCGGAGGAGGCGGCGCCGTACGTGCGGATCATGGCAACCGGACGCTCCGACTACCCCAACCAGATCAACAACGTGCTGTGCTTCCCCGGCATCTTCCGAGGTGCGCTGGACGTGCGCGCACCGGCGATCACAGAGGAGATGAAGATGGCGGCCGCGCACGCGATCGCGGCGATCGTCGATGACAGCGAGTTGCGCGAGGACTACATCATCCCGTCGGTGTTCAACCGGGACGTAGCCCCCGCCGTGGCCACGGCCGTTGCCGAGCAGGCACGCGCCGCAGGCACCGCGCTGGCCGGCCAAGAGGTGGGCTACGCCCAGGGGGACGCCGTGACCGGCACCACGGGCACGCAGGCGGTCGACGGCCGCGTGTGAGAGGCTGAGGGCATGAGTGCCCTCAGCCTGACCGTCACCGGGGCGACGGGGCTGACTGGGCCCGTCGCTCGTGCGCTCGCTGTTGGAGCGCGAAGCCCAGGTGACCGTCCTGACTCGCGATCCCGATCGGGCACGCGCCAGGCTCGGCGATGTCGAGGCGGTGAGCTGGGAGTTGATGAGCGAACCAGCCCCAGCCCAAGCGCTGGCCGGACGTGATGCGATCTTGCACCTGGCGGGCGAGCCCGTCGCGCAGCGCTGGAGCGCGAAGGCCAAGCAGGCGATCCGCGACAGCCGCGCGGTGGGAACCCGCAACCTGGTCGAGGGGCTGGCAGGCGTGCACGACGGGGACGGCGACCAGCGCCCGCGAACGCTTGTCAGCTCCTCGGCGATCGGTTACTACGGACCGCACGGTGAGGAGCCACTCGACGAGGATGCCCCGCCTGGGCACGACTTCCTGGCGGAGGTGTGCGTGGCATGGGAGGCTGCGGCGACAGCGGCGGCCAGCGAGCTCGGTATGCGTGCGGTGCAGGTCCGTACGGGGGTCGTGCTGGACCGTGCGGGCGGGGCGTTGAGCAAGATGCTGCCCCCCTTCAGACTCGGCGTTGGCGGCCCCGTGGCGGGGGGGCATCAGTACATGTCATGGATTCACGCCGAGGATGTCGTGGGGATGATGCTGGCCGCGCTGGATGACGAGCGCTGGAGCGGGCCGGTCAACGCGACAGCGCCTGAGCCGGTGACCAACCGCGCGTTCTCCAAGGCGCTTGGCAAGGTGCTGGCACGTCCCTCAGCTGCTACCGGTGCCGGGCGCGGCGCTACGCTTGATGTACGGCGAGATGGCGGAGATCGTGACCAGCGGCGCCCGTGTCGTGCCCGCCAAGCCGCTGGTGCTGGGCTACGAGTTCGCCCATCCACAGCTGGACGAGGCGCTGAGCTCAGCGATCGCAGCCGACTAGCAACACCCGCGTCACGCACTAACGCTGGAACAGCGCCGGCGGACAGCGAAGCACAGGACCTCAGACCGGCGCGGTGGCACCCTCGGCTCGTGGCACGCGACGGTTGTCGGTCTCGATGATCACGCGGCACGGTCGCTTGCTGAGCAGGTACACGGCCGTGGGACCGATGCGCTGCTCGCCGGCCGGGCGCGTGGATGGCGGACCAGTAGATGACGTCGGAGCCGACGCGTTCGGCTTCCTCGACGAGCGCGGCGCCGGGATTGCGCGTGCGAATCAGCCCCGTGTGGATCTTGATCCCGGCGCGCCTGGCCTGGATACGGGCGCTCTCCAGCACCGAGCGCCCGTGCGCCTCCTCCTCCTCAAGGCCCGCCTCCAGCGACAGCTGGCTGGGCACGGGCAACACGAAGATCGCATACACCACCCCCTCCTCGCCGATCAGCTTGGCGGCGCTGCCGAGCGCGGACGCGCTGACGTCGTCGCCGAAGATCGGCACCAGCGCCGTCCGGTACTCGAGCTCCTCGAAGTCTGCCGGACGCTCGGCCCGCGCGATGCGGTAGGACCGGCGCGGGTCAAGGCCTTGACGCTTGCGGTAGTAGAAGTAGCCGGCCATGCCGACGATCATCCAGGGGATCCCGACGACGCGAGCCTCGGTGTGCAGCACCGTGACCGCGACCCAGGCCGCGGCGGTGCCGATGCCGCCGATGACCGCTGCCATCGGGATCACGTAGCCGTGGATCCGGATCCCGCCGGGAGTACGGTAGGGGCGCTCGCGATCGGGGTCTTTGACGCGCAGCGCGACGATCGCGGCGTGGGCGGTCGTGAACGACAGCATCGCCCCGAACGAGTAGAGGTTGCCGAGCACTTCGGTGTTGCCGTAGATGATCAGCGTGCTGGCGAGCACCGAGAAGAAGATCAGCGTGAACCACGGCGTGCGGTACTTGGAGTGCAGCTGGGAGAACAGCCGCGGCAACTGGCGGTGTTCGGACAGCGACCACGACAAGCGCGAGATGCCGATCATGCCGGCGTTGGTGGCGATGAACAGGATCGTCGCGGCGAGCACGCCGACGTAGTAGCGGGCCAGTTTCAGCACCGTGCCGTGCAGGCCGAGGCGCGAGACGATCCCCGAGCACCGGGTCGTTTTCGAAGAACCTCCCGAGCGCGGTCGCGTAGTCCGGCGTGCGTGTAGGTCTCGTGCAGCGCGGGGCTGTAGCCGACGCCGTGATGCACGATCGGCAGCGCCGACAGCGCGACGACGGAGATGCCGGCATACACGCCGAGCACGGCGAGCACCACGAGGTTGACGGCCTTGGGCACCTGCACGCCCGGGTCCGTGGACTCCTCGGCCATGTTCGCGACCGTCTCGATGCCGGTGTAGGCGAGCATCGCCAGCGACAGCGCGAAGATCAGTTCTTTCCAGGTCGGCACCGAGCCGAGGTGCACCTGGTGGATCAGCAGCGAGCGGGTTCAGCACGAGCACGACGCCGATCGACCGCGAGCAGGATCTGCGTGCTCGAGGTCGAGCATCGCGAGGACGATGTTGAGCTTGGCCGACTCGCCGAGGCCGCGGATGTTCAGCCACGGCGAGCAGCGCGACGACGATCAGGCCGCCGAAGATGTCGTCGGGGTTGTGCTTGAGCGCGCCGAGTCCGGGGAACGCGCTGAGGTAGTGCGGCACGAAGAACGCCGAGATCGCGATCGTGAGGATGTAGTCGAGGCTCAGCGCCCAGCCGGCGAAGAACGAGACGACGTCGTCGAAGGCGTGGCGCGCGAACGAGGAGGAGCCGCCCGCTTCGGGGAACATCGAGGCGCCCTCGGCGTACGTTTTGGCGGTCAGCGCGAACAGACCGCCGGCGAACACGAACACCAGCGGCGTGAGCCCGAGCGCGTGCGCGGCGACGAGGCCGAGCGCGTAGTAGATCGAGGAGCCGACGTTGCCGTAGGCGGTCGCGAACATCCCGGAGACGCCGACCGACTTGCGCAGCCCGTGCTCTGAGAGGCGGGCCATCTAGTCGCCGGCTCTGGGCGCCGCATGAGCGATGCGACGGCGTGGGTCTCCACGCTTCTCACGTTAGCCCCGGTGCCCGTCAAGCCCGCATCAAGAATGCGGGCGCCGGGCATTCAGATTTCATAAAGATCGTGGCGATCGCCAGCGACGAGCACGCTCAGCCGCTGAAGCGGTAGCCGATACCCGAGTCGGTGCGGATCAATCGCTGCTCCTGCCCGCCGGCCTGCAGCTTGCTGCGCAGGTTGGCGATATGCGTGCGCAGCACGGCGTCGCGTCCGCGTACTCCGGCCCCCAGACCTCCGTCAGCAGCTGCCGGTGGGTCATCAGCAGGCCGCGGTTTAGCACCAGCACCCGCAGCAGCGAGAACTCGGTCGGCGTCAGATGGACCTCGACGCCGTCGACGCGACACGGCGTGCGCGGCCAGATCGACGATCAAGCCATCGATCTCGATGCGCGGCTCGCTCGCGTCCCGGCCCGGCGCGACGCAGCGCCGCCTTCACGCGCGCGACCAGCTCGCCCGGGCCGAACGGCTTGGTCACGTAGTCGTCGGCGCCGTGCTCCAGCGCGTCGATCTTCGTCTGCTCGTCGCTGATCGCCGAGAGCACGAGGATCGGCATCTCGCTCCACTCGCGCAGGCGCTGGCACACCTCGATGCCGTGCTGGTCGGGCAGCAGCAGATCGACGATCGCCAGATGCGGGCCGGTCGACGGCGGCGCGCGTCGAGCGCCTCCTCGGCCGGTCGAGGTGATCAGCACCTCATAGCCGGCCTCGCGCAGGATCAGGCTCAGCGCACGGCGGATCTGCGGGTCGTCGTCGCAGACGAGGATCCGCTCCGCGGCCATCAGCTGTCAGCTCGCGCGGCGACGCCGGCGCCGACGAGCCCGTGCTCGGGCGTCGGCGAGCGGGAACTCGACCACGAAGCTCGTGCCCTGCCCGGGCAGCGACTCGACGCTGATGCGCCCGCCGTTGAGCTCGAGGAAGCCGCGCGTGATCGCGAGCCCGAGGCCCGACCCGGCATGGCGCTGCGGATCGCCGGGTGCCCGGTAGAACGGCAGGAAGATGCGCTCCTGCTCGCCGCGCGGCGATACCCGGCCCCTGGTCGACGACGAGCACCCGGATCGCGGTCGCGCACCGCTGCGCGCCCGCACCGAGACGGGCTTGCTCGCCGGAATAGCGGGCGGCGTTCTCGAGCACGTTCGCGAACGCTCGCTCGAGCTGGGCGGGATCGCCCTGCAGCAGCGGCATGTCCGGCTCGACCGAGAGCTTGAACGACCGCGGCGTCGTCGCCCACCTGCTCGATCGCCTCCTGCAGGACCTCGTCGATCGAGTACCACACCAAGCGCGGCTCGGCCCGCCCCGCCTGCAGCACCGAGAGATCGAGCAGCTTCTCGATCAGGCGCCACAGCCGTGTGGCCGCGTCGATCACCTGCTCGCGCACGTCGCCGACGTTCTCGCTCGTCGGGCCGCTCGGCGTCGAGCGCCGTCGCCGCCATCAGGATCGCCGTCAGCGGCGTGCGCAGGTCGTGCGAGACCGAGCGCAGCACAGCCGTCTTCAGCTCGTCGCTGCGCCGCAGCGCAGCCGTCTCGACGACCTCGGCCTGCAGCTCGGCGCGGTGCAGCGCGGCGGCCAGGATCGACTCGAGCGAGGGCACGACGCGCTCGGCGATCCGCGCGCGCTCGGCGCTCGGAGAGCGTGCTCGGCAAGCAGCAGCGTGCCGATCGGCCGACCGGCGCTGCGCAGCGCGAACGCGAGCCGCTGCTCGTCGCCGTCCAGCTCGCTCGCAGCGAGATCGCCGCGGAGCGCGACGCCGATCGCCGCCGCCAGCCGCTGCGCGGCGAGCCGCAAGCGCGTCCTCGCAGCTGCGCGCTGCCGAGCAGCAGCTGCGCCATCTCGGCGGACAGGTCGGCCTCCTGGCGGCGCTGCTCGGCCTCGCGGCCGCGGGCGCGCGCGAGCTCGGCGAGCAGGCCGGTGGCGGCCGCGACCACGACGAACGCCAGCAGCGCCACCCAGTCGCGATCGTCGGCCAGCGCGAAGCGGCCCCCGGGCGGCAGGTGGAAGAAGTTGAAGGCGGCGGCGCTGAGAACGCTCGTGCCGATCCCGAAGCACGAGGCCCCAGAACATCGAGACGACGACGACCGCGAGCACGTACAGGACGCCGAGCGAGAGCACCGGCGTGACCTGCTTGAGCGGATAGATCACGCGCCGTCGCGACGGCGACGCTGCGCGACCACGGCCAGCACGCCGGCAAGCCGCGACGGGCCGTCGGACTTCAGCAGCAGCGGGGAGAGCACGCGTGGAGGTCATCCGCCAGACATGATCGTGCATCACGCCGCCGCGCGAGCTGTGACCACGGCGCTGTGTCGACTGGCGATCAGGTCAGGCGCGACACGCGCTCGCCGCGGATGTGTCGGCGGTTCTCCGTCTCGATGATCACGCGGCAGGGGCGCTTGCTCAGCAGATACGCGGCCGTCGGACCGATCCGCTGCTCGCCGGCGGGCGCGTGGATCGTCGACCAGTAGATCACGTCCGAGCCGACCCGTTCGGCTTCCTCCACGAGCGCCGCGCCGGGATTGCGCGTGCGGATCAGGCCGGTATGGATCTTGATCCCGCGCGCGCCGGGCCTGGATGCGGGCGCTCTCCAGCACCGAGCGCCCATGTGCCTCCTCCTCCTCCAGGCCCGCCTCCAGCGACAGCTGGCTGGGCACCGGCAGCACGTAGATCGCATAGACGACCCCGTCCTCGCCGATCAGCTTGGCGGCGCTGACGAGCGCGGCGGCGCTGACGTCGTCGCCGAAGATCGGCACGAGCGCCGTCCGGTACTCGAGCTCCTCGAAGTCCGGCGGGCGCTCGTGGCGGGGCGCGCGCGTCGTCGTGCGCAGGTCGAGTCCGTGCCGGCGGCGGTAGACGACGTACAGGAGCATCCCCAGCGACAGCCAGAACACGCCGGCGACGGCGACCACGAGATGCAGGACCGTGACGGTCACGAACGCGAGGCCGGTGCCGAGGATCCCGAGCACCGCGAACAGCGGCAGCTCGCGTCCGGCGACGCGCAGCGTTCCCGGCCCGCGATACGGTCGCGCGCCGGTCGGGCTCCTTGATGCGCAGCCGGATCACCGACAGGTGCGCGATCGTGAACGACAGCATCGCCCCGAACGCGTACATGTTGCCGAGGAACGTCGGCCTGGCCGGGGATGATCGTCAGGCAGGCGATGCCGCCGAACAGCAGGATCCCGATCCACGGCGTGCTGAAGCGCGGATGCAGACGGCTGAGACGATCGGGGACCTGCCGGTGCAGGCCCATCGAGTAGACCAGCCGCGAGGCGCCGATGATGCCGGCGTTGGCGGCGATGAACAGGATCGTGGCGGCGAGCAGCCCGACGTAGATCTCGCCGGCGGACTGCAGCGCGCCGAGATGCAGGTGCTTGACGATCCCCAGCACCGGGTCGCCGGCGAAGCCGCCTTCGGCCTCGCTGGTGCCGAGCAGCGACGCGTACTTGCCGTCGGCGAGCTTGTGCACCGGCAGCGCCGACAGCGCGACCATCGGCAGCGCCGCGTAGATCGCGAACACGGCGAGCACCACGAACTTGATCGCGCGCGGCACGGTCACGGTCTCGTCGCGCGCCTCCTCGGCCATGTTCGAGATCGTCTCGATGCCCGTGTAGGCGATCATCCCGACGGGGATCGCCACGAGAAAGTTTTTCCAGGTCGGCGCGACGCCGAGGTGCACGTTGTGGATCAGCACGTGCGGCGAGAGCACCAGCAGGATGCCGACGACCACCAGCAGCAGCTGCGTCGCGAGGTCGGTGATCGCGAGCACGATGTTCAGCCCGGCGGCCTCTTTGACGCCGACGACGTTGATCACCGACAGCAGCGCCACGACGCCGATCCCGAACAGGACGTCGCCGGGACCGTGCTCGAGCGCCGGCCAGAACAGCCCGCCGAGGTAGTGCGGCACGAAGAACGCGGAGATCGCGATCGTGATCGTGTAGTTGAGCATCTGTGCCCAGGCCGCGAAGAACGACCACAGCTCGTTGAACGCGTGGCGCGCGAAGCTCGAGGATCCACCCGCCTCCGGGTACATCGCGGTCGCCTCGGCGTACGTCGCGGCGGTCAGGTAGAAGATCACGCCGGTGATCAGGAAGACGATCGGCGTCAGGCCCGAGCGCGTAGGAGGCGACCAGCCCGAGCGCGTAGTAGATCGAGGAGCCGACGTTGCCGTAGGCGGTCGAGAACAGCGCGCTGGTGCCGAGCACCCGTCGCAGTCCGTGTTGGCTCAGTCGTGCCACGCCGCGCAGCGTATAAGCGGCACGCCTGCGACGGCACGCCGCGCCGGGCGTGCGGCGCACGCCGGCGACGCGACTGCAAAATCCCATTCACCGGGGAGCGCGAAAGCAGGAACGCGACGTATGATCCCGACGAGGCGCGGCCCGCTGAGCGATCCAAGGCATCAGGCCATGGAAACCGCGCGACGCGAAAACTACGACTCCGGCGAGGACTTCGTCCTCGAATACGGCGAGCTTCGCTTCACGTTCAACGAGGTCGACTTCTCCGAGCGCTGCGAGCAGGCCGCGCTGAAGCTCGGCTTCGTCGGCGGGCGCCTCGGCGAGGAGGAGCTCGAAGACCTCGTCAACCTCGCCGTCAACGGCGAGATCCTCGACCCGGCCTCGGGGCTGGGCGAACACGTCAACGACTGCTGGCCGGAGCTCGTCGGCCCGGCCGAGCGCTCGCTCGTGCACTGGCTGCGCCGCCTCGTCTTCCGCGGCGCCTGGCTCGACCAGCGCGTCAAGGAGGGCGAGCTCGGCGTCAGCTTCGACGAGCAGACCGGCAGCTTCGCCTACGTGCAGCCCGCCGACCCGCGATCGGCGCGAGCAGCGGCGAGCCGATCGAGCTGGCGCCCGAGCCCTCCTGGGGCCGCGTCGCCTACCGCGCGCTAGCCGGAGCTGCCGCCTAGACCGCGGTCAGCTGGCCTCGGGCCGCCGCGCGCGCCTTGGTGATCGCCTTGGCGCCGTCCTCGCCGACGAGCAGCTCGGGCTTGAGCGTGCCGCTGTTGACGCAGGTCGAGGATCGGCTGGCGTGCCGGTCGATGTGAGCGCGGCGTCGAGCGCGATCACGGTCGTCTCGCCTCCGAGCGGGCTGCTCGGCGGTGGCGATCACCGTCAGCGAGCCGCCCTCGCGCAGGTTGCGCGCGGCGGCGAGCGCCTTGCGCGCGGCGTGCCGGGTGCAGACCGTCGAGGCTGTCGATCAGCCACGACGCGCGTCCCGCCGCGCGCGGCCACGCGCTTGGCCGGCGTCGATGCGCGCGCTCGACAGCCTGATCCTGCGAGTCGGCGGACGCGGCGAAGCTCAGCGCCGCCACGGGCGCGACCGGGCCCTCCCGCCACTGCTGCGATCTCCTCAGGCCGCGCGCCGGCGAGCACGAGCGCTCACGTCGAGATCCGTCACGTCCGTGCGACGCCGTCCAGCAGCCGGCGCAGCGTCTCGGTCTTGCCGGCGTGACGGGCGCCGACGATCACCACGCGCGAGCCGCGGCCGATCGGGGTGAGCCACTCGATCGCCTCGAGCGTCGGGTCCTTGCGAGCCGAGCGCGAGCCGCTCGCGCGGCCAGTCGACCGGCAGCTCGTCGTAGCGGACACCGTCGGACGACGGTGTCCGCGGACTGCGCCGTTGATCGTGTCGACGCGCACCAGCGACGGGTAGCGCTCGGAGCGCCGCGGCGTGCGCACCGGGCCGGTGACGCGATCGCCGGAGACGAGCTCGCAGCGGCGAACCTGCGCGGCGGAGATGTAGACGTCCTCGTCGGAGGGCTCCGGCGGCGTCGACGCGCAGGAACGCCGAGCCGTTGCCGAGCACCTCGACGACGCCCGCGGCGATGCGCCCGGCGGACTCGGCGGATCTCGCCGCCGTCGTTGCGCGCAGCGTCTTCGCTGGAGGCGCCTGAGCCTGTTCGAGCGCCTCGGCGTCGCCCGCGACGCGCTTTCGTCGCGGCGTCATCTGACGTATCTCTGTCTCCAGCTCCGCTGGCCGGGAGCCTTGTTGCGCTCGCCGCCGGCGTCGCGCCTCGTCGGTGTCTGCGACACCGGATGCCTCGGTGTCGGCGTTGTCGCCTGCGCGCCGGGTCCGGGTCGGACGACGCCTGCGCGGCGCGACGGAGCGCTGTCCGATCTGTCCTCGTCGTCGATCGCGACGGTCTGCGAGCTGCTGTCGCTGCTTGAGATCGTCTCGCCGAGGATCGCGTCGATCAGGTCGGCCTTGCGCAGTCGTCTGAAACCGTCGAGACCGACCTGGTTGGCGATCGTGTGTAGGTCGGCGAGCGGACTTGCCTCCAGCTCGGAGCGCTCGAGTACGGCCATCTGATGTTCCTTCTTTCGTAGTGGATGGGCGGTTGGCGTCCCACCGCGTTGGACAGCGGCGGGCACCCGTGATTGAGCTTCAGCCTAGCGGTTCGGTCGGCGTGCTTCCGGCACCGATGGCGCGTAAGCATGCTGAACGTCGCTCGCGGGCCAGCCGTGCGCAACCGCAGCAGCGTCACCTCGGAGCTCGACGAGCGAGCGCCGCTGGCGGCCGTCGGCGTAGAAGTTGCTTGGCGCGAGCCATGCCTGGAAGCTGCTTCTGATCGCCGGCCAGTCATCGTCGGTGACCGCGTACCACGCAGTGTCCCGGTTGTGACCCTTGACGACCTGGTGCTTGCGAAAGATCCCCTCGAAGCTGAAGCCAAACCGCTCAGCCGCGCGCCGCGAGGCTGCATTCAGCGAGTTGCACTTCCACTCCAGGCGGCGGTAGCCGAGGTCGTCGAAGACATGACGCGCCAGTAGATAGATCGCCTCAGTGGCTGCAGCGGTGCGCTTGAGTGACCCGCCAAACCAGATGTGGCCGATCTCGATCACGCCGAACTGCGGGGTGATCCGCAGGTAGGCGGCCAGGCCGGCAGGGCGCTCATCGCTCGTGCGCGCGATCGTGAAGTAGAGAGCATCCTCTGCACTCTGGGCGGAGACGAGCATCCGAGCGAGCTCCTCTGCGCTCTCATAGGGACCGTCGGGCAGATATGTCCAGATCGCTGGATCGCCCTCGGGTGGATGCGAGACCGCGAACAGGGGTCCCGCATCGCGCACCGCATCAACCGGGCGCAGCAACGCATGTCTGCCTTTCAAGGTCGTATGCGCGGGTGCCAATGCGCCGGCCCAAGCGACCGCTTCTCCGAGCGGAAGCTGTGGCTCGAAACCACTCCAGACATGACATGCATGAATCTAGCGTCTCGGTGAAGCGAGCGGCTATTCGGCCCTGACGTGCTCATAGCGGACGTCCTCGGACAGAGCGAGGTCCCTGCCGACATCGGTCTCACGGGCAAGGGCGCTGCGCACGGCAAGGAAGTCGGCGGCGGCGGCGACGTCATGCACGCGGAAGATGTGCGCGCCGTGCCGGACACCGTGGGCGAGCGGCGGCGAGCGTGCCGCCCAGGCGTCCTCGCGGCGGGCGCCCGGTGAGCGCGCCGATGAAGTCCTTGCGCGAGATCGCCATCAGCAGCGGCCGGCCCAGCTCGTGCAGGCGCCCGACGTCGGCGAGCAGCCGGATCGTCTGCGCAGGCGTCTTGGCGAAGTCCGGGCCCGGATCGACGATCAGCTGCTCGGGATCGACCCCGCGGGAGACGCGCCAGCGCCATGCGCTCGCGCAGGAAGGCCATCACCTCGCCGGTGACGTCGTCGTAGAGATCGGCGTCCTGCAGACGTTCGCGCGGTGCGGCGAGCGTGTGCATCAGCACGAGCGCTGCACCGCTCTCGGCGCAAACGTCCGCCAGCTCGGGGTCGCGCAGGCCGCTGACGTCGTTGACGATTCGTGCGCCGGCAGCGATCGCGGCACGCGCCACGGCGGGCTTGTACGTGTCGACGGACACGAGCGCGCCGAGCTCGACGGCGAGCAACTGCACGAGCGGCACCACACGCTCGATCTCCTCCTCGATCTGCACGGGCGGTCGACCGGTGGACGCCGACTCGCCGCCGACGTCGAGGATGTCCGCTCCCGCGGCCAGCAGCTCGCGCGCGAGCAGCAGCCGCGCGTCGAGGGTCGCGTGCAGGCCGCCGTCGCTGAAGGAGTCCGGCGAGGCGTTGACGATCCCCATCAGCCACGGCCGCTCGCCCAGATCGAGCGTCAGATCGACGGCGCGCAGACGACTACGCGGGAGCACTCACGGCAGCGACGGCGGGAAGACAGCCGGCTCAAGCCCGTCGGCTGGCCTCAGCGAGGATCCCCTCGGCGCGGGCCTCCTCGGCGAAGTCGCTCGAGCTCGTGGCCGAGCTGCTCGACGCTCCAGCCGAGCTCGTGCGCCAGCACTTGGCCGACACGCTGCACCGGCGCACTCGCAGCGCGCGCCGGTGTGCGAGCGGCGGAGGGAGCGTCCTCGCCGACGAGCTCGCGTGCCGCCAGCAGCCCCAGGCGGGTGCGTCGCAGCAGCACGTCGCCGAGGCTGCGCGCCTGCTCGCGGCGCGCAGCGATTACCACCTCGGCGAGCAGGTCGGGCAGACCCGCGACGATCGGCTGGGCGAGCTCGCCGCGCTCGGCGGCGAGCGCGAGCACATCGCGGGCGGCGTGGCCGTAGCGCGAGGCGAGCGCCTGGTAGGGATCGTCCCACCCGTCCAACGCCCTCCACGCGCGGCAGCTCCTCAGCGGCGATCGCCTGCCCGAGCGGGATCTCGTGGGTACGGCAGGGCGCGTCGCGCGCGTCGCGCTCGACGAGACGGTCGACGGTCATCTTGGCCATGCGCCGCCAGGTAGTGAGCTTGCCGCCGGTGATCGTGATCATCCCGGAGGAGGTCTCATACAGCTCGGACTTGCGCGAGATGTCGACCGACTTCTTCGGGTCGCCGGTCGAGATCAGCGGTCGCACGCCGGCGAACGCGCCCGTGAGCTGCGCGCGCCCCAGCTCGGTGCCGAAGAACGCGTTGACAGCCTCCAGCAGGTAGTCGATGTCCTCGGATGCTGGTTCGATGTGCGCGAGCGGACCCTCGTAGTCGTTGTCGGTGGTGCCGACCAGCGTGTGCCCGAGCCACGGCAGCGCGAAGATCGTGCGCCCGCCCCCGGCCGGGACGATCGCGCCGCCGACGAGCGGCAGGTCTTCGTGGCCGATCGTCACGTGCGTCCCGCGGCTGGGCCGGATGCGCGGCAGCTCGGCCTCCTCGAGCAGCTCGTCCGGGCGCAGCTGGTCGGCCCACACGCCGGTCGCGTTGACGACGTTCGCCGCGCGCACGTCGAAGCGCGAGCCGCTCTCGGTGTCGAGCACGTGCACGCCGTGTGCTCGTCCCGAGTGCTCGAGCAGGCCGGTGACGTCGAGGCGGTTGGCGCAGACCGCGCCGAAGCGCTCCGCCTCGCCGAGCACCGTCAGCACGAGACGCACGTCGTCGGTCTGGCAGTCGTAGAACAGATAGCCGCTGGTCGGCTCGCGTCCCGCCAGTGCAGGCAGCAGCTCGATTACCTCCTCGCCGGAGATCACACGGTGGCGCTCGGGGCTCCAAGACTCGCTTGTGCCAGACATGGTGCTGCCGTCGAACTGTACCCCTGCAGGCACGCTGCTCTGCGTTCGCTCTGCCCGTCCGCGTCTTGCCCGGCGCGTGCGCAGGCGATCCCGGTCGACGGACATGACGTCGTAGAGGTTCAAGCCGACTCCCATCAGCCGATCGGGGTGCGCGCCCTCGAAGGCGGGCACGACCAGCGGCAGCGGACGTACCAGATGCGGCGCCAGCGCAACCATCAGCTGGCGCTCCAACAGCGCCTCCCGCACGAGGCCGAGGTCGAAGTTCTGCAGGTAGCGCAAGCCCCCGTGGACGAGCTTGCTGGAGCGGCTGGAGGTGCCCGAGGCGTAGTCGGCGCGCTCGAGCAGCGCGACGCTGTAGCCGCGCGTGGCGGCGTCCAGAGCCACACCGGCACCGGTGATGCCGCCACCGACGACGACGACGTCGAACTCGTCCTGCGCGAGGGCGGCTAGCGCCTGGCTGCGCTCGATCACGGCTGCAGTCTCGCAGAGCCGATGGGAGGGCTGTGACGGCCGGAGCTCGCCGGCTGGTCTAGAGCTGGGTCAGCTCGGCGGTGATCTCGCTGACGGCCGACTTGGCGTCGCCGAAGAGCATCGTCGTCTTGGGGTCGTAGTAGAGCTCGTTTTCGATGCCCGCGAAGCCGGGGTTCATCGAACGCTTGATCACGATCACCGAGTGGCTGTCGTTGACTTCGAGGATCGGCATGCCGTAAATCGGCGATGACGGCGTGTTCTTGGCGGCGGGGTTGGTGACGTCGTTGGCGCCAATGACCAGCGACACGTCGGTGCGCTGGAACTCGGGGTTGGCGTCGTCCATCTCCTTGAGCTGGTCATAGGGCACGTCGGCCTCCGCCAGCAGCACGTTCATGTGCCCCGGCATGCGCCCGGCGACCGGGTGGATCGCGTAGCTGACCTCCACCTGGCGTTTCTCCAGCTCCTTGGTCAGCTCGCGTACGGCGTGCTGGGCCTGCGCTACGGCCATGCCGTAGCCGGGCACGATCACCACGCGGTTGGCGTAGGCGAGCTGGATGGCGGCATCGGCGGCGCTGGTTGAGCGCACCGTGCCCGCGTGCTCGCCCGCTCCGCTGGCGCCCTCGACGGCGCCGCCGCCGCCGAAGCCGCCGGCGACGATCGCGGGAATCGAGCGGTTCATGGCGGTGGCCATGAGGTTGGTGAGGATTGTTCCCGACGCGCCGACGATCATGCCGGCGACGATCAGGGCGGGGTTGTTCAGCGCGATTCCGGTGGCAGCCGCGGAGAGCCCTGTGAAGGCGTTCAGCAGCGAGATCACCACCGGCATGTCGGCGCCGCCGATCGGCAGCACGACGGCGTTGCCCAGCAGCGCGGCGCAGATCAGCATGCCGATGAAGATGCCCTGCGAGTGCGCGCCCGAGGCGATGTCCACGGCGGCCGCGACGGCGAGGATCAGCAGCAGGAGATTGACGATCTGCTGCGCGGAGCCGAGGCTGATCGGACGTCCGGGGATGATTTCCTGGAGCTTGCCGAAGGCGATGTTTGACCCCCAGAACGACACCGAGCCGACGATCGCGGCGAACAGCGAGAAGATCGCGATGTACGTGGGCGTGTCGGTGTAGCCGCTGGTGAGGCGGAACTCAGACCAGGAGATCAGGAACACCGCGCCACCGCCGACGCCGTTGAACAGCGCCACCATCTGCGGCATCGCTGTCATCTTCACCTGGCGCGCTGCCGGTACGCCCACGGCGGTGCCGAGCGCCACGCCGAGCACGATCAGTCCCCAGTTGCCCTCGTTGCGGTTCAGCAGCGTGGCGATCACCGCGATCGTCATGCCGACGGCGGCGATGCGGTTGCCGCGCACCGCTGTGGTGGGGCCGGAGAGCCCTCTGAGCCCCTGGATGAAGAGCGCGAAGGCGATGATGTAGAGCACGTCGAGGAAGCTCGAGCTCTGCAGGAAGGACGTAGCCAGCGGCACCGAGCTCACGGGGCTTTGCCCTCGGGACGGTCACCGGATTTCGGCTTGGACTTGAACATCTCGAGCATCCGGTCGGTGACGAGGAAGCCACCGATGACGTTGATCGTGCCGAAGGCGATGGCGATCACGAGGATGACCTTGTTGAACGTGCCGTTGCCCGACAGGCCGACGATCAACAGACCGCCGAGCAGCACGATCCCGTGGATCGCGTTGGTGCCGGACATCAGCGGCGTGTGCAGCGTGTTGGGCACCTTGGAGATGACCACGAAGCCGATGAACCCGGCCAGCACGAGGATCGCGAGATTGGTGGTGAGGGTGCTTGCGAGGATCACTGGAAACCACTGGCCCCGGCAGCTTCGACGGCCGCCTTTGCACCCGGGTGAACGATCTCGCCGTCGCGCACGATGCAAGCTCCACTGACGATCTCGTCATCGAAGTTCAGTTGCAGCGAGCCGTCCTCGTCGACGAACAGCTCAAGCAGCGCCTGCACGTTACGCGCGAACAGCTGCGAGGCGTGCTCGGCCATGCTCGCTGGCAGGTTCAGCGGCGAGACGATCTTGACGTCGTGGCGGACGACCGTCTGACCTGGTTCCGTCAGCTCGCAGTTGCCACCGGCCTCACCCGCAAGGTCGACGATCACCGACCCCGGCTTCATGCCCTCGACGGCCTCGGCGGTGACCAGCCGTGGCGCCGGGCGTCCGGGCACGAGCGCGGTGGTGATGACGACGTCGAAGCCCTTGATGGCGTCGGTCAGAGCCTGCTGCTGTGCGGCACGCTCCTCCTCGGTCAGCTCACGCGCATAGCCGCCCTCGCCGCTGGCCTCCAGGCCGAGGTCAAGCCATTGCGCACCCAGCGATTCCACCTGCTCGGCGACCTCGGGGCGGACGTCATAGCCGGTCGTGCGGGCCCCCAGACGCTTGGCGGTCGCGAGCGCCTGCAGCCCAGCCACGCCGACGCCAAGGACGAGCACCTTGGCCGGCGGGATCGTCCCGGCGGCGGTCATCAGCATCGGGTAGAAGCGGCCCATCTCCTCCGCGCCCAGGAGCGCGGCGCGGTAGCCGGCGACGTTGCTCTGCGAGGACAGCGCGTCCATCGCCTGCGCTCGTGAGATCCGCGGGATCGCCTCCATGGCAAACGCCGTGGCCTTGGCGTCTACCAGCGCACGCGTAGTCTGCGGGCTGGTGAGCGGCGCGAGAAAGCCGATCAGGATCGATCCGGGTCCAAGGCCGCGGATCGTCTGCGGATCGGGCGGGGCGATCGTGACGACCACGTCGCTGTGCCAGACCTCGCCGGCATCGCTGGTGATCTGTGCACCGGCAGCGGAGAATGCGGCGTCGGTCAGCATCGCGTCTGCGCCGGCGTCCCCTTGCACGACGACGTCAAGGCCCTTGGCCTTCAGCTTGCTCACGACCTCCGGCACGAGCGCCACACGATGCTCGCCCGCTGCGGTCTCCTTCGGAACACCGATCCTCATTACAGGGGCGAGAACGTATCCGATCACACGCATCAGGCGCAGCGCGGTATGCGAGACTCGATGGCGGAGATCGTCATGACCGTCAATCTGACCCGCATCTACACAAAGCTCGGCGACGGCGGTGAGACGCACCTCGGGGACATGAGCCGTGTCTCCAAGATGCATCCCCGCGTGGAGGCCTACGGCACGGTCGACGAGCTCAACGCGGCGCTCGGCGTGGCGCTACTGCAGGCGGATCTGCCGGCGAAGTTCGCCGAGTGGCTGCGCCGTGTGCAGAACGATCTGCTCGACCTGGGCGCCGACCTGTCGGTGCCGGAGCCGGCTGAGGACGCCTCCGGCGCGGAGGACACCGCCGCGTCACCGGCGCGTGCGCGCCTGCGCGTCGTCGGTGACTACACGCAGTGGCTGGAGCAGGCGTGCGACGAGGTCAACGCCACGCTCGCGCCACTGCGATCGTTTGTGATCCCCGGCGGGACCGCCGCCGCGGCGCACCTGCACGTCTGCCGCACCATCTGCCGCCGGGCCGAGCGGCGCACGATCGCCGTCGGCGCGGAGGTCAACCCGGAGGTCGTGCGCTATCTGAACAGGCTGTCGGACCTGCTGTTCATTCTCAGCCGCGGGGCCAACATCCAGCCGGGCGAGGACGGCGACAGCGAGCGCGACGGGAGCACCGAGCCATTGTGGGACCCGGGCGCACACGGGTCCGACTAGCTGGGTGCACCGCCCCACCAGCTGGGTGCACCGGCCGGACTAGGTGCGTGCGCGAGACGGCCAGCGGCGATCTGCGGCGCGCAGAGCCGCGACGGCAAGCGCCATCCACAGAGACGCCACCAGATAGCCGCCCAGCACATCACTGGGCATATGCCAGGCCAGGATCAAGAGCGAACAGCTGACGGCGAGGACGAACACCACGCCGATGCTCGCCACGAGCAGCCGCAGACGGGTGGGCGCCACGAGCACAGCGCACAGCACGAGGGCCGTGGCCGCGGTCGAGTGTCCACTGGGCCATGATGCGGCACCGACGTACACATAGCCTATGTGCACGTGAGGATGCGCCAGCATTGGCTTGAGCGTCTCCGCTGTGAGCGGAGCGAGCCCCATCACGGCGGCGACCGCCAGCGCCACCCGCGGGCGTTCGCGTGCAAGCGCGACGGCCATCAGCGCGACGCCCCAGAGGATGAACTGCAGGGGGCTGAGCAGGCTCAAGAGGAAGTGCGCCGGCCCATCGACGCGGGGTCGGCTGAGCTGCGTGAAGTCGTGCAGCGCGATCGCGTCTTTCCACTCGGCGCCGGGCACGTGCGTCGCAACGAACCAGATGAGCGCGAGCGCGAGGACACACAGCCCGGCCACACCCAGGGCACCGGCAGGCCCGGGGGGACCGGCGCGCCTGATCAGCGGCCTGGGCGCCATGCCTTCGGCTGTGTAGGCGTGTCCCGGCATCTTCCAAGAGGGTATGACGTTCGCTAAAGAGTGCCTGAACGCTCGAAGTATCTGAAGCTCGGCGTATCGAGCAGCTCGCAGCGGCTCCCGGCAGGCCGGACGCTTACCGGCTGACCTCCGGCAGTGCAACGGCCCCACTCGGCCCAACCGCCACGGCGAAGTGGTTCTCCAGCGTGGCGCTGTCGAGCGCCCGCGCTGCTCGATCGACGCCGGCGCCGTCGGTTCCGGTGATCACCCAGAGGGGCGCTTCCACTTCTACTTCTTCGCCCTGGCGTGTCGCGGCGACGAGGCCGACGCCGGTCGTCAGCGTCTGCACCGGCCGCCCGTTCGGATCGAGCAGCGCCAGCTGTTCTCCGCTCGCCGAGAAACGCGCGTAGACGCCGCTGGCGTGGGGACCGTACTCAAGGTTCTTGGCCACCGTGCCTTCGAGAGTGCGCCAAGTCCCCACCATCACGCGCAGCGTTTCCGGCGCGGCGCCGCTGCCGATGGCGGAGATCGCCGCTGGTACGCCCAGCGCCCGCAGGCGTTCTGTGACGGTGTGACACGCCTGTCCTGCGTCAGCAGCGCATTCGATGCGCACGGGCCAGCGTTTGCCGTTGCTGCCGTTGGCGAAGGGCTCGGGGAAGGACCCGACGACGGCGGGGATCTCTTCGGCCTGACTCCAGTTGTGCAGGTCCCACCAGATGTGATCGCCCGGATACACGTTCGTCTTGACCGCCCCCCGAGGCGCCTCGACGCCGTTCACGTAGTAGAACCAGTTGCGCGAGACTCCCGCTTCGCGGCTGTCGGAGAGACCGTCGAGGCTCTGCACGATGTGTCCGGAGGCGACCGTGCCGACCGTGTCGTTGTGCATCAGCAGCCGCATCACCGTCTCGTCTCCGTCGGCCTTCAAGGGACCGGTGTGGCGCACGACTTGGCTGCCGAATTCGCGTGTGACGACGAGCTGCACGGCGGTCGGCGCGGGCCCGACGCCGCAGCCGGCCAGGGCGAGCGCACCGAGCAACGCGCCCACCAGGGCAGCCAGCCTTCTCGGCGCCGCGCTCACCGTGACTCGCTGCGCTCGACTGCATCCTTGAGGCGGGCGAGACGCCCGTCCCATGCGGCCTCGGCTTCGTGCAACCAGGTGGCCGCGGGCGTGAGCGCGCCCGCCCGCAGCCGATAGTGGACCTCGCGTCCCGGCGCGGGCGCACGCTCGACCAGCCCGGCGTGATCGAGAGTGGACAGGTGCTTGGCGACAGCTTGCCGGGTGATCGGGAGCACGGCGGTCAGAGCGGGCACGCTGGTGGTGCCGTCACGCAGCAGCTCCTCGACCATCTGGCGCCTGGTGGGATCGGCGAGCGCCGCGAACACATGGCCGACGCTGTCGCTCAAGCGAGCACCCGGGTGAAGCTCGCAGCCAGCTCGGCCAGCGGGAACGAAGGTGAGCTCTCGGTCACGACCACGCGAGTGGGCGGATGTACATCGGTACCGGCAACAACCAGGAACTCGACACGCGTGGCCGGCTCCTCTGCCCCGGCCCACCACCAAACCAGGCGGTGCGGCGCTTCGACGATCTCGATGTAGATGTCGCGCTCGGGCTCTCCCAGCCAGCGCTCGCGCCCCTCCTCTGTCACCAGCGCCTCCCAGACCTCCTCGGGCGACGCATCGACGTCGATCTCCCGCCTTACAGCCATGTGACCTCCATTGACAACCATATGGTTGCTATTGTGAATGACAACCGTCCAGTTGTCGAAAGGATAGCCCAAATGCCACTTGTCCCGATGGTCGTCGAGCAGAGCGCACGCGGCGAGCGCTCGTTCGACATCTACTCGCGCCTGCTCAACGAGCGCATCGTATTCATCGGCACGCCCGTGGACGACCAGGTAGCCAACCTGGTGGTCGCGCAACTGCTGCATCTGGAGAGCGAGGATGCAGAGAAGGACGTCTCGCTCTACATCAACTCCCCGGGTGGCGTCGTGTATTCAGGCCTGGCGATCTACGACACGATGCAGTTCGTCAAGCCCGATGTGCAGACGATCTGCTTCGGCGTGGCGATGAGCATGGGCTCGCTGCTGCTGGCCGGCGGTGCACCGGGAAAGCGAATGGCACTGCCCAATGCCCGCATCCTCATCCATCAGCCATCGGGTGGCTTCGAGGGTCAGGCCAGCGACATTGAGATCCACGCGCGGGAGACGCTGCAGTTGCGCGAGCACATCGACGAGATATACGCGGGCCATACCGGCCAGAGCGTGCAGCAGGTGCACGACGACATGGATCGCGACCGCTACCTCACGGCCGAGCAGGCGCGCGAGTACGGGCTGATCGACCGTGTGATCTCCTCGCACGAGCTGACCCGCGTTGCGACAGGCTTCGCGGCGCGCGGAGAGCCGGCCTAGAGTCAGCGCTTGGCTCGGGACGCTAGATCCAGCCGAGCAGCGGCCCGAAGACGAGACCGGCAAGCAGGTCGACGCCTGCCAGCAGGCCGACGGTCTGCATCTGGCGGGCGCGGCGGGGCATGTCGTGGACGGTGAAGGCGACGACATAGAACGTCAGATAGCCGAACACCACGATCACAGGGAAGCTGGCGACGTTCCACCACCAGTAGTACCAGTGGAAGACACCATCGGCGTGCAGCAGCAGCTCGACGCCGACCGACACGAGCGAGAGGCCGATCGACATGAGCCAACGGTTGGGCACGCCGAGGATCCGTGTGGAGCGCTCGACGGGCAGCAGCTTTGCGAACACGACGCCGTTGATCGCGAAGAACAGCGAGATCTCGATGGTGAGACCGATCAGGATCACGAAGCTGCTGCGCCCGGTCACCGTCCACAGCGCGGCGTGACCGTTGAAGTGCAGGACGAGCGCGTTGACGATCTCGTTCAGCCAGTCCATCAGCCAGAAGGCGATGCCGGCAAGCACCACATCCCAGTTGGCGCGCTCGACCTCGACCGCGTAGACGTAGACGGCCAGCGCGAGCAGCGTCACGGTGGACCAGTCGAACATGCCGGGGGCACGCAGCAGGTGCTGGGCTTCGCGCGTGAACTGCGGTACGGCCACGATCTTGTGCCCCGGTTGAGGGCTCAGGACCCAACCGATGCGAGATCCGAGTCAAGCTCGCCCAGCGCGCGTCGCTGGGCCGGCTCCAGCACGGACCCGCCGGCGATCAGTCGCCGTGCGTGCTCCAGGTCCTCCGAGCGCCCGAACGTGAGCGCAGCCTTGACGACACCCTCCTGCAGGTACCAGGTCGTGAACGCTCCGTCCGCGGCGGACCCGCGCACGATCTCCTCGTTCCACTCATATGCCGGTCCCACGTACTCGAGTTCGCCCCAGTCGCCGAGCACGGAGAAGAAGTACGGCACGACGTCGTGAGCAACGTCGCGGCCGAGCATGTTCAGCGCGGCGGTCTTGCCGTGGTTGAACGCGACATCCCAGTGCTCGATCCGCACCGCCGCGCCGCCGTGCACGACGGAGTCGTATTCGCAGATGTCGCCGGCGGCGAACACCCCCGGCGTTGAGCTTTCAAGGCGCGAGGAGCAACGGACCCCGCCACGCTCTCCGATCTGCAGCCCCGCCCGCTCGGCCAACACCACGTCGGGGGCGACACCGGCGCCGATCACGACGGCGTCGGCGGCGAGCTCGAGGCCGGCACGCGTGACCACCTTGGCGACCCGCCCGCCTGTGCCCGTCCGGGTATCGCCTTCGAAGCGCTCGAGCTCGTCGCGGCCGTAGATCGTGACGCCGTGTGATTCGAGCAGCTCCTGGAAGAAGCGCCCGGCGGTGGCACCAAAGCCGCGTTCGAGCGTGACCTGCTCCTGCATGACGATCGTGCAGCGCTTGCCGAGCATTGTCAGCGAGGCGGCCACCTCGCAGCCGATGTAGGAGCCGCCGATCAACACGACATCCTCGGCGTCGGCGACGCCGGCACGGATGGCGTCGGCGTTGCCGAGCGTGCGCAGGTAATGGATCTGCTCCAGCTCGCAGCCGTCGACGTTCAGCCGGCGCACGTTGGCTCCGGTCGCGATCAGCGCCTTCTCGAAGGCGATCTCTTCCTTGGTCGAGAGCTTGACCGTGCGGGCTTGCAGGTCCAACGCGGTGACACTTGTGCGCGTCAGCAACTCGATGTTCTGCTGCGACCACCAGTCGCCGGGCCTGAACAGCGGCTCCTCGCGTGTCTCCTGCCCGCGCAGATAACCCTTTGAGCAGTCCGGCCGGTTGTACGGCGCGTCGGGCTCACGGCCGACGAGCAGCACCTCGCCCTCGGCGCCTTCCTCACGCAGCCAGCGCGCGCAGTTGGCGCTCGCCAGTCCGCCGCCGATCAGCAGGTAGTCGACCTTGCGGTCCGCCATGCTCGCCACCTTACAGCCCCGGCGAACGCCTGTCGAAACGGCGGGCTTCACAGCCCGGGGGGATGCCGGATCGACCACTTGGCCCAGGTGGGGATGTGATCGAGGATTCGCCAGCGTGGCCCGTTTTCGTTGCGATTTGGACCGACGTCGGTGCCGTTGTGCGAGGTGTCCAGGCGCAAGCCGGCGATCGTGATGAAGACATGCGGAACCGGCGCGGCGCTGGCGTAGATCGTCACCCACCGCCCCGGCCCCGGTGCACCCCAGTCCACATAGTCCTGGGCCAACGGATTGTCTTTGACGATTTCGCCCAGCGGGCGCACACCTGAGCGGTACAGGACGTAGTTGACAGTGCTGGAGCAGTCCTCTTCGAGCGCTCCCAATGGGTCCGGATGGCCTCCCGGGCCGTATGGCAGTGCCTGCAGCTCGTTGCCGGCCACGACCATCGCCTGAACGAGCGCCGGCACGCCGGCCGGGACAAGCGCGAGGTGACCATCGCCGGGCGCCAGCTGCGCGTGTTCGCCGGCGATGAAGCGAACCGGTGTCGGACTCTTGCCCTCCAGCGCCAGGTCAGCGCCTTCGGCCGCTTCAGCGGATTCAGCATCTTCCCCTTCGATGAGCAAAGGTGACTGCGAGGACGAGCCCGCCGAGGTGATCGGACCGCCGTATCTGGTGGCCCAGAGCTCGACGTCGGTGACGTAGGAGACGGAATGGTTGTACACGTACAGGGCCGCGCCGTAATCGCTGGGGGCACCGGACGCACGTAGATAGTTGGCTGCCGAGTAGATCGCATCGGCTGGGTCCCAGCGATCGATCCGCCCGTCGCCGTCGCCGTCAACGCCGTACTTGGCCCAGGTCGAGGCGATGAACTGCATCGGCCCGCCCGCCCCGGCGGAGTTGACGGCGCCTTCCTGCGTGCACGAGGGGGAGGGATCGCGTCCGTGATCGCACTCGACCCTGCCGATGCCCGCGAGGATCGCCCAGTCCAATCCGTAGTGTTCGGCGGCCTGCTCGTACAGGCGCAGGTACTGCGCCGGAATTTCCCTGTGCGCCAGCGCGGAGACATCATCCGGCTGCGCGGACGTGCTCATGCCCGCGTCCCTGAGCGACGCGCCGCCGAGCGCGCCGAGCGCCGCGACGATTAGCAGTCCGACCACCGTACACCCAGCCGCTGCGGCGCCGATCAGGCCAACACCGGTGTCGCGAGCGCGCGAGTTTTCGGCAGCCGAACCGGCGGTCAAGGGCGATCCCTACCGAGCTGGCGTTTGCGCCGCGCCGCGACCTCGCGGGCGTCGCGCATCACGCTCGAACGATCGCTGCTCGGGATCCGCTCCGATGTCTCTTCCTGCGCAGCGCGGCCGTCGTGGCGCCAGGAATCAACCGCCGGTCGCCGTCCGTGCGATGAGGGCATCTCGTGCCCGCTGTCTCGCATCCGCTGCTGCAGGGCGCTGTCGAACCTCCTGTCGGCGGTGCGTCGCTCACGACGGCTCAATCGAGGGCTGTCCGCACCGGCGAGACTGTGGGCTGTGTTCGTCAGCTCTCTGCGCAAAGCCAACTCGCGGTCGATCTCCAGACGCGCAGCCCGCTGCGCGCGAGGAGCCAGCCGCTCGTACTGCTCGCGGTGGTATCCGGCCAGGCCGGACAGCGCGGCATAATCGCGACGTTCGCCGGCTGCTTTCGCGTTTGCATAACTCGGCAACTGCGCCTGAGCGTCGAGGAAGCGCCGCTGCTCGCGTAGGCGCCCCTCCGAGTGCGGCTCGCTGCCCTCTCGCCGCTGCGCCTGCGCACCTGCACGGGAGAGTTGCCGCGCGCTGCTCATTGCTCCCTGTTCGCGCTCGAGCTCTGCCCTCACCCGCTCTCCACGCTGCGCCAGTTCGGCCGCACGCCGTGTGTCACCGTCCGCGAGCGCGACGCGACGCTCGCGCCCGATGCGCTCCAGCTGCGTACGTTTTCCAGACACCTGCCGGCCGAGGGCGCCGGCGGTGTCTGCGCGCACGCTCGCGTCGCGGTGCTCGCTCTCCAGAGACCGGTGAACCTGCTCGTCCGCACTGGCCTGCGCAATCGCATGACCGGCTCCTGCCAGCTTCTGCGTGCGCCGCTGTTCGACATCCGGCGCCGGCTGGGCGTGCCTGGTTCTTGCCCAGCGCGCTGCGGCGACCAACTGGTTGCCCTCGACCACCTCGCGCATGCGCTTCACCAGTGAGCCCCGTGGCACATGCCCACCGCCTGATCGCTGTTGGGTGAGCGTTGACTCGGCGACGCCGAGCACCTGCTTGCGATTGGCGTAGGCACCCCACCAGAACGCCGACATCAACAACCATTGCGTCCACCATCCGAGCGCCACAAGATCAGACAGGATCGACATGACTGCCAGGACAACCCCCAGCAGGAACGAGAACACGAGCTTGGAGACGACGGCACCGAGCAGTCGTGCGACCCATCTGCGAAACAGCGCTCGCCCGCCCTCGCCGAACGCCGGGGCCAGCACCATCGCGGGCCCCAGCAGCAGATACAGCAGGCTGAACACGGCTGCCGTGAGCAGCCGCACAGCGACGAATCCCAGCAGTAGAAGCATTCCCAGAAGGCCCGCTGCGATCAGCACCACGCCGCCGATTCGCCACAGGGTTCCGCTGGCCGTCCGGAACTCGGCCTGCGCCGCGGTGGGGCCGCTGCAATTCGTGGCTTCGCTGCTCTGACAGAGGGTCCGCAGCAGCGATCCCTGCTGGTTGATGGAGTTGCGCGCCGCCCCGTTGGCCGGCAGTGCGAGGAACAGCGCTCCGTTGGTGTGGGCCGCGTGAAGCAGCTCGGAGCTGTGTTCCAGCGCACTCGCCTGCGCTGCGGTGGCCGGCACGCACGGGACGAGCGCATCCACGCCGGGCTCGCAGGATCTCTCGGCGAGTTCCTGCGCGGCGATCTTCAGCGCGGCTGCGCGCAGGCGGGAATCGAGACGCGATGGCTGACGACACCAGCCGACGTCCCCGAACTCCAAGAAGCACCACGGCACTTCGATCGCAGCGACGAACACCTTGTCCAGGCTGCTCCCGAGCGCGCGCCCAGGAGTGGCGGGCGCACCCTGGGCAGCCACCGCCAGCGTGCCGAGACTCGCCTGGTTGGCCCATCGGCCGAGCGCACCGACGGTACCTGTGGGGTCGACGACGACCCAGATGCCGGCGACCATCATCGCCCCCATCAACACTGCCTCACCGAGCGTGTCGGCCACCCGCCGACGAATCAAGCCGTGGTAGAGAGCCAGCACTGACGCGATCGACAGCGCCACCGGGAGCCACGGTTCGGTGAGCGTCGCCTGCATCTGGCGCAGGCCCCTCCCCACCCCGGCTTTGGTGGCGCTGTCGAGCACGTCGATCGTGAACGACCACTCCAGCATCACAACAGCGCATGAACGGCCCAGACGAGCGCCATCCAGAGAGGAGTCACGAAGAAGTCCTGCGCGATCGTCGAGCCCCACGAGCTGGCATTCAGGAGCGCTGTGTCGATGTGTACGTCGATGCCGTAGTTGCCGGTGGGCGCGGGCGCCGCCGCGAATCCCGAGGTTTCGCAGTTGCGTCTGTCGACCGCTGTCATTTCGCCCGCGAGCGCTCCCGTGCACGACGGGCTGCCCAAGCCGTTGCTCACGAGCGGGTCAGCTTCTGCCTGCTGTGTGCTGGCATTGCCTTCTCCGCTTGTCAACGCGCCGGCCTGGTCCGCTGCACCCGAGGTCAGCGGCGGACTGCTGGGCGCCCTCGCTGTCGGGGGCTCAGCCGCAGCCCGGCAGCAGCACAGGGCGCTCCATGTGAACGCGATCAGCGACAGCAGTGCAATCCGGCGAGCCGTCACTCAGCCCGTCGGCGTGGTCGAGAACGCGCGCAGCAGCGATGGCAGCACGACGTCCACCTGGATTGCCTCCACCCGACCGCTGTGGTCGCGGAATAGGCACCGCCCGGCGTCCAGCTCCAGCAAGCTCTGGCACATCCGCTTGTCCGCAGGGTCGAGTCCGAGCAGTAGCAGCGCGCGAGCCGCCTCCGTCGCAGAGCGCATCCCGAAGACAAATGTGGCGCCGATCAGGTTCTCCAGTGACTCTCGCTCTCCGACCAGGGCATCGGTGACGAGCTGGGTGCTGATGATCGGTACAGCCAGCTCCGAGCGACCCATTCGCTGTAGGGAAGCCAACAACGTGCGGCCGACCGGGTCTCCCAGCAGCCGCCAGCCCTCGTCGAAGGAGAACAGCTTCAGCCGGTCACGCTCGGCGCCCATCAGGTGCATCGCAAACATCGCGATCAGACGCACGATCTGCTCGCCGACGCGCTCGGACTGCGAGTACTCCGAACGTGCCATGCCGGCCGGCGGGGCCGGCAGATCGCGGATCGGCAGGTACGTGACCTGGCGATGGCCTACAGGCGGCAGCTTCACGGCCGGGTCCGCGAATCCGAGTTGCGTCAGGCCGGAGCGCGCATATACGTCAAGGGCCCTGCCCACCAACTCATCGGTCTCATCGCCCTGTTCCAGCGCCCTGACAACCTCGCGGCACGTCGGATCCGACGAGCGCACCAGGACGCGGTCGACCGCGCCCACGACCGCCGTCTCCCACGCGGGCTCGGCCCTGGCCGGGAGCAGATCGCGCAGAAAGGAGACGGCCGCGTCCTGGCGCAGGTGCGCCGGGGCAACTCGTAGCGGGTCCAGCATGCCGCGCAGGCGTGGGTCTGGGCGGAGCGTCACGCACTCCACATGCGGTGCCACATCCGGCAGCAGGTGAAACCGGTGATCGCCCTTGGGGTCGCAGTCAATCACTCTGGCGCCCTGGAGGAAGCCCTCGTACTTGAGCTTCTGCGCGAGCGTCGTCTTGCCGGACCCGAGCGCGCCAACGCTGAGGATCGTGGCGTTACGGTCGCTGTCGGAGCCCTCTCGCAGGTTGAGCCTGACCGGCTGTCTCGACGGCGACAGTGTGTGCCCCAGATAGAAGCCCCGACTCGACCCAGCCACATGGGTGGCTGTCGGCATCATCGCGGCGACCTGCTCGGCGGTGAGGGTGTCGTCATAGCCGGCCAATCTCGTCCGCTGACCCGGGAACTGCTGCAGAAACAGCTGCAGCTGGTCGCCAAGCGGACGGTGCAGGCGGATCTCGCCGTATGCCCGCCTGCACATCTCCACGCGTTCCTCCAGCGTCTCCTCGGAGCTCGCAGCGACCGCGATCGCCAGCGTCGCCCGAAGCAGCGGCGGTTTGCTCGATGCCTGCAGATAGGCCAGCAGGTCTCTTGCCTCCTGCGTACGCTCGTATCCCAGGTCGGACACTCCCTGCTCCCCGCCGGACTCCGCGCGCACGATCTGGTCGGCGTCCTGGATCCGTCGCCGCGCGATCCTCAGCGCGAGCTCGTTGGGTAGAAAGCGCGCGTTCAGCGAGAGATCGACACCGAACGGCAGGCTTTCCGGCGGCGCGAACATCAGCTCCGCGCGGCTACCCGGGAACTGCACGCGTTCCGGGAGCGCTCCCATCACCAGCTGCGCCTGCCAGCTGGTGCCGAGCTCAGACTCGATCTTCAACGCTCTGCCGCGATGCTCGACATAGCCGTCGGCCCAGCGCATGACATCGCCCTCGAGTGGCGCCAGCACGGCTTCGTGGTTGCGCTCGAACACGAGCGCACGGGGTTCGTGCAGGCCATCGACCGCCGGCTCTCCGAGGCCTCTGCAGAACGCTCGGCGCACCAGCCACTGCAACTCGACACCGCGCGCTTGGTGTACCGGCAGGAAGTCAGCGAGCCGTGCGTGGACCTGGTCCGCTCGGACTCGGACACGCTCCAACTCCGACGCCTTCAGGACACGCCTGTCACTCATCCCCAGGGCACGTCTGATCCCCTCCCACCACTCCCTCGGATGCTGAGCTGCCGCGCGTGAGACGTATGACGCGACATCGCGCTCCGGCTGGCGCAGGCTGACCAGCAGAAACACCGCCGGCTGTGCCACCCCGATGTCCCCCAAACGTCGAACGTGTTCCTCGATGTAGCGCTCACGCGCACTGACGTGTGCGCCTGCGCCACCCGACGGGCCGGCGGCGTCGTCGTGCAGCGCACGGGCATAGTGCTGCAGCTGCCAACGTCGGCTCACCCGCAGTATCTGAACATCGGCTTCAATCGCCTCAAGCGCCCCGATCAGCGCGAGAAAGCGCGCGCGCTTGCCTTCCTCGCTGAGCCATGCATAGGAGGAGACCTCCACCGTGAACGCCGCCCAGACGTCGTTAAGCCCGCATGCAAATACGCAGTTGCCGTACACGAACTCGATCGGCGCGCCCACGACGTCAGTCGCTTCCACTAAAAGTCGATCGCACGCGTAGCCTAGCCCCGGCACCAAGCGAGATCACCTGCGGCTGCTGCAGCGCACGAGCGTCCGCCTGCTGGCGCAGGGTGAGCACCGAGCGCAGGCCGGGCCGGGCCGTGGCGCTCGAGTTCTGCTCGTCGAGCGGCCCTGGCGCTCGTGCTCGATCGAAACGAGCACCGCGCCCGGTCCTGTGTAGCGCAGGTCACGCATGCTGCTGTCAGAGCCGTCAGGAAGCATCAGGATCTCTCCCGGGCGCCACAGCCATCCGATCGGCCTGCAGCGCCGTATACCCGCCAGGCACCGAGGACCGCTCCAGTAGCGCACCACCGATCGGGCGGCCAGGTGAAAGACCCGCCCCTCGACGCGGATCACGCTGAGGACCGTGGCGCCGGCTCCCGGCAGCGCGATGTCGCGCACAAACCATGGCAGCTCTCCAACGACGGGCCCGAACAGCGGCAAGCTCGCCGCGAGGAGCCCGGTGCTCAACAGCACCAGGAAGTAAACGATCCCGCGTACAGGGACGCCGCCGGGGTTCAACCGCAGCCGATCGACGCTGTAGATACGCCGCTCGAGATCGAACACGCGCCGGTAAGAGCGAATCTCGATCATTGCGTCCCGAACAGCGACGTGACCGTGTCGCGGAGCACGTTCACGCCCGCAGGCGTGGCGAGCAGCACCGAGACGATCCCCACCGCGAACACGCCTGCCGCCTCCTTGAAGTCGCGGCGGAACGCCAGCACGGTCGCGGCAACCGCGAACGCCAGGCCGATCAGGCTCATCGCAACAGCCCTTCCCGTGCTTCCGGCCTTGGCGGCGGCTGATTCCAGCGAGCCGGCTTCACCTTCTGAGGCGGCCGTGGATGTCGCTGGTGGCGCACTCGTGCCGCCCACTTCGGCGCCGGCCTGGCATGGTGCCGCCGCCATGTACATGCACGCCAGTAGCACGAGCATCGACCAACGGCAGCTGCGCTTGCTCATGGGGTCTCCTTGTCGGGTTGGGGTCTAAGCATCGGGATCCATCTGCACGGCTGAGACCTCCCAGCGACCCTGCTCACGAGCCACGTTCAGTTCGTAGGCGAGCGTGTACTGAACGCCACGTCGATCCTGTGCCTGTACCGTCGCCAGCACGGAACCTCCCCCTGGAGCCCAGTCGAGGCGTTGCATCGACTTGAGCGCCAGAGGCAATCCGGGCAACGACACACGGGCACCCGCGGTCAGGTCGGCTTCGAGCTCACCGGAGGACGCAGCCAAGTAGTTGCGCAGCACTCGCTCGATCACGGTCGCGAGCGCTGGTTCGTTCACTTCTCGCAGACGTCCGCCCATCTGCGCGGGGCCGGTGGCAGGGGAGCCAACGAAAGCCGGGTAGCCGGCCAGCGCCAACTCGCCGCTGGCCATTCGCCTGACCGACACTGTCAGATACAGCAGGCCAGAGGTGTCCGTCTGCACAGCCACCGTGTAGACGTGCTCGCCTGGCGCCGGTTCGCGCGCCTGCGCCACTTCCACCCATTCCACGCGCTGCTCACCACTTGCCGGAAGCTGCAGACCGGCGTCCAGTTCCATGCCGGGCCCGACAAACGATTCGAGAGCCCGAGCGTTGGCCTGCGGTTCTGCGGCGTTCCACGTCAGGTAGCGACGCGCGAACAGCGCCGCGAACGATTCGGCAGCCTGGTCAGGCGGCGCAGGCCGGTGGCCCGCCGGGGTCGCCGACCGAGGCTCCGGAGGAGCGACTGCGAACCGTACGCTCGCGGCCAGCCCCGCGGCCGCCATCGCGCAGAGCAGGTAGCGCGGCAGCGCGCGTCCCAGGCGAATGCGCCACAAAGCACGATTGGCAATCGTCACCGTCGCTCGCGTCTGCGCCAGGGCCACTCTCATGCCTCAGCGCTCGAATCCGAACTCGACCTGACCCGGCGGGCGCTGTACAGGCGACGCGCTCGCCGTGAGCCCCGCTGCCCCGGCCGGCGCGGAAACGCTGGTTGGGGCGCCGACCCTGGCAGGCGGCGCCACATCGCTCGCCACACCCCGGTGACCCGGCGCAGCGGCAAACCTCCGGGCATGGACGATCGCACGAGGTCCACGGCGAGCAATACCTGCCGGCTGGTCGCGGGCATCCTCCGATTGAGGCACACCGGCGAGGGCTGGCGCTTGCCACACGTCGGAACGGGCCGGCACGTGTGGCGTGCCGACAGCACGCAGATGCGGAACGCCGCGCGAGTGTCTGACCACGGCACGCGGCAGGCTCATCGTGGCGATCACACCGCCCACAGCGCCCACCGCAGTGAGCAGCATCGTCGTGCCTGCGATCCTCTGCAGACGACGCTCACGAGCCTCCGGGGGTCGCGTCTTGCTCGGTTCGTCACGATGCGCGATCGCGTCCGCGAGAAAGTCGTCGTGGCCGTACACGCGGTAGACCTCTCGCGGTGCCCGTCGGAGCAGCATCACCGTGCCGTCACCGAATCGCGCACGCTCGCGGCCGGAAGCCAGAGCGGGGAGCTCGCCGGCCCCCGGCCGCTTGCGTGCGGGGCGGAATCGCCGGACTGTCGTCCGTTCAACCGACGGTCGGCGTCCGAGGGAACGCATCTATGAGCGGGGGGATAATTGTTCATAGGGCGTCCCTGTCTTCCCTTCCGACGACTGCCGGGGAGGCGGGACATACGCCTCCTCGGCGATCAACTGGCGCAGGCGTGCACGCGCGCGTTGAGCAACCTTTCGGTACTTCTCCGCAGACCAGCCAAAGCGCCGACAAAATTCACCACGGCCCATTTGGAGCCCAATCTGACTCGCAAGTACCAGCTGTTGATCGCGGCTCAGCTCGGCCGCGAGCTGTTGCAAGCGACGCAGCTCATGGCGAAGGATCGCCAGCTGCTCGGGGTCCGCCCGCAGATCGACGATCTCGATCTGCGCCTCCTCAAGGCTGGCGAGCGACACGGCACTCTCGAGCGCCGCCTGCATCGGGCTGCGTCCGGACAGCGCGCGACGACGATCATGAATCCGCGACAGGAACCGCTGCTCAAGGATGTTCGCAAGATGCCGACGGCTGAAGGCCTTGGCTGTGCCCCGCACATACGTCACCAGCTCGATCGTCGCCTGGCTGTAGCAGTCCTCCAGCTCCTCCCTGCGCAGTCGATGGCGGTGTGCACGCAGCAGCAACTCACGCTTGGCGCGAGCGACCAGGGCGACGTCCTCGGCCGGGTCAAACCCGTTCGAGCCCTCGGGAGCGGTCGCCCGGCAAGCACCCCAGGCTCGTGTTTGCGGTTGAAATCGGGTAGACACATCAAGATGTCGCGCCGCGCCCCCCGCAGACCCCCCTCCCAATTTCGCCCTGGCTTCACGTCCGGCCTCGACGAAGCCCGTGCGGGCGGAACACGCCGATGAGTCTCATGAGCCGCCTACACGCGCTCGACCACCGCCAGCAGCACAGCCCACGGCTGCGCTTCCTGGCGGCTGTCATCAAGAAGTTCGGCGACGATCAAGCCGGCCAGCTGGCCGCGCTGATCGCCTACTACGGCTTCGTGTCGCTGTTCCCACTGCTGCTCGTGCTCGTTACGGTCCTCGGGTTCGTGCTCCAGGGCGACCCGGGCGAGCAGAAGAAGATCCTCGACGGAGCGCTCGGCCAGTTCCCGATCATCAGCGACCAGCTCAAGCTGCAGTCGCTCACCGGCAGCAGCGTCGGCCTGGCGATCGGCGTGCTCGGCTCGCTGCTCGCCGGCATGGGCATAACCGGCGCAACGCAGAACGCCTTCAACCGGATCTGGAGCGTCCCGTTCAAGCACCGCCCCAATTTCATCCACGCGCACCTTCGCGGGCTGGGGATGCTCGCCGTCCTCGGCACGATGTCGATCATCTCCACGACCGCCGCCGGCTACGTCGGCTCAGCCAGTCATGGCGCGCCCGCCGTGGTGGCGGGGGTGATCGTCGCGTTCGTGTTCAACCTCGCGCTGTTCATGACCGCCTTCAAGCTCCTCACCGCGGTCGACGTGCCCTGGCGAGATCTTCTGCCGGGCGTGATCGTGGCGTCGGTGTTCTGGCAGCTGCTGCAGCATCTCGGCGGCTTCTACATCGACCACGAGCTCAAGCACACCGGCCCGCTGTACGGCGTCTTCGCGCTGGTGCTGGGGCTGCTCGCCTGGCTGTACCTGGGCGCCCAGCTGACGATCTTCGCCGCGGAGATCAACGTCGTGCGCTACCACCGCCTGTGGCCGCGCAGTTTCTTCTCCGATCCACTGCTCGATGCCGACAGGCGGGCGCTCACCTCATCCGCGGAGGTCGAGGAGCGCGTTGAGGAGGAGACCGTGGACGTCAGCTTTGACGCGCCCGGGTAAGCGTTTTTTGACAAAATTTGGCTTTGTAGAGCCATTTGCGGGATGACATCGAAAGTACTTGTGTACGCAACCACCTCGCGCTATACTAACTAAACTTTCGTAAGCTCATATGGAGCGATTATCTAATGGCACCTTCCTCATCACCCTCAGAGCAGCCCGACGTGCAGCCTTCCGTGCCTAAGCCACGGATGCGGCTGATCCCCCTCGACGACACCGTCGTGTTCCCCAACATGGGCATCACGCTGACGATCGACGTCGGCGACGACGAGCGCGTCGTGCTGGTGCCGCGCCACGAGAACGAGTTCCTCGAGGTCGGCACCATTGCCGAGGTCTCCGAGCAGGTGCGCCTGCCCGGCGGCGGTCGTGCGGTCGCCATCTCCGGCGAGCACCGCGCGCTGATCGGCGCCGCTCAGACCGGCTCCAGCGGCGAGCTTCGCGTCGAGGTCGACGAGCGCCCGGACGACGTACCTACCGACAAACGCACCCGCGAACTGGAGCGCGAGTACCGTGCCACCGTCGAGGAGATCCTCGAGCTGCGTGGCGACGATGGACGCATATCGGCGTTCCTGCGGGCGATCGCCGAGCCAGGCGCGCTGGCCGACTCCGCCGGCTACTCCCCCAACATCTCCTACGAGCAAAAGGTCGAGCTGCTGCGCACGCTCGACGTCACCGAGCGTCTTGAGCTCGCCGTCAAACTGCAGCGCGAGAGCCTGGCCGAGCTACAGGTGCGTAGGCGAATCCGCGAGGACGTGCAGGAGGGAGCCGAGAAGCAGCAGCGCGATTACTTCCTGCGCAAGCAGATGGACTCCATCCGCAAGGAGCTTGGCGAGGACGACGCATCGGTAGCCGACGAGTACCGCACCAAGATCGAGGACGCGGCAATGCCCGAGTCCGTCAAGGAGCAGGCACTCAAGGAGCTCTCCCGCCTGGAGCGGATGGGTGAGCAGACCGGCGAGTCCAGCATGATCCGTACCTACCTCGACTGGCTGATCGCGGTGCCGTGGGGCAAGCGCTCCGAGGAGCACCTCGACCCGGTGGGCGCCCGTGCGGTATTGGACTCCGATCACGCCGGCCTGGAGGACGTCAAGGACCGTGTAACCGAGTACCTGGCGGTGCGCAAGCTGCGCCAGGACCGCGGCATCGAGGCCGACCCCAAGTCCGGGGCGATCCTCACGCTGATCGGGCCACCCGGCACCGGCAAGACAAGCATCGGCGAGTCCATCGCCCGTGCCACCGGACGCGAGTTCGTACGCATGTCGCTCGGCGGCGTGCGCGACGAGGCCGAGATCCGCGGGCACCGACGCACCTACATAGGTGCGCTGCCTGGCCGCCTGGTCAGGGCGCTGCGCGATGCCGGGACCATGAACCCGGTGATCCTGCTCGACGAGGTCGACAAGGTCGGCGCCGACTGGCGCGGGGACCCCTCGGCGGCCCTGCTCGAGGTCCTCGACCCCGCGCAGAACCACTCGTTCCGCGACCACTACCTCGACGTCGAGCTCGACCTCAGCCAGGTCATGTTCCTCGCCACGGCCAACGTCGCCGACACGATTCCCGGGCCCCTGCTCGACCGCATGGAGGTGATCAGCTTCGACGGCTACACCTCCGAGGAGAAGCTCGCCATCGCCAAGGGCTACCTGTGGCCGCGCCAGCGCGGTCGTAACGGTCTGCGCGAGGACGAGGTCGAGATCTCCGATGAGGTGCTGCGGACGATCATCTCCGACTACACGCGTGAGGCCGGCGTGCGCAGTCTCGAGCGCAACCTCGGCACCGTGTTGCGCAAGACCGCCACGAAGATCGCCTCAGCCCAGACCGACGTTCAGGAGCCGCCCAAGGACGCTGCCAAGGCAGAGACGGGCAAGGACGCCGCCAAGACAGCAGTGAAGATCGACCTGGAGACCGTGCGCGACGCGCTCGGGCGCCAGAAGTTCTTCCAGGAGTCCGCTGCGCGCACCGCCACGCCAGGCGTCGCAACCGGGCTGGCAGTGACCGGCTCCGGCGGCGATGTGCTGTTCGTCGAGGCCGCCGCCATGAAGGGCGGCGGCTCAGGCGGCAACAGCCTGGTGCTGACCGGGCAGCTCGGCGACGTGATGAAGGAGTCCGCCAAGATCGCGCTCTCCTACGTCCGCGGCCACGCGGAGGAGCTCGGGATCGACGAGAGTGCATTCGAGAACCGCGAGTTCCACGTGCACGTGCCCGCAGGCGCCATCCCCAAGGACGGACCAAGCGCCGGCGTCACCATGGTCACCGCGCTCGCCTCGCTGCTGTCTGGACGCCCCGTCAAGCACACCGTCGGCATGACCGGAGAGGTCACGCTGCAGGGACGCGTGCTGCCGATCGGTGGGTTCAAGCAGAAGGCTCTCGCCGCTCATGCCGCCGGCCTGACCGACGTGATCCTGCCCGAGCGCAACCGCGGCGATCTCGACGACATCCCCGAGGAGGTTCGTGAGCAGATGACCTTCCACCCGGTGATGACCGTCCAGGAGGTCCTCGACCGCGCGTTGGAGCCCGCACGCGATGTCGCGCATCTCTCGTAGGTGTGAGCCCGTCCCCGTGGAGGTCCGCGAGACCGCGGACCTCCTCGAGCGGCGCTGGCAGCTATCCATCATCTACGCCGCGCTGACCGGGGCGCTGCGCTTCAACGAGTTCGCCGACGCCGTCGCCGGCATCTCGCCGCGCATGCTCTCCGAGCGCCTGCGCGATCTCGAGGCCGCCGGGCTCGTGCAGCGCACCGTCATCCCCTCCAGCCCCCCCACCGTCGAGTACCGGCTGACCGAGCGCGGGCGCAGGCTCGGCCCGATCATCGAGGCCATGCGCGAGTACTCGCGCGAGCCCGTCTGAGCACGGACGACGCGCGAGCGGGGTGTTGGGGCCGCCGGTCTCATAGCTAGCTCGTTGGCGGCTGGGATCACGTAACCGGCGGGCTGCTGTCTGCTTTTGCGCACAGCGTGCGCCATCGTATACACGGCAGTACCGGTGGGCATATACAAAGGCACACGCTGCGTGCAAAAGGAAAGACGCCTCGCAGCAGGACTGCCTCGCGGACAGCTCGTAAGCCTCAGGAGGCCAGCGGCTCGGCCGGCGCCTGCGCCGGGTTGCTCACGCCCACCAGCTGCCCGCCGGGGCATTCGGACGCGCGCACGTCCGCGCGCTGCAGGTTGCGGATGCCGGCGACGCCGACCATGCCGCCGATGGCGACCAGCGCCGCCGCGATCGCCATACCCAGGTGAAAGCTGTGCAGCGAGGCCTGTTCGGCTGCCACTCGCAGCGTATGCGCCTGCGCTCCCGGCAGCCCACTCACGTTCGGGCGCCCCAGCGGCAGCCGCTTGGCTTCGCTGACCGCCGCGCGCGCCGTGCCGTCCAGCGGCACGCCGGCCAGCCGCCGCTCCAGCGCACCGGCGAACGACGCCGAGATCGCCGCTCCGACAGCTGCGGTGCCCAGCAGGCCGGCGACGCGCGCGACCGCGTTGTTGACCCCGGAGGCGATCCCCGCCTGGTGCTCCGCTCCGGCGAGCACCGCCGCGGTCAGCGGCGCCACGGTCATCGACAGCCCAAGCGCGAACACGATCAGCGGCGGCAGTACTTCGCTGAGGTAGTCCACCTTGCACTCCGGCGCGCTGGAACAACAGCAACCCAGCAGCCGCCACCAGCGGACCGGCGCCCATGAACAGACGCGGCCCGTAACGGTCCGCAAGCGCCCCGAAACGACGCGAGAGAGCGAACATAATCACGGTCACCGGCAGTGTCGCCAGGCCGCTCTTCAGTGGCGTGTAGCCGCCGATCTGCTGCAGGAACAGGATCAGGAAGAAGAACACGATCGCCAGGCCCGCGTACATCGCGAAGGTCTCCACGTTTCCCGCCGCGAAGTTGCGCCTGCGGAACAACGCGAGTGGCAGCATCGGGTCGCCGGTCCGCGACTCGAACAGCGTGAACAAGCCGAGCAGGCACGCGCCGGCGATCATCGGCAACAGCACAGCCGGGCTCGACCAGCCCAGGCGTGGCTGCTCGATCAGCGCGAACACCGGTCCGCCCAGCCCAGCCGCGCACAGTGTCGCCCCCGTGAAATCGATCCGCCGCGGCTGCGCGTCACGCGTCTCGCCGGGCGGGATCACCACCAGGATCAGCGCCACGCATGCGATCACCAGCGGGACGTTCATCAGGAAGATCCAGCGCCACGAGGCGAGCGCCAGCAGCTCGCCGCCCGCCAGCGGGCCGAGCACGCCGGCGATCGCACCCCACGCCGTCCAGCTGCCGATCGCCCTGCCGCGCTCGGACTCCGGGAAGGTGTTGACGATCACCGCAAGCGAGCTCGGTACCAGCAGCGCCCCCGCCACACCCTGCACCGCCCGTGCGGCCACCAGCACCCCGATCGACGGCGCCAGCGCGCACGCCACCGAGGCGACCCCAAAGCCCGACACGCCGAGCGCGAACACGCGCCGCTCGCCAAACAGGTCGCCGAGCGAGCCCCCGATCAGGATCAGCGACCCAAGCGTCAACAGGTAGCCGTTCACCACCCACTGCTGCGCCGCCAGGCCGCCCCCAGAGCGCGCTGGATCGTCGGCAGCGCCACGTTCACCACCGTGCCGTCCAGCAGCACGATCCCCGAGCCGAGGATGCACGCGAACAGCGTTAGGCGCTTGGTTCTGGCCGAGTCCTCGCCGGCGGACACCCGAGCGCTCAGCTGGGGCGGTGCCCGTGAGCGCGCACCAGCGCGCTCTGCGCCACCTGCGACAGCTCGGTGTAGCCGCTGAGCGCGAACGTGAGGTCGAGTTCGGCGAGCAGGCAGCGCAGCACGTGTTCGACGCCCGCCTGGCCGTCGAGCCCAAGACCCCAGACGTAGGGGCGCCCGAGGCAGACGGCGTCGGCGCCGAGCGCAAGCGCCTTGAAGATGTCAGCGCCGGTGCGAATGCCGCTGTCGAACAGGACGGGGAAGTCCGGTCCGACCGCTTCGCGGACGGTGGGCAGCGTGTCCAGCGCGCCGATCGCCCCGTCGACCTGACGGCCGCCGTGGTTGGACACGATCAGCCCGTCGACGCCACAGTCAAGCGCGCGCTGCGCGTCGTCGGCGTGGAGGATGCCCTTGAGCACGATCGGCAACGTCGTCTGCTCGCGCAGCCATGCCAGGTCATCCCAGGTGACGCTCGGGTTGGCGAACTGGTAGGCCCAGTGTCCGATCGCTGCTTCCGGATCCTCCTCGGGCGGCTTCGCGAGCGCTGAGCGAAACACTGGGTCGCTGAGATAGTTGGCCACGCCCTCGCCTTTGAGGAACGGGAGGTAGGCGTTCTTCAGATCACGCGGGCGCCAACCGAGCAGCCAGGTGTCCAGCGTGACGACGATCGCTTCATAGCCGGCGTCGGCGGCACGAGCAACGAAGCTGGCGGCGAGCGCACGCTCCTTGGGCCAGTACAGCTGATACCAGCGGCCGGCCCGTTCGACCGCGCCGGCGACGTCCTCGAGCGTGTGCGAGGAGGCGGTGCTGAGGATGAACGGCAGTCCGCTGGCGGCGGCGGCGCGCCCGACCGCCAGCTCGGCCTCCGGGTGCACGATCGACTGCACCCCGACGGGGGCCAGCAGGATCGGAGCAGACATCGCGGTGCCGAGCACGGAGGTGCTGAGATTGCGGCTGGAGACATCGCGCAGCATCCGCGGCACGATCTCCCAGCGCTCGAACGCGCTGAGGTTGGCGCGCATCGTCAGCTCTGCGCCGGCGCCGCCGGCCACGTAACCAAACGCCTCCGGGCTCAGAAGCTCGCGCGCGCGCTCCTCGAGCCCGGCGGCAAGCAGCGGCAGCGCAGGTGTCTGACCGCCGAGGCCGCCGAGGTAGATCTCGAACTGGAAGTTCGCGAAGTCCTGCTGCTGCACTGCTGGGTTGGCATCGCTCATGGCCCAGACACTACCCACGATCGACCGGCGAGGTGGCCCTGGCGGAACGTGGCTGTCGCCGGCGACGGCATGGCTCTCGCGCAATTCTTCGTTGCGCTTGACCCAACGATCACGGCGCCTTCACGAAACCTTACGACGGGCGTGCTTGTGTGAGTTCTTGACATGGATGTACACGGCGGAAAGATGACACGCAGGCAGCTGCTTCGCTCGGCAGGAGTCGGCGCGGCGGGACTGACGCTGGCGGGAGCGGCGGGCGAGCTGGTCACGGGTGCGCTGGCATCCTCACGCAGCAGCCAACCACCGCGAGCCCCCGGCTGGCGAAGCCGCCCGGACCTGCGAATCCCATCGCTGACAGTCACGCGCAGCGAGGCAGGAGCCTCGACGGACCCGATCTTCATCGCGCCGTACAACGCCCCCGACGCACAGGCTGGAGCGGTGATCACGGACAGCCGCGGCGAGCCGATCTGGGAGAACCCGCTGGCGGGCAAGGTGACGACGAACTTCCGTGTGCAGAGCTATCGCGGCAGCCCGGTGCTGACGTGGTGGGAGGGAGACATCGAACTCGGCCACGGCGTCGGCGAATACGTGATCGCCGACGCCGGCTACCAGACGGTCCGCCGCGTCCAGGCGGCGCGTGGGCTGCGCGGCGACCTGCACGAGTTCGTGATCACCCCGCGCGACACGGCGCTGCTGACGAGCTATGTCGTCAGGAACGCGGATCTTTCCTCCGTGGGGGGATCGCGCAAGGGCACGATCCAGGATGCGATCTTCCAGGAGATCGACCTCGCCAGCGGCGAGCTGCTGCTGGAGTGGCACAGCCTCGAGCACATACCGCTGGAGGAGTCCTACTCGCCGGTGGGCGCAGACTGGGACTACTTCCACATCAACTCGGTGGACCTAGATGGCGACGGCAACCTGCTGGTGTCGGGACGCAGCACGCACACGATCTACAAGCTCGACAAAGCCGGCAGGATCCTGTGGCGCCTGGGAGGCAAGAGCAGCGACTTCGACATGGGCACAGGCAGCGCCTTCGCCTGGCAGCACGACGCGCGTCGCCAGCCGGACGGGACCCTGACGGTGTTCGACAACGGCGCCACGCCGGCGGTGGAGAAGCTCTCACGCGGCCTGATCCTCGATGTGGACGAGCACGCGATGACGGCTGCGCTGCTGCGCCAGTACACGCATCCGGGGATCCTGGCCGGCAGCCAGGGCAGCGTGCAGCTGCTGGCAAACGGCAACGTGTTCGTCGGCTGGGGCGAAGTGCCGCGCGTGTCGGAGTTCGACCACGCGGGGCGCATCGTGTTCGACGCGCTGCTGGGCAAGCAGTACGAGTGCTACAGGGCCTTCAGGCTCCCCTGGCAGGGCAGCCCGGCTGGGGCGCCGGCGATCGCAGTCCTCGGCGCCGGCCGCAACCTGACGGCATATGCCAGCTGGAACGGCGCCACGAACGTTCACAGCTGGCAGCTGCTGGCGGGTAGCGGGCCGGATGCCTTGAGCGCGATTTCGAGCACACGGGCACGCGGCTTCGAGAGCGCACTGCGCTCGGCCTCGGCGGGGCCTTACTTCGCCGTGCTCGCGCTGGACGGCTGGGGCCGGACGATCGGCCAGTCGAGTGTCGTCACCGCTGCTTGATCAGCCGAGCACGAGCTCAGCGGCAGCGCGCAGCGTGGCTGCGTCGCCGGAGACCAGCAGCGTGGTGACGACCGACTCGCGCCACTTGGCCAGATCGTCGCGGATCTTCTCGCGCGGACCGATCAGCGACAGCTCCTGGATCAGCGCGGTGGGAACCTTGGCGCCGGCCTCGTCCTTCTTGCCGCTCAGGTACAGGTCCTGGATCTCAGCGACCTCCTTCTCGTAGCCCATGCGGATCGGCACGTTGGCGTGGAAGTTGGCGCCCTTGGCGCCCATGCCGCCGAAGTACAGGGCGTAGAACGGCCGCAGCGAGTCCGCGGCCGCCTCGATGTCGTCGGTGACGATCAGCGGCACCGTGGCGGCCACCTCGAAGTCCTCGGCGCTGCGCCGTGCCCCCGGCCGGGCGAAGCCCTCCTCGAGCGACGGTCGGTAGATCTCGTCGTAGACGCTGGGTGAGAACAGCATCGCCAGCCAGCCGTCGCACAGCTCTGCGCACAGGGCGATGTTCTTGGGTCCCTCGGCACCGAGGTAGATGGGGATGTCCTCGCGCAGCGGATGGATCGAGGACTTCAACGGCTTGGCCAGACCGGTGCCGTCGGGCAGCGGCAGCGGGTAATGCGGGCCTGGTGCCTGCAGTGGCGCCTTGCGTGCCCACACGTCGCGCAGGATGCCGATGTACTCGCGGGTGCGTGCCAGCGGCTTGGCGAACGGCATCCCGTACCAGCCCTCCACGACCTGCGGGCCTGAGACGCCGAGGCCGAGGATGAAGCGCCCGCCCGAGAGATGGTCCATGGTCATCGCCGCCATCGCCGCGGCTGCGGGCTGGCGCGCGGACATCTGCACGATGGCGGTGCCGAGCTTGATGCGCTCGGTTGTCGCGCCCCACCATGCCAGCGGCGTCAGGCAGTCCGAGCCGTAGGCCTCGGCGGTCCAGATCGAGTCGAACCCAAGACGCTCGGCCTCGGCGATGTTCTCGGCGGCGCCCGGCGGCGGGCCGCCGGCCCAGTAGCCCGTGTTCAGTCCCAGCTTCAGCGCTGCAGCCATGGCGGCGAGATTACACGCCGACGAGCGCCAGCGTGAAACCGTCGTAGCCCTTGCTGCCGACCGTCTGGATCGTCGTGGCGCTGATTTGATGCCCGCCCACCCCGCGCGCGAGCAGCTCGTGAAAACGGCGCATGCCCTGCGCGCCGGGATCGGCGGTGGCGGCATCGGCGAGCTCACCGCCGCGCACGACGTTGTCGGTGACGATCACGCTGCCGGGACGGGAGAGCGCCAGCGCCAGCTCGAAGTACTCGGGTGTGGTCTGCTTGTCGGCGTCGATGAAGATCAGGTCGAACGGTCCGGCGTCCTCGTCGAGCAGCGCCTGCAGGCTGTCCAGCGCGCGTCCCACCCGGATCTCTACGAGGCCGGCAAGGCCGGCCTGCTCGACGTTCGCAGCGGCCACCCGTGCGTAGCCCGCGTCGAGCTCCAGCGTGATCAAGCGGCCGTTCTCGGGCAGCGCTCGCGCGAGCCAGATGCTGCTGTAGCCGCCGAGCGTGCCGACCTCCAGGATGCTGCTCGCGCCGTGGATGCGTGCGAGCAGATGCAGCAGCTTGCCCTGGGCGGGCGTCAACGCGATCGCCGGCAGCCCGGCGGCGGCGCTTGCCGCAAGCGTTGCCTCGAGTGCAGGGTCCTCTCCGAGCAGCTGCTCGACGATGTAGCCATCGACGGCATCCCAGCGCTCCTGGCTCATGCGATCGCTGCCTTGCGCTGATCGATGCTCATCAGCGCCAGCGGCGCTGCCAGGCCGGCGGAGCGGCGCACGGTGGCGATACGCCGGCCCGGCTGAACTGCTGTGCGAGCCTCGCCGACATGCGGTGCCAGCAGCTCGACGGCGCGATCGAGATCCTCGACCACGAGCGCCAGGCCCCAGAAGCGCGCAGGGTGCTCAGGACCGCCGCCGCGCGCGATCGCCTGCTCGGGCTCCTGGATCAGCTCGAGGACCACGTCGGCGAGCCTGAAGAACGCCTGGCGCGGCGCCCCGGCGGGCGTCGGCTCCTCACGCACGCGGCGCAGATCCAATCCGGCAGCCTGAAACGCCGCTACGCTGCGATCGAGCTGCGGTGAGGCGGCGACGACATGGTCGATCGCGACCACGCCGTTTGGATGGGGCGGCGCCGGGGCGGGCGCGGAACGCCGGGAGATCGTCGTCGGCAAACCGTCGAGCTCGATGCCGGCGACATCGCGCAGCGACCAGCCGAGGATCCCGGGCTGTTGGGGCGTCGCCGCGGCACCGGCGAATCGCAGCCGCACCGTGCCCAGCTGGCAGCAGCCGTCGGCCACGTCAAAGCCCAGTGAGCTCCAGTTTGCGGGCTCGTCGGCGAGCGTCAGCTCATCGATGGTCGCTGCGGGCATGACCTCCCTTTCGCCGACCTGTCCGCATCCGATCCGGGTAGTGGTCGCTGGTGGCGCTAAAACGATCAAGCGTGAACGGTACACCTGAGTCAAACCGCCGACCGCAGGTCGGCGGCGGCGCGTCCGAGCTGAGCGAGCGCCGGCGCATGCTGATCCTTGCGATCTGCTGCATGAGCCTGTTGATCGTGGCGATGGACAACACCATCGTCAACGTGGCGCTGCCGTCGATCCGGCGTGACCTGCACGCGTCGCTGTCGGGGCTGCAGTGGACGATCGACGCATATGTGATCGTGCTCGCCAGCCTGCTGCTGCTGTCGGGCTCGACCGCCGACCGCCTGGGCCGGCGACGTACGTTCCAGGTGGGATTGCTGGTGTTCGTGGCCGGCTCGCTGCTGTGCAGCCTCGCCCCCACCCTCGGCTGGCTGATCGCCGCTCGCGCGCTGCAGGGCGTGGGCGGCTCGATGCTCAACCCGGTGGCGATGTCGATCATCACGAACGTGTTCACCGACCCGCGTGAGCGCGCCCGCGCGATCGGCGCGTGGGGTGCGGTCGTCGGCATCAGCCTGGCCCTCGGCCCGATCGTCGGCGGCGCGCTGACGCAGTCGGTGGGCTGGCGGGCGATCTTCTGGATCAACATCCCGATCGGCCTGGCCGCGGTGGTGCTGACGGCGCTGTTCGTACCCGAGTCAAAGGCGCCCCGCCCTCGCCGCATCGACCCGGTCGGCCAGGTCCTGGTGATCGTGACGCTGGCGTCACTGACGTACGCGATCATCGAGGGGCCCAGCGCGGGCTGGTCCTCGGCGCAGACAGTCGGCACGTTCGTGCTGGCTGCCGTGGCGCTTGTGAGCCTGGTCATGTACGAGCTGCGCCGCGTGGACCCGCTGATCGAGCTTCGCTTCTTCCGCAGCGCGCCGTTCTCCGGCGCGACGCTGATCGCGATCACCGGGTTCGCCGCGTTCAGCGGCTTCCTGTTCGTGAACACGCTGTACCTCCAGGACGCGCGCGGCTACTCGGCGCTCGACGCCGGCCTGTGCACGCTGCCGATGGCGCTGGCGGCGCTCGCGTGCAGCCCGCTGTCGGCCCGCGCGGTCGGTGCTCGACGGCCGCGCGTGCCCTTGTTCATCGCCGGGATCTGCATGGTGGCGAGCGCGCTGGTGCTGACGAGGGTCACCCCCTCCACCCCGCTGCTCCTGCTGCTCTTCGTGTATGCGGTCTTCGGCGTGGGCTTCGGGTCGATCAACCCGCCGATCACCTACACGGCGGTCTCGGGCATGCCCAACAACCAGGCCGGTGTGGCGGCGGCGGTGGCGTCCACCAGCCGACAGGTCGGGCAGGCGCTGGGGGTGGCTGTGACGGGCTCGATTCTCGGTGCGGCGGTCGGTGGCGGCGGCGGCGCGCACCTGGCGGCGGCGAGCCATCCGGCGTGGTGGGTGGTCGCCGGCTGCGGCGCGAGCGTGCTCGCCCTCGGTGCGGCCTCGACCGGACGCTGGGCACAGGCGACGGCGCGACGCTGCGCGGAGCAGCTCGAGCAGGAGGCGGCCGCCCAGCCGCTGCAGCCGGCATGAGCGATCGCCGCTCCACGCAGGATCGTCCTACGCTGTATTGGAGATGAACGACACCAGCCCATCGCGCCTGCCTCGCCCGGACCGCGGCCAGCGGCTGCGCCTGCGCCTGCGCGGCAGCGCTGTGGCCGCGCAGCTGCAGGCGCCGACCGGCGATCACGACGGCGACTCGCCGACGGACGACGACGGCCGGTTGCGCAAGTGGCTGCTGACCGGTATGCGCTACGTGCTGCCCGTCGTGGTGGTCGTTTGCGGCCTGGTGATCATGGCGCTGGGCAGCGAAAACGATCTAGAGGGGGGCGCGAGCATCGTCAGCGCCGGCCTGGCTATCTACTTCCTCAACTGGCTGTATCGCATCGGGGTCGCCGGCGACCGCGAGCGCGACACCGAGGAAGCGGCTCGTGAGTACTTCGCGCAGCACGGTCGCTGGCCGAGTTGAGCGGGTTCGCGCCCCGGGCCGCGAGCCCGGGCAGGTGTGACAGGTGAACACCGGGCCGCGCAGCGGTTTCTCCATCCGTCGAAAGCGATCGCCCTTCAACCGCGGGAGAATCTCCAAGTGAGCTCTGGGGTGAGGACACCGGCGGCCGACGGATATCGCCCGCAGGCGCCGTTCCTCGATGAGCTGTTCGAGGACGACGGCACGCCGCGGCCGACGGCGCGCGCGCTCGTCGAGGAGCTCCGGCGGCTGGGCCCCGAGGGGCTGATCGAGGCCGGCCGCCGCCGCGACGCGATCTTCATGCAGCAGGGCATCACGTTCGAGACCAGCGGCGGCGGCAGGCGGCGAGCCACGGAACGCCCGTTCCCGCTCGACCTCGTGCCGCGCGTGCTCAGCGGGCAGGAATGGCGCGACATCAAGCGCGGCCTCGCGCAGCGCATCCGCGCGCTCAACCACTTCGTCGACGACGTCTACCACGCCCGCGAGATCGTCCGCGAGGGCCTCGTGCCGTGGCGCCTGGTCGCCTCCTGCTCGCACTTCGCGCGCGCCGTGCACGGCATCCGCCCGCCGGGCGGCGTCTACACCCACGTCGCCGGCTGCGACCTCGTGCGCCACAGCGACGGCACGCTGGAAGGTGATCGAGGACAACGTGCGCATCCCGTCGGGCATCTCCTACGTGCTCGAGAACCGCGCCGCGATGACGCGCCTGGTCCCGAGCTGTTCGCCTCCTACCGCGTGCGCCCGGTCGACCACTACCCGCAGCTGCTGCTGCACGCGCTGCGCTCGGTCGCGCCGTCGGCGGAGAGCGAGGCGACGGTCGTCGTGTGGACGCCGGGGCCCGCCAACCCCGCCTACTTCGAGCACGCCTTCCTCGCGCGCCAGATGGGCGTCGAGCTGGTCGAGGCCTCCGACCTCGTCGTGCGCGACGACGTCCTGTACATGCGCACGACCCGCGGGCTCGAGCGCGCGCACGCGATCTACCGCCGCCTCGACGACGACTTCGTCGACCCGCTCGAGTTCCGCCCCGACTCGCTGCTCGGGCGTGCCCGGCCTGATCCGCGCCTACCGCGCCGGCAGCGTCGCGATCGCCAACGCGATCGGCACCGGCGTCGCCGACGACAAGGCGATCTACTGCTTCGTGCCGGAGATGATCCGCTTCTACCTCGGCGAGGAGCCGATCCTCGAGAACGTCACGACCTACCTGCTGTCGGACCCGGAAGTGCGCGAGCACGTGCTCGAGCGCCTCGACGAGCTGGTCGTCAAGCCGACCGGCGAGTCGGGCGGGCGCGGCGTGATGATCGGCCCGCACGCCGACGAGGCTGAGCTCGCAGCGCATGCGCGCGGTCATCAGCGCGCACCCGGAACGCTGGATCGCCCAGGACGTCGTGCGCCTCTCGACGGTGCCGACCGTCGGCGCCGACGGCGCTGCTGCAGCCCCGCCACGTCGACCTGCGCCCGTTCGCGGTGTTCGGCGAGCGCATCGACATCGTCCCCGGCGGCCTGACGCGCGTCGCGCTCGAGGAGGGCTCGCTGATCGTCAACTCCTCGCGCGGCGGCGGCTCCAAGGACACGTGGGTGCTCGAGGACGGCGACGACGCCGACCGCGCCGGACCGCCGATCGCCGACACGCAGCCGCCGGCGCTGCCCGACCTGCGCTACGGCGCCTGGACCGGCCAGCAGCACAGCAGCAACAGCAGCAACAGGCGACCGCCTCGCCGCAGCGCCGCGCGCGCGCGGGCCGCCGGCTGATGCTCGCGCGGATCGCGCACGAGCTCTACTGGCTCGGGCGCAACCTCGCGCGCGCGGAGTTCACCGCGCGCGCCGTCGAGGCGGTCTTCCAGGCCGAGCTGCAGGGCACCTCCGAGACCAGGCCGGGCGTCAGCTTCGGCTCGGGCGGGCTGCTCGCGATGCTCGGCGACGTCAACGAGGACCCCGCCGACCGCGCTCGCAGCCAGGCGCTGGGCCAGCTGACGCTCGACGCCGGAGCGCCCGGGCTCGATGCTCGCGAGCATCGAGCGCGCCCGCGAGGGCGCGCGCACCGTGCGCGACGTGATCAGCGCCGAGATGTGGGAGGCGATCAACACGACCGCGCTGGGGCTGCGCGGCGGCGGCCAGCCCGGCTGGGCCGGCGCCGGCGGGCCCGTACCTCGCCTCGCAGTACGTCAAGGAGCGCACGGCGCTGATCTGGGGCGTCGCCAACCGCTCGATGCTGCGCGACGAGGCCAAGTGCTTCCTCGACGCGGGCGGGCTGATCGAGATCTCCGACATGGTGCTGCGCATGCTGCGCGTCGCGATGCCGGCCGCCGGCGACCCGCGAGGCGGCGCCGGCGGACGGCACGGCGCTGATCCTGCTGCAGGCGGTCGGTGGCTTTCACGCCTACCTGCGCGCGGTCACCGCGCCGCCGAACGCGCACCCGGTGGCGCGCTTCCTGCTGTTCGAGCGCGCCTACCCGGACAGCGTGGCCGCGTGCGTGGACTCGCTGCACGAGGTGTTCACGACCGCCGACGCCGGGCCGCGCAACTCCAAGCCGGTGCTGCGCGTCAGCCGGCTGGCCGCCGACCTCGACTTCCAGCGCCGCGCGCTGCCCGACGGAGCGGAGCTGACCGGAATCTGCGGACAGACCCAACAGGAGCTCGCCCGCATCGACCAGGACGTCGCCGAGCGCTACTTCGCGGGCGCGGCGCCGGCAGGCTTGAGGAGGTGAGCGAGCCGTGCACTTCGCGATCCGCTTCCTGACCGAGTACCACTACGACGTGGCGGTCACCGACAACCTCAACGCGCTGCGCGTGCGCCCGGCGACGACCTCGACGCAGCGCTGCGACGAGTTCCACACGCGCATCGAGCCCGAGGCGCGCGTCAGCCGCCACCTCGACTACTTCGGCACGGAGGTGCTCGAGTTCGGCATCCCGACGAGCCACGAGCAGCTGACGATCGACGTGCGCGCGCGCGTCGTCACCTCCGCGCCGCCCGAGCCGCCGGAGGGCTCCTGGGAGAGCCTGCTGCAGCGCCTCCTACATCGACGCGGCCGGCGAGTTCGCGCTGCCGTGGCAGGATCAGCCGGCGATCCGCGGGACTCGAGAGCCTGCGACGAGGCGCTCGACAGCGGACAGCCCGCTGGAGACGCTCGAGCTGCTGTGCGAGCTGATCCCCGACCGCTTCGAATACCGGCCGGGAGCGACCTATGTCGGGCTCGAGCGTGCGACGACCTGCTCGAGCTGGGCGCGGGCGTGTGCCAGGACTTCGTGCACCTCTCGCTGCGTGCTGCTGCGCCGCCGCGGGATCGCCGCCCGCTACGTCTCCGGCTACCTGTGGGCGGCGCCGGAGGACGGAGGGCACCGACTCGGTGGAGGTCGACACGCACGCCTGGCTCGAGGCGCTGCTGCCGGGCACCGACGGCCACGGCGAGCCGGTGTGGGTGAGCGCCGACCCGACCAACCGCCGGCTGACGGGCGAGACGCACGTGAAGATCGGCCACGGGCGCTTCTACGCCGACGTGCCGCCGGTCAAGGGTCTGTATCATGGGCGGCGCCGACGCTCGCGAGCTGACGGCGGCGGTGACGATGTCGCGCCTCGACCCGCAGACGAGCGCGCGCGCCTGAGCTGACGCTCAGCCGTGGTAGCGCGCGATCACGTCGGTGAACGCGTACGGCGGCTGGGCGATCCCGCTGCAATCTTCGCCGGCGTTCTCGCCGCTACGCGCACGGCCGGTCGCGATTGACCGCCCAGAAGGTGAACCGCGCCAGGTGGTTCTGCTGGGCGAACGCGAGCATCGTTTCGAAGTCGGCGACGCTCACCGTCTCGCTGGTTTCGTCGGTTTCGCCGTTCATCGAGGAGATGCCCGCGTGCTCGTAGGCGACCGCCGGTGAGATTCCGTAGGCGACGACGAGATCGCGCTGCGAGCCCTTCGACGGCCCTGATCGACGCGTGGCCCATGTCCGTCAGCGCCGAGCCGAAGTCGAATGGCATGATCGTCCAGGCGTGTGGGCTGGAAGCCGATCGCGGCGGCGTCGTCGATCAGGCTCCTGCCGTCTGGTTCTGGACCGGCTTCTTCGGTTCCGAACGTGACCGAGATCTCCAAGCCGGGATCCTCGCCTGCACGATCGCCAGCGCTTCGATCACGCGCTTGCGCACCTTCTTGTTGGTGAACTCGCCGTGCTCGATGTCGATGTCGATCGCCTGCAGCGAGTACGCGTCGATCACCTTCTGGTAGGCGGCGGCGAGCGCGGCGGGCGTCTTGCACGAGCTGCCGAGCTTCCTGCCGCTCCAGCCGCCGAAGGACACGTCGACTTCTCCGCCGGCCGCGCGGATGCTTTCGATCGTCTGCCTGATCGGTGCCGCCGAGCAGCGGGCGTTCGCCGTCCCACTCGGGGTTGCACTTGCCGCGCGAGAGCATGAACGCCAGCGTCAAGTCCTGGATCGCCCGTTGCCGCCATCACGCTCGGCCGGCGGCTGCGGGTCGCCCCAGCCGAGGTACTCGTACGGAGCGGCCATCTCGACCGGCTGCGCGGCCGCTCCGGCTGGTGCCGCGACCGCCACGGCGATCGCGCAGCAGAAAGCGGCCGCCGGCAGCGACCGTCTGGCGTACGCGCGGTACCGCCCGATTCCCCACCCCATGTGCGTAGAGTACACCGGCTGCCCGCCGTGTCGCAACGACGGGCAGGCCGACGGTCGGGCCGCGCTCAACGTCCGGCCAGCGGGCCGACATAGCGCAGGAACGGCTCGATCCCCAGCGCTGCGCCGGTGGCCTGCTCGACCAGCGGGATCGTGTCGAGCCGGCGCCCGTGCCGGTGCACGTGCTCGGCCAACCAGCGTTGTATGGGAGCCACTTCGCCCCGGCGCAGGTCCTCCTCGCGCGGCCCCAGCTCGACCTCCAACGCCTCCCACAGCTGGGCGGCGATCAGACAGCCGAGCGCATAGCTGGGGAAATAGCCGAAGCTGCCGGCGCCCCAGTGCACGTCCTGCAGGCACCCGAGCGCGTCGGAGGCGACCTCGACGCCAAGCAGGCGCTGCATCCCGTCGCGCCACGCTGCCGGCAGATCGGGAACGGCGAGCTCACCTTCGATCAGCGCCAGCTCCAGCTCGAAGCGCAGGATGATGTGCAGCGGATAGGTCAGCGGGTCGGCAGAGACGCGGATGGCGGACGGCTCGACGCCGACGAGCGCGGCGTGCAGCTCATCGGCGGGCACCGCAAAGCCGCCGCCGGCCAGTTCGGCGGCGAGCAGCTCGGCGAACGCGGGGTTACGTGCGACGTGGTTCTCCCACAGCTTGCTCTGGGACTCGTGGACGGACATCGATGTCCCAGCTCCGAGGTTGGTGCGCTCCAGCGCCGGGTCGGTCTGGCGCTCATAGAGCGCATGGCCGTACTCGTGCAGCGAGCTGAGCAGCGACTCGACGTTGCCGTCGTTGTAGCGGGTGGTCAGACGTGTGTCGCGGCGACCGATCCAGGCGGTGAACGGGTGCGCGGAGACGTCCACCCGCCAGCTGGCGGAGTCGACACCGAGCCGGCGCAGCGTGCCGGCCACGGCCGCCTGCTGCGCGCCGGCGGGCACCTCGAGCGCACGACGCGGCGAGCGCAGCTGCGCATCGGCGACGAGCGGCGCCAGCGCCTGTGCGAGCTCTCCGAAGACGCGCCGCAGCTCGCCGGTGCTGCAGCCCGAAGTCGTAGTCGCCGAGCAGCGCGTCGTAGGAGCTCTCGCCCTCCCCTGCCACGCACTCTCCGTAGGCGCGCGCCAGCTCGACGTTTCGCTGCAGCGCAGGTGCGAACGCGCTGAAGTCATCGCGTTCTCGGGCAAGCCGCCAGCTCTCCTGCCCGTCGGCGCTCGCGCGGGCAAGCTCCGCGGCCAGCTCTTCCGGGACGCGACGGGCGCGCTCCCAGTCCCGACGCGCCAGGCGCACGATGTCGCGATCGAGCCCGTCGAGCGTCGCCCCGTCGAGCTCCGCCAGCCAGCCTCCGACCTCCTCGGCGGTGCCCCGCTCGTGAGTGATGCGAGCGAGCGTGCCCAGCTGCTGTCCCCTTCCCGGTGCGCCCTCCTGCGGCATCATCACCAGCTGATCCCAGCCCACGAGCATCTCGATGCAGGCGAGGTCCGACAGCTCGGCCATGCGGCCGCGCAGTTTCTCCAGGGCATCCACGCGCTAGAGCGTATGCGCTGAACGGGCGGCACATCGTGCACGCATGCGCAGGCGATTGGAGCTAGCCATCCACGGGTAGCGTTGAGCACAGGATGCTGAACGTGGAGCAGATCGAGGGATGGCTGGGCGAGGACGTGGTGGACGCCGCCGGCGAGCGCGTGGGCAAGCTCGAGGAGGTGTTCTACTCGACCGCGACGGGCGAGGCGACGTTCGCGTCCGTCAAGAGCGGGCTGCTGGGACGTCACGCCGACGTGGTCCCGCTCGCCGGCGGGTCGGTGGGGCGAGACTACGTGCGCCTCGCCTATTCCAAGCTGGAGATCGACAGGGCGAACTCGGACGTGAGCGTCCGTGACAGCCTCGATCGCGACAGCGCCCGCAAGCTGGGCGAGTCCTATGCGGTTGAGATCGCTCAAGGCGACGACTTCGAGAGCGCCACGATCGTCAACGCGCGTCGGGAGGAAGCCGCCGAGGCGCGCAGCCGCGCCGAAGCGCTCGAGCAGGAGGCCCAGCAGCGCGCTGCGGATGCCCAGGAAGCACAGGGCACGGCGCACAGCGCACAGCAGGACGCGGCCGAGCGAGCGGCTGAATCAGAGCGCGCACGGGCGGACGCGGAGCAGGCGCGCAAAGATGCGGAGCGCATCGCCGGTTCTTAGGCCGAAGTTGCGCGAGCGGGCGACAGCAAAGGCGTGCGTGCGCTCTGTCGGGGCTAGAGTGACGGCGTGCCCAGACGCCGCATTGTCATCGACCATGTCACCGTCGGTGTGAGCGATATCGACCGCAGTCGCGACTTCTACACGTACGCGCTGCTGCCGCTCGGCTTCAGTCAGATCGGACCGGAGCGCGAGGGAGCTGCGGAGATCGAGTTCGGATTGGAAGAGGCCGCCGATTTCGCCATATCGAGCGCCTACGGAACGGGGGCGCCCGTGCATGTGGCGTTCGCAGCGGACCGACGGGAACAGGTGGATGCGTTCCACGCGGCGGCAATCGCGGCCGGGGGCCGCGACAACGGACCACCAGGGCTCAGGCCGCAATACTCGGACGGGTACTACGGCGCGTTCGTGCTCGATCCGGACGGTCACAACGTCGAGGCGGTATGCCACGGCGAACCCGGACGCTGACGGGTCGCGCTTTTGAAGCGCTCAAGCCGGGAACGATCTGCGGGCAGGCCGCGAACGGTTGGCGTCAGGAGCCGAGGAAATCGGCGATCGCCACGCCGAGCTCGACCTTCCTGAGCGCCGAGGTGTGATCGCCCGGGACGACGGCGTAGCGGGCGTCTGGCAGGGCGTCGGCCAGCGCCTCGGCGGACTTGCGGCGCTCGTCGTCCGCACCGACGAGAACGAGTGTCGGCGTGCCCATCTGCGCGAGCTGCTCGGGAGCGGTGTCGACGGCGGTGTCGAGCACATGCAGCAGCGCCACCGGATCGCCGCCGATCTTGTTGATGAAGGCTTCGGCCTTCCACTCGGGCGAGCCGAACGAGAACGTGCCGCGGTTCGTGAGGATGTGGCGGAACCGCCCGCCCCGGCCGGAGCCGTGGACGATCCCCTCCAACCCCATCCCGGCAACTATCGCCCGGCCTGGTACGGCGCCTCGTGCGAGCATCCGGACGGTGGTCCGTGCACCCAGTGAATAGCCGCCGAGGTCGTAGTCGCTGAGCCCAAGCGCCTCGATCAGCGCAAGGCCGTCGTCGGCGAGGACGTCGGGCGGATAGGCGGCGGCATCGTGCGGCCTGGCGCTGTCGCCGTGGCCGCGTAGGTCGGGCATGATCACGCGGTGGCCAAGCGCAGCCAGCCTGGCGGCGTGGCCGAAGCGCAGCCACTGTTCGGCGGCAGTGGAGAGAAAGCCGTGCAGCAGCACCAGTGGGCGACCGTCACCCACCTCGCGGTATCCAAGCTCCAGCCCGTCGCGGCCGGCGAAATGTCGGAAGTGGGCCTCGAGCATTATCTGCAGGAGATATAGCGCCATTGCTCAGCCCTGTGGGAGGATCAGGCCTCATGGGCCTGCGCACAGCACGTTCTCGCGTCGCGGCGGCAATTGCCGCGATCAGCGTTGCCACCGTGACGGTCCTCGGGCTATCGGGGGGCGTGGGCGCGTCGGCGAGCGCCGTGCCGGCGCCGCGTCGTGCTTCGCTGCCGCTGGCGGGGAAGATCGTGGGTATCGATCCCAGCCACAACGGTCGCAACTACACCGATCCCGCTTACATCGACCATCTGATCTGGAATGGGCGCGAACGCGAGGCATGCGATACGACCGGCACCGAAACCGACGGCGGCTACACGGAGGCGCAATTCAACTTCAACGTTGCCGGATACCTGGCGAGCGACCTGCGCGCGGAGGGCGCCAAGGTGGTGCTCACGCGCACGAGCAACGACGGCGTCGGCCCATGTGTCACCGAGCGATCGGAGATCATCAACCGTGCGCATGCGAATGTCGCAATCGACATCCATGCCGACGGTGGGCCGGCAGACGGTCGTGGCTTTGCAGTCCTGGAGCCGGTCGCCGACGGACCCAACGACCGCGTGATCGCCGCCTCCAAGGCATTCGGTCACGTGCTGATCGCGCGCTATGGCGACGTCACAGCGATGCCGGTGAGCGACTATGACGGGACCGACGGGGTCTCCTACCGCGACAACCTTGCGGGGCTGAACCTGACGACGGTGCCGAAGGTGCTGATCGAGTGCGGCAACATGCGCAACGCCACCGATGCGGCGCTACTTGTTCGTTCGTCCTTCCAACGGTTGGCGGCACGCGCGTTTGCACAGGCGATTACGTCGTACCTGCAGACGACGCGCTGAATGCAGACGACGCGCTGAGCAGGGAGGCGGCCGTCAGCACGCTGGCCGGCACGACCGAGACGCGAGCGCGCAGCACCGTCACTCGAACAGCCCAGCCTGTCCATCCGCACGTAGCGCCTGTGCAGCCCGGTTGGCGGCGCCGGCACGCGAGCGCACGCCGAGCCGCCGGTAGATCTCCTCGATATGGTGGCGCACGGTGTGCTCGCTGAGCGTCAGCGCAAGCGCGATCTCGGCATTGCTCGCCCCTTCACCGATCAGCTCCAGCACGTGCGCCTGGCGCGGGGTCAGACCCAGCCCGCGCAGCACGCGTGCGACGGGGCGGGAGCCGGCGTGCAGGACGATCGCATCCAGCGCACCAGGCCTCCCGTGAACGTAGCTGGCCAGCAGCTCCCCCGCACGCAGCGTGAGTCGCAGCGGACCGCTCTGGCGGGCGATCCCGCGTCGATGACGCCGCAGTTGGACCCACTCGTGCAACTCCTGGAGCGCGAAGCGCTCCGCAGCCAGCGCCCTCAGCACGCGCTCGGCACGCGCGTATGCGGCCTCCAGCACGCCTCCCTCGTGAACCACCAGCACCGCCAGCGGAGCCGCATCGGCGCTGTCGCTGTCGAGCGCGGCGAGCACAGCCTGCAGCCGAGCGCGGTCAAGCAGGTTGCGATAAAGCGGGACGACGAGCTGGCGCACCTGGTCGAGCAACTCCCGATCGGCGTCCTGGAAGTCTCGCTCGCAGCGGCTGAGCGTGATGCCGATCAGACGGCCCTCGGCAGGGACGGTGAAGGCGAGCTGATACTCGGTTCCGATCGGGCGGTAGAACACGTCGTACAGCTCCAGCTTGTGCAAGCCGCGGCGGGTGATGAAGTCCGACATCCGCTGCGCGGCGGAGTCGCCGGTGCGAACGAAGTGAGCGGCGAGCGGGTTCTGCCACACCAGCTCCGCGAAGTGTCGCTGGCGTTCCGGAGCTACGTCACCGAGCGCAGAATGTGGATCCGCGACCACGAGCGCACTGGGAGGCTCTCGCGAGATCTCGTTGTAGGACGCAATATCGGCCGGGATCAGCTGGCGCATGACCGACAGCACGCCGGCGCGGAACTCCTCGAGATCATCCATCCCCCACAACTGGTAAGCCGCCGAGGCCAGACGCTCTTCAGCCGAACCGGTTGCCATCTCTGAAAAATAGGCAAAACGTCCCATGCGCGTATGTACGGTCGTGCGTACGGTGCACCCTGCCGCGGAATGGCTGCGGCCAGCGACCGTTCAATTCACTCGGAGATGCCCTAAATGACGAAATTCGTCCGCCTGTTCGTTGGCCTGCTGGCCGGCGCAGCTCTGCTGATCGCCATGCTCGCCCAGGCGATATCCGCCCCGGCCGCGCCGAGCCTGCCGACGCTCGGGGTGAAGCTGAGCGCCACCGCGATCACAGTGACCGGCACGCCCGTGTCCGGTGCGGTGAATGTGGCCGTAAGCGGGAGCGGCGTCAAGGAAGCCAGCGCGGTCCTGTTCCTGCTGAAGCCGGGCGTGAACATCGCCGAAGTGGAATCGTTCCTGGCGACCAAGCGTGCCGGAGAAGCCGACGCTGCCGGAAAGTATGGATCACTTGTCTTCGACCAGGAAGCCCCGGCGAGCGGCAGCAATGAAGCCCAGACATACCTGCAGCCGGGTCAGTATCTCGCGCTGGAGCTGGCGGGAGAAGGCGGCCCGAAGGTGCATACCGCCTTCACCGTGACCGCCTCGTCGGCCCCGGCGAGCCTACCGGCGCCGCAGGCGACGGAGCGATCGATCGAGTTCGCGTTCCGCGGGCCGAGCACGCTCCACGACGGAGAACTGGTGCGCTTCGAAAACGAAGGCTTCCTCGTGCACATGGACTTTGCGTTCCCCGTCAAGAGCCAGGCGGTCGCACGCAAGGCCGTCAAGCTGCTGCTGGCAGGAAAGGAAAAGGGACTGGAAAAGCTGATCGCCGGACCGCCGGTGAGCTTCGCCGGCCCGCTGTCCACCGGCGCCTACCAGCAGGAGACGATCACCGCCAAGCCGGGCATCTACGTGCAGGTGTGCTTCATGGACACCCAGGACGGGCGCAGCCACACACAGCTGGGTATGGAGCGAATCGTCCGGATCGCGAAGTGAGTTAGGCGGGTGTGCTTCGGTGTAAGCGGTGGGGGTCCGAGCGAGGCCCCCACCGCTTACTCGTCCAGGTGATGTTGCGCTTGCTCGACGTGAGCAGGTGCGGATCGACACGTCAGGGATCGGTGGAGACGATGTCGTCGAGACGAAGGCGACCTGGTTGTTCTCGGTGAGGTTGCGGAACTTGCGGCTGGCGGCCATGTTGTAGCGCCGGTGCGCGGCTTCATGCCGAGCTCCTCGCCCGTCGATGCGGACGTATGCCATAGCACACACCTGATGTCTAACTCATGGAAGAGCCGTAGGCTGGTGGGGGAAGCGACCCATAATCGAACGCTCGTCCAACGATATGCACGCGCTCAAAATCACCGTCGACATCGCCTGGATCATCTTCTGGGTTTACTGGCTCGCGTCCGCTTTTGGCGTGAAGGAGGGCAGAGGCAGCAGGCGTCGGATCCCCATGAATGGCCTGACCGCCCTGTCGGTCGTCCTCCTCGTCCGCGCCTTCCGCGATGGGAGCCTGGCCGTCCACAGCCCGGTCCTCGGAGCGATCGGGGCTGTCGTGTTCGCTGGCGGAATCGCGCTGGCGATCTGCTCTCGCGTCCAGCTCGGGCGCAACTGGGGAATGCCGATGACCCAGAAGGCGGAGCCGGAGCTCGTTACCTCCGGCCCCTACCGATTCGTCCGCCACCCGATCTACTCGGGACTCCTCGCCGGGCTGCTCGGCACCGCCCTCGTGACCAACCTGATCGGCCTGATCATCGTTGCGGTCCTGGGTGCGTACTTCTACTACTGCGCATCCGTGGAGGAGAAGAACCTCACAGCAACATTCCCCACAACGTATCCGGCGTACCGGGCCAACACGAAGATGCTTATTCCCTTCGTCCTCTAGCCCCCCCACGCGGTGCTCAGGCGCTCAAGCCGACCCGCGGAACATGCGGCGTATCACGCCAAAGGAAAGGAGGCTACCCACTCCCTTCCACTTCCAATTTATAGCGCACAGGGGGGCTTGTTACAAGCCCCGGTCGTGCCGCATAATCGCCCGCCGCAGGCCAGAACCTACGAACAACGGAGGGCTAAATGCATGTGTTGTTGACGACGTATGGGTCGCGCGAGGACATCGAACCGACGATGGGACTCGCGGTGCAGTTGCGGACACTCGGCGCGGAAGTACAGGTATGACCGAGCATGCGGTGGTGATCGCCGGAGGAGGTCCGGCGGGGATGATGCTGGCGGCTGAGTTGGCGTTGGCGAAGGTCGACGTCGCGGTTGTCGAGCGGCGTCCGGATCACGTGCTCGTCGGCTCACGGGCCGGCGGCTTTCACTCGCGCACGATCGAGGTGCTGGATCAGCGTGGGGTCGCTGATCGCTTCCTCGCGGAGGGTCAGGTGGCTCAGGCCGCGATGCTGGCCACGACGGTGTTGGACATGAGCGACTTCCCGACGCGTCATCCGTATTCGCTCGGGATCTGGCAGAACCAGATCGAGCGGATCATGGCCGCCTGGATCGCCGAGCTGCCGGTGCAGATCTACTACGGATGTGAGGTGACGGGCTTCGCGCAGGACGACACCGGCGTCGACGTCGAGCTGTCCGACGACCAGTCGCTGCGGGCGCAGTATCTCGTCGGGTGCGACGGGGGACGCAGCGTCATCCGTAAAGCAGCCGGCATCGAGTTCCCGGGGTGGGATCCGTCGAAGAGCAACCTGATCGCAGAGGTCGAGGTGACCGAGGAGCCGGACTTGGGCATCCGGCGCGATGCGCTCGGCGTCCACGCCATCGGTAGGTTGGAGTACGAGATCCGCGACGGCGAGGTGGTCTACATGGATCGGGGGCCGGTGCGGGTCATGGTGACCGAGCGGCAGCTCGGGCCCAGCAGCGAGCCCACCATGCGCGATCTGAGCGAGGCGCTCATCACCGTGTACGGCACTGACTTCGGAATCCACAGCCCCACGTGGATCTCCAGGTTCACCGACATGACACGTCAGGCCGCGGCCTACCGCGCTGGACGAGTCCTACTAGCCGGGGACTCGGCTCACGTGCATTACCCCGCTGGTGGACAGGGCCTCAGCCTCGGTGTGCAGGATGCCGTGAATCTGGGATGGAAGCTGGCTCAGGTGGCCAGCGGGACCTCCCCGGAGAGCCTTCTGGATAGCTATCAGGACGAGCGCCATCCAGTCGCTGCCCGAGCTCTCCGGCACACGATGGCTCAGACCGCGCTCCAGCGCCAAGACGAGCGCACGCAGGCCCTGGTCGATGTGGTGTCGGAGCTGGCGATGATGGACGAGCCTCGCAAACGACTCGTTGGGATCGTCTCCGGGCTGGACATTCACTACGACCTCGGCGACGGCCATCCACTGCTCGGACGCCGCATGCCCGACCTGGATCTCGTGACTGCCGACGGCCAGCTCCGGGTCTTCGAGCTGCTGCACGACGCCAAGCCGGTGCTGCTCAACCTTGGTGAGCCCGGCGGCTTTGACATCACTCCATGGGCTGACCGGGTCCAGCTGATCGATGCTGAATATGGCGGCCCGTGGGAGCTTCCGGTACTTGGCGCGGTCACCGCTCCCACTACGGTGTTGCTCCGGCCCGACGGATACGTCGCCTGGGTGGGGGACGGCACAGATACCGGATTGCTCGACGCGCTGACCACCTGGTTCGGCACACGATGACACGACGCAGTGCCTACCGACGCAGCAGTTACGCGGTCGAGCGCGCGATCACGTCCCGCCCCCCACGCTGGCGGGACGGGACGTAAGTGGTTGGGGGCTACTTGTGCTTCTGCGTGCTATTTGGTGATCTTGATGATGCGCTCCATGCCCAGTCGGGTATGGCTGCGCCCATCTTGGGTTTCCATGAAGCAAACCTCGACGTAGATGCCTGGCTTGGCTGTGATCGTCTCCTGCTGGAAAGCTTCGTGCGAAAGCGGCCCGGCGAAGCCCGCCGGTGCTCCGACGATTAGCTTTCCGAGCGCCTTTTCCTTACCTGTCAGCAAGTCCTTGACGGCTTGCTTGGCCGCCTTTAGGCTCTTGACCGGCGCCGCGAGGTCCATGTGCACCAGGAATCCTTCGTTTTCGAAGCGCACGAGCTCACCGTCGTGCAGCGTGCTCGGTCCACGGAATCCGAACTCGATCGAGCGGATCGTCGCTTCTGGAGTCGGCAACGCCACGGGCGCTTTTGCGGCGCTCACCACGAAGGTGCTGCGCAGCTTCACTTCGCCTTCGCCCGCGCCGACGAGAAGCAGGTACTGTCCCGGGTGGAGTTCCGTCTGCACTTCCGATTTTTCGCCCGGGTTCACTTCGGTGTCGAACGCGAGCGAACCGAGTTTGTCGGTGTTGTTAATGTCTTTGTGCGCCTGCTTTTCGCTGATGAACTTTTCGGCTTCGGCCACCGTGACGCCCGGCTTCAGGAGGAACAAGATCTCCGTCGCTTCCTTGACCCCGGTGTCCGTCGTCACGACGTTGGCGGCGCCCGATTCGAGTGGCCCGCTCACCGTCCCCGACGATGGGCTGATTGCGACCGAGACGGTGGGGAGCGTTGATGCCTGCGCCGCACACGCGAACGCTAGGCCAGCGACAGCCACGATGGCCGCGAAGAACGCCCCTCCCAGCCGATGGTGATTTAGACGGGATGACATTCGGTTGTCCTTTCCTTGTCGTGCGGCAGTGATCTGGAAAGCTCGCTCTCGTGCGAGAGCTCAGCCATACGGGCAGGGCCTCAACGAGGTGCCGAGCATTCCGTGCTTCCCCCCGACGCGAGTGCATCCGCCGATCGGCGAAGCATATTGAACCGGCGGCTCGGACGCCCCGACGCTGCTAATTGACCGCTTCGCCGGCCGCGTTGACGGCGAACCATTCGCCACCGTACTCGTCTGAGCCGATATTGAATGTCGATCTGCCGGATCGAAGTCGAGCGCGTAGGTGTAGAGCGGGTGGCCCGCGTAGGTGACCTGTCTCACGCGGCCGTGAAGCTTGATCGTGCCGAGCAGCGAGGCTCTCACATGCGCGCCGGCGACCGGCTTGTGCGTCGTCGTCAGCGCCGGCCAGGTTTCCAGGCATCCGGAGACGTTCGCGCAGCTGTCCTCGTCGTGCCGGTCTCGAGTGAACAGGTAGAGCGTGTGCCCTGAGCTGTCGACGAGGATCTCACCGAGACCTGGTCTGCTCGAGCCTGACCGTCGGCGTGCCGGCGGCAGATGCGTTGACGCCCCCGCTCTGCGCGGCAACCGTGACGGGGGCCAGAGCGCGAGCCGGCGAGCGTCAGGGCTCCGACGAGCAAGAATCGAATGCGCTTCACAATGCATCCTCGAATCTGATTGCTCCGCAGAGCGTACGGCTGGGAAGCATACGGCCGCCCAAATCGATGCGGCGGTCTGTCCGGCGGGCTCGCCCATTGGAACTCGCGCTGCGACGCCAAGCCCGTGCGCGTTGATCGGGCGCTCCGTCGCTGATAGCCTGCTGCGCCAGTTCCGGCATGAGACCCGAGGATGATAACGAACGGCGATCGCTGAACCGACGGGAGTTCTTGATCGGTGCCTCAGCGCTGGCAGCGAGCGTCGGCATCGGCGCCGACCCCGAGCGCGCCCGCGGCGCCGTGCCGCTGGCCAGCAGCGAGGTCCCGATCGTCGCGCTGGGCGGGCAGCCGACGGGCCTGCCGATCCGCCAGCACGCCTGGACGGAGACGCTGCGGGTCGACGACGTCGGAAACCCGATCGCGCCGCGGTTCGATCGGCTGCTCTTCTTCGACGTGAAGGGTCGGCCGACCGCCAGCGTACGCGCGGCTACTGGAGGCGGCGCTGCGGACGCTCGAGCGTCGCTACCGCTGGGGCCCGTCGGGCCTGCTGTTCACCGTCGGCTGGGCGCCCGCGTACTTCGAGCGCGTGCTCGGCGTCAGCTCCCCGATTCCCGCGGCGACCGGCCTGTCGAGCTTCGAGTCGCCGGCGATCGACGACTACCACCTGTGCCTGCACTTCGCATGCGACGACGAGCAAAGGCTCGCCGCGGTGGAGGCGGCGCTGCTGCACGGCGAGCGTCTGGACGGTGCTAGAGGCTCGCTCCAGATCACCGATGCGCTGCGCTGGCGAGAGACGCGAACAGGATTCGTCGGCGAAGGTCTTGCGGCCGCACATCAAGATGTCAGCGGCATCCCGCCGGGCCGTCCTGTCTCACCGCAGTCGCCTCTATTCATGGGCTTCAAGTCTGGCCTGCGCAAGAACCAGGCCACCGAGACCTACGTCACGATCGCGGACGGGCCGTTCGCGGAGGGTACGACCATGCAGGTCAGCTACATGCGCCTGCGGCTCGACAGCTGGTACGAGAACCTCTCATACGGCGAACGCGTGGCCCGTATGTACTCGCCTGAGACGACGCCCGAAGAAGTCACGCACTTCACGACGGATGCCGAAAGCGAGCCGAAGCTGATCGCCCAGGCGATCCAACGCTACGGCGTTCGTCGGCCACTCGCAGACTTCGGCCCTCGCGCGCCGCAACGGCAAGCCACTGATCATCCGCCGCGACTTCAACACCGTCGATGGTGGTCACGCGGGATTGCACTTCGTCTCCGTGCAGCGTTCGATCGACGACTTCGTCATCACCCGGAACGCGATGAACGCGTCCGGCGCCCGGCTCCAGAACCCAGCGATCACCGACACGACCAACAACGGGATCAACGCATTTATCTCCGTGCTTCGACGTGCCAACTACATCCTGCCCTCGCGCGCCGAACCGCTCGTTCCCCCTGCTGCGGGGGCGAGAGGCGGGACTCACGCGCGCGACGGCGCCCGCTTAGATGATGGTGCTGGCACGGTTTGTGTCCTCTGCGGCGTGATCGAGTGCGCCGGCTGCAACTGAGCGTCAATGCCTTCCTAACCTATCCGTTCGGCAGGCCCGGCTATCAGTACACGGACGTCCCCGAGCAGGACGAACGATCGCTCGACATGCTGCGCTGCCCGGTCGCCGGCGCCGGCTGCTGTGACTTTCGTTTCCACTCGCTGTCGGCGACCGATGTGCATCCAGAACAGCTGGCGATACGTCCGTTGCCGATGGTCACTCCGTAGCATCTGCATCGCTGACGATGCACAGCGTTCTCTCGACCCTCGGCGATGGTTTCAAGGACGCCTTCCTGATGGCTTGGGAGGTTTGGTGGGCGCTGGTCTTCGGCTTCGCGATCTCGGCGATCGTGCAGGCGTGGGTTCCCCGCGAGCGGATCCAGAACGCGCTCGGCGGCTCGGGCCTTAAGCCTGTCGCACTGGCCACCGGTCTCGGTGCCGCGTCATCGTCATGCAGCTACGCGGCGATAGCGATCGCCAAGAGCCTGTTTGAGAAGGGCGCCTCGGCCGCGTCTGCGCTCGCGTTTCAGTTCAGCTCGACGAACCTCGTGATCGAGCTCGGGATCGTCATGTGGGTCCTGATCGGCTGGCAGTTCACGCTCGCGGAGTTCTTCGGCGGCCTCGTACTGATCGCGATCATGACGGTCCTCCTGCGGCTCTTCATCTCAAAGCGCCTGGAGGAGCAAGCCCGCGAACACGCCGAGGAGGCCGATAGCGGCCACCAGCATCACAGCGCGGGTGAGCGCATCACTGTCCGCCAGCGCCTGACGAGCGCGAGCGCCTGGTCAGACGTCGCGCACAACTTCCGCAACGACTGGGCGATGGTCTGGAAGGAGGTCCTGGTCGGCTTCCTGCTCGCCGGGTTCATCGGACAGCTCAATAACAGCTTCTTCGACGCGCTGTTCATCACACACGCCCCGGCCGCACTGAAGCTGATCGAGAACGCAATCGTCGGCCCGATCATCGCGATCCTCAGCTTCGTCTGCTCGGTCGGCAATGTGCCAGTCGCGGCCGTGCTGTGGTCGGGCGGCATCAGCTTCGCGGGCGTGATCGCCTTCATCTTCGCGGACCTGATCGTTTTGCCCATCATCCAGATCTACCGCAAGTACTACGGCGACGCCTACGCGTTTCGGATCGTCGCGCTGATGTTCGTGACGATGGTCCTCGCGGCGCTTGTGGTGGACGGCTTGTTCGGCGGCCTTGGGCTAATCCCCCATACCCGGCCGAGCCGGGCGGACATCTTCGGTCACGTCAAGGTGGACTACAAGCTCTTCACCAACATCCTCGGAGTCGCCATCTTCGCGGCACTCTTTACGCTGACCATGCGCCGCGGCGCCACGGACCCTGTCTGAGACATGAAGGTGCACAAGACCAAGGCGATGGCGGGTACGCGCGGCCTCATCGCTGAAGTACCCGCTGTCGCGGTCTGCGCCGCGGCGGTGCGGACTTGCCGGACGGGCGAGCGAATCTCGGTCACGCTGCCTGCTGCGTTCGCCTTGTCGAGAGCGGCTAGGTTGGGGGCGAGGTAGCGTGCGGCGATCTTGGTGGGCGGAGACCAAGTGGTAGGTCAACGAGGTACTCCTCGAGCTGAACTGCCTTCAAGCATCTTCCCGGTGCTCGCTTCCCTGACCGGGCAGGCTCAGGCGTGGCTTGTTGGCGAGATCGCCCTTCCTGTGCTGCAAACCGTGTTGAACTCAGGACTCCCGAGGCCGCACCGCGGGCTGCGCCGGCGCTCGGGTCGCTCCTCAGCAAAGCAGGCGCGGCGCAGTAGCCTCCCCGTGCCCCTCGCCGTCGCGCTCGCCACCGATCATTTTCCGAAGCCGGCGGAGTCCATAGCGGTATGTCGTCCATCCGGGAAAGGAAGCAGCGCATGACCTCACTGATCCTGAAGATGTCCGTCTCGCTCGACGGATACGTCGCATCGGCCGACGGGAGCTCCGGCTGGGAGGCCGCGGGACGGTCTCCCGACGGCGCCGAGTGGGTCCTCGACACCGTGAGCAACGCCGGCGCGCACCTCGTGGGCGCCGCGACCTACGCGCGCTGGGCCGGCTTCTGGCCCGGCGCATCCGGGCCGTTCGCGGCGCCGATGAACGAGATCCCCAAGGTGGTGTTCTCGAAGTCGCTCACGTCCGCCGACTGGGGGGAGACGACGGTCGCGAACGGAGACCTGGCCGACGCCGTCGCGCGTCTTAAGCGGGAGCACTCAGGCGGATACCTGCTCGCGCAGGGCGGCGTCCGGTTCGCTCGATCGCTCGTCGAGACCAGGCTGATCGACGAGTACCGCCTCGTCGTCCACCCGGTCGTCCTCGGTGCGGGCGAGCGGCTGTTCACGGCACCCCTCGCCATCGAGCCCGTGAGCACTACCGCCTTCAGCGGCGGAGCCGTCGCCCACGTCTTCACGGCGCACCCGTGATCGAGCCGGGCCGTCGAACCCGAGAGGGGTCGTAGCGCTCCCTCCGCAAGTGGGAGCGCCGTAGGGGCCGTAGGTGCATTTCCGGTGACGCCCCGGTAGATCCGAGCCTCCGTCAAAACCGGCCCGGCTCATCCCGCACTGACTCTGCACGAATGATCCCGCGGCGGCCGCGTATGATCGATAGCCGTGCTTGATCCCGGTGCAAGTCCCGACATCGCGCATCTGATCGCCGACGCATCCAAGGACGCCAAGTCGTTCGCGGACACAGTCGAGCACTTTGGGGTCGATTCGCCGCTGGTCGCCGGTGCGATCGACCTCGGCCTCCCGTTCAACTCCGCCGCGGCCACATCACCCGTCGCGCTTGAGGAACTCGAGAAGTATCGGGCCCGCGTCGCGATCTCGGCGTACGGATGCGGATGGATGGACAACACGACAATCCTCACCGCGACAACGCTCATGTCCGACAGCGGCCCAGACGCGATGACCCCGCTCACGATCTGGGACCTCGTGACTTTCTTCAAGGCGGTCGCCAGCTACGAGCGGATCTACCATCACGAACACCCCGGCGTCGACGACGACATGATCAATCGGGCGCTCGGCGAAAACGTCTTCACGTCGGTTCCACTCCCGCTCGAAGCAGAGAACGACACATCTCTACTTCCCGATCCGTGGGTGGGCCCCCATCGCTTCATCTGGGATACATGGGAAGACGCCTACGGCTGGCTTAAGCGACTCTCCACGCGAGCCGGAACGCAAACACTCGACGGCGTACAACTCGCCGCGGTACGCAACGCGTGGCGACATGCACTCGACGATCCCGACCTGACGACGGACGAGCTAGTCAACTGGAAAGACGCAAGCACCCGCTGGCAGTCTCCATCCGACGAACTTCTGCGCCAGATCGCCGACGCGACCGACGTAGCTGACACAAACATATACATCGACCCCACGCCAGCGGCTCGGGAGCTCGCCAAGCGGCAGGCCGCCGCAGGCATGAAACCGACTGGCCGCCGTGGAGAGCTGCTCACCGACCTCAACCTACGTGCCTACGTAAACCAGCGGCTCGCGGACTTCTTCGAACTGCCGTACGTCTGTGGCATCGCACGGGTGCCGTTCCGGCAACACCTCTACGATCGGGCGGTCGCGGTGCAACACCAGCTCACGACGCTCGAACTGGTGGACGCCAACTACGAGCAACTCGCAGCGAACGCTTGCCTACAGCTGCCTGTCTTTCTCGCCATCGCGATTCGGCAAGCCTCCAAGCCGGACGATCTATGGACCGAGCTTGGGGCCCTCCGCCGAGAGGCAGCCGCATACAGGAGGGTCCGGATCTACCTAGACGAAGCCCTCGGGCGAGGAGACCTCAAGGAGGCGGAAAAGCTCGCGAAGGCACTATCGACCAGTGTCGACAACGTGCTCAAAGTCGCCGGGGAGGCGGTCGCCGCCGGCGGACTGGCCGGCATCAGCAGAATCTCTCAAGGCGACGTTACCGGGGTCGCGTCGGGCGTCGCCGCGTTCCAGGCAGCCGGGCAGAAGCTGCTCGACTCCTCGATCATCGACCGGCTCAGATGGCGTCTACTCAAGCCCCATCTCCTCTGGATCAACAACACTATGGACGAGGCGAGGACAATCACCGAAGCACTCCCCGACCTCGGAAAGATCTGGAAGATCCCAGAATACGAGCGTGAAGCCTTCATCGACCGCTTCAGGGCGACGGGAGCCCTCCACGCATAGATGCCGCCGTCACAGGGCGGCCACCTCATCCGGGCTCGCGCGCAAGTCCCGGAGGTTTTGTTCCCCGTTTGTTCCCCGTCGGCCCTCATTGAGGCCATCCGCCGATCAGGAAAGTGCTTATTTGCAGGCAATTCGTAAATCGGGGAGAACGGTTCAAGTTGCCTTTCCAATGCGGTTTTTGGGCGCCTTGCAAACGTCTTGCAAACGTCGTACCGCCGTCAGACCAGGGGTTTCGCTCGATCCGACCCGACGTATGCCATAGCGGACGTGTGTGTGTTAGCCGATACGCTCAGAACGCGTCCCGTGCGGGCGCGTCGCTGCTGCGAAGGTGGGCGAGGAGCAGGCGAGTCGTCGTTGAGCCCCGGTGACCCTGCTTTGTCCGCGATGCAGGCTTCGATCGCGGTTCTGGATCCGCGTCAGGATCCGTGTCATTAAGAGTGCCGGAATGGCGGCGAAGCAGGTGCGGCGTTCTCGGTGTCTCGCCAACCGAGTACCGTCGCTGGCCGCTTCCGCATCCTCGTCCCCTGAGACACATCGGCTTACGCGGGAGCGCTGTCCATGCTGCTTCTCAGGCGCGTGGTTGCATGGCGGCTGCTAGCCGGGTGGTCATTCGGGCAAGCTCGATTATCTCGGCTTGGCTCCACCCATCGAGAGCCTCGCTCATCACTGAGTTGCGGCCACGGTCGATCTTCTTGACGGTGCTCCTGCCCGCTGCGGTCACGCTGAGCAGACGCTGGCGGCGGTCGGTCTCCGAGAGTTCGCTGTAGACGAGTCCCTGCGCTTGTAGGCGGGTGACCTGGCGGCTGACGGTGGAGTAGTCGCGCCCGACCTGATTGGCGAGTGCGCCGATCGTGAGGTTGCGCTGCATCGAGACGCGGACCAGCAGCGGAAACAGCGCTGTGTCCAGCGAGACGCCGGCGCGGGCCAGGATCACGTTGTCGCCCTGGGGCCGGTTGAGGACGCTAACGATCTGCAACAGGGCCTCATGGAGCGCCTTCAGCGGGTCGGGCTGACTCATCACTCCTCCAATGGTAGTGTATGTACCATGCATATATCGTCCGATGCGCTGCCAAGAATAGCCGTCGTGATCGGCAGCAATCGTCCTGGGCGGATCTGTCCTGAGATCGCGGCGTGGGTCCGGCGAGGCCTGCGCGCCACCGAGCTAAACGAGATCGAGCTGATTGACCTTCAGGAGATCCACTTGCCCTTTCTCGATGAGCCGGTCATAGCCTCACGGTGGGGGGCGCTACGAGTACGAGCACACGGTCCGGTGGAGTCAGCTTGTCCGGTCCTACGACGGCTTCGTGTTCGTGTTCCCGCAATACAACTGGGGCTACCCCGCGGTACTCAAGAACGCGTTGGACTTCCTCTACCACGAGTGGGCCAACAAGCCCGCCGGTCTTGTGAGCTACGGCAGCCGCGGAGGCGGGCTGGCAGCGACGCAGCTCAGGCAGGTGCTCCAAGGCCTGCGCATGCGAAGCACCGAGACAGACATCGAGCTCAAGACCGATGAGACGATGCTCACAGATGCCGGCAACCTCCATGACATCGACGCTGCGTTCGCCGACTACCTCCCCCAGGTCATCGCGCTTGCCACCGAACTCAACCACTTGGTGGACGACCATGCCGAGGCCGAGCCACACGAGCCACGTCAACGAAACCTAACTCATAGGGAGCCATCATGATTGTCGTTACAACCCCTACTGGCAATGTCGGCAGTCAGCTTCTGGCTGAGCTTCTGAACGCCGAGACGGAGCCGCTGCGAGTGATCGTTCGAGACCCGTCTCGACTGCCGGACGAGGTCCGCAATCGAGTGCAAGTAATCGCCGGCAGCCATGACGACCCGACGGTCCTCGATCAGGCACTCGATTGCGCCCAGGGCCTGTTCTGGCTGATCCCCCCGAGCATACGGGCGAGTTCTGCCGAGGAGCACTACCTCTCCTTCACGCGGCCGGCGGCGGCGGCGATCCGTCGCCACCATGTCGGTCATGTGGTCGGCATCTCCAGCGCGGGATGGAACTGGCCCCATCCGGCGGGTCTGCTCTCCGCAGCGCACGCGATGGACGCCAAGCTTGAAAGTTCCGGATCTGCCTATCGCTCGCTCGGGATGGGGTTCTACATGGAGAACCTCATCAGGCCGCTACCCCAAATGACGTCCGAGGGAGTTCTGTCCCTACCGCTGCGCCCCGACCGTCCATTGGCCACAATCGCCACCCAGGACATAGCCGCCACCGCCGCCAGACTGCTCATGGACCGCACCTGGGAGGGAACAGACCAAATTCCGCTCTTCGGGCCTGACCACCTCACGCCCAACCAAATGGCGGCCACCATCAGCGACGTGCTGGGGTCGCAGGTCACCTTTGAGCAGGCCGACCTCGAGCAACTCACCGCGGCCATGATCCAACGCGGGGCCCCCGGAGGCATGGCACGCGACTTCGCCCGGATGTACCAGGCCCAGCAGAACGGAATCTACGACGAAGACTGGTCCCACGCCACACCCACCACCACGACCTTCCGGACGTGGTGTGAGACCGTGCTCGCCCCCGCAACTCGGTGACGCCGTCTCCTAGAGACCCGATCCGCAACGCTCCACCCCGTCGAGCTGAGTCGCCGACTCCCGCTTGGACCCTGTACCGCGAGCCATCAAAAACGACCTTCTCAAGGAAGACCCTTCGGAAAATCGGGGAGACTAGTTCAAAGACCCCCGAACGACCAGCAACGGCGGGGCGTGACGGAGCCCCTGCTACCCGATTGCGACTCGGTTTCAGTCGCCCAGGATAGCTCGCAGTCGCGTCACGTCCTCCGCACGGGGTGGCCCGGCGTAGCCCTGCTGCCAGGACACGACGACCCGCTGCTCTGCACTGAGGCGGTACGTGATGACCGTGCGCGACTTGACGGGACTGCCGAAGTCCTTGCCTCCGGCTCCCCATCGGTTCTCTGGCTTTAGCCCGAGTTGCTCGCACATTCGCGCCCAGCGGGCACCGAAGGCGAAGAAGAGCGGAACGGCGATTTCAGCCAATGGAGCCCACACGAACTCGTCGAGCACAGATGCGGGCGGGCACATCGTTGCCGTCACGTTCTTGGAGTGCCACGGATACATCTCCACGGTGAGCAGGTCGGCTCCTGACACCGACTCATCGTCGTTCCAACGGCGCGCAAAGTTGAGCAGCCTCCGGCAATACCGAGGGACGCCATAGCTGGCCTCCCAGGGCGACCGACGGTATGGGTCGCTAGCCGCCCAGGTGCTATAAGCCCCAAGCTCACCTATCTCGCCAGCGAAGATGCCGTTCCGGCCTTGAAAGCTAATGTCTGCCTGCCCCGGGTTGAGGCCAAGCGTGACCATTCTCGGTGCCTCCCATCGGCCGATGTAGGGCTCCGGCATCGCCTCCTTTGTCACCGAACCGCCGTAGCTGGCGAACCACTCGGCGAAGGGGGCCGGGAGCGGTGGCGGCAAAGGTCGCGTGAGCCAGTCGTGAATGTAGTCGTCCCATCGGCCAATGGCGTGGTCCCGAGCGCTCATCTGCCGGCAGCATATCCGGCGCGGGGGCGGTCGGCTGAACTCCGGTGGGCGGCGAAGGTCGCGCTCAGCGCGGGAGCGCTCTCAGGCGCGCACCATGCGCGACGGCCCGACGAAGGGCCCGCAGGTCGCATAAAGTGGCGAAGTCATGAAGACGCGCACCACACTCCTTGCAGCAGTCCTTCTACTTTGCGCACCGGGCATCGCGGAAGCGAGCAACCGCAGCGTGGCGGCCCAGCGCATGACCGCCCAGCTGTTCGACGAATGGGGCCCGGAAAGCAGTTCACCTTCGGTCACATACAAAGCGCTTGAAGATCCGGCGAGCGGTCTCCTCTATGAAACAGGTGTAAACGAAGGTGGGAGTGCGTGGCAACCCGCTAAGCTTCGCGTGTCATGTCATGGCACCCATCATTGCACCGGGCAGCTTATCGTGACGGCGGAAGTAAGTCCAACCCGTGAAGCCCGCAGGCTATGCGCCTCGACGGGCGGGCATTTTGAGCTAGAAGGAAACCAGGGACAGTATCCGGGCGTTACAGTATCCGAAGTGTTCGTTTGTGTACATGGAGAACAGAAGGAAGTCATCGCGGCCAAAGTAGTGACATCAGAAATATATGTGGCCCTTGAAGACCACGCCACGTTCCGGGGACGCAAGGGCACCTATCACGAAACCGGATGGAAAGAAATATGAAGCAGAAGACGCTCGAAGCGCTCGTTCGCGCGTACGAGGCGGGCGAAGCCTAATACGAAAAGCTTTGTAATCGATAGCGCCACCCCGTGACCGCTGCTGGACGTAGCTGCTCGTCAGTCGCCAACAGCTTTTAGACGCCATGCGGGGTTGCGTTGGTACGCCGCGAGGACGCGGGCGCGTGCTGCGTCAGCGGAGGGGTGTCCGTAGGTGCTCATCACAAGTGCGCCGCCGTCTGTGTGGCCGAGCTGGACGGCCACATCAGCGTGGCTCAATTCGAGTTCAAGTAGGTGCGTCGCGCAGAAATGCCGAAGCTCGTAGAACGCCATTTTCGGACGGCCTGCCTCTGTACGAAGCAGTCGCCAGTAGTAATAGTGCGAAGTCTTGGAGAACCGCCGACCGCAGGGAGCGGTAAAGACATACGGGCTGTTCGCCTGGCGCGGCATAGCGAGGAGCGCTTCCTTAGCTTGCGGCGGGAGAACGACGGTCCGCTTCAGTCCGTTCTTGGGCGGAGTTATCTCTCCCGTGTTGCCGAGCGACCGATTGATATGGACTTGGCTTCCTGCGATATCAATGTCGGACCACTTAAGAACGAACATCTCGGCGGGTCGCAGACCGACATACGCGGCGAACAGTATGCAGGCGCGGAAGGTCGGGCCGTACGCCCCGAACAGGCTGAGCGATGTGTCGGCAAGCTCGCGGACCTCGGCCTCGGTGAGCACGCTGAGGTCGCGCCGACCGCGCCGTTGGTCGAGGCGCAGGTTGGCGAACGGGTTGGTGGTGACGCACTCCTCATTGAGCGCGTCGTTGAACATCGCGCGCACAACCGGAACGCTGCCACGATGCCGGAGTGCCCATTCGTGCGCGCGGCGCCGGGATATCTCCGACATCTTCACCTTGTCGAACTCGTCGGCGAGTGGCTTGACCATGTAAGCGTAGTGGCGGTTGGTCGAGGCGCGGAGGCGTTTGTAGTCGAGGAGCCACCGGTCCACGAACTCCGCGACGGTCTCGTCGTTCGCCGGGCGGACCCGCATAAACGCTTCGCGCTCGGCCAGTCGCGCCTCCTGGAGGGTGCGGAAGGTACCGACCCAAACCTGCCGCTTTGCGTCGTAGATGCGAACGCCGTACCGGTTGCCACGCTTGTAAATCATGCGTTCGCCTCACTCGGTCGCACAAGCCATGCCTCGCACTCGGAGAGCAGAAACCGGCGTCGGTTGCCTCGCAGACGCGAAGGCATGCCCTCGCGTACACGCAGCTCGACCCAGCGGGTCGAGAAACCGAACCACTGAGCAACCTGACGCTTGCTCAACTCCGGCTCCCAGTCTGTGCGGCGCGGAAACGGTATGACGTTGCCCATATCAATACGAATAGGGGCTTGCGAGGGGCTGACCGAGGAAAACTGAACATCTGTTTGATTATACGCGCTCGCGTATATCATTTCAAGTGTCCTGGTTTGCAGGCTCGGCGAGGGCTGTCTGTCCATGACCGATACCATCGGGCACTTTGAGGGGCCGACCGGAAACACACCCGGAGTGCCCTGCGTTGCGGGGAGCCGTCTGTCCATAACCACACCATCGGGCGTTTTGAGAGGCTGACCGGGCGCACCCCCCGGGAGTGCTCTGATTCGCTGCGTCGGCGAGGGCTGTCTGTCCATGCCCGATACCATCGGGCACTTTGAGGGGCCGACCGGAAACACACCCGGAGTGCCCTGCGTTGCGGGGAACTGTCTGTCCATAACCCATACCATCGGGCACTTTGAGAGGCTGACCGGAAGCACACCCGGAGTGCCCCCGCGTTGCGGGGCTCGGCGAGAGCCCGTTGGCCGATAACCTCCGCTCCCGTGACATCACTTGCCGGTGACTTCCTGCGGGCGACCCGCGAGCGACAGGGCGTGTCCCAGGATGAGCTGGCGCGTCGTGTCGGCTCTCACCAACCGCAGGTTTCGGCCTGGGAGACCGGCAGGAAGCCCATACAGGTCGAGCAGCTGGCCGCGCTGCTTGAGGCGCTTGGCCTAGAGCTGCGCCTGGGCGCTGAGCCTAAGCGCGGCGAGTGAGGTTCCGATAGCTCCGGGGCAGCCTGAGCGGAGCGCCTATCCCAAGAGCCCCGCGTCGAATGCAGCAGCCTCAGCTGCGTCAAGGCAGCGGAGACTGCGGCTCAGCTCGCGCTCGGTCGCCTCGTCGTCGTAGGGCACGCCAGGCGGGGGCTCATCCGCGACGAGAAGGTCACGCAGCTCCTCTATCTCGGCCTCGAACTCGATTGCTGTCGGCAATTTCCGCCGAATACCCAACCGGCACCACAAAGCCAGCCTGCGGTCGTTAAACGCCGAGGCGATGCCAGTGGGCGTCCTTGCCTTGAGCAGCCAATACCCAACCTGCTCAAGGCCGGGAACGGCGAGGCGTAGCGGGGGCGATGGTCCCATCTTCTGACCATAAACCCGAGCACCCATGCACACTCGGATTTCGCATCACCTCGGCCATTTTCTCCTCCTCTGCCGTGCGTTCCGGTCGAGCCAAATTTTGCGCCTACCTTGGGTGGGTGTTCGCTAATCCCGGCGGACCTTAAGCCAAGAAGGAGTTGCACTATGACTATAGAAACAGAACCCGAGGTCGTTTTTGTCGATGCAGATTTCTTGTACCCATCGCCGGAGGAATGTGAAGAACTCATCGCAAACGCGGTGATGGCCTACTTCTTTAAATCCGGTGGTGGCCTCCTCGTCACGCCCGAGGTAGCTTACGAAATTGCTCGGCGGATGGCGGTCGCCGTCGCCGAATACAATGAGTAAGAGAAGCGTTGGCGCGGCCATTGACACGAATATAGGGTCACTGGCCGCGCTAGCGGGGCTTGGTGTTTCTCGACGACATGCTTACTCGCTTATTCGCACCGCGCTCGCCGCCGCGCGGCTCGTCCGCCCACTTGCCTCCCGGAGCCGCCCTCACTCGCCCGCTACGCGGCCTCGTTCGGTCGGCTCCGTCCGGCGCGTTGGCAGACAGCGAGACCACTCACCCACCTTCGCCCGCCACGAGCAACGCCTGCCGCTTCTTGGAGCCAAGGCTGATGCGTCCCGTCGAGCACTCTCGCTGATGCTCGCGCTCCGCAAGTAAAAAGCGTCCCGCATGGCCCTCATGGACCAGCCGCCACGGCCCATCGTCCTCGCCGCCGCCGTACCACTCCTCGACGAGACGGCGCTGAGCTTCTGTGAGCTTCAGAGGCCAGCCAGCCGACACACGAAAGGGCCTTATCCGCTTTGCGGCCAGCTCCCCGAGCTGGGAGACACGCGACACCTTCGCCATATACGCAGCAACCACACCCGCCTCCTCCGTTGCCACTCGATAGGTCCCCTTCGTGAAGTACGCCGAGAGCCGCTGTTCGCGGCGAGGAATATCTGTCACCTCGCGTATATCAACAATCCGTCCAAAGCCACAAGCCTCCGCCATCCTAGAGAGCTCGGCCTGCGCAATGAAACCACCGCCTTTGGCGCTGTCAATGAGAAGGAAATGCCCGTGGAGCCGACCAGACTGGGGCTGGACCTCAAGCGCACACGCGTAGTCGCCGAGCTTCCCCCGTCGCCGGAGCCGGGGACGGAGCTTGCGAGACCACGCCGCGTAGAAGGCGGCGAAGTCCATGTCGCCGCAACCGTCCGTAAGCGTCATGAAGCGCACACGCGAGCCCCGCTCGGCGGCGGCACATAGACCGTCCTGGATAGAGACGAGCGCCGCCGCGCGCTTGAGGCGAACGCACGACGGACAGGTCCAGCGTTTGCACAGCCTCGGAACAGCCAGCCCGGAGCTGTCCGAGATGGCCCACCAGCCATCGGTACTCGGACACTCCGGCTCGGGCGCGCGCGCGATGGCGCGCGCGTAGTGCAGCTCTAAACGCTCCCGCTGCTCGAACAGACCCGGCTCCAAACCCACGAGCACGTCCAACTCAACGACGCGTTTCGCATATGGGCCTCCGGCGAACTGCGTTCGCCTCCGGCCCTCAAGTGAAGAGGCCGGGCTTCCCATTGCGGCACGGGGCTCCGAGGAGGTTGGTCTGGCGATGCTTCATGAAGCGAGAATGCGCCTTGGGCCGCGCGCGCACGGCATTTCTATGCTCCGACATCTCGGGGCCGGCTGCTACCGAGTTGGGCCGTTCCTGCTACCGAGCCGCTACCGACTCGCGGGCATCTGAGCCGATCATCACCGAGCGACGGTTCGCACTTTTCGCAGGTGCTAGGGCAGAAACTGCCTGCAATTGGGCGATTTGTGAGGCTCGCGCCCGCCTTGTTCGCATTTCTTCGTATTTGGACTTCTTAGTCGGGGAGACAGGATTTGAACCTGCGACCGCCCGGCCCCCAGCCCGAGCGGTGCAGTGGTCGTGAGTGCTTAGCCCCCGTCCTTACTGGCTCGTGGGTGTGCCTGAGTGCTTCTGAGTTGCGCTCACATTGGACCCCAAATTGGACCCCAGGCTTTCGGCCTCCTTGGCGGTCTCCCCCGAGAAGCCTTCGTTGACGAGGGCGACCTCGTGCTCGTCGGGTGCGTAGTGCATGTAGATTTGCGTCGTCTTGATGTCGGCGTGGCCGAGCCACTCCTGCAGCTTGCGCAGTGGCACACCCTGGGCGGCCATCCTCGTCGCGAACGTGTGGCGCAGCTCGTGGAACGTGATTACCGTCACGCGAGCGTCCGCACAAGCATCTTGGAAGCGTCGCGTGACCTTGGTGCGATCCAGCGCCGTGCCGAGCTCGGGGTGAGCGAACACAAGGCTCTTCTCGGTGGTGTAGAGCGAGCGCTTGGACCAGCGATCGAGCTCCGCGACGAGCCGGTCGGCCATCGGGACCGAACGGCGAGTCGATAGGTCCGACTTGCCCTGTGTGGAGTGTTCTCCGCGCGTGTAGGGCTTGCGTACTCGGATACGTTGGGCCGACCAGTCGACATCGCGCCAACGCAGGCCAAGCAGCTCGGCCTGGCGTAGCCCGGTCATCGCCGCCGTGAGAATCACCACGCGGAGCACCGGACCGAGCACGTCGGGAGGCGGTGGCGGCGCAGGACCGCGCCGTCCTCGGCGAGTCGGCGCGGGCGAGCGAGCGACCTTTTCGTCCGGGATGGCGCGTATCACCGCGTCAAGCTCGGTCATCGTGAGGAATTGCAGGTCCGGCTCGACGTCGCCCGCGTGTTGCCGGCGCGGTCGGCGAGCACGACGCACAGGGTTCTCGGCGCACCAGCCTTCGTCTACGGCGTGCTCGAAGACGCTGTGCGCGAACGTGAGGACGTTCCTGACGGTCTTTGGACTCTTGCCTGCCTTGAGCATCTTCTCGCCGAGGGCTTCGATGCTCTGGCGATCGACCGCGCGGACCGGAGCATTTTGGAGGCCGGGCACAATATGGACGCGCAGCATCGACTCGCAGCCGTCGAGGTAGGACTTGCGAGAGCCTTCCATAGCGAGCTTGCGACGCAGCGAATCGCCCGCGTCCTGAACTGTGACGCGCCGCGCTACCTTGGGCTGGGGGTTGGCCTCCTCTTCCTCTCTGAGCTTGCGGAACTTCCGCTCGACTTCATGGCGGGTTAGTCCATTCGCGCTGCCGCGCTCGCGGACATCACCGAGCCGGCGATTCAGTCGACGACCATCCGAGGTACGCCACCGACCGAACCACGCGCCTTGCTTGATGTAGAGCTGGCCTGTCCCATAGCTTCGCTTCGCCACGGTGTCAATTCTACGTCCGGGTGCGGCGGCCCCCTTGGCCGCGGAGGCGACTATCTCGTCATTGCAAGACACTGCGACTGCCGTCTCTGCGACGAGCTGGCGGCAATGACGAGGAGCTCTCGACCTGCTCCATCCAATCGTCCAGCGCCTCGCGTCGATACCGAACGTAACGGCCGAGTCTCAAGTGCGGAATCTGCCGCCGGCGGGTTTGGGCATAGACCCATGCGGGCGTCACGCGAAGGAGGGATGCGACCTCCTCGGCCGTCAGTAGATCGCCGCCGGGATCGATCGGCGAGTCCGTAGGGCTCGCGGAAAGCAATGGCGACTTCATCGTTGTGGGGCGACGGCTCGATTGCATCCTCATCTATATATGACCGTGAGCAGCCGAAAACGGCCAACGAATTGAGTTGGGCGCAGGCTATGAGACGAACAGAGCGTCGATCTCAACGGCGAGCAGATCGAGGACGCGCAGGACGTCGACCGGCATCACGAGATGTCGGATGCTCGCGTGGGTGGTCTCGTTACGCAGCTCCCGGATTGCGGCCCACTGATGACGCTTGTCTGTGGCGATAACTCCGTTGTCGATCAGCCAGTCCACGCGCCTCTTGAAGCTCGGGCAGGTCGGCTGTCCATCATCGGGGTCGGGCTTCTTGTTCGGAGGGCCGTCTGCCTGCCGGTAGCGGTGCAGGACCGCCGCGTCCGCGACACGACGTAGCTGGTGTTCTGCGATTGCGTACAGCGGGTAGTAGAACCAGCCGTAGAGCGCCAGGCCGCGGGCGACCCCCCACATCTCGCGGATCTCGGCGGGCACTTCGTTGTGGAGCTCGACGGCAAGGAACTGATCGGCCCAGCCGTCGCCGCTGGCGGTACGGCGCTCGCCGGTGGCGAGGTTGACTTCTCCGAAAGCGCGGCCGGTCTCGTCGGGGTCGAGCCAGTTCTGCACAGTCAGATGCTTCACGCCGTCGTCGCGCTCCCCTGAATCGCTCATGTCTGCTGACCTGCCGCCTCCGCGGCTTCGCGGAATCGCTCTCGGGATTTGCCCACGGCTTCGTAGAACGGGTGCTCCTGGTTGTGGCCGCGGTTCAGCGACGGGAGCATTTCGCGGACGATCACGGGCTCAATGGACAACGGCTGGGGTAGGCGAACCCATTGGACACGCAGATTGGTCTCCATCCACGCCGTAAGTGCGTGGTCGTAGGGCTTGGCGAGCAGCGGCCGGTTTGTCCTCCACCGCAGCTTCCAGCCTTCTTGCTCAAACAGGAATGACGTGAGCCCGTAGCGGAGCGTCGAGCGGCCGGCTTCTCGGGTGTGGTCGCCAAAGCGCTTGTAGAGCGAGCGTTTCGAGGAGGCCGTGCCGGGCGCGATCCCGACGTAGATCAGCCCCACCGGCTCGGTTGGATGCGGCGTCGCCGGGACGCTAGGCAGCGCGTTGGGGCTGATGAGCCACCATGCGTAGATGCCGTGTGCGGCGCGGTCGGCGTCGAGTGCGGCGCGCGTCTCGCGGATCGACAGCAGGGGTGTCCGTTGGAGACCTGCGATTGCCTCAGCGCTCGTCAGTAACACGACTGCGCAGCGTACCCCGCTCGGGTTGGCTTGTGTGCGCGGACTATCGCTGAGGCTGCCTGCGGGTGGACTCGGTGAGTCTCGCGTATCTCAACGTCGGCGAGCCCGGCGTCCGCGAGCGCTTGCGTGAACTCCCGGTGGGTGAGTGCCCCAGCGATGCAGCCCGTGTATGCCTGCATGTCGGCGCGGGTCGCCTCGTCCATGTCCTCGTCGGCGATCACGTCGGAAACCGCGAAGCGCCCGCCTGGGCGCAGCACCCGCGCGACCTCGCGCAGCACCTTTGGCTTGTCGCCGGAGAGGTTGATTACGCAGTTGGAGATAACGACGTCAACGCTCGCGTCGGGGAGCGGTATCTGCTCGATGTAGCCCTTATGGAACTCGACGTTCTCGACGCCGGCCTTGCGCGCGTTCTCGCGGGCGAGGGCAAGCATCTCGTCGGTCATATCGAGGCCGTGCGCTTTGCCGGTCTCCCCGACGCGCTTGGCGGAGAGCAGTACGTCGATCCCGCCACCGGAGCCGAGGTCGAGAACTGTCTCGCCCTCGTGCAGTTCGGCGACGGCGGTGGGGTTGCCGCAGCCGAGGGAGGCGAGCTTGGCGGTATCGGGCAGCTGTTCATGGTCGCCGAGCGCGTAGAGCGCTGCGCCGAATACCTCGCTGCCGCCGTCGAATGTCTCGCTCGGGGCGCAGCAGCCGGCGCCGGGGTCTGTGCTCGTGACCTGCACGGCGGCAGCCGCGTAGCGCTCGCGCACCTGCTCGCGGATATCGCCGGCTTGCGTCGCGCTGGTGTCGGCAGCGCAGCCGCAGCTCTCGCCGTGGCTGGGACCGCAGCACTCGGCCTTGGCGGTCGGCTCACAGCACGCCGCTTGCGCCTCCGGGGCACAGCAGGAGTTGGTGGTGGTCTCGGCGGCAGTGGTCAGCTCAGCCATGCGGATAGCTCCTTGAGTGCGTCGGGGATCACGTAGTAGTAGGCCCACAGGCCCTTGCGCTCGGAGTCCACGATCCCGGCGGCGCGCAGCTTGCCTAGATGGTGGGAGAGCGTGGACTGAGATATGTCGAACAGCGGCACGAGCTCACAGACGCAGACCTTCCCCGCGTGCTTGCGCAGCACGTCCACAAGTTGCAAGCGGATCGGGTCGCCGAGAGCCTTTGCGACCTCAGCCATGCGCAGCGCTTCCTCGCGTTGTACGTCGGGGTAGACAACGGGCTCACAACAAGGCGAACCGTTGGCTCGCTTCTGCTTGGGGGATAGCTCCAAATCGACGGGCATCAATCTACTTATATCAATAATACTTATGCCTGTCGATGTAATACCATCCCGGTGTGGATGCCCCGCTCGCACGTCGCCTCCTCGCCGAGCTGCTTGGCTCGGCGTTCCTGGCCGCGCTCGTGATCGGCTCAGGGATCGCAGCGCAGACCCTCTCGCCGGGCGATGTCGGCCTACAGCTATTCGAGAACGCCGCCGCCACCGCAGCCGGGTTGTTCACGATCATCCTCATGTTCGGCCCGGTGTCAGGCGGGCACTTCAACCCCGTCGTCTCGCTCGCTGACGCAACTTTCGGTGGCCTCCGCTGGCGGGACGCGCTGGCTTACATACCCGCGCAGGTAGCCGGCTGCGTCGTCGGTGCGATCACTGCCAACGGCATGTTCTCTCTGGCAGCCATCAGCATCTCCACCCACCACCGCGCCTCTCCTGCTCACCTGTTCTCAGAGGTAATCGCCACCTCCGGCCTGCTGCTGGTGATCTTCTCCCTCGCCCGTACAAGACGCAACAGCATGGCGCCAGCCGCCGTCGGGGCCTACATCGGCGCTGCCTACTTCTTCACGAGCTCCGCCAGCTTCGCCAACCCCGCGATCAGCGTGGGACGCATGTTCTCCAACACCTTCGCTGGTATCGCACCCGCGTCCGTGCCCGGCTTCATCGTTGCGCAGTTCGTCGGCGGCGCCTGCGCGATCCTCACTATCAGGGCGCTCTACCCGGACATCACGCCGGCCGAGGCGGCAGAGGCCGTCATGCCGCACCACCAACAGCAACCGAGCGCCGATGGCTCGCTCAGTCAAGCGCTCCCAGGCTAGGCCCTGACGATGGCGACCGTCCTGTTCGTCTGCCGTCATAACGCCGGTCGCTCGCAGATGAGCCAAGCGCTGTTCGAGCGCGCCGTCGAGGGGCGCCACCGCGCACTGTCCGCCGGTACCACACCGGCCGAGCACGTCCACCCCGAGGTAATCGAGGCGATGCGCGAACTCGGCGTCGACCTGTCCGATCGCAGGCCGCAACTGCTCACGCACGAACTCGCCGAGCGGGCAGACTTGATCGTGACGATGGGCTGCGGCGACCAATGCCCGTACATCCCCGGCAAGCGCTATCTGGATTGGGAGCTGCCCGATCCGAAGGGCCGTCCGCTGGCCGAGGTCCGCGCCACGCGCGACGAGATCGACCGCCGCGTTCGAGCGCTCAGCGACGAGCTGGATCAGGCAGCCACCGGCTGAGCGGAGTCGCTAACTATTCGCCTTTCTGTGGCCGGCACGGGCTCAGGCGTCGAGTCCGTAGTCGGACTCAGGGCACCGTCGCTCACGTCGGTTGGAACTGCGTCTCCATTGCGCTCGGTGGCCTCCCGTACCCTGCGGCGCAGTTCGTCGCGGTAGACGGAGGGTGACACTCCGTAAGAGCGTCGGAACACTCGCGCGAAGTGGGGCGCATGGCGATAGCCGACTTGCCGGGCGACATCGGCGACCGGGATTGCCGGTTTGGCGAGCAGCTCAGTGGCGACTTCCATGCGCCTGCGACGGAGATCCTCGCCGAAGCTGCGATCACCGAACTGATCGTAGGCGCGCACTAGCTGGCGAGGCGAGGTCGCGAGCGCCTTTGCGACCGCCTCGAGTGTCAGTTGCCTGGCGTAATACCGCTTGACGACCACGCGGGCCATGAGATACAGCCGGCGCCGCTCAATCATCGTGCTGGCGCGCATACCGCGGCAGCGAGTTATTGGACTGCGTGGATGTCCGGCCTCGGCCAGCCTGGGGGAGGCAGCCTGGCTCGAGGCCAGCTTGGTGACGCGCATGGCTCGACGCCCGCGTCAGAGCTTCATCAGGTCGTCGAAGGACCGCGCGACCTCTGAGACGATCGCGAAGCCGCCGCGACGCTCGACCAGGCCGTCACCGTCCAGGCGACCGAGTGCATCGGTGATGCCCCGCTGCCTGTCCGTGCTGAACGCCTCGTAGACCTGCGCGTCGGCCAGCGGCCCTCCACCGGCCGCGCTGTGCGCGAGCAGGTGTTCGAGAAGACTTCTGTCGTCACGGCGCTCGTGCGCCGAGTGAGGGTCGACGCCCTGCGTGATCTCGTGGAAGCGCACCGCGGGGCGCGATGCGGTGGCGAGATCGTTCCAGCGGTGGATGAGCTTCGAGGCCCGCAGGCGCCTGAGCCCGTCACGCACGTCGCCGGGAAGGCTGACGGCACGGGCGAGCTCGTCCTCGGCCCACGGCCGCTGCTGTTCGTCGCCGAGCATGAGCTGAAGGAGTGCGCGGTCGATCAGGGCGTGCTCCTGCAACCCGTTTGGGGTACGGTGTTTGTGCATGGGAGGTTCGTTCTCCTGTGTCACGGCGTCGGGGCAGTTCGCGCTGCCGCCGGCGCCAAATGTGCAGTTGTAAGTGAATCTCGGACCCACCCGGCGGCGAGCCCTTCAACGACTCCCCCGCACGCCCTCGGCGTGCGATCATTGGGGAGCGAAGGGCCGCCGGGCGGTGGGCGATGTCATGCGTGGGATTTCTTACCCAAATGATCTACGGCCGAGTGTGTGAAGTCCTCGCATGAGTTTGACGTTCGACGGAGGTGTGTCATTAACTGTCAACGTGTCCACTCGCTCGGCGGCGCACCCGGCTCCCACGCCTTCGCGACACCGCCGCCTTCGTGACGGAGCAGGCTTCCGTAGTCCGCGAGCGCGGTGTGAAAGGCGAGCTCTTGGCGCGGGTCGGTGCCGGTGTCATCGATCTCTGCCCGCCACGTCGCGAGCGAGCAGAGGATCTCTGTGTTGGCCTCGTCGTTCCACCATTCGTCCTTGAGGTGTGAAAGCTGTCTCGGGTAGCGGCCGTGAAGCGCGACGATCTGCCCCCACATTTCCGCTCGCCAGCCGGTGTCGCCGCCGTAGGGCTCAAGCCAATGCGCGCGTCCGCTGCTGTTGCTGGGCGCGGCAGCTTGCGATCCCGGCCGTGGCTGGCGGATTCGTCCGTCTTTGACGGCCTCGGAGAGCGCGTAGCGGATTAGCTGTCCGGCGATCGTCGCCACCCGCTCGCCTGTGCTGGCTGCGAGCGCGTCGAGTTGGGCGGCGTACTGCTCGGCCAGCGCGACCTTGATGCTGCGGCTGCTCATCGTGCGCGCTCCTGCTCAGGCTCGGGAGGGGCGATGCGATGCAAGAGGCGCGCGATCGTCGGGAGCGGAGTACGGGTCGGGGTGATCGCGTGCGTGAGGCGCGGTCCGTATTCGAGCTCTGAAAGCTCGGGGTACGCGAGTGATGACGTCTGCGCGTGGCTTCGGCTCATCGCCTCAGCGAGGCGCGTGATCCTGTCGGTGTCGTGACCTTCGACGCCGAGGTCTTCGCGGGAGACGTACCAGTCGGTTCCCTCGCGGGCTCGGGACGCCTCGACGTAGGCGGGCTCCTTGCTGGTCTGCCAGCCGCCGGTGACGACGAGGGTGCGCGTGACGGTGGCACCCTGCGCGCGGTGGATGTGCTGCGCGTAGCCGAGGCGCAGCCTGGCGAGGTCATCGCCGGCGAGCGTCCGCCATTGGCCGGTGACGTCGAACTCGACCATCACTTCTCCCGCGTCGTTGATGTCGAGCACCTGGCCGCGCGCTCCGTTCTCGATGCGCTCCTGTCCTGGCTCGTGGTGCTGGTCGATCATCGCCACCCGATCGCCGGCGCGAACGCCGTAGTGAACTCCCGGCACCTGTACCTCAAGCTCGCCAAGTTCGCCGCGCTCTGAGCGGTAGTGCTGGGCGCGGGCGTTCAGTCTGTGGATCTCCTTGTTGGAGGCGTCCGAGATCAGCGCGACCTGCTCGATCGGATGCGTCTCGGTGAGCGTCGCCCAATTGCGCACGGCGCGCTCGAGCGCGTCGTCGCGGGTGTCGACCATGTGCAGGCGGCCTTGCGATAGGTAGTGCGCCATCGCCCGATCCGTGCGCCCGGCGCGCAGATCCGCCCACGCCCGCTGTTCGGCAGGGTCGAGTGTCCGCCGCACGTTCGAGAGCTGCGCGCTCGGCGCGAGCTGAGCGAGCCGATCGAACATGCCGCCGGCGCCGATCGAAGGGAGCTGCGCGCCGTCGCCGATCGCGACGAGCTTCGAGCCCGTGTCGGCCACGACCTCGGTCAGCCGATCGAGTCGGTCGGTGTCGGCCATCCCCGCCTCATCGAAGTAGATCGTCGTGTCCTCGTCGACGAGCAACTGGCCGCGCTGAACCCTGGCGACCAGCGCGTCGAGCGTGAGCGTCTGCCCGGCGAGCGCGGGACTGTCCTGACCGAGGCGCTGCGCCGTCGACCCCGACACCGCGATGCCGAACGTCCGGTGCTCGGTGAGCTGCTCGGCCCGCGCGGCGGCGTCGATCACGACGCCCTTGCCGGTGCCCGCCGGGCCGACCAGGATCGCGCCGCGCTCGGGGCCGGTGATTACGCGCAGCGCGTGATCCTGCTCGTCACTCAGCCGCGCGCCGATGCGCTCGGCGATCCGATCGCCGGCGAACTCGCGTGCGTGCTCGCCGACATCGCGGCCGGCGGCTGTGGAGAGCTCGCCGAACCGGCGCTCGATCGCCTGCTCGCGGGCGCGCACCGCGAGCGTCGTCAACAGCCCACCCTCGAGTGGCAGGATGCGTCGCTCGGCGACCATCGTCCGCGCGCGTGCGAGCGCCTGCCTCGGTGGCAGCTCGCCGACGGATTGCTCCAGCAGGACCGCACGCAGTTCGCCGGCCTCGAATGTCGCGGCGCGTTCGGTCAGGCGTTGCTCGACGCGATCCTCGAGCGCCATCTCGACCGGCGCGACGCCGGCCGTCTCGCGCGAGGCACGCGGCTCGTCGGCCGATGTCCTCGAAGCGCTCCGCCGTCTCGTTCCATGCCTGCTGCAGATCGCCACGGGTGACGAGCACCTTCGCCTTGCGGTTCTCGAGCTTGAGCTGGCGCAGCTCGCCTCGCTCGGGCGCGCGGCCCCACTGCGCGCGGAAGCGCTCGGCTGCTCTGGCGACCTCGCGGCTACGAGCGGAGAAGGCGTCGATCAGGCCGCGCGGCACGCCGGCGACCTCGAAGTAGCGCCCGTCCCTGCCGGTGCCGCGCTCGATCTCATAGCCGCGCTCGGCGAGCTCGTGCGCGAGCGCCGAGCGATAGTAAGCGCCGATCTCCCTGGCTGCGCGAAAGATCGGCCGGGACGCGACCGCGACGATCCGACCGTCGTCGCGGATCGCGCTCGTCACGACGACGTGGCTGTGCAACTGCGGGTCGGGGGCATCGCCCTCCATCACGCCGCGCGCGGTCGTGTGTCGGTACTCGGCGGCCACGAGATCGACGGCGTGATCCTCGACCACCACGCCATCCTGACTGCGGCGCACCGTGGGCACTGTCTCGGTCAGGTGCGCCATCGCATCCGTCACGGCGGCAGCGTGGGCGGCCTCCATATCCCGGCGTTGCGAGGGGTCTCCGAGCGCCCAGACCGTCGAGACGGACTTCGGGGCTGAGAAGGTCAGGTCGATTCCCCCGCCACGCCCGCCGCCGGCACCCGCCTGTCGCAGCCATAGGTCGGTGCGTGGGTGGCGTCCCTCCATCAGCGCGATGAAGTCCGAGCCCTCTACTTTCTCCCCCTCGAGTCCGAGCCGAGCAAGTGTCTCGGGTGAGGCAAGCCATCGGCCGGGGGCCTGCGTGGGCTCGCCCTCCGGGCTCAGGTAGTAGTCGCCGCGCTCGGGGATCACGGTCTTCGACTCCAGGTATCGGGCGTATCCGCCGCCCTTGGCGGCGCCGATGCTCGCAGCGGTCATCACACCCTTAATGACCGTGAGCGGCGCAAAACGGCCAACGAATTACGGACCGATCGCGAACCGCTGGGGGCACCCTGCATCTAGTCTGTCCTTTCTGCCAGCTTGTGGATGCCGCGAGCTTGCTCCGGGAGCCGGGAGCTGGTTTGCGGTCGCAGCGGTCGGCTTGTCGGACGCGTGGTTGGCAGGAAGGAGTGCCGTTTGCTGTGCCGTCCGGTGAGCCGGGTTGGGTCCTGGGCTGGTGACGGGCTGACTCTTAGTCTGTCTGTCGGCCGTCCTGGCCTGACCGACGCTCGTTGTGTCGTCCGCCACCACCCAGGACCTGCGGCGTGACCTAATAGGAGCGTGGCAACCGCCCCAAGAAAGGCCTGTCCGCCGACGGTCCAGTCAAATGAGAACCATCGATTGAAGGGACGGGCTGGATGATCGTGATCGGAGCGGATGTACACAAGAGCACCCACGCACTCGCGGCCGTCGACGCGGCGACGGGCCAGTTGCTGGGCGAGCGGGAAATCCCTGCGAAGGAGCAAGGCCATCTCGACGCTTTGCGGTGGGCAGGAGCGCTGGGCGAGGAGCTGGTGTGGGCGATAGAGGATTGTCGCGACCTTTCCCACCACTTCGAGCAAGCGCTGATTGCCGCGGGCGAGCGAGTGATCCGGGTCGCGCCGAAGCTGATGGGAGTCTCGCGTCGCGGCGAACGTGAGCCCGGCAAGTCCGACCAGATCGACGCGCGAGCTATCGCTCGTGCGGTGCTTAGGGAGGGCATCGGGCGGTTCCCTGCCGCCTACCTCGACGAGAACGCAGTTGAGATCCGGCTGCTCTGCGATCACCGCGACACGCTCGTCAACGAGCGCACCCGGCTGATCAACCGGCTACGGATCAACCTCGTGATCCTCGACCCCGAGCTCGAGGCGAAGATTCCCTCCCGCAAGCTCGACTACCCCGGCCAGCTTCAGCGCGTCACGCGCCGGCTTCGGTCGATGCCTCAAACCGCAAGGGTTCGGATCGCCCGCGAGCAAACCCTGCGAATTGGCACGCTCACTCGCGAAGCCGAGGTGCTCAAGCGAGAGCTACGCGACCTCATCCGCGCGCAGCGTCCAGAGCTTCTCAAGGAGACCGGCTGCGGGCCGCTGACCGCGGCGATCCTGATCGGCCAGACAGCCGGGGCCGAGCGCTTCAAGAGCGACGCGCACTTCGCAAGACTCGCGGGCGTGGCACCGATTCCCGTCTCCTCTGGCCGACACGACCGCCATCGCTTGGACCGCGGTGGCAACCGCCAGATCAATCGGGCTCTGCACATCATCGCGATCACCCGGGGCGCCTGGACCCAGACACCCGCTCCTATCTACAGCGCAAGGAAGCCGAGGGCAAGACACGCATGGAGGCCATGCGCTGCCTTAAGCGTCATCTCGCTCGTCGCTATCACCGGCTGCTCAGTGAACCGTCCGTCGCAACCGTCGCCAGCTGAGCCACGTCGGCCCAGACTCCAGTCCTTGGCTGGTCGCAACGGGGCCCTTGACATACTTGCCTTATGCCTGCCGGAGACATTGACGAGCAGCGGCTTGCGTTCGGAAAGGTCGCCGAACTCTACGACCGATCACGGCCGTCCTACCCGGCGAAGACGATCGACGCTCTGTTCGAGCTGGCGCAACTGCAGCCCGGAGCGGAAGTGCTGGAGGTCGGCGCAGGGACCGGCAAGGCGACACGCCTGCTGGCGGACCGCGGCGTCGCGGTGACCGCGCTGGAGCCCGACCCAGCGATGGCTGCAGTCGCCCGACGCAAGTGTGCCGGATACCAGAACGTCGAGATCGAGCAGACCACGTTCGAGGCCTGGCAGCCGGGAGAGCGGGTGCAGGCAGTCGTCTCGGTCCAGGCTTGGCACTGGATCGATCCGAAAGTACGCTACGAGCGCGCTGCCGCGGCACTACAGGAGAAAGGCTGGCTGGCCGCGATATGGACCTTCCCCGACTGGGCCACGACGCCCCTTCGCGACGAGCTTCGAGCTGCCTACGCGCGGGCCGCACCTAGCCTCGCCCCGGACTTCCCCATGCATCCCGCCAGCCAACCCACACGTCTCGCAGGCGACTGGGCGGCCGAGATCGCCGCCTGCTCGCGCTTCACGGCAGCGCAGGTACACGAGCACCCGTGGTCGGCGCAATACTCAGCAGCCCAATACAGCGATCTGCTCGAGACACACCAGGATCACATCCTGCTCTCCACGGCTGAGAGAGCCCGCCTACTGTCTGCCGTCTCGGAAGTCATCGAGACCGCCGGACAGCTCAACGTCGAGTTCGTCACTCGGCTTTGTCTGGCACACCTCGGCTAACTCACTTTGCGGCGTGACAATCCCGCAAATTGCGGGTCCAGCTTGACATAGGAGCAACGGGCTTGGTGGTGTGCCGCCGGCCGCGGGAGCTTGCGAGCGTCAGCGAGCGGCGAGCGAGCAGCCCATAGGGCTGCAGGCCGGCAGGCGCAGCGCCGGGAACGGTGGAGAGGCGACCGCAGGGAGGCTCGGTTACAGCCGGCGCAGCCGGCGTGGCTATCTGGTCGTTCGACGCTAGGGCCGCGCCGTTGGCGGTAGCCGGGCGCGCGAGCGGGTGGCCGGGTCGACGCGGGCGCAAGCCCGCGCGAGAGCGATCCGCGTGTTGCCGCTCACGCTAATTTGGGAGCGCGACAGCTACTTGCTAGTGGCAGTTGCCGGTGGGTGGCGCTCGGCTTCCTTGGCCTGTTTGGCGCGCAGGAATCCTCCGTGGATAACTTCGCGCCCATTGATGACACCGACGAACTCCAACCACCCGATGAGCGCTACGAGCAGGCAAAGCGCGCGAACGTGCCAGCGATCTTCAGCGACCCCATGCCGGTAGGGATGGCCTTCGCCACCATAGGCGACACCGCGAAGAAAACTGGCGAACTCGGGCTCGCCTTGCAAGAGGTATGTGCTCAGTTTCTCGATTGCGCCGACCTTGACTCCCGGCTTGGAAGTCTTGACGGTGGTCCGCCAGTCTCCGTGATCGTCCATCCGTATTAGCCCGCGCTCCTGCGCGGTGCGCCAGAACGTGCCCTCCAATGGACCGATCAGCGCCGGAACCGCGAGGTGGTATTCGCCGGCAGCGATATGTTGGACCCCGTGCGCGAGCTGCTGCTGCTTAACCTCGGATAGCGGGGCACGCTCGAGCCCGGCGAGCACTGCCTTTATGGTCCCTGGCTCGGTCAGCCCGTCGCTGAAGGTCGCAGCGAGAAGTTCATCGCGTTGGTCGGGTGACGCGCGCGTGAAGCTGCGCCGCGCCTCCAGAGCGAGCCGGATGGGGATGCCGTCAAAAGCACTGACTCGGTTCAGGAGATAGTCCCAAGCTCCGTGACGATCGTCGTTCCTCGCTCGCTTCCAAAACGCGCCTATCTCCTCGCGATGCTCGTCGATCCATGCGAAGCCGGTGTTGATGAGCTGCCCGAACGCTTGAAGGGCAGAACGCAGGTTTTCTCCTGTGAGAGCAATCTCTCGCTCGGTAGGCAAGCGGCGTTTAGGGGGTGGGTCCTGCACACGCTCGATCCTAGAACGACAACTGCCACTGGCAAGTAGGTGTCGCGCCCCCAACTAGCGTGAGCGGCAACGCCGCGCAGCGGAGAGCCAACGCGCGAGTCGCCCTCCGGTCGCTCGACAGTGCAGCGAGGCGGGCGACTATGCGCTGACAGACGCCTCGTCCTCGCCGTCGGCGCGCTGGCGAAGCTCGATCGGCCACCAGTCTGTGTCGTCCCAGTGCGACGCGCGGGACTCTGCAGCCTCTTGGCCCGGGAACGGGCCGATGACGGCGAAACCGCCGCGCGGGTCGCCGACGAGCAGCACCCATCCCTTGAGCTTGCCGTATGCCTGATTCTCGCCAGCGGTGACGCCAGCCTCGAACGCCTCGAAGCGATCCATCGCTTCGATGTCGCGGTAGCTGTAGCCGTAGGCCCACAGCTCGTCCCGATCTTCCTCTGCTCCTGTTGTCGTCATGCGCGATCCTCTCTGTGGCTTGTCGGCCACGCCCGTTGCGGGGCCGTTGAGCCCGACGCGCACACCCAGAGGGTGTGCGAGCCTGGAGGTGGCGACGGCCCCGCGAACGCCGTCCGGCGGGGCTCCTGTCCGCCGAGCGCTACTCGTCCTCGGCCATCAGTTCCAAGTCGCGTCGGACGACGGAGCTCGCCATCGGGATCGCGTCGAGATCGTTGGCCTGCCCGATGTACTCGCTCACGAGCGTCTTCAGCGCGGAGTAGCCATCCACCTCGAGTTCGCGTTCTACGAGGTAGGAACGCCCGGCACCCGAAGCCGGCCGGTCGGTGATCCGCACCCGGCCGTTGATGCGCTGCCCGTAGACCACGCGCTCCCCTGCGCTGACGGTGTAGCGACCGAGCTCGGTCCGCTCGCCGATCCTGGGCTGTTGCGGGATGCTCTCCGGCTCGTGCTGTGGACTCGTGAGCCAGTGCGCCGATGACCCGAAGCCCGAGACCTCGCTGCCGTGGACGGCCGTGGCGTAGACGAGTGGGTCCGTCGCGATCGAAGGTTCGCGCTGGAACGGGGCGTGGCCCTTGGCCTTGATCGAGCGCAGGCGCTCGATTTCGCGATGAGCGGCTCCGCGGCTTTGCGGATAGGTGAAGCTCGTGCCGGTCTGCTCGGCGAGTGCCTTGAGATAGCGAAGCTGTCGTTGAGTCGGAGCGTTGATAGTTGCTGTTGAGCTCACTGTTTTCTCCTTTGGTCGTGGTTGAGCACGCCCCGGCCAGAGCGGGCCGGCGAGGCGGGTCAAGCCCTGTCCCGACAGGGATCGCCGCAGGCGACGCGAAGCGCAGAGCTTTACGCGCCGTAGAGCCGGTTTGCTGGCCTTAAGGGGTGGGCTTGGCCCCGGCCGCAGGAGAACTTGTGTTCTCGGCTGTGACCCCTATGTCCCCAGCTCGTACTCCACGCCAAGCGCAGCGTTGATCTCACGAGCCATGAAGTCGAGAGCTTCCCGGATGACGGTCGGGTCGTTGTCTGCCCGATGATCTCCGCGCGCCCGCGCGATCGTCTCGACATCGCACCACGACGACGTGATCCCGAAGGGAGCTTCGGGCTCGGGCCGGATCACAAGAAGGAACCCGCTGAAGTGGAAATCGTCGCGCGCGTGGCACTCGACGGTCAGCTCGTCGGGAACGACAAGCGCGCCTTTCGAGGCAGCCTCGCGAAAGAGGCTGGCCGCACTCGAGCCTGGCTGGTCGTCGCAGAAACCGTCCTCGCCGAGGTTCGGCACAAACATATCCCCGGTGATCCGCTCGCGGGCGACTTCGACGGGCTCACCGGCATAGACGATCGTGATGGATGAGAGTGCGGTGCTCATGGTCGGCCTCCTGTGGTTCGTGCGATGGCTTTGTTGTCCAGAACTTCTTGTGAGAGCTCCTCCGCGTCAGTGGTGTCGTCCAAGAGGTAGCCGCTGACGGTGAAGCGGTTGCTGCAGTTCTCGCAGCGCGACGGGAGCTGGTCGCGCTGCACGGGCTGGATGTGCCCACAGGACATGCAGACGAGGTTGGTGTGAGAGACGACGGGATCGGCTACGGCGGCTGGTGCGTGTTCACTGTTACACCTCCTTGGATTGATGGCAGTCCGCCGGGCGGCGGTGCCGGTGGCGAGCCGCCGCCGCACCCCGCAGGGGTGCGATCCTGGGCGGCTGCCGGCACCCTCGCCTGCTGCTGCGCAGCTCCCGCTACGCCGAGAGTGAATGTGCAGCGCTTTTCACTCTTATTCCGAGGCGCGCTCACGCAGCAAGCGCGCGCCAGTGCTGACGCTCGTCAATGCTCATGTTCGCCAGCCGCACCAGCACATCGCCGTGGCAAGCGCGCGGCGCGCACCAACATCCGAGCACGAGGCCGCGCAGCTCGTCGAGCGCCGCGATCAGCGCCGCGTTCGGCCTGAGCCAACTCTCATACAGCGCTATGCACTCGCCGCGCTGACCGTGCTTGCCGACCACGAACGGGTTGCCCCACTTCGAGGGCCGCCCGATGTAAACGTGGTGACGCTCGCGCTTGCAATGCACCGCGCGCGGCGGTGCCGAGCTCCACGTCAGCCGGGACGAGTAGACCGCTGGCTTGCCTCGAGTACCTGTTCATCGCCTTCTCCTGTGGGTCGTGGTTGAGCACGCCCCGGCCAGAGCGGGCCGGCGAGGCGGGTCAAGCCCTGTCCCGACAGGGATCGCCGCAGGCGACGCGAAGCGCAGGGCTTTACGCGCCGTAGAGCCGGTCTGCTGGCCTAAAGGGGTGGGCTCTGCCCGACCGGAGCGACGAGCTTGGAACTCACCTGGGGATCAGTGGTCTTCGCGCCGACGTTCGGAGGGATCGACTGCCGCCGATGAGCAGCGAGCGTCCGGCGTGAGCGGGCACCCACGCCGGACGCACCAAGCGCTCAGGCAGCCGCCGCCAGCTCGGCAGGCGCGTCTGTCTCGGCAGCGTGGTCGACTGCCTCGGGCTCGGTCGCGTTGTCGCTCTGGCCCGGCTCGGGCAGCTCCATGAGCTTGTGGCTCTGCTCGGGAGGCATGGCGCGGAACCCGTACTCGCTGCGGAGCCTCTGAATCGCGGCCTGGCGCTCGTCGCAGGTCATCGTCGGGGCGCGCTCGATGAACTCGGCGACCACTCCCTCGCGCTCGCGGTCGCGGCGCTCCTCCTCCGCACGGACGGCTTCGCGATGTTCTTTGGCCTCGCGGATCGGGACGGAGACTTCGGGCGGCAGCTTCTCGATGAGGATGTCGTCGAGCAGATCCTCGGCTTCGCCGCGCCACGGCATCCCGCGTTCGGACATGAAGCTGTCGAGGTGCAGCGTGTAGTTGCTCGCGTCCTTGTTGGTCACGGCCCACTTCTCTTTCGCCCAGCGGGCGGCGGCGAGCAACGCGAGCGCGCGACCCGCGATCTCGGTGGCGCTGCTCGCGCCGAGCAGGAAGTCGCGAGCCTTGCGTTCTGCTGTCGTGAGGTCGAGGTACTCGGCCTTCGTGGAGCCGTTCGCGCGAGTCGAGAGCTCGGCCCAACCAGGGAACGCGATGCGTGCGCCGCGCGCCGCGATCCTCCCGAGCTCCGTCGAGAGCGGAGCAGCGGTCAGGATCTTCAGCGCCCTGTCGTCGAGCTTGACCCTTCCGACGTGCTTGAACAACGCTGCGCCGAGTCGTTGGTTGGCGGCGATCGTCTCGTCGCGCAGTCGGCGATCTTCCTCGAGCGCGCGCTTGCGGCCAGCCTCGATCTGCTCGTAGGACGGCGGCTTTATCGGATCGGCGCTGGTCGTGCCTGCCCGCGCCTCATCCGCCGCTGCGTCGACACTCTTGCTCAGGGCCGAGGGTGGAGTGCTCGCCTGCCTTTCAGCCTCGCGCCGAGCCTTTGTGTTGCTTGCGCTGGACCGTGAGGCATTTGCTGATGTAGTCGCCGGCGAGCTGGTTGGCGACATCCGCGCCGACGATGATCGCCTCGCTCTCGTTGGCCGAGTGGTGGGCAGCGCTCAGCGCGAGCGCCTGCGGCAAGCAAGTCGCTGGTCGAACTGCACCGTGAACTGCTCCGGCTCGGTCTGCAGGAAGCTCGCAGAGAGCGGGCAGGCCCTTTTGCGCCTTCTCGTCCAGATCGAACAGCGCGACCGGGTAGCTGTCGCCGGCGACGAACACGTCGGTCGGGCAGATCGGCGAGCTGCTCCTGGTAGTCGCCGATCACGACCGAGATCGGGTCGGCTACGAGGTCCTCCCACGTCCTCGGCTCGTCCCATTCCTGCACGGGACCGTCGAGTACGCGCTTGACCGCCACCTCGGGCAGGCCGACGTGGGCTTTCGCGAGCGAAGCCAGCGCCTTGAGGCCATCAGCGGGACGATCCCGGCGGCGACCTGGTGGCGGACCTTCTCGGGCAGGTCGAGGATCAGCAGTCGCTCGCGCACGCGCGCCTGGGGAATCTGGAACGCCTCGGCGAGGCCCTTGCGGGTGTAACCGTGCTCGCTGATGAGCGTCTGGATAGCCAAGCGCCTCCTCGAGTACGTCGAGCGAGATGCCGAGCCCGTTGGCGAGCATCGCATCGAGCAGATCGTCGCCTGGGACGGTCGCGCGCGTCTTGACGAGCGCTGGGATCGTCTCGACGGCTGCCAGTTGCGCGGCACGCCAGCGCCGCTCACCGTCGATGATCTCGTAGTAGTCCTCCTGGTCGGTGGGCTTGACGAGGATCGGATGATCGAACCCGCGGGTCGACATCGCGTGTGCGAGCCGCGCGAGTTCCTGCTCGTCGAACTGCTTGCGAGGGTTGTTCTGCGAGACGACGAGATGGCTCACAGGGATGTCGCGCTGCGTGTAGGTGGGCGCTGCCGACTCCGACTTCGCCGGTGCGTCCTGGGTGTGGCTCGGCATGTCAGTCTCCAATCTGTGAATCGCAGGCCCACCCCGGCGGCGGGCCCTTTGCGACTCCCCCGCACGCCCTCCGGGCGTGCGATCCTGGGGAGCGGAGGGCACGCCCGGCAGGGGGCACGTCTTTCACCTCGGCGCAAGGTGAGCGTCGGGATGGCTCGCCAGCGCGCGTTCGAGCATGTCTGCGACCTCCTCGATCGTCCCGGCGTCCCATACGTGGGTCGGAACGTCCTCGTAGCGTTCGGGGTAGAGGTAACGGTGAAGCGCGAGTAGCGCAGCCTCGGCGTCTTGACTTGAAATGGGCTCCGGTCCGGGCTCTCGATCGCCGGCGGCGAGCCGTGCAGCCCGCGTAAACAAGCCGTCCGCCCGTAGCTCCAAGGTGTCCCGCAGCTTCATCAGCATCTCGAAATTGACTTCCGACCGGCCGGCTTCGATCGCCTCGATCCTTTTGGCCGTGACGCCAATCTCGCTCGCCAGAGCGACGGCACTGACGTCTCGCTGCTCGCGCTCGTAGCGGATGGCCTGGCCCAGCGCCAGCCGCTCCAAGAACCTGCCGGCCGTCGAGGCGGCCTCGTCGATCGACGTGCGCCTCGACTTCGTGCAGAAATGCGCGCGCGTCGCCGAGCGTGCGCGTGAGCGCGACGCCGTTGCCCTGCGGATCGGCGCCGGACACCTCCCAAGGATGATCCGGCATCGACGTCTTCTCGATCTCAACGCCGAGACGATCGTGCCGGTAGCGGCCTTGGCCGATCCTGGTGAGTGGCGTCCTCATTGGACATCACCGCCGTTCATCATCAACACCTCCAGTTGAGCCGTGTGCCCGCCGCGCGGTGGGCCTGTGCGACTCCCCCCGCACGCCCATCAGGGCGTGCGATCATCGGGGAGTCAGGCCGCCGGCCGGCGCGGAAAGGCACGCAAGATCGGGCTGCGTCAAACTCTCGGCATGAGCCGCTACGTCGCCGCGACCCTTGTCGTCCTGGGGCTGCTCGCCATCGCTACGTCAGATGTCTCCGCCTCGGGCTCACCCGCGACGAGGGTGGTCTACGTCGCGCCGGTCGACCAAAGTGGACACCCACTGTCAGGCGTGAGGATCACGCTCCACCTCACCGGGGGCAACTGCGAGCCAGGGTCAGACTCGGTCCCCGGCCCTGTCTACCGCTGCTTCGTCGGGAACTCGATCCTCGACCCATGTTGGGCCGACAGCGAACACGCCCGCGCGGTGCTCTGCATGACGGAACCGTGGTCGCAGACAGCGGTCGAACTTCAGACTCGGGGGCTCCCGGCGTCGACTCAACTGGTGCCGCGGAGTCTCAGCTACCCGTGGGGTGTCAAGCTAGCGAACGGAAAAGAGTGCATCGCCGATCAGGGGGCTCACGACGAGTACCGTGGCCGCGTTGTCGACTACTCCTGCGGCCATGTGTTCCATCTCGTGCTCTTGCGCGGGATGCACCAATCCCGCGAGCCGTGGACCTACGACAGCGCGATCTGGACCGGCTCGAAGTACATAACTGGACCGACCGAGACGGTCCGCATCGCTTGGTACGGCGGCCCTCAGCCCTCCGCAAACGGCTAGACGCGCTCCAGCTCGCCGAAGGCGTCGTCGGCGACGTCGATCCCGACGCTGTGGCCGAGGCCCTTGAGCGTCTCCAGCACCACGTCGGCGTGCTCGTAGACGCACTCGCGGGGCTTGAGCACCGGATCGAGGTTCGCGTGCTCGTGCTCGGCGGTGGCGACGAACGGGGCGTGTCCGACCGGCCCGAGGTTGAGGTGCGTCGCCAGGGTCGGCACGCCCTCGTGTCCGACGAACGTCGAGTGGACCTCGACGGCCAGCTCCGGGTCGGGCAGCGTCGTGGCGATCACGAGCACATACGGTCCGGCCCACATGCAGACGGTCTCACTGGCGACCTTGCGGCCGTCCAGCTTGACTTCGAGTGTGACTGTACGCCGATCGCTCACGGCTTTTCACGGTAGCGGACGGCGCGGAGGGCGCTACCCGCCCAGCGGGTAGGCGTCCGGCACGCGCGCACCGCCGGCGGGCTCTCCACCGATCACGAGCGTCAGGAGCGCGATGTCACCCGGACATGAAAGATCGAGGCAAGGCGCTCGCAGAGCTCGTTGAAGTCTCGCCCGCGTGTGCCGAGGCCCCACAGCGCGGCGGCGAAGTCGAAGATCGTGCCGCCCTTGCGGCAGGCACGATCTTTGCTGTGACGGCCGTAGCAGTAGAAGGTGCCGTCCGGGTAGAGCTGGAGGCTCGGGTCGGTCTCCTCGTGGAAGGGACAGAGCACCTTGCCGGCGAGATTGGGCTCGCGGCCGGTGAGAACGCGCACGTACTCGGCGGCAGGGATCGCGAGCAGTTGCAGCTCGAGCGCCGTGCGTGGAGCTCGCCGCCGCGAGCTGCGGCCCGCTCGCGCAAGCGGACGCGGATCGTTCGGCAGCTCGGCGAGCAGTTCGGCGAGCGAGTAGCGCGCATCCGGCCGGTACGCGAGCAGCCGCACCGCGCGCGGGCGCTCGCCCTTGCGGTTGAGGGTGCCGGGTGGCCGCAGGATGCGCGCGACATCGACACAAGCCGGGTCGGCTCCGAGCGCGACCGCGAGTCGCCGGTTCGCGCTCTCCACCTGGACGGCCGAGACGCGCCTGTCAAGGCACCAGTACGGATGCAGATGGTCGGGCGGTGCCCGACGCGACCTCCATCGTCGGCAAGTAAGCGAAGGCGGCGAGCTGGTCGCGGGCGCGCTCACCGTCGCAGTCGAGATAGAGCAGGCGCGAGCCGCTGATGGCGACCTTGCCGCCGCGCCGGCGGTCGCGCAGCGCAACGCCGATGAAGACATCGGTCGTCTCGGCGAGCGTCTCGATCCGCTCGGCGGTTCTCCCGATCTGCCGAGCGGATCGGAACTGCTGGCGCATCCGACCGGCGGGAGTGAGCCAGCGCAGGTTGAAGAACTGGCCGGCTCGGGCGCCGCCGGCCAGCATCTTGAGATAGGCGCGCAGCTCGTCCGCTGGCCGCGCGGAACCGGAACTCACTCACGGACCTCCGGCGTGTGGGCGGCGAGGAACTCGAACTCGCCGTTGAGCAGAGGCACCTGCTTGGGGTAGCGCGCCGCCCAGGCCGCGCACTGCTCGAGGCTCAGCTCGCCACGGCGCATAGCCGCGACGCGCTGCGCCGGGCGTCATCTCCCACAGCGAGCGCAGTCGCGCTTCGCGGTCTTTGAGCTCCTGCATCCACTGATCGAAAATGAGTCTCTCGGGCATCGTTCACTCTCCTTGCGGGATGGCGGCCCGCGCCCGGCCGGGCGCGGGCCTACCCGCGCTCAGGCCGCGACGGGCTCCTCGTCGGCTACGACCTGCGAGCCGTCGCCCTCGTGGGAGGGCTCCCCGCTGCCGCCGCCGAGGAACTGCACGCTGTCGGCGACGATGTGGTGGCCCTGACGCGAACTGCCGTCCGCGGCCTCCCACTCGCGCCAGGCGAGGCGGCCCTTGACCGCGACTTCGCGGCCCTTCGACAGATACTGCGCGCACGGCTCGGCCTGCTTGCCGAACACGTCGACGTCGATGTAGCCGCTCTCGCCGCCAGGCCCCATGCCATCGACGGCCAGGCGCAGCTTGCAGACGCTCCCGCCTTCGGCGAGGGACCGCAGCTCGGGATCTCTGGTGAGACCGCCGATCTGAACGACGGTGTTGATCGCGAATCGCTTGCTCATTGCTGTTCCTCCTGTTCGTGGTGGTGGTGCTAGTGACGTCGCCCAAAAACGGCGCCGACCGGCGCGCGGAACCGAAGCCCTGAAAGGGCGAGGGGAACCCCCCTTGGGGGGTTGAAGCGCCAGCCGGCGGTGTCGAAAATGGGGCAAGTAACGACGCGCCACCGACTCGGTTGGAGCTGGCCTTGAGTACAAGCGGGCACACCCGCTCGAGTCTCGGCTTCACTGATCCGTGGTCGTTCGCTGTGGGGCATCGTCGGTCGTGATCTGGCCGAAGGCAGACCGCCTCGGCTCTTTCGGTTAATGACCGCAACTCGAGCCAAACGGCCAACGACTTCTCTGACGGGCCGAGCTGACGGGCTGGTGTTTCGTGGCCTTCGCCGAAGTCGTTGGCCGTTTTGGATGCCCCACGGTCATTAACCTCAGTGACCCGGATCGCCTCGACAAGCCTGCGGTTCCTCGCTGTGTGCAGCTCTACGTCGAGCTCGGGAGAGCTGTCGTGAGAGTCCACGCCGTCGGGCGGCGCCCGGCGATGCGGCTCGCGATCTGCGCCGGGTGCGTACTCGTCCTCGCCGGTGTCGTCAGTGGCGTGCTGGGGTGGTGCTGGACGCAGGCGGCTCGCGTGATCGAGCTGCAGGCCCCGATGCCTCTGTCGGCGACCGACGCCGCGCACGCGCTTTGGCGTCTGTTGCTGAGAGGCGGTTGGAGCGCTCCTGCAGACGCCTTCCCGACACGCGCCGAGCGTGCCGCCGCGCCCGCCGCGTGGGCGTATGGCGTGGTCGCCGGCCTATTCGTCGCCGTGCTCGTCAGCGGCGCGCTGCGGACTTATCGGCGCTTGCGCGCATGGCGGGCGGGCTCTCCGCTGGGCAAGCACCAGCGCACGATCGCGCGGCGGGCCGTCGACCGAGGCTGGGTGCGTCAACGCACCTGGGCTCTGCCCGCAGACGTGCGGCGGCTGTGGGTGCCCGGTCCCGTGTCAGGCCGTCCGTATCTCGGGATCATCGGCAAGCTGCCGCCACGAACGCTCGCAGCCGAGCCGGAGGTTCAGCCGATGGTCGTCTCGCCTCCGCGCGTCGGGAAGTCGAGTGGCTACGTCATTCCGTGGTTGCTCGACCACGACGGCCCGGCGCTGGCGCTCTCCACGAAGCTCGACACCTACAACGCGACGGCGCCATATCGGCGCAGCCTCGGGCGCGTTTGGGTGTACGACCCGTTCGGCGACGGCCCCAGCGCTGGGTTCAGCCCGCTGGTGCCGGCGCGAACGTGGCCCGGCGCGCTACGCGCCGGCGAGGCGCTCGCGTCAGCGGCGCACCCCGACCAGGCAAACGCAGCCAATGAGTTCTGGGATCGGGAGGCGGCGAGCATGTTGGCGCCGCTGCTGCACGCCGCCGCGCTCGCCGGTGAGGGCATGGACGAGGTGGTGCGTTGGCTCGACGCACGCGACTTCCAGCACGCGCAGGACGCCCTCAAGCGAGCGGGCGCAAGCGCCGCGGCGGATCAGCTTGAGGGCGTCGGTCGTCGCGATGAGCGCAACCGCGAGACGACCGTGATGAGCGCACTGAATCTGCTGCGGGCCTACCGCTACCCGCAGGTCGCGGCCTGCGCACGCAGCGACCTGACCCCGGAGCGGTTTTTCGACGGCCGCGCGAACACGATCTACGTCGTCGCCGCCGAGCACGACCAAGAGGTTCTGCGTCCGGTGATCCTCGCGCTCGTCTCGGCGATCTACCAGGCCGCGATCGTCAAGGCGCGCAAGTCGGGCGCGCTCGACCCGCGGCTGTTCGTGATCTTGGACGAGGCCGCGAACATCGCGCCGGTGCGAAACCTGGCCTCGTGGCTGTCTCAGTGTGGAGACCACGGCATCGTGATCGCGACGCTCTGGCAGTCGATCGCTCAGATCGACCATCGTTACGGCCGCGCGGCGCGCGACGCGATCTGCGCCGCGTCGACCGCGCAGGTGTTCCTCCCGCCGCTGGCCGACCCCACGACTGTCGGCTACCTCTCCGAGCTGCTTGGAGAGGAGGCGGTGGCGAACGCCTCGAGCTCCTCGGGACTCTCGCGGCACACCTTGAGCGTCGCTCATCAGAAGGCCGGGCCGGCGCCGTGGCTGCGCCAGATCGAGCGAGGCCAAGGGTTCCTGCTGTACCGAGACCTGCCCCCTGCGCTCGTCCGCTCGCCCCGGTGGTTCGAGGACGAGCGCTTTCGTCGATACGGGGAAGCCCTCAAGGGACGCAACGAGTCCAGGGCAGCTATGACGGCCGGTGTTGCCAGCCGATAGCCTCGCGCTCGTGAAGCTCGATCGGATCGAGCTGGTAGTCAGCGACGAGGGCGAGCACAGCCTCGCGCTGGTAGGGAAGCTGCAGACTCAGCAGCGTGTAGATGTGTCTGTCGAGGTCGGGCGGGGGGCCGCCGAGGTCTGACACATACTCGCCCCGATATGTCTCGGTGAACGGGCTCTCGGAGAACTGGTCGCGGGTCGGATCGAGCACGAGGCCGTCGAGCTGCACCCAAGCGTGCAGGTTGTGATCGCCGATCGCGTCGCCCGGCGCGACGTAGTGACCTCGCACGAAGCTCGCCGGCGATCCTGCCTCTCTCAACTCACGCGCCAGCAGCGCGGAGGCGAGTTCGCAGCCGGTGTTTGGAATCACGCGGCGAACCGCAGCCTGGACACGTTCCACCAGCGGCAGCAGCTCGTCGAAGCTCGGCACGCGGATACCGCTCAGTGCAGGCCGTCGAGCATCGGGACGAGCTCGTCGAGCGTGGCGATGACCTTCGTGCCGAGACGACTCGGTAGGCGTGCGGCGTTCGCGAGGCGGCACGCATGTCTGTCGGTCACAACCACGTCGCAGTAGGGAATCGCCACGCTCAGCGCGTCGAAGTCGAAGATGTCGTTCGGCTGCCAGCGGCTCTGCGGGTTACGGTGGACTGCGGTAAGCAGCGATATCCACGCATCGCCGCTCGGCATCGAATCGGTGAACCGACGCGCCGCGTCGATGTCGCCGACGAGCTCGGCAAGGTCCAGACCGCGGGCGTCGAAGGCTTCCTTGAGCACGTCGACGAGCTCGAACGCCATGTATCGAGCCGAGACAACATCGCGCAGGCGATCCCGATACTCCGGCTCGGCGATGAGGCGTTGTGCCAGTTCCCGCTCGCTTTGGGCACGTTCCTCGGCGATCTGACGCGCGACGGTGGGGTCCCACCCACGCGCACGCATATCCGCCACGTCCTCCCCGGTCGGCCCTCGCAACACGGCGCGCGTGAGCTGGAGGTCTCCATCGCGCGACCATGCGTCAAACGCAGCCGGCCCGCCGGGCCACTCCTGCCGCACCCGTGCGGTGACGTCACCCTCATCCTCGGAGTGGACCGTCAGGCCGCCACGCCTGCCGAGGGCTTGCATGACGCCCCAGCCGAGGAGCGGCGCGTTCGTGAACCGGGAGGGCGTGCCGAGGAGCTGCGCGAGGGCAGCGTCTAGCTCGACCTGCGCGATGCTCGACCGTGGCAGGACACACGCGAAGCCGCTCAACTCCTCCATCAGCCTCGCCAGGTCCGACCGCTGTCTCGCGTCGCGATTGCCCTCGATCTCCATGTAGTGAACCGACGCGAGCGGGATCACCACACGTCCGGCAGCCTGCCGCAGCGCCTCAAGCGCCTGTTGGTAGCGCCCGCCGTTGGCGTGTCCCGTCGCGGCTTGTGCCAGGAAGATCCAGTGGTTCATGTCGAGGTACACCAGCGGCTTGTCGCCTTTGGACTTCAGTAGCGACGGCGGCCAGGCGTACTGCGTCTGCGGCCGGTCGAGACCCGGCCGCAGAGTTCGACGGGAGGCGAGTGCGGGCATCGGCTCCAGAGTAGAGACGGGATAGGTCACACCGGGCGTCAGGCAAAACTCGTTGGCCGTTTCGCGGGGCTCACGGTCATTAACTGTGTGAGCAGCACGAGCACAGCACCGCCGCAAGCGAGCCAGCGAGTCGGGCGAGGTGGTCCCGCCGGACGCCAGCTCGTCGGCGAGTACGTCGGCGAACCGGCGGGGCAGGCCGCGCAGGCGGTCCGGCGGGCCGGACTGCGGCCTGGTCTGGATCGGTCGTTCGGATGCGAGCCCGAGCTGGTGGGACGAGTCGTCTCGCAGGAGCCGCCGGCAGGCGGCGAGCTGCCTCGAAACGGGCTCGTCACGCTCTACGTCGCCGCGCCCGGAGCAGCGCCGGAAGACGAGCCGGCCACCCCAGCGGCAAGCCTCGCGCCGACGGTCCTCGAGAACGATGCGCCGCCGGCGCAGCCGCGAGCGCACCGCAGGCGCAAGCGTGGGCTGGCGCACAGCGCGCCGCGCGCGCTCGCCACGCCTCCGCCGCCACCAGCTCCCCCGCTGGAGCCGCATCGAGCCGACCGCATCGACACGTCGGCGGACGCGATCACCGACGAGCTGGGCCTGCCTGGGGATCTCGCCTACGCCGCCGGAAGCGAGCCCGCAGCAGAGCTCGAGACAGACGCCGACTACGGGGCGCTCGACGGCGAGCAGTTCGTGATCCACGCGGACGACGTTTTCGCAGGCCGCGCCGAGCCGGCCTGGCGACGGGTCTATCCACGCCGACGCGAGACGCGACAGAGCGTCGATCGTCTGCGCTCGCGATTCGCCGATCGGTCGCCGCTGGTCAAGGGCGCCGCCGTGCTCGTGGCGGTATGGATCGTCGTGGCGCTCGCGGTGGCGCTCGCCGGCTCCTCGGCGCGCCGGCAGCCAGCACGCCCCGTCGCGGCCGTGGCGCAGCACCGCATCGCCGGCGAGCAGCCCGCGCCGCGACGCGCGGGGGCACTCCCTAGTCCGCGGCCCGAGCACGCGCCTGCGCCGACAGAGCGCCATGTCCGCCGTCTCGCAGCGCCGCGACAGCGAGCGCGACCGATCGTGCCGAGCACGAGAGCCGCGACACCCGCGCGGGTGAGCGCGCCGCCCGCTGCCCCGGCGCCGGTCGCACCGGCGCCGACGAGGCCGGCTCCGACGCAGCCGCCGCCCACGAGCGCGCCAGCCGCCCCAGCGCAGCAGCAGACCCCAGGCGGCCTGTTCTCGCCATGAGCTCCCACCAACCAACAACCAAAGGAGGTGAGGCCAGTGATGGCACTCACGCTGGGACTGTTCCACGCCTCGCGACCTAGAAGCAACACGCAGCTCGTCGTGACGATCTGCGCATTGACCGCCCTGCTCTGCGGGGCCGCAGTCGTCGGGATGCTCGGTGACGGACATCTCGACGCCCTTCAGGCCGCCGGTGCATTCAAAGGCGGCGAAATCGAAGGTGTCGCTCACTACGTCGACGCGCTCAAGGGCAACGTCGTGTGGCTGGGCGGCACGGCGATGGGCCTCGTCATCGCGGTCGTCGGGATCATGTTCATGGCCGGACACAGCCGGGCGCACGACATCGCGATCAAGACGATCGCGGGCCTGGCGATCCTTGCGTCGATCAGCGGGATCGTGGCCTAGCTGGTGCCGGGTGATGCACCGCCGCTTTGTATGGACGCTGCCGGCTGCGACGACGGGCGCGCTGCTGGTCGGGCTCGCGCTCGCGCCGGCCGCGTCAGCCGCGGGCGGCAGCTCGATCGTGCCGCTGGCCTTTCTGGGGATCGAACTTCCGTCGTTGCACAGCATCATCGAAGGGATCGCCAAGGGGTTTTTCGGGGCGCTCGCGCACGCGCTCGTCCCGAGCTGGCTCACGCACGGAACGGTCGCGACGATCCAGCATCTCGTCGCGCTGCCGGACCCGGCGACGTGGACGCATGTCGGCCAATTGCAGGCCGACATGGTGTGGCTGGGCGCATCGCTTTTGCCGGTCACGCTCGCGATCGGGACTGTGCGCTACTGGCTGGTGGGGCTGACCGGCTCGGCACACCCGGCCGGCGCGTTGGGGCGGTGCGTGTGGGTGACGTTTGTCCTCGTCGCCTACCGCTGGTTCGTGGAGCAGGCGGTCGCGATCACGAACACGCTGACTCACGCGATCCTCGGATTCCCGGTCGTCGCCAGCGGCCTACAACGGATCATCGGCGTGCTGTTCGGCGGCGCGCTGCTCGGAGGCGCCGGCGGAGTGTTCGGCGCGTTCCTGGTGATCGTCGGCGTGCTGTTCGCCGCGGGCCTGTTCGCGGTGCAAGTCCTATTGACGGTCCTGCTCGCGCTGCTGATCGTCGCCGGTCCGCCGCTGATCGCGCTGTCGGCGATCCCCGAGCTCTCGCACCTGGCGCGTACCTGGGCGCACGCGCTCATGGCGATCACGCTCGTCCCGCTCGGCTGGACCGTGCTGTTCGCCACCGCCGGGGCGCTGTGCCTGGACGCCACGAGCTTCACCGGCGGCGCCGGTGGTGTGCCGGGTCATGTCGCGGCGGCGTTCGCCGGGCTCATCACGTTCGCAATCGCGGTGAAGCTGCCGCTGATGCTGCTCGGCGAGCTGCGTCACCTGTTCGGCTCCGCCTTCTCCGCCGGTGGCGGTGGCGGCGGCTCGTCGGGACAGAGCACGATGCCGGGCGCTGAGCGGGTGAAGGCCGCGCACGCGCGGCTGCGCAGCGCCGCCTTCGAGGGCGTGCCCTCGCTCGGGCGCAGCGCTGGACGAGCGGCCGGCGCCCTCGGCGCCCCGGCCGGAGGCCCGCTCGGAGCGGCCCGACGTGGCCTGTCCGGGGCCGCACGCCGCAGCGGTGTCCTGCCCGGCGCGGCGGCGGGTGTCGGCGGCGGCGCCCTTGGCGGGAAGGCCGCTCGGCGTGGCGCGGCACAGAGCGGCCGGCGCGGTGTCCGTGAGCGACTGCGCAACGCGGGCGCGATCATCGCCAGCGCGCCGAAGGACGCCCGCGCCGCGATGTCGGCCAGCGCCCGCAAAGCGCGCCGGACGCCGCGCGCCGCCGCCGGCGCGCGCGTGGCTGGACGCGGCCCGAGGGGCACCGGCGCGGGCACGAGCACCGGGAAGACCCCGGCGAGCGTCGCCGGCGGATCGGCGCGTGGCCGAGGCTCAAGCCAGGGATCGGCCGCCCCGCGCCAGCGCGCCCAGGGGCCTTTGCGAGCGCCGTCGCCGCGGACGCAGACGCCCGTAGGACGATCGCCGAGTCCGCGGAGCGCCCCGGCGCCGAACCCGCAGGGCAGCGCGCACCCTGGACGCAAGGTCACGACGAGCTCGCAGCGTGAGGCGACCGGCAACGCACGGCGGCCGAGCCGCGCGCCCAATGCGCCTACTCCCCCGCCGCCGCCGGTGCGCGCGCAGCGTCTCAGCGAAGCGTAAACCGCGACCGCGGAGCGGGTCGTGATCCACCGTACCTTCCGCTCGCTCGATCAGGCGCCGAAGCTGGTCGGCTTCACGATTCGCCAGTGGTGCGCCCTGATCGCGGGCGCGAGCGCAGTCCTCGGCCTCGTCTTCCTCACGCACCTGCCGACCAAGCCGGCGATCACGCTCTGCGTTTTCGTCGTCGGGCTCCCGGCCGCGCTGACCTATGTGTCGGAGAGCGGCGGCCTGCAACTCGGCGCGCTGCTGCGCGATATGTGCCGCTGGCGCGTGGGCCGGCATCGCCTCCCTGCCACCCCGCACGGCTACGCCGGCGCGCGCGGCGTGATGATCCTTCCGCCCGCAGACTTCTATCTGGCAGACAATGATCTGGCAGACGGCCATCTGTCAGACCCGGCACTCGAGGAGCTGCTGTCCGCGGAGCGCTGGGGCGTATGAGACGGGCACGATGCGCTGCCGACCTGCTCGGAGTCGCCGCGATCGGCGAGGACGGGCTGCTCGTGCGCGAGGACGGCGAGTACGTGCGCTATCTGGAGGTCGGATCGGTCAATCCGCTCGTCATGGAGCAAGCCGAGGGCGAGCGGGTGTCCGCCGCGTTCGGTCAGCTCGCCGCGCGGCTGCCCGACCGTCAATCCATCCAGCTCTACGTGCAGGGCACTCCGCTGGATCTGGAGGAAGTTCTCGCGGAGGAGACCCACCGCTGCGAGCAGGCGGCGGGCGCGGCCGAGGACGCCGACGAGGACGAGCGCGCGACGGCGATCCGCCGGTTGGGGATCGCCCAGGAGCAGTCGATCCGCGCGACCGCGCTGAATGTCGCTCCGCTGACGCTGCGCTACTTCGTGATCTGTCCGTGGCGGCCAGCGGGCCGCCCGCTGCGATCGGGGAGCCGGTCGCGCCGGGCGCTGCGCGTGAAGGCCAGCGTTCACGAGCGCGCGATGCGCGACTCGCTGCGGCACGTCGAAGGCGTCCGCTCAGACCTTGACGCGATGGGAGTCCCGGCCCGCTCGCTGGACGGGCGGGAAGTGCTCGACCTACTGCACGCCAGGTTCGACCCCGATGCGCAGCGCACGGGCGAGCTGCCAGCGAGCTTCATGTGCCCCGAGGTCATCGCCTCGCCGGTCGCGGGCGAGGAGGCCGAGGACGCGAGCGCTCGTGCGAGCGCCTTGGCGAGCGCGGTCTGCACGGCCGAGCTGGGCTTGTCCGAGCGCAGCCATGTAAGGATCGGCAGCTCAGCCGAGGAGGTCTTCTACGTCAGCCTCGCGCCGGAGCAGACCTGGCTCGGATGGCTGCTTCACATGATGCAGGCGCCGCGCCCGTTCGCCCTCAGCGTGCATGTCCAAGCGACGGAGCGCTACCGCGAGCGGATGGCGCAGAAGCGCCGCTACCGCCGCATCCACGGGGTCAATCGAGGCGTCGAGCAGCGCGGACGCCCGCTCGATCCCGACGCGCGGGTGCAGGAGGAGGAGGCCGCCGAGCTCAACGACGAGCTCGCCACGAGCGCGGGCGCCGGTATCTACCGCGTCAGCATCTACGGCTCGCTGCTGGAGCCGGGGCCGCAGCCGGACACCGAGACCCTGCACGAGCTCTGCCAGGCGGCCGGGCGGGAGGTCACGATGGCCTGCGACGCGCGGATCGGGCACGGCCTGTTCGCGCAAGGCGCGCTGTGGCGCTCGACGCTCCCGCTCGGGTGCGACGTGGCAAGGCGGCGGCGCAAGTACGTCAGCCGCAACGTCGGGGACACCTTCCCGCTGTGCGGGACGAGTTGCGGCAGCCCCGAGGGCATCCCGCTCGGCTACGCGCTGCCCGGCCGCACCCTCGAGCGCCTGGACCCGTTCGACCCGGCGCATCCCAATCACCTGCTGCTGGTGAACGGCATGAGCGGGGCAGGCAAGACGATGGCGGCGATCATCCTCTTGATCCGCGCGCTCGCGCAGGGCGCGAGCGGCTTCATCATCGACCGCGCCGGGCACTTCGACTTCCTGTGCAGCCTGATCCCCGGCGCCGCGTCGCTCGAGGTCGGTGGCGACGCGCACGCGATCAACTCCTGGGATGTCGATGACGCTGCGCAGGTCGGCGCGGAGAAGATCGACTACTTGCTCGCGCTGCACGCGCTACTGCTGGGCGAGCACCACGCCGGCCGGGACTCCTACGGGCTCACGGACCTTGAGGCCAATCTGCTCGGCCTGGCAATCGCGGAGGTCTACGCACGCTGCGCGCTGACGGGTGAGGAACCGCGCGAGTTGCTGTTGCAGGAGGAGCTAGAGCGCAGGTATCACGCCGAGCGTGGCGAGGGGTCGGTCGGGATCGCCGAGGCGTTGCGCAACCTCTCGATGAGGCTGAACAACTACATCGGCGACGGCCCTTACGCCTATCTCGCCGACCGGCCGACGACGATTCCCGCCGGGGCGCCGCTCGTCGTATTCGACACCAGGAGCATCCCCGACGCGAAGGCCGCGGCGGCGCTGTTCGTCATCTGCGAGCACGTCAAGAGCCGGATCGCGCGCACCCGCGCCCTGCATCTCACCGGCGCCGGCCCCAAGCACACCTGGGGCGGCAAGAGCTTTCTCGTCGTGGATGAGGCGTGGAAGCTGATCGAGAGGCCGAGCACCGGCAGGTGGTTCAACGAGTTCGTCCGTCGCAGCCGCCACTACGCCTTGTGGCTCATCGCGATCAGCCAGCAGCTATCGGACTTCGACTGCGAGTACGGCACGGCGCTGTTGGCGAACGCGGCGATGCGGCTGTTTCTGCGCCAAGAGACGCGCGAGCTGGCCTACGTCAAGGGAGCGCTGAAGCTGACCGACGAGGCAATCGACGCGATCTCGACGCTGAAGACGGTCCGCGGCGCGTTCTCCACCGCCTACCTGATGAACGGCACGCGCGGCGAGGGTACGTTGCAGATCGGCGTCGGGCCGCTCGAGTATTGGATCGCGAGCTCCGACCCCGCTCGCGATGAGCCCGTGCGCCGGCACGCGCTCCGACAGGCACAGCAACAGAGTTGGGCCGCGCTGAGGCTGCTCGTCAATGACGAGTGGCAGGCAGCCGCCGCGAGTGAACTGGAGGTCGCGGCGTAATGCAGGCCAAGGTCGCGATCGAGTTGCTGCGCAACCGTAACGTCAGGACTGCGTTGCTCGTCGCGGCGTTGCTGGTCATCTCGTTGCCCGTGCTCGTCGCCGCCGCCGTTGTCGGGCTGTTCGCGCACGAAGCGGAAGTGGCCTGCCGTGGCGCTGGCGCTCCCGGCGTGGTTGACACGCCCGCAGGCGGAGGACCGATCGCCGCGGGCCTGTACGCGGCGCCGCTCGAACTGCGGCCGGGCCGCTGGTACGAAGTCGGAGCGACCGAGTACGGCGGCCCTGGCGATCCGAGCTCTGGCGACTACGGCTCGATCCCCGACCCTGGCGAGTCCTACCTGCCGGCGCACCCGGACAGCTTCGCCGAGCTATCGCTGCTCGACTCCAATCCGGCCAACGGCGGGACGTTGACGTTCGCGGACGCCGACGCCCTGGACAACCTCCCGTACCTCACCGGCCTGCGCGTTCTCCACGAAGGACGCGAGACGATCCTCGCCAAGCGCGACGTCGGCTACGGACAAGGCCCAGGTCAGACGATCGCCAACGGGCAGCCCTACCGCCTGGACGTGTGGTGGCAGGCCGCCCGCACGCTAGGCGTCAGCAAGAGCGCGGTCAAGGTGCAACTCGCCCCGCGCACGGGCGCCGGCGCGACGCTCGAAGCGCTGCCGGGCGCGGGTGAAGCCAGCGGCGGCGAAGCCTCGACGGCGAGCATGTGCGCGGTGGCGGAAGGCGCCGGCAGCGTCCCGCTGCCGCTGACGGCGGGCGCGCAGACGAAGATCCTGCCGAGTGGGCTTGCCGCGGCTGGCGAAGAAGCGCCGCCGCAGGTGCGCGCGATGGTGGCCGCCGGCAATCGGCTGTTCGGGACGAGCTACCTGTACGGCGGCGCTCACGGCACACCGCTCAGCGAGCTGGAGCCGGCCTATGACTGTTCCTCGGCGGTCTCCTACGTTCTGCACGCGGGCGGCGTGTTCGGGGACTACGCGGAGGACTCGACCGAACTGGAGTCCTACGGTGTCGCCGGTCCCGGCCGGTTCGTCTCGATCTACGCGAACGCGGGGCACGCCTTCATGTTCGTTGGAGGACTGCGCTTCGACACCGTTGAAGCTCCCGAATACGACTCCGGGCCCAACTCAGGCAAGTCGGGGCCACGCTGGCGCGTCTACCCCGGCGTGCCGGACTGGGCAACGTGGACCGTCCGTCACCCACCGGGCCTATGAGCGGCGCGGGGATCATGCGGCTCGCGCCGGTGGGGCTCGTGCTCGCGGCCGTAGCGCTGGGGGGATGCACGAACCCCGACGCGCCGACAGCCACGCGCAGCGCTTCGACCAGCATCTCGCCGCAGAACGCCGGCGAGCCGCCGGCGCCACCGCCACCGTCTGCCTCCGCGCAGGGACCGGCCAGCGTTCAGTCGACGCCGATGAAGGCGCTCGCGGCCTTCGCGCGTCTCTATACGAACTGGACGTACCGCACGCTGAGCTCCGACCAGCAGACGCTCGCCGCGATGTCGGTTGGCGCAGCCCGGCTGTCCGAGCGCGAAGCGGCTGCGAGCAGCCGCGATGACACGACGATCGCGCGCGGGCACATCTACAACCGCGGCGAAATCGTCAGCATCGCCCCCGATCTGACCCGATCGCAGTCGTGGGTGGTGGTTACGCGCGAGCAGACCGGCGGCGATACGCAGTACGAAGGACTGCCGGCTGCCTACCACGTCACAGTCGCCGTACTCGCGCGCGTCCCCGGCGGCTACGCGGTCGCGCAATGGCTACCGCAAAGCTAGAGCGCCGCAGCCAGGATGCCGGTTCGCTGCGCCGCTTCTGGCGAGCATGGCTACGCACCTACGCGGCGATCTGGACGATGACGCTCGGGATCGCGGTGGTCGTGGCGATCGGTGCGGCTCGCCTGCGGGCGCCCGTGCGGCATCTGCTCGGGGCACGTCTCGATCCTCGACTCAACGCGCCGCCGAACGCCGGACACGTCCTCGCGCTGGCCGCCCACAACCTGCCGATCGTCGCATGGCCGGTGTTGCTCGGGGTGGTGGGGGCACACAGGAACCCCGTCGCTCGCAAGGCCGCCGACCTGTTGGTGGGAGCGTGCATGATCGTTAACGTCGGCGTCGTCGGATGCGCGCTCGGCGCCTACGGGCTCGGACTCCTTCCCTACGTGCCGCAACTCCCGCTGGAGTGGGCCGGGCTCGCGCTCGGCGTGGGCTCCTGGCTTCTGCAGCGCCGGCAGGCGCTTACCGGCCGCGAGGGGGCCTTGTGCGTGGCAGTGATCGCGTGCGCGCTGCTCGCCGCGGCCGTGCTGGAGACCGTCGCGGTGCCCCACCGATGAGCGTTGAGAGCGGGTGACTGGAATCGGTGGGCGTGGGCGGCGAGCCGGTTATCTGGATCAGTCTCGAAGCCTGGCGCGACAAGTTTGCGTGAAAAGTTGCACACTTTTAGGTGCCTTCGGAACAGTTCCGGCTTGTCGGGCATCCGCACGAGGTCAGGGCTGACCGGGGAAAACGGATATGGACGTTCGATTGAGGAGATCGGAGGCCGGAGGGCCAAACGGACGGACAGGGAGTCCGCTCACGCTTCCGCGCGTGCCCGGCACCGGGCCGAGCCTGGACTATGAGCAGGTTGGTCAGGCTCTCGGGGAATGGCAGGAGCGCGAGCTGCTCATCGCCAGCCGCTTCCCCGAGTGTCGTGGACTGAGCGCAGCGCAGCTCGAGGACGTCTACCAGGAGACGGTCGAGGCGCTGCTCGGTAGACGCTTCCACCGCGAGGAGCATCTGCGCAACTCGCTCTACGCGGGCATCAAGCACCGGGCACGGCATCTGTACCGCGACGAGCGCAGGCGAGATGAGATCCTGCAGGAAAACGGCGGGCGCCTGCACGTCCCCGACGGCGACGCCGATCAGCTCACGCCCGAGCGTGTGGCGCTGCTCCACGAGGATCACTGGATCGTCGCCGAGTTCGCAGCCGAACTCAGCGAGGACGAGCGGTGCGTCTTCGGATGGCTGGCGGAGGGGATGAAGTACCGCGGCATCGCTGCCTTGCTCGGTTGGGAAATCAACCGCACGCGCAATGCCGCGCGCTCGTGCGAGCGCAAGCGCGAGCACTTCCAATTGCTCTACGACACGGGAAGACTGTGCGGCTTTCGAGCGGCCACGATCCGCGCGATGCAGGCCGGCGAAGCGACGAGCACGGAGCTCGCCGCGCGTGCCTTCGCGCATCTCGAAGGCTGTGCGCATTGTCGAGCCGAGCACCGGACCAACGCGCGCAGGCTGCGCCGGACGTTCCAGGGCCAGGCCGCCGCGCTACTGCCATTCCCCGCGATCGTCGCCCGTCTCGGATGGGTCTCGCGGGCCGCATTGCGCGCGCGGATGCTCCAACACCGGCTCATGCCGGACGGTCCGCCGTTCGGTCCGGGTGGCACTCGAGAACGCGCGATAGCGCTGCTCGCTGGTGGCGGCGCAGCGGCCAAGGTCGCAGCGACGGTCGCCACCGTCGCGGTGATCGCGGGCGGGACGATCGTGGCGACCGGCGGACTCGACCACAACGCTCCGCGACGCGGACATGCTGCTCTCGAGAGCGCCGCACCGGCAACCCGACCGGGCACGATCGCTTCGCATCCCGCGAGCGCGCAGCTCGTCTCCCCGATCAGTGGGCGTCGCACGCCAGCGCATCGCCCCGGCCGTCGCGCCCGTTCCACACCTCGCCATGTCGTGACCCACCGCAGCCGTGCGACGCGCGCGAGCGCGCAGCGCGAACCGGGCGGCTTCGCCTACCTCGGCGTCCCAACGACGACCACGAGCGAGGCCAGCGCGCCAGCGCGCGTAGCGAGCGCAACGGAAGGTCAGAGCGGCGGAGGACCGTTCAGCCCATGACCCTCATGCAATCCGTTGGCCGTTTTCGGCCGCTCACGGTCATTAACAGCAGAGGCCCTCATCCGAAGGGGGCTTGGACAGAAATGGACGTGACGATGAGAGGGCATTGCGGAACAGGGCTTAGGAGGACCGTTTTGCTCGCCGGGGCGGTGATCTTGATGACGGCGACGCTCGGCGTGAGTTCGTCGTTCGCCGGCGATTGGGTGGAGGTCTCCTGCGTGAACCCGAGCCAGTCGGCGGCCCCGAGCGAGGGCTGGACGAGCTTTGCGGGCGGCGGCGGCTACGGATCGAACAACAGCACGAGTTGCGGGCCGGGCAGCCCGATGTTCGCCATCCTCAGCACTGACGCCGCCGTGGGCGTGGGTGCGAACGAGACCCTCCAGTACGCACCACCGGGAGGATCGACACTGATCGGCGGCTCTGTAGATGTGAGCTTCTATGCCGACGGGTACGGCTATGGCGCCTCCGGCACGGCGGTCGCCTACTCGCCGGAATACGCCTACAACGGCTCCAACGTCTTCTACCAGTGTGCATCGGGACTCCCTCCGTGCGCCAATGGCACGTATGACTTCTCGGGCGTTCTCGGGATTCCGAGCGGGCGCGGCGGAGACCTGTATCTCAGCGCGGGGTGCGGCGGCGATGCGGGGCAATCCTGCGATGAGGGAGGCAGCGAAGGTGCCTGGTCGTTGGTGCGGCTGTGGTGGGCAAACCTCCTGCTCTCCAGCGAAGCGACGCCGAGCGGCAGTGGCGTCGGCGGGACGCTGCTGAGCCCGAACGCCGCAGGCACAGCGGAACTCACGCTCGACGCTGCCGACCCTGGCGGCCCCGGCGTGTATGCCGTCATCGTCCAGATCGACGGCAAAGCTGTCTACTCCGGCACACCGAACAGCAACAGCGGAAGGTGCGTCCCGGTGGGCACGAGCGGCGGCGCGCTGATGTTCGACTACAGCCAGCCTTGCCCGCCGAGCGAGTCGGTCGACCTGCCGATCAACACGACCGCGCTTTCCAACGGCCAGCACACCTTGAAGATCGTGGTGCAGGACGCGGCGGGGAACTCGGCCGTCGTCTATGACGGCACGATCTCGACAAAGCAGCCGTCGAACGACTCGCTCGGCGCGCAGCCCGGTCCCGGCGCAACAGTGGGAACCTCGTCAGTCGCCACGCCGGTCGCCGTACCGAACGGGACGACGGCCAGCCGAACGGCCCGGCTCAGTCTCGGCGTCAGGCGCAGGATGACCCGCACCTATTCGCATCGCGGGCTGCGTGTCACGGGGCGGCTGCTCGGCGCCCAGGGCCATCCGATCGCGGGCGCGACGCTCGACGTGCTGCAGCAAGTCAGCGGGTCGGCGAGCATGACGGTAATCGGGCACGCCAGCACTCGCGCGGATGGAACCTTCGCAGCGTCGGTGCCCGGCGGCCCGACGCGGACGATCGAGATTGCCTATCGCGCGTTCTCGACTGAGGCGAGCTACGCCGCCGCGGCGAAGATCGCCGAGGCGGTCGAGGCCGGCGTGCAGCTCACCGTAAGTCCACGTAGGACGGGCTCGGAAGGGACGATCACGCTCAGCGGGCACGTACTCGGGCCGGTCCCCGCTCAAGGGGTCGCGGTCGAGCTGCTTGTCCACTATCGCGGACGGTGGGAGCCCTTCCGAGTCCCGCAGACAGACTCGCGTGGGCGCTTCGAGGTCGTCTACCAATTCCAGGGCGGCGTCGGGCGCTTCCCATTCCGGGCGTCGGTGCTCGGCGGCCAAGCCGCGTTTCCCATTCGCACATGGAGAAAGCAGGGCGGTCGATGTTGTCACCGACTAACACCCTCACCAAGCGCTCGGCCAGCCGTGCTCTGATCGCTGCCGCGACGTTGCTGTTCGCATCCCTAATGCTCGCGCCGAGCGCGAGCGCCGGCACGTACCCGATGTATCAGTGCGCGCCCGGCGTGCCCGCCGTCTCGCCGGGTTGGAGCGTATTCGGCAACAACACCAACGCGACCACGCTGATCTCGAACGGCTGCTCGGCGGGTGGCAGCATCGGCGACTCCGTTTCCACGGACGAACAACTCGGCGCTGTGACCGAGAACGGCAAAAGCGGAAGTCAAGTCGGGCTGCAAATCGACGTGCCCAACAGTGCGCCCGGCGTCACCATCCACGCGGTCAAGGCGGAAGTCATCGGCTCCGCCGTCACTGGAGACGACGCCTTCCTCGGGTTCGCCTCCGCAGGGCAGTCCCTTCCGGGCGGGGCGGAGCTGCCCTACGGCGGGAGCAGCGCGTACACCGCAACCGAAAGCTGGACCCTGCCGCAAGGCGCGCGGGACTTCGAGGCATACGTCAACTGCAGCACCGATCGCAGCTCGACGACGTGCGACTTCGCTGACTCGAACGCCGTGCCGGCGCTTACCGACATCACGCTGAGCCTGGAAGACAACACGCCCCCGACGGTGCAGGCGGTGAGCGGGCCACTCGCGTCAGCCGCAGCCGCCGATACGCAGGTGGCGGGCTCGCAGTCGATCAGCTTCAGCGGCAGCGACGCGGGCAGCGGCATCCGCTCGGCGAGGTTGACGCTCAGTCCACTGAACGGCGCGGCACCCTACGTTCACACATTCGACTTCTCCGACGAATGTCCCTACGACTCGTGGAACGCCTGCCCGCTCACGGAGACCGTGAGCGGCTTCACCGTCGACACCGATGCGCTCGCCGATGGAGCCTATGCGGTCAGCCTGGCGATCACCGATGCGGCGGGCAATGTTGCCAACGACGCGCTCGGCTCCGTCACTGTCAGCAACGCGGGCAGCACGGTCGGCTCCCTGGGCGCGCTACCCGGCTCCGGCGCCGTCAGCTCGCACAACGGTTCAACCGGCGGTGGAAGCCCGAACGGGATCGGCGCGAGTGAGGGAGCGCACCTGCAACTCGGGGCGCGATCACCGATCTCGCGCACCTACGCGAGGCGAGCAGTACGGATCACTGGCCGTCTACTCGACGCGCAGGGCCTCCCGATCGCGGGCGCCTCGTTGGACGTGCTGCAGCAGGTCGGCGGCGGCACGCTCGAACTGATCGGCCGCGCCCGCACCGGCGCCAACGGGACGTTCGTAGCCAGCGTGCCCGCTGGGCCTTCGCGGATGGTCGAGATCGGCTACCGGGCGTTCTCGGGCGACGTCGACTACTCGGCGAGAGCGAAGCTCGTGGAGTCCGTCGACGCCGGCGTGCAGCTCAGGGTGAGTCCGCGCAGGACAGGCGCAGAAGGCATGATCGCGCTCAGCGGGCGGGTGCTCGGGCCGATCCCGCCCCAGGGCGTCGTGGTCGAGCTGCTCGTTCACTACCGCGGACATTGGGAGCCATTCCGTGACCCGCGCACGGACTCGCGCGGGCGATTTCGGGTCGCCTACCAATTCGAGGGCGACGTCGGGCGGTTCCCGTTCCGGGCGTTGGTGTTCGGGCGCCAAGGTGGCTTTCCATTTGCACTCGGAGAAAGCAGGGCGGTCGATGTCACTACTAACTGACACCGGAGCCCTGAGCGCCACCGAGCGCAGGCGCCGGCCGCTAGGTTTCGGCGGGCGGCTGCGCAGCCTCGCGTTGCTGGCGCTGGTGGCGGGGGTCGCGGGACTGACGCTCGTGCCCGGCGCGAGCGCTGGGACGTATGTGATCGACAACTGCCCGTCCGCGGGCAATGGCGACGCCGGCTCGTGGACGGTCTTCGGCAGCCCGCAGAACGTGAAGGGAACGTGTAGTGGCGGCGTCGGCGACTACATCGGACCCAGGGGCGGCAGCATGAGCCCAGGCGCCACGGCGGGCGTGCAGATCGGAGTGCCGGGCGGCAGCGGCATCACGATCACCGAAGCGAAGATTTGGTGGCAGGTCTCACATCAGGTCTCCGGCGCTGACACGTTCGCAATCGCCGCAGACAACGACGGCGCCGTGGGTGAAAGTCAAACGCCCCTGGCGACGAATGAACCCAGCACGTTTGTTCTGCCGTCCACGACGACCGAGCTGACGCTGGCGAACTACTGCTCCAACGACGACGCCGGCGCCGGATGCACGTTCGGCGGCGGGGAGAACAACATCCTCGAGCTATACGGCGCGCAGCTCACGCTCCTTGACACGACGCTGCCGAGCGGCACGGTTACAGGCGGCGCACTTGCCAGCTCGGGCACGGTGTCGGGCACGGCCTCGATCAGCTACCAGGCGGCGGATGCGAGCTCGGGCGTTCGACTCGTGCAGCTCCGGGTCGACGGGGCGCCGGCGGCGGAGAAGGACTACATCACGAGCTGCTCGTACACGGACTTTCAGGCGTGCCCGCCGAGCGTGTCCGACACGGTTAGCTGGAACACGGCGACCGTGGCGGACGGCCAGCATCGCGTGGAACTCGTCGTTGAGGACGCGGCGCAGAACACAAGCGTCATCTACAGCGGAGAGCTGACTGTTCAGAACGCCGCGAAGACGACATCGCTGGGTGCGCTTCCCGGCCCCGGCAGGACCGGCTCCACCATGCTCGGGGGCGGCAGTCCGAACGGGACGAGCGCCAGCGAGACCGCCAACCTGCGGCTCGGACTGAGGCGGGCGATCACGCGCACCTACGCGCACCGCGCGGTTGTCGTCGCCGGACGCCTGCTCGACGGCCAAGGTCAGCCGATCGCGCACGCGACGCTCGAGGTTCTGCAGCAGGTCGTCGGGTCGGCGATGTCGCAGCTCCTGACCCACACCAAGACGGGCTCCGATGGCACGTTCAGCGTGCGCGTGCCTGCGGGACCATCGCGGGTGATCGAGCTCGCCTACAGAGCGTTCTCAGGTGACTCGAGCTACGCAGCCGTGGCGCGGGTCAAGGAGACGGTCGACGCCGGCGTGCGGCTGAGAGTCAGCCCGACCCACACCGGCGCCGAAGGGACGATCGTGCTGTCCGGCACGGTCGAGGGACCGATCCCGCAGCAGGGCGCGATCGTCGATCTGCTCGTGCATTACCGTGGCCGCTGGGAGCCATTCAGGACGCCTCGAACGAACGGGCGCGGTGGCTTTCGCGTCCTGTACCAATTCGAGGGCGGGGTCGGACGCTTTCCCTTCCGCGCCGAAGTCCCTGGCGGTCAAGCCGGGCTTCCCTTTGGCAGCGGTAACAGTCAGGTGGTCGATGTCAAGACCACCTAATCGGACTCGTCGCGCGCTGACGATGCACTGGCACAGCCGGACGTGCATCGTCGCGGCGTTCGTTGCGCTTGCCCTGCCGGCGACAGCCAGCGCCGAGACGGGCATCACCGCCCAAGCAGCCGCAGACAACGGCGCGTTCCTTCCCTATGCTCCCCCGCCGGCGCAGCTCGCGGGCATGTGCCTGGTTGATACGGGCGTGAACCTCAACCCGGACACGGAAGGCGTCGTGGTTGAACGAACCGCGCTCGACGGCGGCTCGGGGGAAGACGTGTCCCCCACCCTGCACGGCACCGTGCTCGCCATGATGGCTGGAGCGCCCGCGAACGGCTGGGGCATGGTGGGCACCGCACCTCGAGCCATCCAGATCGCCTCGGTGCGAATCCTTGAGCCGGGGAAGACAACCTTTCCGTTCAGCGCATACGCCACGGGAATCGCCGCCTGTCTTCGCGTCCGCTCTCACTACAACATCCGGGTAATCAATCTCTCGCTCGGGACTTCTGAATCACCATCTGGCGAAAGCTATGAAGCACTGAGCAATGCAATCGAACGAGCAACGAACTATGGCGTTGCGGTCGTCGCTGCCGCGGGCAACGATGACGGGGGCGCTGTGGAGTACCCGGCCGCTTACCCCGGAGTGCTGTCGGTCGGCGCGACGGACACGCAGGGCGGCGGCTTCTGCTCGTTCTCCAATCGAGGCGAAGGGCTGCGCCTACTCGCGCCGGGCTGCGACCTTGACGGCGCAAATCCCGCGACGGGGGAACCCGACTACAACTACTGGCAGGGCACGAGCGAGGCATCTGCCATTGCCGCGGCGGCTCTCGACGCGCTCGACTCCTACCAGCCAGGGTTGTCGCCCGAAGCCGCCGAGAAAGACCTGACGGAAGCTGACAGCGGCGTGCTCGACATCGCGCAGACCTTCCGCAACGCTGGCCTCGGTGCGATCGTCACAGCCGGCGAAGCGGCCGAGCCAGGAGCACAGTCGAACTCGACTCCGGCATCGCCTCCCCAGCCGGCCGCGCCATCGTCCGCGATGACCCTCACCCGGCCATTCGCACGCCCGCAAGCCCGACTGAAGCGGGTCAAGCACCGGCTAGAGCTCGCCCTGTCAGGACGCCCCAGCGAAGCCCAGGTGCAGGTGCGCTATCTCGGCCATAGGGGACGATCGCGCCAACTTCGCGTGCTGCGCTCGCTGCACGGCGTCTTCACGAGCTTGACGCTCCCGACCTCCGGCGTGGTCGAGGTATCGGTGCGCTATACCGACCCCTACGACGTGGAACGAGCGAGCCCGTGGACGACACTTCGGCTACCAGCATCTACAAGCACGGCGGCAAAGGCCCGGCGCGGACGGTGAGACTGTCGAGCGCGACGATCGCGGTCATGCTCGCCTTCGTGGCGTGGCTGTCGCCGTCTCAGGCGCTCGCGGGCGGTAGCTATCAGGTGAGCGCCTGCAACTTCGCGCCCGAAGCTGGCAACAACTCTTGGACATGGGCGACGAACGACCCCGCACAGCCCGCGCACTATGCCGAGCACGCCAACTGCCCGTATCGGCTCGGAGGCAGCGGCGGAAAGGCCGACCAAGAAGGCGGGCTATCGACCACCGACGCGCTCGGCCTCTCAAGCGGAGCCGCGCCGGGAACGAGCGCGGGGTGGACGTTCACGGCACCGGCGGGTACGTCGATCACCGGACTCACCTATGAACGCTACATCGGGCATCAGTTCGACGGTTTCAACGATTGGTCGCCCGCGCTACGCGCGGACGGGGTAATCGTGCCAGGAGAAACCTGCCTGGATTCAGTCGAAAACGGCGAGACGTGTTCTGTTGGCGCCCCACCCGAGGGAGGCGAACCGGCAGTCATAACGGGCCTCTCAGCGCATGAACTCTCACTCGGCGTCGTGTGCCAGGCGCCCGCCGAGGATGAATGTGTTACGGGAGCAACCCAATATGCCGTGTGGGCAACGATGTACGGCGCCACTGTCACACTCTCCGATCCGACACCTCCGACTCTCGGCACGCCGTCGGGCGCTCTGTGGGGGCCGGGCGAAGCCGGCGGCTTTCATAAGGGCACCGAAAGCGTCACCGTGTCGGCCGATGATGTCGGAGGCGGTGTCGCCAGCATCGTCCTATCCGCAGACGGGCGGCCAGTGGAGACCTACACGGCACCGTGCAACTTCACCTTCGCTCAGCCGTGCCCGTTGTCTACAGGCGCACAGACCTTGGCGCTGCCGACCACGCAGCTCTCCGATGGAACGCACACGCTGACGCTCGTCGCAACCGATGCCGCCGGCAATCAGTCGACCGTCGCCTCGCAGAACATCACCGTGGAGAACAGCGCGCCGCCGCCCCCGGTGGGATTGTCGGCCACCGCGACGCAGCCGGGCGGCTCGACATTCACGGCCACTTGGAGCGATCCCGCAGGCCAGCTCGCACCGATCACGGGTGCGCTCTACCAAGTCTGTCCGGCGAGTGGCTCGGGCTCGTGCAGCGCGCCCGCAGCGACACCGGCGGCCGGGCCGGCGACTGTGACGGTGCCTGGCCCTGGAAGCTGGAGCATCGCCGTGTGGCTGACCAATGCGGCGGGCAACGCGAGCCCCGCCAATGCTGCGCACACCAACGTCGTCGTCCCGCCGTCCAGCTCGGGCGGCTCGGGAACGGGCCACAGCGCGACAGCGACGACGCCGACGATCCACGTCACGGAGACACTGCGCGGACGCGAGCTGGTCGTGCATGTGAGCGGAGCCGCGAGCGGAAAGGTTCGCGTGGGCTTCACCGGCCGGCTGCGAGGCCGAACCGTAGCCTCCGGCGCTACGGACGGTCGCGCTCAAGCACGGACGGCTGACGGTTATGTTCAGGCTCGGCCCCCGCACGGCGGCGCACGCGCTGATCCGCGTCAGCGCGAAGCTCGATCACGAGCTGGCGGTGACGAGC